>JAJRQI010000031.1 GCA_024280335.1 Deltaproteobacteria bacterium
TATCTACCTGGGGCGCGATAACACCATCGACTGGCAACTTCAAGCCGATGGTGTTATCGTCGACCTGGCCAGCGTCACCCGCATGATTTTAGAAATCGGCGGCGTCACCATCGACAGCACCACCGCCGGCAACGGCATCGGTAACCCGTTTTACTGGACCAGCGGAGTTCCGGCAGCTGGTGAAGCAAACCTGTTTTTAAACCTCGGCGGGCAAGCAATACCCGCCGGAAACTGGAACGCTCGGTTGACGGTTTATGATCCGGATCATGCCGATGGGCTGGTGTGGCAGCAAGAAGCCGTGGCCGTTGTGCCCTGACTTAAACACATGTCTGCAATTGTCTGCAATTTTCACGAAAAAAGGCCAGTCACGATGACTGGCCTTTTTTCTTCAACTGGTGGTAACTTATGGGGAAAATGGTCGGGGCGAGAAGATTTGAACTTCCGACCCCCTGCTCCCGAAGCAGGTGCGCTACCAGACTGCGCTACGCCCCGTCATCATCTTTCCCGAAGTACGGCCGACATTTTTAGCACTCATCAAATTGAAAAGCAAGATATTTTGCTACTAACAACCACACCCCAGAATTGAATGTAAGGAGTGACCATGAGTCTCATTGAAGTGAATCCGCAAACCTGCAATCAGGATGGTATCTGCGCGGCCGTCTGCCCGGGGCACTTGATCGATTTCAAGCAAGGGGAATACCCGCTCCCGGTGGCTGCTATTGAGGAGCTCTGTATCCGCTGTGGACATTGTGTGGCGGCTTGTCCATCGGCCAGTCTGCGGCATGCCGAGATCCCGCAGGAGCAATGCCCGCCGGTTAAAAAAGAGCTGTTTTTGTCTGCGGAACAGTGTGATCAGTTTTTACGCAGTCGCCGCTCTATCCGCAACTATAGGGATAAGGCCGTATCACGGGAAACTCTGCAAAAGTTGATTGAAGTCGCTCGCTATGCGCCCTCCGGTCATAACTCGCAAACCGCCGAATGGCTGGTGCTGACCGATCGGGACGAGTTGAACAAACTGATTGAGCTGGTCGGTGACTGGATGCGCTGGATGCTGGCAAATATGTCAGAATTTGCCTTGTCGATGCATATGGATAAGGCTCTTGAGCGTCTGCAGGCGGGTGAGGATATTGTGCTGCGTGACGCCCCGGTGTTGATCATTGCTCACGCGGCGAAAGATGACGCAATGGCCCCGACGACCTGTACGATTGCTTTGACCTACCTGGAGTTGGCGGCAACCGGCATGGAGCTGGGCGGCTGCTGGGCCGGCTATTTTAATGCCGCTGCCAGCAATTTTCCGCCGTTGACGGCGGCGCTGGGCCTGCCTGACGGACATCAGGCTTTCGGGTCGATGATGGTCGGCTATCCGCAGTTTCGCTACCAGCGTATGCCTGAGCGTAAAACTCCCGGCATTACCTGGCGTTGACAGGGGCAACCGCACAGAAAGGGCTGACGATGGATTTCGAAATTTTACGCAGTTACCTGCTGGCAAAAGCTGGTGCGGGGGAGGATTTTCCTTTTGACGAGACGACCCTGGTATTCAAGATCGCCGGTAAGATGTTTGCCCTGCTCGGCCTCAATGACGAGCCGTTGCGGATCAATCTGAAGTGCGATCCGCTGCTGGCCGAAAGCCTGCGCGAGCGTTACTCCGCCGTGCTCCCCGGCTACCACATGAATAAGCGCCACTGGAATACGGTGGTGCTGGATGGTTCGGTCCCCGAAGCTGAATTCCGGGCGATGATCGACGCATCCTATGCGTTGGTGGTGAAGGGTTTGCCCAAGAGCAAGCGGCCGGCGTGAGCGGTATTCAGTTGTCGGACAGCCTCCTGACCGGCTGCCAGACAATTGAATACTTGAAGCTCTGCGGGTCGAGCCAGTCGAGGGTTTCGCCACCGATTTGGGCAAAGGGATACATCAGGTAGTTGATCGCCGGTCCCTGTTGCGGCGGATTCAGCTGCAGGTCGCGCCCTTCGCTGAGCCGGATGCGGTACTGGTCAACCCGCCCCCAGTAGGCTTCACGCAGTTCGGCGGTTTTCGGATCTTCCAGCGTCAGCTTCTGTTTGAGCATCGCCTTGCGCACATCGGCCGGATCGACCGGCACCCAGCCGTAACCGGGCAGAAAAAATTCCGCCCAGCAGTGTTGCCAGTTGCTGACATCCTGCGGTGCGCTTTTGCCGCTGCGGATGCCGAGGATTTCGCGGGTCGGGACCCCGGCCGCGCGGGCCAGGGCAATATAAATGGAGCTGATATCGGCGCATTTGCCGCCGGGGCGACGCAACAGGGCGGTGACATCACCAATACCGCAACCGCGGGTGTTCGGGTCGCGGTAGGTATTGTCCACCGTCCAGTCGTAGACAGCACGGGACTTGGCGAGGATACCGTGCTTGCCGCTGGTAATTTTATCGGCCAACGCCTTGACCTGGCCGTCGATCGGACCGAGGCGGGTCGACGTCAGATAACGGGCGTAGTCGCGAGGGTCGTAGGCGGCCTGCTCGGTGGGGAAATTGCGCTTGACCTGCTCGCTGCGCTGCGCGTGAAAAGAGAAGCTCAAGCGGCGCTGTTCGGCCCCTTTGGGCCAACGCACATGCAGCATCGGCGTACCGAAGTTGCGTTCGGTGTAGACAGCCGCTTCGCTGTAGTTTCCCTGCCACTGAATATTGCTGATGATCTGTTCACTGTCCGAGGTGGGGTAGGGAATCCAGAGCTGTGCCTCCTCCCCGGGATTGTGGGCGGAAAGGTCAAACTGCCAGCGGTACATGCCTGATTGGTCTGCTGCCAGTGCCGGAACTACATGGAGCAGGGTCAGAAAGAGCAGGATTAATTTTTTCATGCGGCCTCCGATTAAGCTGAATCGGAGGCCAAGCTAACAGCCCGGGGCCTGCAAGTCCAGAAGGTAATATCGATAATCTGGATGGCTGTTATCGGAAAAAACGATGGTCACGAAAGGAGGGCACGCAGAGATGTGCCGTAGGCAGTATTCTCAGCGTCGCAAGACTTCAGTTGCTGCCGCTTTTGTGCTCCAGCCAATTGCCGGCCTGCTGCAGGTCGCGACCGAAACCGCCGACACATTCACAGCCGGTTACAAACAGAGTGGCAAGCAGGATCAGTACCAATAGTTTTTTGGTCATTTGTCAGGCTCCTTGACTGAAATTCCGTTTTGATGCGGAGTTAGTTAAGCGTTGTTTGCGCGATTCTTCAGCCGCTCATCCCGCCAGGTACAAAGAAACATAACGATTACGCCGCCGCAGATGGCACTGTCGGCGATGTTGAAGGCCGGCCAGTGGTACTGGTACCAGTGGACGTCGAGAAAGTCGATCACTTCGCCGAGTCGGATCCGGTCGATCAGATTGCCGATTGCGCCGCTAAAAATCAACCCCAGGGCAAAATGCTGCCAGTGATCCCTGCTGTCGACCTTGCGCAGGTACCAGAGAATACCGATTACAGCGAGGATCGATACGCCGATAAAAAACGGAATCCGGATGGCGTTGTCGGATAAAATTCCGAAGGCCGCCCCCGGATTCCGCAGGTAGGTGATGTGAAAAAAATTCTCACTCACCGGCAGCGACTGGTAGAGCACAAAAGTTGTATCGATATAGATCTTGCTCAGCTGGTCGAGCAGCAAGCAGATGCCGGCGGTCAGACCGAAGGTCCGGTAATGTCTCATATTACTCCGCAATCAGGGCCGCCGAACAGCGGCTGCAGATATCCGGATGTTCGCCGTTTGCTCCGACGCTGGTGACAAAGTTCCAGCAGCGTTCGCATTTTTCGCCATCAGCCGGCAGTACCTGCAATTTCAGACCGGGCAGCTGTTCGGCGGTTACTCCCTCACTCAACTCATTGACCAGCTCCACTTGGGAGACGATAAAATGACTGGCCAGTTGCGTTTGATACTGTTGCAGTAACGGGAGAACCGCTGCAGGTGCCTGCAGGCGAATTTTGGCTTCCAGCGATTGCCCCAGCTTTTTTTCGGCACGGGCCTTTTCCAGCACTTTGGAGACCTCGGAGCGGACCTTCTGTAGCTGTTCGTAGCGCTCTTCCAGCTCGGCATCGAAGCGCCGGCCCATCAGTTTCGGAAAGCTTGCCAGATGGACGCTCTCTTCCCGCTCGCCCGGCAACTTCTGCCAGATTTCGTCGGCGGTGAAGGTCATGACCGGGGCGATCAGCCGGGTGATGGCGTCGAGCAGCAGATACATGCTGGTGCGGGCGCTGCGATATTCGATACTTCCTTGCGGGCTGGTGTAGATCCGGTCCTTGAGGATATCCAGATAGAAGGCGGAGAGGTCGATACTGCAGAAGTTGTGCACGGCATGATAGATGCTGTGAAACTCGTACTGCTCGTAAGCCTTTTCGATTTTGCTGACCAGTCCGGAAAGGCGTGACAGCGCCCAGCGGTCCAATTCGAGCAGCTCGCTGTCGGCGACCAGGTCATTGGCCGGATCGAACCTGTCCAGGTTGCCGAGCAGGTAACGGGCAGTGTTGCGGATCCGCCGGTAGGCATCGGAGAGCCGTTGCAGGGTCTCATTGCCGAGGCGGATGTCGTCACGGTAATCGGTGGCGGCCACCCACATGCGCAGGATTTCTGCGCCGTACTTGCCGATGATCTCTTCCGGCTTGATGATGTTGCCCTTCGATTTCGACATCGGCCGACCATCCTTGTCCAGTACAAAGCCATGGGTCAGCACCGCCTTGTAGGGCGCGCGGTCGCGGGTACCGACCGATTCGAGCAGGCTCGAATGGAACCAGCCGCGATGCTGGTCTGAGCCTTCCAGGTAGAGATCAGCCGGGCTCTGCAGTTCGTCGCGATGCTCGCAGACCGCTGCGTGTGAGACCCCGGAGTCGAACCAGACATCCAGAATGTCGGTCTCTTTGGTGAACTTGTCGTGGCCGCAGCTGGGACAGGTTGTGTCTGCGGGCAGCAGCTCTCCGGCGTCCTTTTCGAACCAGATGTCGCTGCCGGTCGCTTCGAACTGGTCGGCGATATGGTGCATGATTTTGCCGTCGCACAGGTCATCGCCGCATTTCTCACAGTAGACGACAGTGATCGGCACGCCCCAGCTGCGCTGGCGACTGATACACCAGTCGGGCCGGGCCTCAATCATGTTGTAGATCCGGTCGCGACCCCAGGTCGGAATCCACTCGACCTTCTCGATCTCCTGCAAGGTTTTCTTGCGCAGGTCGTTCTGCTCCATACCGACGAACCACTGTTCGGTGGCGCGGAAGATGATCGGTTTTTTACAGCGCCAGCAGTGCGGATAGCTGTGACTGATTTCACTCTGTTGCAACAGGGCACCGACCTCGGCCAGCTTTGCGTTGACTGCCGGGTTGGCGTCTTTCAGCTTCATCTTGCCGAAAAGTTGCAGATCTTCGCGGTAGCGGCCGTAGTCGTCGACCGGGTTGTAGATCTCCAGGCCGTACTTGAGGCCGACGATATAGTCATCCTGACCGTGACCGGGAGCGGTGTGAACACAGCCGGTTCCCGCCTCTAAGGTGACATGGTCGCCGAGGACGATCAATGAGTTGCGCTGGTAGAAGGGGTGACGGCAGTTTTTCTTTTCGAAGCTCTCTGCATCAAAACTGGCAACAATCGAGAAATCTTCAATCTCCAGCGTCTTCATCACCGACTCGACCAGCCCTTCGGCCAGCACCAGCAGCTCGCCGTTTGCTTCAACCACCGCGTAAGGCAGCTCCGGGTTCAGGCAGATCCCCTGGTTGGCAGGAATCGTCCAGGGGGTGGTGGTCCAGATGACGAAATTAAGCGTTCTGCCGGACAGCTGTGTCAGTGGTTCCGGCAGTTCGTCGACATAGGGGAATTTGACGAAAATTGATGGCGAGGTGTGATCGGCGTACTCGACCTCGGCCTCAGCCAGCGCGGTAACACAGGAGGAACACCAATGGATCGGTTTTTTTCCCTTGAACAGTGAACCGCGCTCGGCCAGCTTGGCCAGTTCGCGGGCGGTCTGCGCCTCGTAGTGGCTGTTCATGGTCAGGTAGGGATCTTCCCAGTTGCCGAAGATGCCCAGCCGCTGGAATTCTTCACTCTGAATTTTGACCCATTCCGCGGCATAGCTGCGGCACTTGCGGCGGAAGTCGGCTTTGCTCATCTCGCGCTTCTTTTTTCCGAGCTTCTTGTCGACCATCAGTTCGATCGGCAGGCCGTGGCAGTCCCAGCCCGGCACGTAGGGGGTGTAGAAACCCTGCATCCGCTTGCTCTTGACGATGATATCCTTGAGCGTTTTGTTCAGCGCGTGGCCCATGTGCAGGTGGCCGTTGGCGTAGGGAGGGCCGTCGTGCAGGATGAAGCTTTCGCCGCCCTTGTTGGCATTTTCCAGCTTGTCGTTGAGGCCGATACTCTGCCAGTGTTTGAGCATTTCCGGTTCACGTTTCGGCAGATTGGCGCGCATCGGAAAATCGGTCTTCGGAAGATTCAGGGTATCTTTATAGTCCATGCCTGTGCCTCTTTTGTATTGTTCGCCTGAAGCCGCCTGTGTGCAGCGGGTTCGGAGGTCGGATTATCATGAAAAGATTAGTCAGGCAGGCTAACAAAAGTACCGGTCAAGTTCAAGCCTGAATCCGTGGGCAGGCGGTGGATAAAGAGTGCAAGCGCTTGGCTTGAATGAGCATTTCTATAATCTGAGCTGCACCCGAAGGTTCGGCGGCGATTATTGAAGTGTTCAGGCAGGTCAATGGTTTGTGCTCTTTGCCGCCGAATGGCTGCGGATTCAGGCTCAAGTGAAAAGCTGGTGAATTACGGCGCTTTTTGCAGGAATTATGCAAGATTAGATGGGGCGCGGGCGGTGGTGAACGTCCCCTCCGAACGTTCACGCGCTGATCGGATTGTTGCTGCGGCTTGCGCAGCGAGCTTTTCCGCTTACGGGTCAGGCGCTCAGTTGTGAATTTTTGAAGTTGTCCTGCAGGCCGCTCAGGCTCTTGCGCAGCAGCTCGGAAATGCTGGTGCCGGACTCTTTGGCAATGCTCTGCAGCAGGTCCATCTCTTCGTTGTTGACGCGGCAGGAAACGATGAATTTTTTGGCGTTGTAAGCTCGACGGCCCATGGCACTTGCTCCTCTTGGCAATAATGGCATCAGCAGGGCAAGTTTTTCGTCGCTTGCCTTGTGCTGGTTATTCTGTGCAAGGGGATTGCCAACGTCGTGTGAAGAGCGTTGTTTCTTTGGAATTCTCTGTATAGTTGGATAGTTATCTGGTTGTTTCGGTTTGTTGCCGCTGCGGGATGCTTGCGTAGAAAAGGACATTTTTGTGCATTATTGCGTATACATGGACAAAAGTGAACAAAGTGAGGGGCTGTGGGTCAGCTGTCCCCGGTGCTTTCCTGCGCGCTTCTGGCCGCCTTTTCCCGCCGCTCACGGCGGATCAGAATCAGGTTGCGGGTGTAGATAATGAAGCCGGTCGACTGGCCGATGATGAAGACCGGGTCCTTCTTGAAGATCGCGTAGGTCATCAGCAGAAAGCTGCCGCCGAGGCTGAAATACCAGAAGGCGGTCGGAATCAGGCTGCGTTTATGTTTCTCCGAGTAAAGCCACTGGACAAAAAAGCGCATGAAAAACATCGCTTGCCCGGCGAAGCCGACCACCAGAATCAGGATTTCGGTCATTGACAGATCCATCATTTTTTTTCTTTGACCTCGATTGTCAGGTGACGGTTTTGCATCCAGCGAACCGCAATCAGGTCGTAGAGACCTTCGATGCCCCGTTGCAGGTTCGTGTATTTCGACTCGCCGAACAGTCGCTGGCGATGGTTGACCTTGATCTCGATCACTTTTGCTCCTTCCATCCGCATCAACGTCGGCAGGAAGCGGTGTAGCCCCTTGTAGATGCGGACCCGTTTCAGCAGTTGTGCATTCATAATCTTCAACGAGCAGCCGGTATCGTGAATGGTCTCTCTGGTCAGCCAGTTGCGGACAAAGTTGCCGATTCTGCTGGCGATCTTCTTCGACAGTGTGTCCTGGCGGTTGAAGCGCCAGCCGTTGACCATGTCGAATTCACCATAGTGCCGGTACATCTGCCGCAGATCGGCCGGGTCGTTCTGCAGGTCGGCATCCAGGGTGATGATGACGTCACCGTTTGCCGCCTGAAAACCGGCGTAGAGCGCTGCCGACTGACCGCAGTTGCGGGCGAATGAAAGGTAGTGAAGCGGCTCGATCCGCTCGGCCAATCGGCGAATGATCGACAGGCTGCCGTCGCTGCTGCAATCATCGACCAGCAGGATTTCGTAATCACTTGACAGGTCGGGGGCGACTGCCTGAATCTCTTCGACCAGCTTGGGGATATTCTCTTCCTCGTTGTAGATTGGAACAACGAAGCTGATTTTATTCATGATCTGACGGCTCCTCTTGGGTAGCGAAATAGCTCATCCGACAAACCTTGCCTTTTATCATGTATCCGGCTGTCAAGTCAGCAAAAAAAACCGCTATCTTGACAAGTTGCGCCGCTTGGCTCTAAGGTGCGCGCAGTCTACGATCGCATGGAGATACCCATTGGACAAAATGGCACAAAAAACTTTGCTGTATGAACTGATTCTGCCGTTGTTGCTGTTGTTGCTGCTGACGCTGCTGTTTCGGCAGACCGATCTCGATATGCAGATCGCCCGTTTTTGCTATCAACCGGACGCGGGCTGGCGTTTCCGGGATTTTTGGCTCTGGCAGCTGCTTTACCAGCGCGGCATGATTCCAGGTATTCTACTCGGCAGTATCGGTCTGGGCGGTCTGCTGCTCGGCTGGAAATTGCCGAAACTGCGGCGGCAGTGGCGCTCGTATCTGCTGTTGTTGCTGTTGCTGGCGATCGGACCGGGTTTGTTGGTCAACTCGGTCTTCAAGGATAACTGGGGGCGGAGTCGGCCGAAACATGTTGTCGAATTCGGCGGCCAGCTGCCGTTTCTCAAGGTTTGGGATCGCGGTGAGCGGGGGGTGAGTAAATCCTTTCCGTCGGGACATGCCTCGATCGGCTTCTACCTGATCGCGCCCTATCTCATCCTGCGCAAACGGCGCAAGCGGTTGGCAAAAGGCTTTCTGCTCGGCGGAACAATTTATGGGGTGTTGATGGGCGCCGGCCGGATGGCGCAAGGGGGACATTTCCCCAGCGACGTGCTCTGGGCTTGGGGGATGGTCTATTTAAGTGGTTTGCTGCTCTGTTATCTGTTGCGACCGGAGGAACTGGCTGAACCACCCGGACCGGCACCGACTTTCGTTTAGGCAAGTGCTGCCATCTAGGTATCGGTTTTGATCTGCCCGGTCAGTTGCGACCAGGCCATCCCCAGCTGTTCGTAGAGCCAGCTTTGGCTGCGGTACAGATTTTCTGCGCTCGGAAACTGCCATCGGCTGCGGACCGGTCGGGTCAGATGATTGGTCGGCGCCGGAATCGGCTTGAGACCCGCGCTGCGGAACAGCCCCATCGCCCGCGGCATATGAGCCGCTGAAGTGACCAGCACCAAGGTTGCGTCGGGGAATTTCTCGGCAATCAAGTTTGCTTCGTCGGCGGTATCCTTGGGGCCGGTGAAGGGGAGAATATCCTCTGCAGGAACGCCGAGGGCGATCGCCAGTTCGACAATCTTATCGGTGTACGAGACCTGCTCACGACCATGATAGCCGGTGAAGATCAGCTTGCTGCCCGGATTGAGTCGATAGATCCGAATCCCTTCCGCCAGTCGGACCACTCCCGCCGGCTTCAGCTCACTGGTCACCGGCAGGCCGCCGCCGGCGACATGGCCGCTACCCAGAACCGAAATAAAATCTACCTCGGTCTCGCCCGGCTGATAACTGGCAAACTGCTGTTCCAGCGGTCCGGTCAGCTGACTGCTGAGCGGTGCATAACTGGCGACAAACAGCAGCCCGGTTGCCAGCAGCACAAACAGAAACCCGAACCAGCGGGATTTCTGTCGCAGCAACAACAGTAGCGCCCAGACCAGCAGCAAAAGAATCATCGGCAGCGGCATCAGCAGGCCGCCGAGAAATTTTTTCAGCAGGAACAGGTAGCTATCCAGATTCTCCATCAGTGCCACTCCGGCTAGGAAAGCAGGTTTTCACCGCGCCACAGGCTGTAGCGGCGCTCTCCCGCAGCACCGATCGGAATCCTCTTTTCTCCCAGCGGCACGATAGTTTCAAAGCTGGCGATCAACGCCGGCGGCAGCGGCGAATCGGCATTGTGCAGAATCAGCGCATCCCAGCCTAGTTTGTCGGTCGGGCCGGGCCAGAGTTCATATTGGCTGCTGACCTTCGGCGGGTTGCCGGGCCATTTGTAGGTGATCGGATGGCCGGGGGTGTAAAAGGCAACTCCGGCCGGGTATTTGCGCAGCGGCGAGAGGACAAAGGTCTGCTCCGGGCGCGGTTGTTCTTGCAGGGTTGTGCCGACCTGTTGGCCCAGTTCACTCCAGCCTTTAATTCGCCGGGTCGGATCTTTTTTGCCGAGCGGAATAAAGCTCAACTCCATGGCGAAAGGCAGCAGGTAGGCGAGCAGCGTCAAAACCATGCCGAATTTCAGGGCGGGGATAAACCACTTGCGCAACCTGTCGATAAAGCCGGCGTTAACCTGACCGCGCCCCCAGGCCGCCAGCAGCAGCAATCCGGCCGGATAGTAGGTGGCCGGCCAGTTGGGGTTGATGCTCTGCTTGAAACTGAAACCGCTGAAGCCGAGCAGGCCGACGGCGCCGAAAACGAACAGAAAGCGGACCTGCTTCGATTGCTTGAACAGCAGCGGCAGCAGCGATAACAGCAGCAGCAGCAACAGCAGCCAAGTGAGCGGCGTCAGCAGGCCCATCTGCCCGCCGACAAACTCGCCGAAGGTTTTCAGGTGGTCGAGCAGGGTCGTGCCGCTGAGTTCAATGTGGTGTGCCGTGTGTTTGAAGGTGATCCAGTCGTGGCGAAAATTCCACCAGAGCGGCGGCAGCAGAAACAGCAGCGAACCGCCCCACAGCAGCCAGGGCCAGCGTTGTTTCAGGTGACGGCGATCCTCGCCGCTGATCAGCAGATAGATGATCATCAGCAGTGGAAAGAGCATCATCATCTGTTTGCTCAGCGAGCCCAGTCCGACCAGCAGCAGGGTCAGCAACCACCAGTGCGGCTTCGCCCGCGGTGTCTCGATGGCGCGCCAGAGGGTGTAGAGGGCCAGGCTCCAGCAGCAGACCAGCAACACGTCGGTGGCCATGATCAGCCCCAATGCCGCAGTTCCAGGGGTCGCCAGCCAGGCGGCAACGCCCCAGAAGGCAACCTCGGCATTGAACAGCCGCCGGCCGCAGAGGTACATCCCGACCAGCCCCAGCGCACCGAACAGCACCGCCGGCATTCGTACCGCCTGGGCGCTGACCCCGAGCAGCATGGTCGACAGGGCATTGACCCAGGCGATCATCGGCGGCTTGCTGTAATAGCCCAGATCGAGGCGTCGCGACCAATCCCAGTAGTAGCTTTCATCCGGTCCCAGATCGAGCGGGACGATATACAGATAACCGACGCGCAGCAGGCTGATGCCAACCAACAGTAAGAGAAAATAGAGATCCCAGCGCAGGTTGGCAGGCTTTTCGGCGGTTTCGGCAGCAACGATCGGCTCTTCCGCTTCCACGGTGCTCGTACTTGCGACCGCATCGTCAGTCGCTTGCGGCTCGGCTTCCGACTCAGCGGGCAAGCCGAATTCCGCATCCGCCGCGGTTTCGTTGTCTGCAGTGGCTTCTGCCTCGGGCGTCGCTGCGGCGGATGGATCGCACGGGATTTCGACGGGGACTTCTTCCGTTGCCGCAGGTGGTGAAATCTCTACCTGCTGGGCGTCCGTAGTCGCTGTCGGCTCAGATTTTTTATCGTCAGAATCGATCATGATTTTCTTTCATCGGCTGCATCGGGTACTCACGGATTCAGGATAAAGTTAGCCCGCCGAAAATACCGCAGCTGCCGTCGTTGATCAAGGGTTCTGTTGCCGGTAGGTACAGACGGCTTCCAGCGGACAGCCGGGGCAGATCGGTCGTTTGCGGCAGTGCTCTTTGCACTGGATGACGATCAGCGCGTGATACTCGTTGTAAAGGGCGGTTTCGACCGGCAGTTCAGCCATGAAAAGGTTGCGGATCTGCTCATATTTTTCCGTACCGTCGAGCAGGCCGAGGCGGCTGAACAGGCGTCCGGTGTAGGCATCGACGACAAAGGACGGCTGCCCCCCGGCGTAGAGCAGGATCGAGTCGGCCGTCTCCGGACCGACCCCCTTTTGCGCCAGCAGTTCCCGGCGAGCTTCATCCAGCGGCTGTTGCAGCAGCTTCTCGAGGCAGCCCTGATAGTGATCGCGCAGATAGCCGCTGAACAGTTGCAGTCGCTGCGCTTTCTGGCGGAAGAAGCCGGAAGGGCGGATCAGAACTTCCAGCTCGTCCCGCGACAGTGCGCAGAGTGCTGAGCAGCTCAGGGCATCGGCGGCGCGCAGGTTGTCGATCGCTTTTTCGACGTTCTGCCAGTTGGTATTCTGGGTCAGAATCGCCCCGATCACCACCTCGAACGGACTGTCGGCGGGCCACCAGTGGCGACTGCCGTAACGCTCGAACAATTGTTGATAGATCTCTGTCAGCTCCGGCACCTAAAACACTCCACAAGAAAAATGAACCGGCAGCATAGCACGCTGCAGCGGAGTTGCGGTATTCTGAATCCATGAAACGTAACTCGACCGCATTGTTGCTCAGTCTGTTGCTGGTTTCCCTGCCGCTGATCGGTTCGGCGGACTGGGATTATCGCAAAAAGTCGATTCAACTCGATGAGATCATGTCGGGTGGGCCGCCGCGTGACGGTATCCCGGCACTGACCGCCCCAAAATTTGTTGCGGCGGCTGCGGCGACCTTCATGCGCGCCGACGAGCAGGTGCTGGGGGTCTTCCTGGGTGGTGTCGCCAAGGCCTATCCGACCCGCATCCTTTCCTGGCACGAACTGGTCAACGACCGCTACCGTGATCTGCCGGTGCTGGTCAGCTGGTGACCGCTGGCTTTTGCCGGGGTCGTGTACTCCCGACAGATTCAGGGCAAGGAACGCTTTTTCGGCGTTTCGGGGTTGCTCTACCGCAGCAACGTGCTGATGTACGATCGCGGCAGCGAATCACTCTGGTCGCAGCTCAAAGGGCAAGCGGTCACCGGTCCCTTGACCGGCACCGAACTCGAAGTGCTGCCCTCGACCCTGACGACCTGGGAAAAGTGGCGCCAGCAGTATCCTGAGACCCAGGTACTCTCCCTCGAAACCGGCTATAATCGTAATTATGAGCTTGATCCCTATCGCGATTACTACCGGCAGCAGAGCGGCTTCCGCTCGTTCTTCAAGCTGGGTCCGGGTGAGAAGGAGAAGGAACTGGTCGTCGGGATCGTCATCGATGGGCAGGCGCAGGCCTATTCGCTGGCGCAGCTGAAAAAAGCGGCGGTGGTCAAGGATCGACTGGCCGGAAAGAAGCTGACCCTGGACTTTGACTCAGCGACCGATCGTTTGTCGGTGGTGGATGGGCAAGGGGACAGTATCGAACTGATGATCGCTTACTGGTTTGTCTGGAAGGCGATCTGGCCGCAGACGGAGCGTTATCCATTTCAATAGTTGCACCTTTCTTTATTCAAGGCAGAGACTTGTTATGATCTCAACTTTCGCAGACGGAATAAATCCTTAACACACTTAAATAATTAAACAAAAGCATCATCAGCTGTAGTAAAATAGGTTGTCGCCAAACAACCTGATACTAACAAGGAGATGATGCTTTGGACCAGATTGTAGCAGAAA
>JAJRQI010000032.1 GCA_024280335.1 Deltaproteobacteria bacterium
AAAAACGCTGGCACGGTACATATTTTTGCCTATGTGGCCGAATTCCGACGAGTCGCAATAACCACCTTGGCTGGGCAAATCGCAGTCCAACTTAATCGTGGCTGAATTTTGTTAAAACAGGCTTTTTCTGCCAAGCACTATCTAAGAAGCGTTTATCCCACCTGAAAGCGGCAAAACACTGCGTTTCTAGGGCCGAAGGAGTCGCCGCTACCTTTCCCCTCCGCGATCACCGCCTGAGTGGTAATTACGCTTAAACTCGTTCCAAAATAACTGCGATTCCCTGGCCAACGCCTATGCACATGGTGCAGAGCGCTAACTTGCCACCGGTGCGCTGTAATTGATGTGCAGCCGTGGTTACTAGCCGGGCGCCACTCATCCCCAGGGGATGACCCAAGGCAATGGCACCACCCAATGGATTGATACGTGGATCATCATCCGCCAGCTCAAGTTGCCGGGTACAAGCAAGGGACTGCGCGGCAAAGGCTTCGTTAAACTCAAGGATGTCCATATCAGCCAGGCTCAGCCCCAAGCGGTTGAGCAATTTTTTAGTGGCCGGAACGGGACCGATCCCCATAATGCGTGGCGCTACTCCCGCGCAGGCCATGCCCAACAGCCGTGCCTGCGGTGAAAGTCCATTTTTCGCGGCCGCTTGTTCAGTCGCCAACAATAAAGCAGCCGCCCCATCATTGATGCCCGAAGAGTTCCCTGCGGTGATGGTTCCAGCAGAGAACATAGTTTTGAGCTGGGTCAGTTTGTCCAGAGAGGTCACGCGTGGATGCTCATCCTTGTCAACAATCAGCGGATCGGCTTTGCGCTGCGGGACCGAAACAGCGACGATCTCCTCGGCCAGTCGTCCATCCGCCTGAGCTGCGGCAGCTTTTTCCTGACTTCTGAGTGCGAAACGGTCCTGGTCTTCACGGCTGATCGAAAATTCCCGGGCCAGATTTTCAGCAGTTTCCGGCATCGCATCAGTGCCATAAAGCGCATTCAGCTTCGGATTGATAAAACGCCAGCCGATTGTGGTGTCAAAAATCTCGGCAGCGCGTGAAAAAGCGGTGGTCGCCTTGCCGATCACAAAGGGAGCGCGGGACATGCTCTCCACTCCGCCGGCGATCACCAACTCGGCATCACCCGCCTTGATCGCTTGAGCGGCAATGCCGACGGCATTCATTCCGGAGCCGCAAAGGCGGTTGACTGTACTCCCGGGAACGGTATCAGACATGCCAGCCAGCAACAGAGCCATCCGCGCCACATTCCGATTGTCCTCACCCGCCTGATTGGCACAACCGAGGATGACATCGTCCACCGCCCTCCAGTCGACGCCGGGATTCCGCTCCAGCAGCGCCTTGAGTGGAATTGCCGCCAGATCATCAGTTCGCACAGATGAAAGGGAACCGCCGTAACGCCCAACCGGCGTCCGGATCGAATCACAGATAAAGACTTCGTTCATGGATCATATCTCCCTTATATTTCGGCAACATTTTTGCGGGACAGCATGGTTTTAATCTTGCGGAATCCACCCAACATCACCTCAGAGAGGATGTCGATCTCCTTCTCCGTCATCGGGGTCGAGAGGGCACCACTGCAGGTATTGATCATCATCAAGCCATTGTCAAACAGATGATCGAGCAACCGCTTGGTCCGTGCAGCCTCCTCACTGGTCACAAAGGCCTCACGGTAGTTTTTGGGTGCAACAGGCTTCATATGAACACGGAACATCGATCCGGCACCGGTCACGCAAGCCGGGATATCGGCCACCTGGATCGCTTCTGCGATCTGGGTGCGCGCCCGGTCAGCCAACTTGTTGAGACGTTCGACCGCAGACCGGTCGAACAGTTCCATCGAAACTCGCCCGGCGGTCATGCTGATAGGGTTGGCCGAAAAGGTTCCGGAAAGCGGGAAAATGATCTTGTCGGTCAGTGGGTTCATCACTTCCATCACCTCGCTGCGGCCGGCAATCGCGCCGACCGGGAAGCCACCGCCAATCATCTTGCCGATCGCGGTCAGGTCTGGACGTACATCAAACCATTCCTGGGCGCCACCATAGTTGCTGCGAAAGGTGATGACCTCATCGCAAACAAGCAGAGCACCGTTCCTGCGTGTCCAGTCATAGATGGTCTGAACGAAATCAGCTGTTGCTGGTATCAGACCGACGCGGTGCGGTAGCAGATCAAGCAGGACGCAGGCCAGTTGGTCGGCATGCTGATCGAGGATTTCAATCGCCAGCCCAGGATTATTGAAAGGAATGACAACAACATCTTCCAGGGCCGATTGCGGAGTCCCCTGCGCAACCGGGACACTGCTCGGCTTGTCGACCTCACCCCAGGTATCCGGGCTGGCGGTCTGGCTGACCTCGGCATAATCATAAAGCCCGTGATAGGCCCCCTCTACCTTGGCAATTTTGGGTCGTCCGGTGAAGGCACGCGCCGCTTTCAGGCAACTCATTACCGCTTCGGTCCCTGAGTTGACAAAACGGATCTTGTCGAAACTAGCGGTTCGATGGCACAGGAGCTCAGCGTAAAGCAGCTCGGCTTCGGTTGCCAGGGTGAAAGCGGTCCCATGTTGCAACTGAGTATTGACCGCGTCCACAACCGCTGGATGGGCATGGCCGTGGATCAGTGAGGCCATATTATTGGCGAAATCGATCCGCTGTACACCTTCAATATCGGTGACGTAACAGCCTTCGCCCTTTTCAGCGTAGAGCGGGTGGGGTGAACGAAGGACTGTGTTTCGGCTAACGCCACCAGGCATGACCTTACAGCCCCGCTGATAGAGCTGCATACTTCTGGATGGCCGAGCCCTTGTGGTTGTGTTTTTCTGTGTCATGATATCCACCTTCTGTTTACTGGGTCGAACATGGCAGTAATCCCAGTTTAGCCGCTCACAGCAGCCGTCAGTTGTGGTCCAACCCGCAGCCTGCAACCGGTCCTCTGTTGGACATAATCGAAACTGATACCCGGGGCCAACTCCGCGATTTCAAAGCCGCCCGGAGTAATGTTGATAACCGCCAGATCGGTATAGATCCGATTGACAACGGCTTTGCCGGTCAGTGGATAACTGCAGGATTCGACCAGCTTCGGTTCACCCTCCTTGGTGCAGTGCCGGGTGATGATATAGATCGTCTTGACCCCGGCCACGAGGTCCATCGCACCACCGACCGCCGGAATGGCATCGGGTTCGCCGGTCGACCAGTTGGCCAGATCGCCCTGCTCCGAAACCTGCATTGCTCCCAGCACACAGACATCAATATGTTCTCCACGAATCATCGCGAAGCTGTCGGCATGGTGAAAGAAGGAGGCTCCGGGGTTAGCCGTAACCGCTTTCTTGCCGGCGTTGATCAGCTCGGGATCGATCTCGTCTTCGGCTGGCGCAGGTCCCATGCCGAGCAGGCCGTTTTCAGTGTGGTAGATTACTTCTCGCCCGTCGGGGACATGCTGGGCGACCATCTCGGGGATGCCGATACCCAGATTGACGTAGCAGCCATCAGGGATGTCCAGGGCGGTCCGCTTGGCCATCTCTTCTCGGCTCCAGCCAATGTTCTGCTTGTTTGCGCCGCTCACGGGTAGCTCCTCCCTTCGGCAATCAATTGCGATTCTTGCGCGGGATTGGCAATCTCGATGATCCGATTGACGAAGATTCCGGGGGTGACAATAACTTCCGGGTCGATGGAACCGACCTCAAGCAGGGCGCCGGTCTGAACGATGGTTGTTTCAGCCGCCATCGCCATGATCGGCGCAAAGTTGCGTGCCGTCTTGTTGTAGATCAGGTTGCCGTGGCGATCCGCACATTCAGATTTTATCAGCGCGAAGTCGGCCCTCAGGCCGTACTCCATGACATAGTTGCGCCCAGCAAAGTTGCGCAGTTCCTTGCCTTCGGCGAGAGGCGTGTTGACAGAGGTCGCAGTATAAAATGCCGGGATTCCTGCGCCACCGGCACGAATCCGCTCGGCCAGGGTCCCCTGAGGGACCAGCTCAAGCTCGATCTTGCCACTGCGATAGAGGTCCGGAAAGACCTTGGAGCCAACGGTACGCGGATAAGAGCAGATCATCTTGCCGACCTGACCGTTTTCAATCAACGCCGCGAGTCCCACATGGCCACTGCCGGTGTTGTTGTTGACCACGGTCAGATTCCTGGCCCCCTGATCGATCAGAGCATGAATAAGCTCGATAGGACTGCCGGCCTCGCCGAAGCCGCCGATCATAACCGTCGCACCATCAAAGATGTCTGCTGCCGCCGCGTTCAGTGAAGCTATATGTTGATCAATCATCGTCCCTAACCTCTATCGTTGCGGTGTGTGTTCCTTACGCCAGGCACTTGCGCAGAGCTTCCGCCAGATCCGCTTCGATCTGCTTAAGTTCATCTTCGAAGAAATGCTTCTCGGTATCGAAAGGGAGGAGCAGATCGATCTTGTTCTTCTGCTCATCGTACTTTGCATGGAAAACCCGGTTCATCCATTCCATGTTACGCCCTTCTGTGAACTGCAGGGCGAAGCACTTTTCGCCACCAATCACCGAGGTCCCCATGATCGCCAGCTTGCCGGCCGAAATCGTCATTGAAATGTGGCGTGACGGACGATTGATCGAGGAGAGAGAATTGTAGATCTTGCTGAATATCCGCTCTATATCGGCCAATGGCGCGGTGAAATAATGGTGCTCACCGGTCGGGCGCGCGGCATACATGGAGTGGAAACCGACCCCTATCATCGCCAGGATGTTGGCCAGGTCGATCCAGCTCTGCGCCGATTTATCAACATCGACCTTGCCGCTTTCGTCGCTAAACAGGCTGATGTGGTTCATGATCGGGCTCTGGCTGCGAATGAACACGCCGTGGGCCTTCAGGCGGCGGATCGCGGCGAGAGTGCGTGGATTGAGCAACTCGCGCGGGGTTGAGAAATGAGCCATCCAGGCCATCTGAATCCCGTTTTCATAGAGCAGGTCGAACAGCTCTAGCATCCTGTCGTACTTGCTGGAGAGGATCATCTCCGGGTGAAAGGTCAGGGCGCGGGAACCGAGACGGATATTGCGGATATGTCCCAGTTCAGGATCCTCGATGATCGGCCTGATGTACTGTTCAAAACGATTAGCAGGCATGAAGCCACCGTCACCGCCGGTAATCAGCAGGTCAGAAACCTCTTTGTGCTGCTTGAGGTAGTTATGCAGCTGGGTAATGTCTTTCTGCAGGAACATGTCTTCATCGCCACGCACCTGAGCATGGCGGAAACAGTAGGTGCAGAAGGAGAAGCAGTTCTGGGTGCTGGTATCGAACACCAGCTGGCACTGCGGGTACTTGTGCTGGCTCCCCTCAAGAAACTCAATCTGTCCCTCGCCGTTATCAAACCAGGGTTTGTTGAGCTGCTGGTTGCCGTCGTGGGGATTGGTCTTCTCGGTGTACTCGGCGACAATCCGGGCCCGCTCATCCTCGGTCTCGGCAGCGACATAAGTTTTGGTCGGCTCCGGGTCGATCATCCCAGGCTGAGGCAAGACCAGCTGATAGAGCGAGTCATTTTCGTAGTTATCCCAGTTGATGCTGTTCAGCGAGTGACTGGTGGCCAAAAAGCGATAAACCTCGATATAGAATTCCCGCTCCTTGATCTGGCTGAGCTCAATCCGGTTCTCCTTGAGGATTTCACAGACCCGACGGAAGCCTTCGAGACCAGTATAGTTAGAGCCGACCTTGAACAGGAACGGCTTGGTCTCCATCAACCCGGAATGTTGCGGATAGGAGGCCTGCAGGCGACTCAATAGTCCGACTGGTAGCAACTTCTCCTCTTTGACAATACGCCGGGTATCATCGGAGAACTGATATCTATCCATCATCGTCTGGACATCGCTTGGCGTCACAACGAGGTGAGGCTTGCTCTCGGTTGCCAATTGATTAGAGGCACGCAATACGGCAGTACTTGAATTGGCCAATTCTCTACTCCTGTCAATTTTTTAATGGGTATTTAAATGACGCTTTCGTCAGCTCCAGTATTGATTTTACACCTGTGACGAAGAAGTTTAGTAAAACGGCCCCACCGGTGGCAAAGAGCCGGGTCTAGTTCGATTTGGAGGAATGCCAAACATCTCATGCTATGAGTTTGCCGTTATTGATGGGATAGCCTATCCAGGATAAAAGCCACGAGATGCCGAGAAGAGTTCTTCGCATCAGGAAGTTATCCATCCTCGAGTGGCCCCCCATGAGGTTGGCCGGAATATAAGCGCCCATTACTAGTTTCCATAAATTTATCAAAATCAATTTCTTCCTGCTTAATAAAACCTTTATCCGGCAAGGTGCCATTATTAACCATCTCAATAACAGCGCAGACGGAGGCAGCAGTGGTCCAGGAAATAGCCCGCCATTCACGTCCGGCTATTTTTACCGGTCGATAGGCATTGACGAACTCCTCGCGAACCAGACTTCCTTGCTGCCAGCCTTCCGCTGAAGCGTGAATGTAAACCACATCATCGCTCACTGGTGGTTTGGCATGCACCAGAATCTCACCGGCCTTCTTGCGATCTTCGCGCATCAGCAATTCGTGAAAATAAAAATTCATCAACTGAGCATGACCGGGATAGCGCATCGACTTGTAGTCGAGGTTCTCCACAACCCCCGCATAGGTCTCGCACATGGTCCCCAGACCGCCAGAGGTGGTAAACGCTTCTAGCTGCAGACCATCTATGACGATTCTTTCTAGCCATTCCAAGGGAGAAACCCACTTGTGCTGGCCATTTTCAATCACCTCGCAGTCATTGAGATACTCGTTAACCACGCCCTCGGGCGACCAGTTAAAGGCGTAAGAGAGCAAACCGGTAGGATGACTGGGAAGAGCCCCGACGCGTAGTTTGATGCTCCTGATTTTATCAAGTCGATTCGCAACAGAGGCACCAACAATGGCGATAAATCCGGGAGCCAATCCGCACTGAGGTGCCATTACGCCAGTAGCGGCGTGACTCATCTCTATGATAGCTTTCGTCGTCGGCACATCTTCAGTGAGATCGAAATAATGGACTCCGTGCTTGTTGGCCAGGGTGGCTACGCTGAGGTTGAAGCTGTACGGCAAACAGGAAACTACCGCGTCGAAACCCTTTAGTATTTTTACCAGCTCACTGGGACTGCCAATATCCAAAGTCTTAACCGAAAAAGGGTAATCTTCACGAATCTTAACGTCGGCGCCTGTGACCTCAAAACCTGTTTCATGTAGCATGGTAGCCACCAGGGAGCCAACTTTCCCAAGACCAAGGACCAGAGTTGAAGTTATTTTCCTTTGCATTGCCTGTTCTCCTATTCGATAAACGACCTGCAGTTTCCAGTGGAGGAGTAAATCCCATTTAGGTTGAATTATATACCCTGCGGTGTAGATTTAAATCCTGAGCTTACTGTCCTGAGCCAGAGGAATGGGTTTTGTCAGGACGGCCTAGAAAACGGACGTCGAACCGGAGCCTTGTATCCTCTGGAGGAGGCCGGAAATTTTCCAGCTCCCCTTTTCATTTTAGATATCGAACTTAATCCCCTGTGCCAGAGGAAGAGTACGGCCATAGTTGATCGTGTTGGTCTGGCGGCGCATGTAGGCTTTCCAAGCATCGGACCCGGACTCACGACCACCACCGGTCTCTTTTTCGCCACCGAAGGCGCCGCCGATTTCAGCACCCGAGGTCCCGATATTGACGTTGGCGATACCGCAATCAGAACCGACTGCTGACAGGAATTCTTCAGCTTCAAGCATGTTTTCGGTGAAGATCGCCGAGGACAGGCCCTGCACAACACCGTTGTGCAGCTCGATAGCGTTGCTGACGCCACCGCTGTACTTGATCAGATAGAGGATTGGGGCGAAGGTCTCTTCCTGGACGATTTCATAGCTGTTCTCCGCTTCAACCACTGCCGGGTTGACATAGCAACCGGACTCGTAGCCTGCGCCGTCGTGGACATCACCACCACAAACAACGGCACCGCCTTCTTCCTTGACCCGGACCAGAGCTTTCCGGAAATCGTTGACGGCACCCTTGTCGATCAGCGGGCCGACATGGTTATCCTCATCCAGCGGATTGCCGACTTTGAGACCGCTGTAGGCCTTGACGACAACGTCCTTAACTTTGTCGTAGATCGACTCATGGATGATCAGGCGACGGGTCGAGGTACAACGCTGGCCAGCAGTACCGACGGCACCGAAAACGATGGCCGGCAGGGCCATCTTAAGATCAGCGTTAGGGGTCAGAATGATAGCGTTGTTGCCGCCCAGTTCGAGAATCGACTTGCCGAAGCGCTTGGAAATGACCTGAGCACCGTGGCGGCCGACTTCGGTCGAACCGGTGATTGATATCAGCGGCACCCGCTTGTCATTCAGCATTCTTTCGCCGACCGAAGATCCGCGCCCGACGATCAGACAGAACAAACCTTCAGGAAGATTATTCGCCTTGATGACGTCTGCGAGGATATTCTGGACGGCGATGGCGCACAGTGGAACCTTGGAAGATGGCTTCCACAAGTTGGTATCACCACAAACAGCAGCGATCATCGCATTCCAGGACCAGACTGCTACCGGAAAGTTGAATGCACTGATGGTCCCGACCACACCGAGGGGATGATACTGATCATACATACGGTGATTTTCACGCTCAGAAACCGTGGTGACGCCATAAAGTTGGCGAGACTGGCCAACGGCAAGATCGCAGATATCGATCATCTCCTGGACCTCACCCTTGCCCTCCTGCAGTGACTTGCCCATCTCGTAGGAAACCAGGGCTCCGAGAGCATCCTTATACTTACGCAACTGGAGACCGATTTGGCGCACGGCTTCACCACGTTTGGGGGCCGGGACCTTACGCCAGACCTTAAAGGCCTCATCGGACGTGGCGACAATATTTTCGTAATCCAGCTCCGATGCGAGGTAGACACTGGCAATGGGCTTACCGTCAACCGGAGAGACGATGTTCAGTTCACCCTGGTCGGTAGTTTTGTTCCACTCAAGACCGGTTGAAGCACCGAAATTCTTATCCTTGATGCCGAGTTCTTTCAAGAAATCCATTATCAATTCTCCTTTTTTAACCACTGTATGCCCTATTTCTACAGTCCACCCTAAAGGGAAAGCGCCATTCAGTAAAATACTGTTTTACTATAGGTGGTACAGCCTAAGCCTATGGTTCCATCGTTGGGCTTTATTCCTAACGAAATGAGCAGGAGCAGTATATTATTGTTTACGCAATTGCGGCAAATGGTAGACTTGACGATAGGCAACAGTGTCTCCCTCGACTATCAAGATAAGGCAGGACGCTGAAAAAACAGACTACTGAAGGGAATACAATTGTGGAACTACGTACTCTCCGTTACTTCATTTCTGTATATGAAGAATTGAGTTTGAGTGGTGCGGCCAAACGATGCTTTGTTGCCCAACCCTCCATCTCGACAGCGATTCAACAGCTTGAATCAGAGCTAGATCATCAGCTGTTTATTCGTCACTCTAAAGGCGTAAGCCCCACACGAGCAGGAACAATTCTCTACCCCTACGCCATTAACGTAGTCAAAGGGATTAATACAATGCGTGATCTGTTCAATGAACAAATTCCGCTAATCCCACTAAAGTTAGCCCTCATGCCTTTTTCATCGGGAGAATATATAAGCCTAATAATTAAAGAGCTATTGGACTCAGTACAGGGGCTGGATTTAACTGTTGTTGACTTAGATCAGGATGCTGACGCAAGGCTTATTCCAAGCTCTCTAACCAGAAAAAATGAAGCATTTCATAAACTATGGCAGGATGAATATGTTCTAGCTATGCCAATAGACCACCCTCTCTCAAAAGAAAAAACCGTTCAACTCAAGCAAATTGACGGCGTCCCCTTTGTAAGCCGAACCTTCTGTGATGTTCTTGACTCTTGGAATTATGCCGTTCAGGACCAAGGCATCAATATCAATATCAAGGCGACAATCAGCACGGGTGAATACGCTTTGGACCTCGTTGCTGCAGGCCTTGGGATATCATTAGTACCAAGCAACTCGACTGCCAACCGATCAAATATCGTTACTCGAAAAGTTCGCGACATGAAGTTCGAACGTATTATTGGGTTAGCATACAACTCAGACCATCCTCTTCCATTTCAACTATTGACTGCAATTGATAATGTCAGAGATAAATTGAAACATGCATCAAATTGACCGGTTATTCCTATCACCCCAACTTCCGATCCACCCCCCGATACTGAATCGCCTCAGCCAAGTGCAGCGTCTGAATCTGCCCAATACCGGCCAGATCAGCAATCGTCCGCGCCAACTTGAGAATCCGCGTGAAACTGCGTGCCGAGAGCCCAAGCTTGTCGGTCACCTGCTCAAGGGCTAATTTCTCGGGCTTATTTGATCACGTAAGGATAATGGCTAAAATAAAACAATGTTTTTATATTGATGATATGCTTTTTTTCTGACTTAATGTGACGTGGCTGGCGCTTTATCCTGGAAACTATATATGTTTCTCTTTGGATGAGGGAATTGACTGCATTCAACGCGGGGGAAGTCAGGTTCAACATTTAGTGCATGACATCGCTCTGATATTCGATCAGGGGGTTATTAGCTCAGTTTGTTTAAAAGCAAGCTGATTTTGGAAGAGGAGTGATCAATGAAACAGAAACAAATTGGATCAATCGTACTCGCTCTGGTTCTGACCGTCTTTTTTAGCAGTATCTGTTTTGCCACCACCCTGGAAGACATCGTCAAGCGCGGTGAATTGCGCGTCGCTGTTCAATCTGGGGCCCCGCCTTATGCGTTTATTGATAAAACGGGAGTTCCGGCAGGTTCGATGGTTGACTTCACTCAGGGCATGGCTGACGGCATGGGGGTTAAGCTGAAAATAATGTCTTACGATTGGGATGGTCTGCTCCCCGCGCTTTTATCGGGCAAAGCCGATATCTTGGCGGCGGACATGACTCCGACCTTGAAGCGCGCCCTCAAAGTTACTTTTACCGATCCCTGGATCTACGTACAGGCGTGTATCTTCACCAAAAACGGGGCTAGCTACCAGACGCTTGAAGATGTCAACAAAGCAGGCGTAAAAGTGGGAGTTCTTTTGGGTTCGACCGGGGAAGGTATTGCAAAAAAATACCTGCCTAACGCCACGATAAAGTCCTATAAAGGTGGCGGCAGAGCGGTCGTTTCGGCCTTGTTATCTGGTCATATTGATGCGGGTGTTAACGATGACCTGGCGGTTCTCACTGTCCTGCCTGATTACCCGCCAAACTCTATCCGTCTGTTGGATAAACGTTTAGGCCACGGCAAAGATCCGCTCGCGTTTGCGATGAAGCCGGAATCTGTCAATTTATGGCAATGGGCCAATCTCTATTTTAAAACGATTCGAGCCAATGGGACCTATGACAAGAATATCGCCTATTGGATGAAAGGGGTTGAATGGAAGAAGGATCATTGAACCTGACTCCATTTTGTTGAAGCGCATGCGCTAATTAACCGGTGCAAGATCAGTGAACAGTCAGACAGCTGCGAAATCATCTTTCGCAGCTGTCTGATCGATGATGGACATTTGATATGCTCGCTAATTTTAATTTCATGGTTATTTTTGAATATCTGCCGCTTTTCTTGTCTGGATTAAAATCTACCTTCCTTATTTCTCTTGTCACTCTTGTTCTTGCCCTTATCACGGGGATAATTGCCTGCTCCATGCGGATTTCGGGGATAAAAACTCTTCAATATCCCGCCATCGCCTATATTGAAATAATGCGTTCAACTCCCCTGCTGATCCAGATCTATTTTCTCTATTTTGGCCTCCCCTCGCTGGGGATCGTGGTGCCTGAAATTCAGACCGGCATCATCGCGCTCATGCTCAATTCTGGTGCTTATATTGCGGAGATTCTCCGGGCCGGGATTAAATCCGTGGATCAGGGGCAGATAGAGGCGGGGCTCTCATCCGGGTTGAATTATGTTCAGAGAATGCGTTTTATCATCCTGCCGCAAGCGTTAGGGGTTACCGTTCCTCCGCTGCTGGGCCAAGCCATTGTGATGGTCAAGGACACCGCTCTACTCTCACTTATCTCGGTCGCGGAATTGACCCGCAGCGGACAAACCATGACCTCCGAACGTTTTATGCCCGCAGAGGCGTTTTTGACGGTGGCATTCTTTTATATGTGTATTTATTTCTGCCTCAAGTATCTGGCTGACTGGTCGCAACGAAAGCTGATCTTCAGAGAGGTCTATTGAAATGATGACCTTCTATTTCGGCCGTCTGGTGGAGATGTTCCCCTTTTTTCTCAGTGGCTTGTGGATGACCACCAAGGTCGCCTTCATAAGTCTTATCGTCTGCACCCTGATCGGATTTGTCCTCGGTATGCTCAGGGCGAACGATACTTTCTTTTTTAAGCATCTCATCGGCGTTTATGTCGCTTTAGCGCGAGGAACTCCCTTTGTGGTGCAGATTTTTATTGTCTTTTTTATTTTTCCTGAATGGGGACTTCAACTGGAGCCTTTTCCGGCCGCTTTGCTGGCCATGGCGATCATGGGCTCGGCGTTTATTTGCGAAATTGTTGCCGGTGGTATCGCTTCAATCCCTAAGGGGCAGTGGGAAGCTGCTGCATCTTCGGGACTCACAAAAGTGCAACAACTGCGATTTGTTATTATCCCTCAGGCGCTCAAGGTGATATTGCCGCCATTGGTGGGACAGTACGTGCTTTTGATTAAGGATACGTCCGTTGTCTCGGTTATCGGCGTCATGGATTTAACCCGCGTGGGTTGGGTGACGGTGATGAGGATCCCTGAAGGGTTGATGGTGTTTGCTCTGGTTGGTCTTCTCTATTTCGCCATTTCATACCCCCTGATTCTGCTTTCCAATTATCTGGAGCGGAAGATGGCACGTTAGATTGGAACCGCGTAACTGCGCCGATTAATCAAGGCATCTAAGGAAAAATAGCGGGAAGGGTTCAAGGGAAAATGATTGAATTTAAAGGCGTCAATAAATGGTTTGGCAAACTTCATGTCTTAAATCACATAGATTTAAAGGTTCAAAAAGGGGAAGTTTTGGTCGTCTGTGGTCCGAGTGGTTCAGGCAAATCGACTCTGATCCGCTGCATCAACAAACTGGAACCGATTCAGAAGGGTGAAATCATTGTCAACGGGATGTCTGTCCATGATTCAGCCACCAACCTGACCAAGCTTCGAACCGAAATTGGCTTTGTGTTCCAGCAGTTTTATCTCTATCCCCACATGACCGCGCTGCAAAACATCACGCTGGCTCCCGTCAACGTGAAAAAAATCGCCAAAGCGGAAGCTGAAAAGATCGGCAGAGAAAAATTAGATCGAGTCGGGCTGGCTGAAAAAGCCGATGCCTATCCGGCCCAACTCTCCGGGGGGCAACAACAACGGGTTGCGATCGCGCGTGGTCTTGCCATGTCCCCGGAAATTATGCTTTTTGACGAACCCACCTCAGCTCTGGATCCGGAAATGATCGGTGAGGTTCTGGACGTTATGGTCAGCCTGGCCTCTGAGGGGATCACGATGTGTGTGGTGACCCATGAGATGGGTTTCGCTAAAAAAGTGGCTGATCGCGTGCTCTTTATGGATGAGGGAAAGATTATCGAGACGGGCAAACCGGCCGACTTTTTTGATCATCCCCAAACTGAACGGGCCGCTGATTTTATCAGTAAAATCTTGTCTCATTAATCGCAGAGCTGGTCGAACATCGCCAGCGGCAAAATTCATTGTTCCATCGCGCTAGTAAAAACTATGGACTTTAGTCCAAGCCTTTTTCGGTGGTGACAATTCCCGCGAAGGCGGGAATCCAGTGGTTTTATGAGGCGTGGATCCCCGCCTTCGCGAGGATGACGATCTTGGCTTTTGATTTTAAGGGACTTTCAGTCCCCCTCGAACCTATGCACTTTCAGTGCATAGTTGTTCAGTTCAAATAAAGAGGAGCGACCCATGAAAATCGTTGTTCTTGGCGGCTTGGGATCCCAAGGCCGCGCCGTTCTTATTGACCTTGTGCGCAGTCCCGCAGTTGATGAAATCATTTGTGCCGATGCAAATCTGGCGGGCTGGGCCCAGTTTGCCGAAACCGTTGATAGCACAAAAATAACCCCGGTCAAGATTGATGCCTCCTCTGCTGAGGCTTTGCAGCAGGTCTTGAAGCAGGGGGTGGATGTTGCCATCGATCTTCTCCCCGTCAGTTTCATGGCCAACGCTTTTGCGGCGGCAATCGCATGCAAGGTGTCGATGGTCAGCACCAACTATGCCCAGAGTTTACACAATTTTCACCAGCTGGCGCTCGATGCCGACGTGACTCTTATGCCGGAGTGTGGGCTGGACCCCGGTATCGATCTGGTTCTCTTCGGTTATGGCGTCAGGCAGTTTGACGAGGTCCATGCACTCAAATCCTACTGCGGAGGCTTTCCGGAGAAAACAGCCTGTAATAACCCCCTCAATTATAAAGTAACCTGGAACTGGGACATGGTGCTGCGCAGCTCGATGCGGGATTCGTTATTTATCAAGGCTGGGAAGAGGTTTGCTATCCCGGCGGCCGATCAGCATAAAGAGGAAAATATCGACACAATATTTTTCCCCGGTGTTGGTGAACTGGAGTGTATTCCCAACGGCGATGCGGCAGTCTATGCCGATATCTTGGGGATTAGCGATACAATCGAAGAGACAACCCGTTATGCGTTGCGCTGGCCTGGCTGGAGCCGTTTTTGGCGGCCATTAAAGGAGTTGGGTTTCCTTTCCGAGGAGTCTCTCGATTTCTCCGGTGTTCAGGTCAGCCCTCGTCAGTTTCTCTCAACCCTTATCGGGCCACAGGTCCAGTATAAGGAGACAGAAAAAGATATTGTCGTTATGCACAATGCCTTTGAGGGGATTAAGGATGGGAAACGCAATCACTGGTGACGAATCTACTTATCGAAAGGGATCTGGGCTCAGGTCTCTATGCCATGAATATGGGGGTCGGCTATCCGGCCAGCATTGTCGCCCAAATGATAGCTCAGGGTGAAATCACCAAGAAAGGGCTTTTATCCCCGGTACTTGATATCCCCTGTGAAGATTTTTTCACGGCATTGTCAGGTCGAGGAATCAAAATTGATTACGCTATGCAGGACCTGGAATGAACGTTCTGTTCTTGCATGCCGGCGGCAGTCCGACAACCTGCTTGCGCGAAGTGTTTTAGGAAAATGAAGAAACGATGAAAAATATTTTTATCATTGGTGCGGGTCTGTCGACTGACAGCCTGATTCAATATCTGTTGAACCAGGCTCAAGGCCATGGTTGGCAGTTAACCCTCGGCGATATCTCACTGGAAACAGCTCAACGTAAGCTGGCTAGGCATCACAATGGGCGGGCCATTCAGTTCAATATTAATGAACAGGAACAGCGAACGCACGAAATTAGCGCTGCCGACCTGGTGGTCTCCATGTTGCCCGGGGCTTTGCACCCTTTGGTGGCAAAGGAATGTCTCAAGCATGGCAAGCACATGCTGACTCCTTCTTATGTGACTCCTGAGCTACAGGGTATGGATAAAGCGGCGCGTGACAAAGGTCTGTCTTTCCTTAATGAACTGGGGGTCGACCCCGGAATCGATCATATGTCTGCAATGCGGGTCATCGACAGGATCAAAAAACAGGGAGGGCAGCTGCTTGGGTTTAAATCCTTTTGTGGCGGATTGGTCGCTCCTGCTTGTGACGATAACCCTTGGCATTACAAGTTTTCGTGGAACCCGCGCAACGTCGTCGTTGCCGGTCAGGGTGTGGCAAAATACAAAGAGGCGGGACAATATAAATATGTCCCTTACCCGCAACTGTTCTCGACGCTCAGCCGGGTTGACGTTCCGGGGTACGGAGAGTTCGAGGCTTATCCCAACCGGGATTCCCTGCAATACAGCAAATTATATGGCCTCGAAGAGATCCCCTCCATAATGCGCGGGACAATGCGTCGTCCCGGTTATTCAGCTGCC
This sequence comes from Deltaproteobacteria bacterium, assembly GCA_024280335.1. Lineage (GTDB taxonomy): Bacteria > Desulfobacterota > Desulfuromonadia > Desulfuromonadales > Geopsychrobacteraceae > Malonomonas. Next base: position 15,905 of record JAJRQI010000032.1, read on the forward strand.
TGGGATATCTTTGTTCAATTGGGTTGCACCGATGACAGCTATATCATGCAGGATTCCCACCTGCTGAGCTATCGCCAGTATTTAGAGAGTTTTCTTCCTCACAAAAAAAACAAAAGCACCGAAGAGAAGCTGGCGGCATTTGCTTGTCTTTCGCCCGGTTCAGAAATCATGATAAAGCTGCGTTGGCTGGATGTTTACTCCGACGAAATCGTCGGTATCAAAGACGCGACTCCGGCAATGGTTCTGCAAAAAGTTCTGGAACAGAAGTGGACCATGGCGCCACAGGATCGGGATCTGTTGGTCATGCAACACCAATTCGATTTCATGTTGGCAGGACAAAGAAAACGGATTATTTCTTCGATGAGTTGTGAAGGGAAAAATCAGGAGAACACTGCGATGGCGTACACCGTGGGGACCCCGCTGGCGATTGCGACAAAACTGCTCGCAACCGGGGGCATCCAGCTCCCAGGGGTGCATATCCCGATTATGCCCGAAATGTATAATCCTATTCTGGATGAACTTGAGAGTCTGGGGCTCAAATTTAGCGAAGAAGTCATTGACCTGTAGACATTCACTACGCTTGCCGTCCACGCGGGCGAGGGGACGACGCGGGCGAGGGAACGTTCATAAGCTTATAAATATCCACCCAGAGCGCCTATCTCCGCACCCTCCGCTGCGCAACAAATTCACCCCAACTTACGATCCACCCCACGATACTGAATTGCTTCCGCGAGATGCAATGTTTCGATTTGCTCAACCCCTGCTAAATCCGCAATCGTCCGGGCCAATTTGAGAATCCGCGTGAAACTACGCGCCGACAACCCAAGCTTGTCGGTCACCTGCTCAAGGAGTTGATCACCTTTTTCATCCAGCTTACAACACCGCCGGATATGCCGCGTCTGCATCTGGCTGTTGGCGTGCAGACCGAAGGGGGTCAGACGGTCGCGCTGGATCTTGCGCGCTTGGTTGACTCTGCTACGGATGGTGGCGCTGTCTTCGGCGGGGGATTGATCGGTGAGGTCTTTGTGCGGCACGCGCGGTACTTCGATGTGCAGGTCGATGCGATCGAGGAGCGGGCCGGAAAGGCGGCTGCGGTAGCGTTGAAGCATCGGCGGGGTGCAGGTACAGTCGTGGGCGGAGTCGCCCCTGAAGCCGCAAGGACAGGGATGTGGACCCCTTTACCAACAATTTAAAGTTTGACCAAACTGCCGGAACAATCGTGATTCCCTTGATAATTCCGCAACTTGAAGAATTACCCGCGAACCCGTCACCCTCGGTGACCACCTGCGGCGATGCAGAATTGAGCTTGGATTGTTTCAGAAAGATGTCGCCACCAGGCTTGACATCACCACTTCGACGATCTGGAATTGGGAGAACAGAGGGTCTGTTGATCTGCGTTTCATGCCCCGGGTCATAGAATTTCTTGGTTACAACCCTATCCCCCAACCGAAGGATCTACTCGGAAAACTGGCCTGGTACAAACAGGTCAACGGTCTGACGTTGGAACAGCTTGGTGTCGAGATGGGACGAGATCCTGAGCAACTTGCTGACTGGTTAAGTAGGAGACATTTCCCCTGCCGGAGAAACAGGGACGAGATCGAGGTCTTTTTGGCCAACCACACTCAGGCGTCCCGTGCCAACGAGATTTTCTGTAATATATACGATCAGCTCTACGTACAAAGAGGGAGAAACTATTGAGAAACTTTCAACAATACTGCCTCCACCCCTCTCTGTCGGGAATGTGATATCTGTGTTCGTATATAATTCAGAACATCGCTGGCTATTTTCGGAAAATATCTACGATCGTATATAACATACTGTCAATTTCACAATGCAGCTGTTATAAATATACGAACGCAGATAATTTTGAGGATAAAAATGAAGATTATTACTCCGGAAGATATCGGACAGATCATCAGGCAGAAGCGTAAAAGCGATGGGCTCACCCTGGAAGAAGCGGCAGCGGTTTGTGGTGTAAGCTATGCGTTTCTGTCTGCTCTGGAAAATGGTAAGGCAACAGTACAGCTGAACAAGGTGCTACAGGTGCTTAGAGGTCTTGGTCTCGAGTTGAAAGCGAATATCCGCAGCTGGGCAGCACCGGGAGATGAATCATGACCAGCGGTTTGCGTGTCATGATCGATGGACAGATCGTCGGACGCCTCTGGCTCGATGCGAAGAAACATTTCTGCTTTCAATACGACAAGGGGTGGCTGCAACAATCGATGATTCCGCTGTCTCTGTCGTTGCCGTTACGTACTGCCCCTTATCTTGACGATGAATCACACCCTTTCTTCGCCAACCTCCTCCCCGAAGAAAAAGTCCGCGCAGTGATCACTCGGAATCTAGGTCTTTCTCTGCATAACGACTATGGTCTCTTGGAGCAAATCGGCGGCGATTGTGCCGGTGCAGTTTCCGTTCAGATCGAGAACGATGAGCCGAAGCGCGAAACCGGCACCTATCGTCAACTCTCGTTGAATGAGTTGAATCGCCTCCTTGGTGACCTTCCCGGGCGGCCACTGCTGGCAGGGGAAGATGGGATTCGACTGTCCCTGGCCGGCGCTCAGAAGAAATTACCGATCTACTACGACGGAGAACATTATTCTTTAGGTTATGGCGATGCGCCAAGCAGCCATATTATTAAACCGGCCATTGAGAATCTTGACGGTACGGTGGAAAACGAAGCTTTTTGCATGGCACTGGCTCAGGCGGTTGGCCTGGAAGTCCCTCGAACATTCATCCACCAGCATGAGGATACGAGGGTTTTTATCGTTAAGCGCTATGACCGTGCCATGACAACCAGCGGAATAAAACGGTTGCATCAGGAAGATTTTTGCCAGGCACTCCATATCCCCCCTGAGTACAAATATGAAGCCGAAGGAGGGCCATCGCTGGCGGCGTGCTTCAATCTGGTTCGCAATGTCAGCAGCAGAGCAGGGAGAGATGTGTTGTCCTTGCTGAACTGGGTAATTTTCAATGTCCTGATCGGCAATTCGGATGCACACGGCAAGAACATATCGCTATTGCTGCTCCCTTCCGGGCCACTACTGGCACCTTTCTACGATCTGCTTTCGACGAGGATTTATAGCCACTATGGTCTGACGGAAAATCTGGCCATGAAGATCGGTGGAGAGAGTGCTCCGGGCGCTCTCAGGAAAGAGCATTGGGAAAAGTTCGCCGCCGATGTCGGCATCAAACCGCGATTGGTGTTGACTCGGGTTGTCGATCTTGCCCAGAAAATTCAAGTCGCCCGTTTACAGCTATTTCAGGGAGCCCTTGCTTCGTATAAGTGTGATGCTCTCTACCGCTTGATGGAGCTGATCGGAGAGCAGGAGCAGAAGGCCATCAGGAGGCTCCGTTGAATGTAGAAATACAAGGGGAAATGCATTGTCAATATCCCCAGTAAAGAGTCTGAAAATGAAAACCTTTCCAGTATCTGATATGCATCTTGAATTTCACCATCAGTTGGGATATCCCACTGAGCGGATCAATGTGCAAGCCATAGGGTCACATCTCAACCGTAAACTATTGAGGCCGCAGAAAGATTTGGCCCTTATGGGGGTGTTCCTATCATTAACACTGATGAGAAAGTTAGTTTGTGCTACAGTATTCAAAGGTACTACCTGTCAATAATGAGTGAGGATTTCAATATGGCGACATCGGTCAAACTTGATGAAGATTTAAAAAATCGTATCCAACACTTGGCTGAAATTCGACAGCGTTCAGCGCATTGGATTATGCGCGAAGCGATCCGCGATTATGTTGAACGCGAAGAAGCACAAGAGGGTTTCAAGCAGGAAGCCTTGGCTTCCTGGAAAGCTTATCAGGAAACCGGGCGGCATCTGACAGGCGAGGAAGTACGTAACTGGTTGAATACCTGGGGTACGGATGAAGAAAAAGAGATCCCGCAGTGCTACGAATAATTATCACGGAAGGCGCAGCGCAAGGGTTGGAACGTTGCCGGCTTTTTCTGGCAGAAAAAAATCCATCGGCGGCGAGGCGTGCCGGGCAAGCGATAGAGCGCCAATTCGCACTTCTGGAAACGGAACCTGAGGCAGGCAGACCCTTTGAAGATTTTCCAGAATTCCGCGAGTTAATTATTCCATTCGGAGACTCTGGTTATGTGGCCCTATATCGCCACGAAGTCAATGCCGATTTGGTGTATGTGCTTGCTTTTCGGCATCAGAAAGAAGCAGGCTACTCATAATGCTTCATGGGGCTTCTTGATCAACAACTCTACCAACCAGGGACTCTACCGCAGGGCTTCTCCTGACAACGGTTCACCTTGGACCTTCTTCCACTACGCCTTGTGGGGCGAAATTTTTGCTTAGCCATCTAATTGTTTTTTGCGAGAGCATCCAGCTTAGCTCACCCTAAGAACTCCCTATCGGAAATGCACGACATGAAAATGCCTGTTGAGTTTTTCAATTTCTGTCGTTTCCTCTGAATAACAATAACTCCCGTCAGTCAAATCTACAACCAGGGGGGGAGTTGGGTTAGCATGTGTCTGTTCCGGGAGGATCGATGAAACAACCTGAGCTAAAAGGCAATGCCGCCGCTTTCTGCCTAGCAAGTCCGCAGCATACCTACGAGGACAGTTATCGTCTTTTACCGAAAGAGATCCCGCTGGTTGGGGCAGCAAACCGTGGCGAGCTATTTGCTGTCTTTGATGGGATTGGCAGTGCCCCTGAGGGAGGGCATTCAGCCCGAACCATGGCCGCTTCTCTGCCCCAATTTTTTAAAGAATCAGCTGACATCACTGCTGCTGATGAAATTCTGAAGAAAATTTTGCAGCGCACGAATCTGGAAATCAATTCGTGGGGGATGATTGCTGGGACTGCACTACCACTCGGGGGCTGTGTTGGGACGGTTGCCTGGTGTTATGACGATCAACTCACCATCTTCCATGTCGGCGACACGGTCGGGATGTTGCTGCGTTATGATGAGGAACCACAGCTTTTAACCGAATTGCACGAAACTCACGGAAAGATTAATCGCTATTTCGGTATGGGGGAGAACCTGCTAATCGATGTTAAGCGAACCTCGCTCGAGGATGGAGATGTGATTCTGCTGATGAGGGGAGTGCGGAGATCGGTTCATCCTATCGACTTCCGGCTGCAAGTTGTATCCAAGGTGCCGTCAGGGGAATCAAACAGTGCCCGCGGGAGAATATCGAAATTATCTGGTGTTTTCTGGATGGTGAACAATTGAAACTGGCAGAGAAATCATTGTCTCAGGCAGGGGGCGGTTATTCTGTTTGACTGCTGGCATCTGATAATCTGTTTTTCACTATTGCTCAAGGGGGGGGGATGCGAATGATGACGGTAAAAATGGTATATCGTTTGACCATCCTCTTCTTTGTCGTTTCTCTCCTTTTGGGCTGTGCTGACTCTGAATATGGCGAAATTCGTTTTCAGGAATTTCCAGAGCAGTATCAGCACTATGATCGAATGCCTTGGGAGATGCTTGAGTTGGATTTCTTTTCAAAAGCTGTATGCTGAAATTCTGGATGATTTTCCGAGCAACCATTATCTGGATGAATTTATCAGTGAAATTTTTGTCGTTGCGTGCGGAAACAGGTTTGTCACAACTCGGCTGGGTGATTTTATCTATATGGTCGGCTGTAAACCTCACTGTTGCGCTTCGTCCCGGCTGTTTATTCTGTTTGATCCTCAAGCTGAAAAAGTCTGGGCCTCTGCCTATGACCTCGGTGTTAACGGCCATCTCGACATATGGTTGGGACAGCCCAATAAAAAGACAAAGAAGCTGATGCGGACGCTGGAATCGATGATCAGTTGGAAATGAAGTTCTCCCAATTTGTCTGGCACTGGAAGGGCGGCACATGTCTTTGGTCATCGAGTTACAACGCGAGAAAAATAGCTGTATCTGGATAGATTCGGTAATGAATGAATTTCTGTAACTATTCAGTACCCCTGCCAGCCGGATGCTACGTTTAGGGATGGATAGTGTTTACTCGGATAGCATAAATTGAGGTGATTTGCCCTCGAACAATAAGCGCAAGCCTTCGGACGCACTGACGTCTTGCTTCCGACAGGTGGACAGATAACTCCGGATTCGGCAGAAGATCTTCGCCCCGTCCCAGGAACGGAAGCACCCGGAGATTTTCTGCTGGACTTTGGTCATGCGGATATCATTTTCCGCCAGATTGTTTGTGAAAGGAACCTCTTCATTTTCCATAAATCGCAAAACATCAGTCTCAAAGTTTCGAAGTCGTTCCAGAAGGTTGCGGGCCCTGGAGCGTGGAAGCCGCCCTCTGCGACCCTTTCTCTGGCTTTCATCGGGCTCAGGGCATTCTTTCTCGGCTTCTTGGAGCAGGGCTCGGTAGCGCTTCCGGTAGGGCGTAGCGGCAATGTCGTTCAAGTAGCCTCCCGCATCCAGAACCGCTCGGTTAATCTCTTCGAGCAAGGCCGCCATCTCCTGAGCCCACTTTTGACCATCTTGTTCCCAGGCTCTCTCCAGTTCCCTGAGATGATGAGCGTTACACAGGGCGTGACGGGCACCGTATTTAAAATAGGGCTTCCAGTGGTCATGGCAAAGAGTGCCGTTGAATAATGGAAGGATTCCTATTTCATCCAATGCCTCGCCTCCCCGCTTGGCGTGAGGCGAGAAATAGGTGAATTCTGGATTGGAGGCGTTGTGCAGCCAAACACGCTTGCCACCGATGTTGATACCGGTTTCGTCGGCATGGATCAGGTCGGATGAAACCAGCTGCTTTTTGATCCACTGATCAAAGAGCTCCAACCGGCCATAGGCATCCTGGTTGAAGTTGAAGATGGAACCGGCGCTGACCGGTAGTTGCATCTGCTCCAGAAAATGATCCTCAATACGATTGTAGGGGATCAACTGGAACTGAGACATGTAGACCAAGTGGGCCTTGACCCCGGTGCCGTATTGCGCCGGGCGCGTCACTCCGTCCGGGAAAGGGGCCACATAGCGCTTGCCCTGTTGATCCACCAGAATCTGGGCCCGGTATTCGGTGACCAGGGCACTGATATCCAGGTCGAAAACCTGTCGAATCTCGAAGCCGACATCGCGGTAGTTGCCTGGCGGCAAGGCACCCCGATCGACCGGGAGATCCCTGATTTGGTCAGGATCGGCAACCTGCTTCAGCGTTGCACCATTGCGCCCCTTTTGTCCGCCGGGCTTGCGGTTGTTTTTGCTCTTTTGTTCTTTTTTGCGATTCGGATCTGTCGATGGCGGCTTACTGCTGTTCTTGCTGTTGAGGCCGAACCTGTTGGCAAGAAGAGTTACCAGCAACAACATCACCTCAAGGCTGGATTTGAGGGCTGGCGACAGATTTTCTTCTTCGGCAATCTGGGTTTTGACCCGCTCGATAGTAGCTTCAACGTCGATATTGTTAATCGTCATATTTTGACCATCCGTTCGATGTGATGGCCAATATTAACACGGGTTTTCAGGCTTGGATTTTTGCTCGAAATCCCTCTTGTGGACCAATTGCCTTATGCAGATCGACCCCGGACCGCAAGACAGAATCCTTCAGCACTCAGGCGCAAGAGAGGGGGCAGCAACGTGGTGCCTCGGAAGGGCCCCGGAGGCGCTGTCAATTTGATATTTTTTCAGGAAAACGCTGTCAAGAACTTTTTTGCTGAATAGTTACGCTTTTCTTAGAGAAATCGAAGATAAATATGAAGAAAGACCCAGGACGTATTCCTGGGGGACGACACTCCTTGCCGATTGTTCCAATAAGCTGATCAAGCCGGGTGAGGGTGCACTGTTTTTTTCTGAGCCACAGTCTGGCTCAACAGATCTGCTGATCAAAATTATGGGTAACTTGTTATTCCATGTCTAAATATTGACGGTTTGGGCTCAGTTTGTCTGGACCAGCGTATTTGCAGCGGTTTTTTGTCTTTTGATTTGGAGACGCATAAGGGTGTTTTTCGTGAAGCCGAGCGGTTTCGGTACCAGCAGGATAAGGCGCGATACGGTGTTGATACTGAGACGATCAGAGTGATCTCTGCTGGTGATCTGATTTATGCCGAATGGCAGACCCTTGCACAGGGGAGTGGTCTCTATGTTGATAAGGAGTATCGTGTCTTTAAAACGGGGAATCCAAACCCGATAATCAGTGGAGGGATCCCCCTCGCCGGTCGCTGGGGAGTCAATACTGCTCTTGCGGGGGATGTCCGGGTGATCTCGTTTGGCTCTGATCACTTGCTTCTGCAGGTGAATTCATCTAGATCCGAAGGCTCTGGATACAAAAAACCTTTATTCTTTTTCGATGAGCAATATGGTGAAGATGTCGCCACTATCGCTCTGCGTAAGGTCGTGAAATACGCGATAAGTCAGCAGGGCAATGTCTCTGTGGTGGATAGTCATATTTATTATCAGACCCGGAAGCAGGACAGCCTGCAGGAAGTGTCAGTCAACCGCTCCACCTATTATTATCAGTCGAGCGGTGAATCCGAACTGAACTGCGTATTCCGGACCAAACTGTGCCACCCATTCCGCTCCAAAGTAGGCCACCCATTCCGGAGCAAAGAGTACCACTGATTCCGGTCCAAACTGTGCCATTTTTTCACTAGCACCGGAATCGTTAGCGACGCTGGATAACCTGGTGTACAACCGTGGAAATTTACTTTCCAGGAGGTGCACCATTGGCGAACAAGAGGTTATCCATGCGCAAAATCAAAGAAGTCCTCAGGCTCTATTTCGATAGTGGCCTCAAGCAACGAGCGATCAGTCGCTGCCTGAATCTGTCTCGTACCACCGTCAGTGACTACTTGTCCCGAGCCGCAAAAGCTGATCTGGGTTGGCCCCTGCAGGAAGCATTATCCGATCAGGAACTGGAGCGGCGGCTCTTTCCACAGGTCGAGACGATTCCTTCTGAACGTCTGATTCCTGACTGGTCTGAAGTCCATACCGAACTCAAACGTAAAGGCGTTACCCTGACCCTGCTTTGGGAGGAGTATCGGGCCAGCGGCCCACATACCTATCGTTATACCCAGTTTTGTGAGCTGTACCGGCGTTGGGCTGGCAAGCAGAAGCTCTCCATGCGACAAATCCATAAGGCGGGGGAGAAGCTGTTTGTCGACTATGCCGGTCACACCCTACCTATCATCAACCCCCGCACCGGCGAGATCCGGGAATCACAGATCTTTATTGCCACGCTTGGGGCGAGCAGTTACACCTTTGCTGAAGCGACCTGGAATCAGGATTTGTCCGACTGGCTCGGTTCCCACCGCCGTGCGTTTGAGTTCATCGGTGGTGTCCCGGAAATTGTTGTTCCTGACAATTTAAAAAGCGCGGTCACCAAACCCTGTCGTTACGACCCCGACCTCAATCCCAGTTATCAGGATCTGGCTAAGCACTACGGCACAGCAGTCATCCCGGCGCGGGTGCGAAAGCCACAAGACAAGGCAAAAGTTGAGGTTGCGGTGCAGATTGTGGAACGCTGGATTCTGGCCCGTCTGCGCAATCACACCTTCTTCAGCCTGGCGGAAGCCAATGCCGCCATCAGCGAGCTGCTGGTTGATCTGAACGACCGTTCGTTCAAGAAGCTGCCCGGTTCACGCCGGGAGGCCTTCGAGGCTCTTGATCAACCCATTTTGAAGCCCTTACCCGCAACAGCCTATGAGTTTGCCGGATGGAAAAAGGTCCGCGTCAGCATTGACTATCACGTCGAAGTCGAGGGTCACTACTCGGTTCCCTACCAACTCCAGGGCAATCAACTTGACGCCCGGATTACCGCCGGTTGCATTGAACTTTGTCATAAGAACAAGCGGGTTGCGTCCCATATCCGTTCACACCAAAAAGGTCGCCACACCACCATTGCCGAACACATGCCCAAGGCTCACAAGAGCTATGTTGACTGGACACCGCAACGGCTGATCAGTTGGGCGGCGCAAACCGGCCCGCAGACGGCGGCGATGGTTGAGGCCATTCTTGCTTCACGTTGTCATCCACAACAGGGCTTCCGCTCAGCCATGGGGCTGATCCGACTACGCAAGGTCTACGGTGTAGAACGTTTGGAAGCTGCCTGTAATCTAGCGCTGGCAGGGGAAGCGACGAACTACAAAAGCGTCAAGTCGATCCTTGAGACCGGCCTTGACAAGCAACCTCTACAGGCCGAGCTGATCCAGACAGAACCGATCAAACACAACAACATCAGAGGCGGCAACTACTACCACTAAAAGGAGAGACAAAAGATGCTGACACATCCAACCATGGAAAAACTTAACACCCTGAAACTGACCGGCATGGTCAAGGCTCTGACCGAGCAGCAACAGATGGCAGAAGTCGACAGTCTCGGCTTCGAGGAACGTCTGGGGTTGCTGGTCGACCGGGAGGCAACCGAGAGAGAAAACCGCAAGCTGGCCACCCGGCTGAAGAAGGCCAAACTCAGACAGTCTGCCTCTATCGAAGACCTCGACTTCCGCCGTTCCCGAGGAATGGATAAGGCACTGATCTTGAGCCTGGCCGCATGCGCCTGGGTCACCAAAGGGATCAACGTTCTGATCTGTGGCCCAACCGGGGTCGGTAAAAGCTACCTGGCTTGTGCCTTGGCCCACAAGGCTTGTCTTGAAGGCTACACGGCGCTCTATCTGCGTCTGCCGAGGCTCTTTGAGGAGCTCCGCTTAGCCAAAGCTGACGGTCGTTACGGTAAGCTGATGCTCAGCTATGCCAAAACCGACCTGTTGGTGCTGGATGACTGGGGCTTAACTCCCATGTCCGATCCACAACGCCGAGACCTGCTCGAACTGATGGAGGATCGCTATGGCCTGAAATCGACCATCATCACCAGCCAACTGCCGGTCACGGCCTGGCATGAAGCCATCGGTGATCCGACTCTGGCTGATGCCATTCTCGACCGGATTGTTCATAACGCCCACAAAATAGAAATGAAAGGAGACTCGATGAGAAAAAACAGCAAACCCTTGACCAAAGTAGACCACTTAACTTAAAACAAAAACACCAGCGTCGCTTCGCTCCGAAGGGTGGCCGGTTTGCTCCGGAATCAGTGGCACAGTTTCACCGGAATACGCATATGCCGCGCCTGCATCTGACTGTTGGCATGTAGACCGAAGGGGGGCAGGCGGTCGCGCTGAATTTTACGCGCCTAGTTGACTCTGGTACGGATGGTGGCGCTGTCTTCGGCGGGGGACTGATCGGTGAGGTCTTTGTGCGGCACGCGCGGCACTTCGATATGCAGGTCGATGCGGTCGAGCAGCGGGCCGCTTAAGCGGCTGCGGTAGTGCTGGAGCATCGGCGGGGTGCAGGTACAGTCGTGTGCGGAGTCGCCCCTGAAGCCGCAAGGACAGGGATGTGGACCCCTTTACCAACAATTTAAAGTTTGATCAAACTGCCGGAACAATCGTGATTCCTCTGCAAATTCCATCACTTGAAGAACTTATCCGCGAACCTGTCGCCCTCGGTGATCATCTACGGCGACGCAGAATGGAACTTGGGCTGTTTCAAAAAGATGTCGCCACCAGGCTCGGCGTGACCGCTTCGACCATTTGGAACTGGGAGCATGGTTGGACAATCAGGAAACGATTTATCCCTCGGATTGTTGCGTTCCTTGGCTACAATCCTGATCAGAATCATACCATCCCTGAGGCGAATAGTGAGCTAATCGCCTCAAATTGTGATTCGATCGAGAACAGCCCCCCCTCCTCGCGCAGGATAACAGTAAATAAAATTGACATGCAATAGTAGCTTTGGTATTTATATTTATCATTATGCCAAAGAAACCATTTCATATGTACCCGGGAACATTGAGGGCGGTCCACTCCTTGGGTCTGCGCTTGAAAGATGCGCGTCTGCGCCGACGGTTTTCCATGGAGACCGTTTGCGCCAGAGCCGATCTCTCCCGCCCAACACTCTATAAAATTGAAAAAGGGGATCCTTCGGTCGCTTTTGGGCATTACGTACAGGTGTTGCGCGTCCTCGGTCTGCTGGACGATCTGGGGCTGATCGCCAAAGACGACGTTGTGGGTCGCCGCCTGCAGGATGAAGCCTTGCCGCGACGCAAGAGAGCCCCGCGCAAGAAAATCCAGGATCGCAAATGATGGCTAAAACCGCAGAGCGAGAACAGTTGTGGGTCTGGCTGGATGATCCGATCTTCGGCCCGCTGCAGCGAATCGGCATTCTGTCCAAAGGGGAGCGCGGCAGTGTCAGCTTTGCTTACGACCCGGACTGGCTCGCCCAGGCCCATGCTTTTCCGCTCGACCCCGAGTTGGATCTTTTTCCCGGCGGCTCGAACTTTGGGGTATTTATGGACTCCTGCCCTGATCGCTGGGGGCAACTGCTGATGAAACGCAGAGAAGCTATCGAGGCCAGAGAGGAAGAACGCAGACCCCTGACTCTTGGTCCCTGGGAATTTTTGCTCGGCGTTCAGGATTGCACCCGCATGGGGGCGCTACGTTACAGCCTGCCGGAGCAGAATATCTTTCTGGCCGATGAAGCCTTATCCGCTCCCCCGGTCGCCCGGATTGCCGAACTGCAGGCCATCGCTTTTGAATTAACCAGAAAGACGCTGGCCGCCCCTGACAAAATCAAAGCATGGTTGCAGGTGCTGGTAGCGCCGGGGGCCTCCCTCGGCGGAGCACGGCCCAAGGCGAACCTGATGGATGCGCAGGGTCATCTCTGGATTGCCAAATTTCCTGCGGCAGACGATGACTACGATGTCGCAGTATGGGAAAAGGTACTGCACGATCTCGCCCGCGACTGCGGCATCCGCGTTAGCGAAGCAAAACTGATGCAGCTCGGTAGCGGTTATCACACCTTCCTCGTCAAGCGTTTCGACCGCAAGCGACTTAAACGCCACTTTTTCACTTCCGCCATGACGATGCTGCACCATGTGGATAGCGATGATGCCAGTTATCTGGAGTTGGCCGAATTTCTGGCAACCTTTGGCGATCCCGATTATCTGCAGGCCGATCTTAAAGAGCTGTTTACCCGGGTGGTGTTCAACGTCGCCACCGCCAACCGCGATGATCATCTGCGCAACCACGGCTTTCTGCGCTCACCGGCGGGATGGCGACTGGCACCCGCTTTCGACATGAACCCTTCCTTCAAAAAAGAGGAGCATGTTCTGGCCCTGGATCTGGACCAAAGACTGCCAAACATGGATGTGGTGCTTGAAACCGCAGGCTATTACCGGCTGGACAACAAGCAAGCTACCCGTATTGTCAATCGGGTCATCGAAGTTGTCTCAGGATGGGAGTTACGTGCCCGGCACTATGGTCTGTCCAGGCAGGACTGCCTGGAAGCGGAGCATCTATTTTACGTCAGCAGCTAGCAGCACTTCGAATATCCCGGCCATCAGGAAAAGGGAGAAATCATCAGGGGCCCTTATAGACTTCTGCAATATCTCTTCACCCCATTATCCGCTAAAATGTCTTGAAAAATACCCAGATCCGACGGAGAATCAGCAGCATGGGTCAGCAATTCAAATGGAAATTCCGCAGTCGTTTACGCACCAACGCTTTCGGCTGGAAAGGATCGAAGCTTGCGGTTCAGCGCATAAAGGAAGCTGTCAGGGAGATCCACAAAGTGAAAGATCCCCTGCTGCGCGCCGAAGGGTCCATTCTGCTGCTGGAACGCTTGTGGCCGGCCACCCAACATGTCGACAGTTCTTCGGGCGCACTGGGAACCGCCACCAGTAATGCCGTTCATATACTGATCCAATTCATTATTGATGCCCCTTACGCAGAGGGAGTACGCAAAAAATGGCTCAACCGCCTCTGGAGAGCGATAGAGGAGGATGGCGTTGACTATCTGCACGAGGTTACTGAACACTGGGGTGAATTGTGCGCGGATCAGGTTGTGGCTTTACGCTGGGCAGACGAATTTCAATCGACCCATGCATCGTCCTGGGAGATGGGTGGTTATTTTAGTGGCACCCCTGCATATTTCTCCTGTCTGTTGCAGGCGCAACGCTACGATGAATTGCTGAAACAGCTCGATGATGCCCCCTACCTTACATGGTCCTATCGAAAGTTCGGCGTCAAGGCTTTGGCCGCCTTGGGAAAAACCGATGAGGCAATCCGCTACGCCGAAGCTTCACAAGGGCGCAACGATGGCTATACCCAGATCGCCGCCGCCTGCGAAGCAATCCTTATCGATGCCGACAGACCCGACGAGGCCTATCGTCGCTTCGCTCTTGATGCCAACATCACGAACACCCATCTGGCACGCTTTCGGGCCTTGTCCAAAAAATATCCGCACAAAAAGCCAGAGCTGATCCTGCGGGATCTGATCGCCAGCACACCCGGTGAAGAGGGCAAGTGGTTCGCCACCGCCAAGAGCCTGTGCCACTTTGAAGTCGCTGCTGAGCTGGCCCACAAGTCCCCGGTGAATATTGAGACCCTGAATCGTGCCGCGCGAGATTTCATGGAGAAAGAACCCGCTTTCGCCCTGCAATCATCCGTCGCCGCGCTGCGTTGGCTAGCCGCTGGAGAGTTTTATGAAATCACCGGTGCCGATGTCTATGCTGCCGTCAATTATGTCCGGGAAGCCTCAAAAAAAGTGGGTTGCGAGCAAAAGATCAACCAATGGCTCAGCGAGTTGGCAGCGGCTCCAAATACGGAAGAATTTGTTCGCCAGCAGATTATCAATGCGACATCCTGCGCCAGCAACAGAAAAGTTATTCGCTGATCTTGCCATCCCCCTTAAAGGAGCCTGACAATGTCTGTAAAAGATGAATCGACAAAGGAGATCACCACCTTGGTCGAATCCTTCGGTAAACAGCATCTTGACGACGAACTGACCGGTTACGCCCTTAAGCTCTGTGACACCTTAAGCCGAAAACGCAACCTGAACATTGCCCGGGGGAAGAAGGAGATCTGGGCTGCGGCGATCATCTATGTAATCGCCCGAATGAACTTTTGGCCAGAGAATTCAAATTGTCGGGAAAGGAGCCAGATGTCGTAGAAATCCTTCATCCGACTGTTCAATTCGCCGAGTTTTACCATCGCTTCAAACTTCTCTGCGATAGCACTTTCGCGACTATAGCAAAGCAATTGTGGGGCAGGAGATCCCAACAGTGTTGGCAGTTCGGACTCTTCAGGTTCCGGAAAAACAACATCTCCAAAGCCGATATCGATCTGCATATGGATCCGAGCTTAATCCAATTTTCCCTGAAAACGCACCCGAATACCCTCATAGTCAGAATCTTCTGTGATACGCTCAGTCTGAACAGTGGCTGGATCGAAGACAAGCCCATCATCCACAGTAACTGCGAGGACACCGCGAACATGTGTGGTGATAGCAGCCTCTTCGTTGCTTGTTCTGCCGAGAAAATCGATGTCCATGGTCGGGCGCAATTCCGGCGATTGCCAGACTCTCAGCATCATTGCCCCCTTGAGGACAAAACGGTTTTTGTGAGCAGATTGCGACAGGCGGTATAAAAATCGCTCCATGGCGTAATATTGGAGCAGCTCATTGAACGGTCGCTGGTCGTTTCTGGCTTGATTTAACAGACGCTGCCGGACAGATGCAGCGGTGTTCTTAGTGCCCTTCGCGCTCACAGCATCGCCTCCAGATAAGGCTTCATGACCTTCTCCACCCGGCAAATTTTGGCGTATTTGAGCACAGCATTGAAATTGAACTTCTTTCGCGATTTATACAGCTTCAGTGCTTCCAGAACCACGTCCATGCCGAGTTTGTTACGGAATTTGAAGCCGTCTGCCAAGGTTTTTTCCGGACTGTAGATCCGAACCGACACCCCGTCAATCTGGTGCGCCTCAACGCCTGCGTTGAAAACTGCCTCGGCAAACTTGTGAGCACGAACGGGTGGGAAATCGAGAGAAGGCAGCCGCGAGTTCCGGGAGACGGCGACAGATACCTCGTGGGGGATTTGTGTTGTGAGGCCATGATAGGCCAGTGCGGAGGTAAGGCAGATAACAGCATTCGAAAACCGCAGAGCAACCGTTACCAGGTCGGGATTGCTAATAGGAGGCAGGTCGGCCAGGCGGTAAATACCTCGGCTGACCTGTTCAATGACCCCTTTGTCCCGCATAGAGTACAGCATGTAGCGGCTGATTCCTGCTGCAAGGGCTTCACTCATGCGCAGTTGGCCGCCGTGCTGGTGGAAGATTTTAACGGGTGATTTCATGCCAAGACAAATCGCTTTCATTTCCATACAAGTGGAAACATTTTGTCTTGGTATTTATTTGAATGCAAGGGGGAATTGGCAATATTCCCTTGAGGCAAAAAAAATCGATTATTCGCCTCAGAATATGAGTCGATTATGATCGAGCAACTTATGAACTTATCTACGTCCCGCGTCTCCCTGGGACAAGATCCGGAGCAACTTGCGGACTGGTTGAGTGGTCGACAGTCCCCCTGTCGACGGAACCGGGGAGGGATTGCGGTCTTTCTAGCGTCAAACAACTGTCAGGTGCTCCATACTAACAAGACTTCCTGAATATGTATGACCAGCTCTTCTTACGAAGCAAAAGGGGCGCTATTTAATTTTTGAGTGCATTCACCTTCCTTTAATGTCGACTGTTTTAAGCTGAGGTCAACCTGAAACCTTAGCTTAGGAAGGAGTCGCTTATGTATTACATGGGATTTTATGATTTATTTGATCACCTGCTCGAAAAAAATAATGCTCAGAACAAAGATGCCGCTACTGCTAAAGTTTCTTCGCAGCCCAATCCAAGACCATTCAAAATATCCGGACGGACAAGAACCCCGCAGCAGACCACCCCGCAGAAATACGATATGGGCACAGAAGAATTATGAGGGGGATGCTGGCTTCTGGCGGGCAGGAAGCAGGACGTTCCAGCTGTTTCCTGCGGACATTCATCCATGGTGGTAAGTTTATACTCAGGAGATAAGTATGAAATATATCAGCGTAATTTTATTGTTGGCCATGGTTATTCTTTCAACAGGAACCGCAGTCTTTGCCAGCGATGATCACCGAGACGGTTACCGGAGTAAATTCTACGGCAAGGTAGAGCTACTGCCTGGCGGGCTGCTGGGAACCTGGGTTGTCAACGGTCGTAGCGTAGAGGTCGATCAACAAACCCGGATAGAAGAGGAATATGGCCGAGCGGCTGTCGGTGCCTATGTCAAGATTGAAGGACGGTCTGACGGACAGATCTTTCATGCAACAGAACTTGAAGTGAAACAGGGGGCTACCGGTTCCATCGATGATAACTCCGGGAAGCATCCATCAGAGGATAATAAATTCTACGGCACCATTACAACCATCCCACAGGGAAAGCTGGGGGTCTGGGTGATTGATGACCGTGAAGTTTTTGTTGATGAGGGCACTCGGATTGAGAGTAAAAAGGGCCGTCTGATAATCGGCGCAACGGTGAAGGTAAAAGGTCATTTTCGGAAGGGCCTCTTCTACGCCCGAAAAATCGAAGCCAAATGAGTTAACCGGAATCGAGCCGGACAGAACCGGTTACAGTATTCTGTCCGGCAATCTTCCGTCCAAGAAGAGGTTAACCGATGCGACTATTGATCGTCGAAGATGAAAAACCCTTGGCCCTGGTGCTGAAAAAAGGATTCGAGGAGCAGGGTTTTACTGTTGATCTGTCGTTTGATGGTGAAGACGGTTTGTTCCTGGCAGAAAACTATGCCTTTGATGCCATCCTGCTCGACATTACGCTGCCAGAACTCGACGGTCTGACCCTGCTCAAAACCCTGCGCCGAGGTGGGGTCGAAACCCCAGTGTTGATGCTGACCGCGAAACGGGAGATGAATGATAAGGTTGCCGGGTTGGAGATGGGCGCGGACGACTATATCGCCAAACCCTTCGACTTTCCAGAACTGCTGGCCCGGGTGCGATCTGCTATCCGGCGCAACAAGGGACAGATCGACCCGGAGATCAAGATCGGCGAGTTGTCCCTCGACACCAACATTCGTATTGCCCGACGCGCCGGACAGTTACTGAAGTTGAGCAGCAAAGAATATGAGTATCTCGAATACCTCGCCCTAAACCGAAACTGGGTGGTCAGCCGCAACGAACTGCTCGATCATATCTACAGCACCAGCTATGATTTCGACAGCAATATTATTGATGTTTACATCAGCAACTTACGACGTAAAGTGGATCGCGATTACACTCACAAACTGATTCACACCATCCGAGGTGCCGGGTATCGTCTCTGTGCCGAAACGGTGGAAGATGAGTAAATTCGTGGCACGACAGAAATCGATCTCCTCTCGACTGTTCCTCTGGTTGTTATGCGCCGGACTGCTGGCAGTGACCATCGGCGGCAGTACCCTCTATCTGGAAGTGCGCAGCATTATTCTGGCCTCTGTTGATCACGTCCTCTGGTCGGATGTGGAGATATTTACCGGCCTTCTGCATGTTGAAGATGGCGAACTCGAATTTGAATATGCCGAAAGCACCAGCGGCCAGTATGCCATCCCACGTTCCGGTCATTATTATCAGATTGTTGTGGATGATGAGCTGCTCGACTATTCCATCTCTCTGGCCGGTGAGACCCTTGAGTTATTACCGGAGCAGCTGGCCTATGCAGATCTCAGTCGCAACCTGAAGGTCTATACCGCCCTCGGTCCGGCTGGAGAACCGCTACGGACGATGGAACGCTCGGTTATTTTTGCCGGTCATCCCATACGGGTGATCATTGGCCACAGTCTGGTTGAAAATTATGTGATGCTGGATAACCTGCGGATATTTCTGTTGCTCAGCGGGGCCTTCGGTCTGCTGCTCATTGCTTTGACCGGCTGGCAGATCAGTCGTAAAGCGCTACAACCGCTGAACGATTTTTCTACCCGTATCCATAGCATCAGTGAGAAGAATCTCGACCAAAGGCTTGAGACCAAAATCCCTTATCGCGAATTTGTTCCTCTTACAAACGCCTTCAACTCCCTGCTTGAGCGCTTGCAACGCTCGCTGCAGCTCCGAGAGGAACTGCTCTCTGAGGTTTCGCACCAACTTAAAACCCCGGTGGCGGTGATTCGCAGCCATTGCGACATCTACCTGCAACGAGAACGCCCGACAACCGAATATATCGAGGCGCTGGAGATCATCCGTACCACCAGTGACAGAATGGGACAGACTCTGCGCCGTCTGTTGAGTATCGCCCAGAGTGAAGCCGAGTTGATCGGAGCGCATAGCTTCCCGGTTATCGATTTGCGCGGGTGCCTCGACAAGGCACGCTTGACAGTTGAGCCCTTGGCCCAAGAGCGACAGATTGAAATTATTTCGCAAGTTGAAGCCGGGCTGCAAATTCGTGGTCACCAGGAAAGACTGGTCGAAGCTTTTGCCAATCTGCTGGAGAATGCACTCAAATATAATCGTCCGCAGGGTGAAGTCCGCATCTGGGCGCAGCAGCAGGGAGAGCTGGTGGAGGTGCGTATTGAAGACAGTGGTTGCGGTATCGATCCCGAGGAGGTTGAGAAAATCTTCCAGCGTTTTTATCGCGGTCGTGGTGCCGAGGAGTCTGAAGGTTCGGGGCTTGGATTGGTCCTGGTAAAAACGATTATAGAAGCCCATCAGGGCAAGATTGATGTCAGTAGCTCAAAGCAGGGCGGGAGTTGCTTTTGCGTCACCTTGTCACAGGTCAAAAGGCAAGTGTCACAGAATTTATAGAGGGAGATTCGAAGATGGATAACCAGCAAACCGTCGTGGTCTGGGATATTTTTGTGCGGGTATTTCACTGGGCATTGGTCATTCTGGTCGGCATCGCCTTTTTAACGGGAGATGATGATAGCCTGCTACACGTTTATACCGGGTATGCGATTCTCCTCCTGATCGGTCTACGCCTGATCTGGGGGATGATCGGCAGTGAGCATGCCCGCTTTGCAAGCTTTATCACCTCGCCCGGTGCGGCACTCGATTATCTCAAGGGGATGCTGCATGGGACCTCTCGGCGCTATCTTGGGCACAACCCGGCTGCGGCCTGGATGATGATGGCGCTCATCCTGCTCATGTTGCTGGTCAATGCAACGGGCTACCTGGCTCAACCGCTCAAGAGTTCAGGGACAGGCATTGCTGCCCAGAGCGCCCTGTCCTTTATCGGCTCCGCCTGGGCCGATGACGATGACCATCATCGGGAAGAATCCTCCGGTAGTGAGTTCTGGGAAGAGTTGCACGAAGCCGGGGCCGGTCTTTTACTGGGATTGATCGGCTTGCATGTTCTCGGGGCACTTGTCTCAAGCTTGCTCCATCGGGAAAACTTGATAAGAGGCATGATTTCCGGCAGAAAAAGGCCGTGTGCCGACAGGTACTCTGAGCCGAATACCCGTCGGCGATAATAATCAGTGCTTGTGATTGTCTGACGAAGCCGCTTTTTCTGCATGGTGCGGCCCGGCATGTGCTGCCTTGGCGATCCCTTCAACATAGTGGACGTAGGTTACGTAGGAGGCCACAAATTCACGTCCTGCGGCGACACTCTCGGCGGCAAGCTTGCGCTTTTCCAGAAGCGCAGTAAAGCGTGCGTGAATGCCTTTTTCGACATGCTTGGCGATGGCCTTGGCCAACTCATCGACATCACCCTGCGCCAGGGCCAGATCTGCTTTGGCGATAACAGGCTCAACGCTTCCCGCTGGTTTCAGGCCGGTATAGGGCGCACCTTCGCCAGCGCGGTGGATGCGCACCAAGGTTTCAAAAAAGCTGCGATCTGCCAACTCCTGCGCATCACCGCCGAGCTTACGGACCTTTAGTGCCTGAGCGAAGGTGGTGCGGATTTCTGCCTCGTCATCCTCCCGCACCCACTTGAGTATCGGAGTAATATCTTTTTGGCTCAGTGCCGCTTTGGCGTCGATTACCACCGGACCGTCGAGGGTGTCACAGTGAGCCAGCACCGACTGTGGTATCAGCAGCCCTGCCACCAATAGCGTTGTTACGAGCCAGAGGTAGATCTGTCCCTGTCTTTGTTGCGCGGCCATTCTCTGCATTTGTCTCCTCCTTCAAGTTATGAGATTTGACGCTCTGCGAACGTCTCTGCCCGGAATACGCAGCAAGCGTAAACTTTGTGACAGTGTTTAGAAAAAACTTTCATCGCCCGACAACAACAGGGCCTTTGGGGCTGATGATCTGATTTTACAAAAGGAGTAAGGGGGGAAAGAGCGGAAAAATCCCCCCTCGACTGTCACACATATCTGATATCCTGCGTTCTAGCAGATGAGAGAAGGGTGGACAGCATTGACCGATGAAGAACTGATGCAGAGTTATGCCGAGGGAGATCTGGAGGCCTTTGAGTTGTTGTATTCTCGTCACAAAAGTCGTCTGTTTGGCTATCTGCTTGGCAAGTTACGAGATCGCACTGAGGCTGAAGAGGTATTTCAGACAGTCTTTGTCAAGTTGCACCGGACACGTATCCGCTATCGCGCGGAAATTCCGTTTCTGCCGTGGTTCTTCACTATTGCCCGCAATGCCCTGATCGATCACTTGCGACGCACACAAACGCGTCAGACTTATGTGACCCTTGATGAAGCGGCGGTCGCGGGCTGTCCGGCACCTGAGCAATACGAACAGACACCTCTTGGCACCACATTGCCGGAAATTTCAAACCTCAGCAAAACGCAACGTCACGTGCTGGAACTGCGCTTCAATGCCGGGCTGACCTTCCGTGAAATTGCTGAACAGCTACAGTTGTCACCGGCCAATGTTCGACAACTTGCCAGCCGGGCAATCGGCAAGCTGCGCCAACGACTGTCAGGAAAGGAGGCGCGCCATGAAAAATAAATCGGAAACCGACCTGCGACAGGAATTCGTTGCTTTTGTTGAGACTTCGCCGCAAGCGCCGGGGCAGGCGCTGGACGATGCTATCGTGGAGCGAATCGGTACCGACCTGTCACGACGACATTGGCGGCTTTGCGGCAAGTTGACCCTGATTCAGATCCTGACCGGATTAGCGACCTTATCTGCCTGCCCGCAATTCGGGCTTGGCAGCGGGCATCTGTCCCTTATCCATGATCTCCACAGGGGCGTATCACCGATCATGTTTTACCTCATCTGTGGACTGCTGTTCGTCAGTCTCGGTGGATTGTTGAGCGGCCTGATCCTGCAGCACAATGAACTGGCCCAAGTGAATCGATGGCGCTACCGCTATTTTCTTACTTATGCCGGTCTCGTCTACCTGATCCTGGTTCTTATCGGCCCAGAAGCTTTTGTTGCCAGTTCTCTAGCTTGGATTCCTGGAGCCGTTCTAGGGAATATCACCGGCTTTAAGCTGATTTGCAGGCTGCTTCGACAGCTATCCTGACCTTTCGGCGGGTTTGGAGATATATGATTATAAATATTCTCTCAGTGTGAGAGTCTCTCCCACCTCACCCCGGGATGAACGCTCCTGCTTTTGTGCATTAATTGATGATTTAGAAATTCATATGTCAAGCATTCCACAATGCAATGGAGAGCGGGTTATCCCAACAAACCTTCACCCCAACTTGCGATCTACCCCCCGATACTGAATCGCTTCAGCCAGGTGCAATGTTTCGATCTGCTCAACCCCTGCCAGGTCAGCAATCGTCCGCGCCAGTTTGAGAATCCGCGTAAAACTACGCGCTGACAGACCAAGCTTGTCGGTCACCTGTTCTAAAAGCAGATCACCCTTGTCATCCAGCTTGCAGAACCGCCGAATATGCCGTGCCTGCATCTGGCTGTTGGCGTGCAGGCCGAAGGGGGTCAGGCGGTCACGCTGGATCGTGCGCGCCTGGTTGACCCGCTGGCGGATGGTGGCGCTGTCTTCAGCAGGGCTCTGATCAGTCAAATCTTTGTGCGGAACTCTCGGCACCTCGATATGCAGATCAATACGGTCGAGGAGTGGGCCACTTAAGCGGCTGCGGTAGCGCTGGAGCATCGGCGGGGTGCAGGTGCAGTCATGTGCAGAGTCGCCCCTGAAGCCGCAAGGACAGGGGTTCATCGCCGCGACCAGCATGAAATTGGCCGGGTAGGTCAGGCTGAGTGCGGCACGGCTGATTGAGACCTGGCCGTCTTCGAGGGGCTGGCGCAGCATTTCGAGGATGTTTTTTTTGAACTCGGGGAATTCATCGAGGAATAGAATCCCGCGGTGTGCAAGCGAAACCTCGCCGGGGCGAGGGTAACTGCCACCGCCGATCATTCCGGCATCGGAGATGTTGTGATGCGGTGATCGGAAAGGGCGCTGTTTGACCAGGGCATTATGCTTCGATAACAGGCCGGCGACGGAATGAATTTTGGTAGTTTCAAGGGCTTCATCAAAGGAAAAGTCGGGCAGAATCGTCGGCAGCCGCCGGGCGAGCATGGTTTTTCCAGAGCCAGGAGGACCTGCCATCAAAATATTATGGGACCCGGCCGCCGCCACTTCGAGTGCCCGTTTGACCTGTTCCTGACCACGCACCTCGGAAAAATCGTCACAGCCGCCATCCGGCAGCGGCGTGGCCGGTTGTTCTTCACAACGATAGGGGGGGATCTCGATCTCGCCGTTGATCAGCGCGACCACCTGCCCGAGATCGCTGACCGCATAGATGCTCGGGCCGTTGGCGACCGCGCCTTCAGCGGCATTTTCCTGTGGCAGAATCAGCGCCTGTTTCTGCCAGCTGCGCGTTGCCACCGCCACCGGCAGTACTCCATGGACCGGTTTGATCCGCCCATCCAGAGAGAGTTCGCCCATCATCACGAAGTTTTCCAGGGCTTTGGCATCGACCAGGCCGGTGGCACAGAGAATCCCGATGGCGATCGGCAGGTCGAAGGCGGCACCCTCTTTGCGGATATCGGCCGGGGCGAGATTGATGGTGATGCGGCGGGCGGGAAAATCATAGCCGGAGTTCTTGATCGCTGATTTGACGCGATCCTTGCTCTCTTTGACCGCCCCTTCCGGCAGGCCGACGGTGGAAAATTGCGGCAACCCTTGGGCGATGTCGACTTCGACTTCAACCGGATAGGCGTCGATGCCGATTAAGGCTCCGGATGTGACTTTGGCTAACACAGGCTCCCCCCCTATGGAACGACCGTTGACTATTCGTCGGGGCGTGGCATGCCTCGCCCGTATGATTTTATTAACTGTGCTGCAGTTCTTCGATATGTTTTTCGGCCATAATCGCCGCAACCGCGCCGTCACCGACCGCGGTGGAGATCTGCTTGAGGATGTTGGTCCGGCAGTCGCCGGCAGCATAGATTCCCGGTACCGAGGTGTGGGTATTTTCACCGGCCTTGATGTAGCCGTTGTCGTCCCGCTCGAGCAACCCGGCGACCAAATCGGTGATCGGGTTGACACCGACGGCAATGAACATCCCTTGCAGGTCGAGCTGCCGGGTTTCATCGGTTTTTACATTGCGCAGTACTGTGCCGGTCAATCCGCTGTTGTCGGAGATCAGTTCTTCGACCAGGCTGTCCCAGGCCATTTCGATTTTATCGTTTGCTTCGATCCGATCCTGCAGGATTTTGGTGGCGCGCAATTGATCGCGACGATGGACCAGGGTCACTTTGCTGGCAAAGCGGGTCAGATAGAGCGCTTCTTCGGCGGCGGTATCGCCACCGCCGATCACCGCGATCGGCACATCACGAAAGAAGGCTCCGTCACAGGTGGCACAATAAGAGACGCCGCGGCCGACCAGTGCTGGTTCCCCTTCCACGCGCAATTTGCGCGGAATGACGCCGGTGGCAACGATGACCGCCTGGCAACTTAGCTCTTTGCCATCAACAATCAGGGTTTTGCTGCTGCCATTGTCAATGATCTTTTCCACCGTACCGTAATCGGTTTCCAGGCCGAACTCGACGCAGTGTTCCTGGAACTTCATCATCAGTTCCGGACCTTCGATGCCGCCCGGGTAGCCGGGCCAGTTTTCAACCCTGGTGGTGGTCATCGGCTGGCCGCCGATCATCATTTTTTCCAGCATCAGGGTTTTCAGCCGGGCCCGCGAGGCGTAGAGACCGGCAGTCATCCCGGCCGGGCCACCGCCGACAATAATGACGTCGTATGTTGTATCGCTCATTTCTGCTCCTTACTCACGGATCCAGGATTATGCTTAAGCGCGCACATCTTTGCACACGGCTTGGTTAAATAGCAACCTTCAGCCAGTTGTTGAGTTTGTCTGCGTGGGACGGTACACTTGCCGGGTCTTTTTTGCCGGAGTTGTCGTGATGCTCAAATTGCTGAAAATAATTATCTGGCTGGTGCTGGTGCTGCTGGTTGTCGGTGGCTTTGATCAGTTTCTGCTGCGGGTACCGCTGGAGCTGCCGGGGTTGTCCCAGGCGCAGACCTTTTATGTCGATTTTCGCGCTCGCCTGCTCGGGCTGGTTGGGATAGACCCTGCTACGCCATCGGCGTCGATTGAACAGCTGATCGAGGCGACCGGTTCTGCTCCATCGCAGCGGCAGAAGCCGCAGCGCTATTTGTATGTTGATGCGGACGGTGTTCTGCAGTTTGCCGACAGCTTGCAGCAGGTTCCGGCCAGCTATCGGCAGGCGGCCCAGCCGCTGGCGGAATAATCGCTCAAGGGGTGCCGTAGATATCGGCCCTGCGGTCGATCAGGGTCTTGATCTGGTCGCGGTATTTTTCCATTTCACTGAAATCGAAGGCGGCAACCAGTTCCGTATCTGTTTCTCCGGCAATCTCCAGAACATTGCCCAGCGGGGAAATCAATTGGCTGAGGCCGAAGAAGTCGAGCTTGGCCTGTACCCCACAGCAGTTGGCGGCAATCACGAACAGCTGGTTTTCGATGGCGCGGGCGCGCAACAGGGTTTTCCAGTGTTCCTGGCGCGGTTTCGGCCATTCGGCCGGCAGACAGATAATCTCGGCGCCTGCCAGGGCCAGCTTGCGGAACAGTTCCGGAAAGCGCAGGTCGTAACAGATGGCGATTCCCAGCCGTCCGATCGAGGTTTCCGCCACTAAGCAGCTATTTCCCGCACCGAGAAACCGATCTTCATTCATGGTGGAAAACAGGTGCAGCTTGCGGTAGCTGCCGACCAGTTCGCCTCTATCGATCAGGTACGCCGTATTGTAGATGGTGCCGTCCTGCAATTCCGGCAAACTGCCGACGCTGACCAGATTCAGCTTTCGGCACTCTTCCTGTATCGCTTCGAGAACTCGGGGGGTTTCTGCGGCTAGAGCCGGCAAATTGCGATAATCATATCCGCAACTCCACATTTCCGGCAGAACGGCCAGCTGGGCGCCCCGGTCGGCAACGCGCCTGAGAGCCGCCAGCGCCTTGTCGAGATTGGCATCGACGTAGCCGAGGCTGATATTGAACTGAATTGCTGAACAGGTCATTTGTTTCATTTTTATCTCCAGATCCCACCTAAAATAAAAACCGGTTCTATTTTCTTGATCCCGGTATGTCCGGTCATTTTGCGGTGCTCAGAACTCTTGTCAAGTTGATCTGCTGCACAAAATTAGAACAGCGGAATTTGTTGACCTTCAATCGCCCCTCATGCTAGATGTGTGACGATTTACCTGTACATCAAGCTAACCTTTTTGCTGCTGCCTGTCCAGTTTCCGCTGCCGGTCTTAGGTTGGTACAATCTCAACGGGCAGATGATTGGCGCAGGGAGTGGGTGACAAGCGGGCGTTGCTTATTCGGGTTTCGCTATTTTTTTGTTATTACCGTGTGTATACTGCATACGGTCTTGACAGTTGAACCCCGTTCTGACGGCTTTGCAGCAATGAAACTGTACAAGGCCGTTTCTGCTTCTATATATAATTCAATCGGGATCTGAGGTCATGAAGGCTAAATTTGCCACCTTTGTAATCATGCTGGTTTTTTGGGTTGTCATGTCCGGCATGTTTGACGCGTTCCACTTTTCCCTTGGTGTTATCTGCTGCCTGCTGGTTGCCTATTTCAGCAGTGATCTGCTTTTTCCCGCGCCTGCTCAGCCGTGGCTACGGGAACTGATCGGTATGTTTGCCTATTTCCCCTGGCTGTTATGGCAGATCATTCTGGCCAATTTTCAGGTTGCCTACCTGATTCTACATCCGCAAATGCTGGAAAAAATCGATCCCCATCTGTTCCGATTCACCTCCAAGCTGACCCGACCGATTGCCAAGGTGGCGATGGCGCAATCAATCACCCTGACGCCGGGAACCATCACCGTCAATATTCACGAAGATCAGTTTGCCGTCTATGCCCTGACCCGGGAGGCAGCGGAATCTCTGCCGGGTGAAATGGAGCAGCGAATCGCCAAGGCGCTGGAGCTTGAAAGATGATGGAACCTTTTATCACTTTTGCCGCGACCTTTCTTGTCTTGCTGATGTTTGTCAGCCTGGTCCGGGTCGTCGGCGGCCCGACGGTGCTCGACCGGGTTCTCGGTGGCAGTGTGGTCGGCACCAAAACGACCGTGCTGCTGTTGCTGATCGGCATCCTTTATGAGGATCTGGGCATGTTTGTCGATATCGCCCTGGCTTACGCCATGCTGAATTTCATTGCGACGCTGGCCGCGACCAAGTTTTTCCTGCGCCGTAAAGTCCACTTGAGTGAGCACGAATAGACATGCTGGAGGATTTCATGTCAGTGGCCGCCGCCATTTTTATTACTGCCGGACTGTTTTTCTTTCTCGTCGGGGTGATCGGCGTTTTGCGGCTGCCCGATTTTTACACCCGGTTGCACGCGGCCGGCAAGTGTGATTCGCTGGCGGCAGAATTGGTTATCGTCGGCGTTGCGCTCTATGTCCTGCAGGATTTCAATCTTGGCAACACGCTGGTCGGGATGAAAATTCTGCTGATTGCCGTCTTTGTCTTTATCGCCAGCCCGACCGCCACGCACGCGCTGACCAAGGCGGCGCTGGTCGCCGGTGTCGAGCCCTGGAAAAAGGGGGAGAAAAAGTCATGATCTGGTTGATTGACGAGTTGACTCTGCTGCTGGTGGTGATCTGTGCGCTCGCTGCTATTACGGTCAAGGATCTGCTCAGTGCAACGGTTATTTTCGGCGTTTACAGTTTCCTGATGTGTCTGCTCTGGGCAGAAATGGGTGCTGTCGACGTGGCCTTTACTGAGGCAACCGTCGGCGCGGGGGTCAGTACGGTTCTCTTTATTGCGGCAATTCTGCACACCTCGCGAAGGAGCAAAGATTGAAAGCGCTGGCCTTTGTTGCGACTCTGGTGACCGGAGCTATTCTGCTGTATGGAACGATGGATTTCCCAGCCTGGGGCGATCCGCAAGCTCCGGCGGCGACCCATCTGTCAAACTACTACATTGAAAATGCAGTCGCCGAGACTCACGTGCCCAATCTGGTGACCGCAGTGCTCGGCGATTACCGGGGCTATGACACCATGTTCGAAACGGTGGTTATTTACTGTGCCGGTCTGGCGGTGGTCAGTGTCTTGCGGAGGAAGAAAACGTGAAACTGCTGCAGGAAAGAACCGCCAAGCTGAAACTCGGTGAGAGCCTGATTATCCAGACCGCGGTACGGATCATGGTGCCCTTTATCCAGCTGTTCGGCCTCTATGTCATTGTGCATGGCCATTACAGTCCCGGCGGCGGTTTCCAGGGCGGAGTGATTCTTGGCGCGTCCTTTGTCGCTCTGGCGCTGGCTTTTGACCAGAAATTTTCCATGCAGCTGATGTCGGAACGGGTCAACGGCGTACTCGGCAATCTGGGGGCACTGATTTTTGTCGGCACAGCGGTACTCTGTGCACTCTTCGGCGGCCTGTTTCTCGATTACAGCGCCCTCGATAAACTGATCCCGCTGGGCCCGATCGGCTGGCGTTCTTTCGGTATTTTCATTATTGAGGTCGGTGTCGGCTTAGCAGTCATGAGTATTATGGTTTCGCTTTTCTGGGATATCGGCTCGAACGGTGAAATGGACGAGGGCCTTTAATCATGGAGCAATTTCTGGCGTTGATCATCGCCAAATATAACTACTGGCTGTACGTCGTGCTGATGATGATCGGCTTTTACGCCATGATCGGCAAGCGGAACCTGGTCAAAAAGCTGATCGGGATGAATATCTTCCAGACGGCGATTATCCTGCTGTTCGTTTCCGCCGGGGTCAAGCATGGCGGAAAAATCCCGATCCTCGACAAGTACGAAGTCCTCAAACATGGGGTTGATGCGACCCAGATCGTCAATCCGCTGCCGCATGTGCTGATGCTGACCGCGATCGTTGTTTCGGTCAGCGTGACCGGGGTGGCGTTGGCGGTCCTGCTGCGGATTTACCGGGAATACGGCACCCTTGAGGAAGATGAAATTCTGGAGAAACTCGGCAAATGAGCACATCGAATCTGCATATGTACGTGCTGGCCGTACCATTGCTGACGGCCTTCTTTGTCAATCTGCTCGGGCGGATTTCCCGGCGTTGGGTGGCGCCGCTGGTGCTCGGGGCCTTGACCTTTGCTTCGCTGGCCTCCCTCTGTGTCCTGGGAAAAGTTCTGCGCCACGGCAGCTTCAGCTATACGGTCGGCAACTGGCAGCCGCCGTACGGGATCGAACTGCTGCTTGATCCCCTCTCGGCGCTGATGCTGGTGCTGATTTCTGTGGTTGCCTTGTTCGCCTCGATTTCGGCGATTCAATCGGTCCGGCAGGAGCTGCCGGGACAGGAGCACCTGTTCTTTACCCTCTATCTGATCCTGATCGCCGGGTTGTTGGGGTTGGTGTTGACGGCCGACGCGTTCAACCTCTACGTCTTGCTGGAGATCACCTCGATTACCACTTACGGGCTGATCGCCATGGGCAAGGGGCGGGCCCCCTTGGCCAGCTTCAACTACATCATCATGGGTTCGATCGGCGCCTGTTTCTATCTGCTCGGCGTCGGCTATCTCTACCTGATGACCGGTTCCCTGAACATGGCCGATATCGCCGGCATTCTGCCGACAGTTGACGGGACCGCTGCCGTGGCAACGGCGCTGGCATTTATCCTGGTCGGCCTGTGGATCAAGATGGCCTTCTTTCCATTGCATGGCTGGTTGCCGAACGCCTACTCGCTGGCACCGACCGGGGCTGGCCTGCTTGCCGCACCGCTGATGACCAAAGTTTCCATCTACCTGATGGTCCGGGTGATGTTCTGGCTTTTCTCCAGCGATTTTTTGTTTCTGCAGAATCCGCTGGTGTCGACACTGGTCGTCTGGGCGGCGGCGATCGCCATCGTCTCTGCTTCCTGCCTGGCTCTCGCCCAGCGCGATCTCAAGCGGATGCTGACCTACATCATCGTCGCCGAGGTCGGCTACATGGTCGGCGGCATCTGGCTGGCCAACAGTGCCGGGATGACCGGGGCGATCCTGCATATCGTTAACGATGCGCTGATGACCCTCTGCCTGTTTCTGGCCGTGGCGGCGATTGTCTACAAGTTGGGGAGCGGCGAGTTCGATAAGCTTCAGGGGATCTATCGGCGCATGCCGGTGACCATGGCGGCCTTTACCGTCGGTGCTTTTTCGATGATCGGCATCCCGCCGACCGCCGGTTTTTTCAGCAAGTGG
Source organism: Deltaproteobacteria bacterium (assembly GCA_024280335.1). GTDB lineage: Bacteria > Desulfobacterota > Desulfuromonadia > Desulfuromonadales > Geopsychrobacteraceae > Malonomonas. The sequence goes on from JAJRQI010000032.1 coordinate 46,200, forward strand.
TACCTGATTCAGGGGGGCATTGAAGCCGGTCATTGGCAGTATGTCATCGCTCTGCTGTTCAGTTCGCTGGTCAATGCGGTGCTGTTTTTCCGGATTATTGAAATCGGCTATTTCTTCAAGGACGGCGAGCAGCATGGCCACGAGAAGAAGGAGGAAGCGCCGCTGCTGATGCAGGCGCCGCTGCTGATCAGTGCCGTTGCTTTGATTGTGGTCGGCCTGGGTTCCGGGCCGCTGGTTGAGAGTATTATCAAGCTGGCACTGCCGGCTGGATTTTAAATAACAGGGCAAGTTTTCGCTATGAGCTACCAAACTTCGATCTGGCCGCTGGCGGCCGTACTGATCTCGCTGCTGGGGTCGATCCCGATTATGCTTTCGGGGCGTCAACCCAACCTGCGAGAGAGTTGGACCCTGCTGATTGCACTCGGCAAGGTGGTTATCGTTGCTTCCTTTTTACCGACGGTGCTGGCGGGCGGCGGTTACGAATTCACCATTGCTGAAGTGGTGCCGGGGGTGCCGATCGCTTTACGGGTCGATGCCATGGGGATGTTCTTTGCCCTGGTCGCCTCGATCCTCTGGTTTTTCACCTCGGTCTACTCGATCGGCTACATGCGCAGTCTCAACGAGCATGGCCAGACTCGTTATTTCGCTTCCTTTGCCGTAGCGATTTCAGCAACCATCGGCGTCGCCTTTGCGGCCAACCTGCTGACCCTCTACCTGTTCTACGAGATGCTGTCGCTGTCGACCTACCCGCTGGTGACCCACCATCAGGACGCCGAAGCGCGCAAATCGGGACGCAAGTATCTGACCTATATTCTTGGCACTTCTATCGCGCTGGCGCTGCCGGCGATGTTGATCGTCTATTCGCTGGCTGGCAATCTGGACTTTAAAAGCGGCGGCATTCTTGCCGACAGCGGTGCCTCGCCGGAAACCCTGGCGCTGGTGCTGGTGCTGTTTCTGTTCGGTTTTGCCAAGTCGGGGCTGATGCCGTTTCACGGCTGGCTACCGGCGGCGATGGTGGCACCGACCCCGGTCAGTTCCTTTCTGCACGGCGTGGCGGTGGTCAAGGTCGGGGTCTTCTCGATCCTGCGGGTGATCTTTCATATCTTCGGCGCCGATCTCCTGCTCGATGTCAACCTGGGGGTGGTGATTACCACGATCGCCTCGATCACCATTATCGTTGCCTCGCTGGTGGCGTTGACCCAGGATAACCTGAAACGGCGGCTGGCCTATTCGACCATCGGTCAGCTTTCTTACATGATCCTTGGTGCCGGGATGCTTTCGGCGGCCGGGATGACCGGCGGCTTGCTGCATATCGGCATGCACGCCTTCGGCAAGATCACCCTGTTTTTCTGTGCCGGAGCAATCTATGTCGCTGCGGGTAAGAAATATATCAGTCAGATGGATGGCCTCGGTCGGCGCATGCCGATCACTTATCTGGCCTTCATGTTCGGCTCGCTCAGTATTATCGGCATGCCGCCACTCGGTGGCTTTATCAGTAAGTGGAACCTGGTGATCGGTGCGGTCGACAGTGGTCAGTTAATTCTGTTACTGGTGTTGCTGGTCAGTTCGCTGCTCAACGCGGCCTATTTTCTGCCGATCGTCTATCGCGGCTTTTTTGCCAAGGCCGCTGATCCGATCTTTGATGAAGGTGTCAAAGAGGCGCCGCTGTTCTGTCTGGTGCCGCTCTCGTTGACCGCCTGTGCATCGCTGGCGCTGTTTTTCTATCCGGATATCTTTCTCCGGTTGGTTCAGTTGGCCCTGTTTCCCTAGGCCGAGGTAAATGAATGGATTCTGAAAAGAGTAATAAAAAACCGGAAGTCTGCACCTGGTTCGACCAGCCGAAGAATATCAAGCGTTTGAAGATCGGTTTCTATCTTGTTCTGGTGCTGTTGGTACTGCCCGACTTCTTTATCCACAAGCACACCCTCTTCTCATCCATCGAGGCGGTTCCAGGGTTTTATGCCCTGTTCGGCTTTATTTCCTGTGTGGTGATTATCCTGATTTCCAAGCTGCTCGGCTTTGTTCTGAAGAAAAATGAGGATTACTATGATCGCTAGCTTGCACCCGTCGCTGCTGTTTTTCATCGGGGCGCTGCTCCTGTGGATCCTGCCGGTGCTTGGGCGGCGGATCCTGATCCTGCTGGTGCCGGCGGCCGCGTTTCTGATCATCACTCAGCTGGAACCGGGAACCTACTACGCCTACCAGCTGTTCGGTTTCGATCTGAATCTGCTGCGGATCGATAAATTGAGCAAGATATTCGGTTACGTTTTCACCATCAATGCTTTTGCCTGTTTTCTGTTCGCCCAGCACCTGAAGACCCGCTATGAACACACGGCGTCACTCGCCTATATCGGTGCGGCTCTCGGTGCGGTGTTCGCTAGCGATCTGATTTCTCTCTACCTGTTTTGGGAGGTGATGGCGATCACCTCGACCTTCCTGGTGCTGGCCCGCATGACCGAACGTTCCTACGGAGCGGCCTTCCGCTACGTGATGGTGCATATCTTTGGTGGCTTGACCCTGCTGGCGGGAATTCTACTGCAGGTCAACGAAACCGGTTCGGTCGCTTTTGACGGATTTACTCTGCAGGGATTACCGACCTATCTGATCCTGATCGGCTTTCTGGTGAATGCCGCGGCGCCGCCGCTTTCCGCCTGGCTCTCCGATGCCTACCCCGAAGCGACCGTTACCGGTGGCGTGATTATGACCGCCTACACCACCAAGACCGCTGTCTATACCTTGATTCGCGGCTTCGCCGGTTGGGACGTCCTGATTGCGGTCGGCTGCTTCATGGCGATCTACGGGATCATCTACGCGATTCTGGAAAACGACATGCGCCGGATTCTCGCCTATTCGATCATCAATCAGGTCGGGTTCATGGTCTGTGGTATCGGTATCGGTACGGCGATGGCGCTCAATGGTGCCATGGCCCACGCTTTTGCGCATATTATTTACAAGGCACTGCTCTGGATGAGTGCCGGTGCGGTGCTCTACATGACCGGCAAGAGCAAGTGTACCGATCTCGGCGGCCTCTATAAAACCATGCCGCTGACGATGATCTTCGGCACCATCGGCGCCCTGGCGATCTCCAGCTTTCCTTTCCTCTCCGGCTATACTACCAAGCCGATGATCATGGCGGCCGGGGTGCATGAGGGCTTTTTCTGGGTCTGGCTGATTCTTGAGATCGCTTCGGCCGGGGTGTTCCTGCACGCCGGGATCAAATTCCCCTACTTCGTCTTCTTTGCCAAGGACAACGGTCTACGTCCGGGTGAGCCACCGAAGCATATGCTGCTGGCGATGGCATTTCTTGCCTTCATCTGCATCTTCATCGGTGTCTACCCGCAGCCGCTCTACAATATTCTGCCCTACCCGGTTGAGTTCCACGCCTACGGCTTTGAGCATACCCTCAATCAGTTTCAGTTGTTGATGTTTTCGGCACTGGCCTTCTTCATGCTGTTACCGCTGCTCAAGCGGACCCGGACTATCTCCATCGATACCGACTGGTTCTATCGCAAGGGCGCAAAACTCTTTGTTTACGGTTGTGACAAGATTTTCAACGGCATCAATAATTTCGGCGATCGAATTTTTATGCAGAAAATACCGGCGCTGCTCAACCGCTTCTTTGCTGATCCGTCGGCAAATGTGCAGAAACATGCGGTTCGGTTGCTGGCTGAGGCCAGCGGCGATGAGAGCTTGCTGGAGGGGCGCAATGCCGAGATTGAGCAACGCACCAGAGCACTGGCCTATCCGGTCGGCGGCGGGGTGTTTTTGGCGGTTGTTTTTTTGGCGGTTGTGTCGTTGCTCTATTTTGTCTGAAACTCCCGTCCCCCCGGATTCTTCTTGGGGGAGTTTAGAGCTGATGAGTTCCCTTTATCTGCATATCCCCTTCTGTCGCAGTAAGTGCTTCTACTGCGACTTCTATTCTCAGGTCGGTAACGCGGCGCAATTGAGCCGTTATGTTGAACTGCTGTGTGCCGATCTGCAGCTGCTGGCAGAGCAATCCCCGCAAGCGGCAACCTTTAAGACGATCTTCTTCGGCGGCGGAACACCTTCCCTGCTGAGCGCCGAGCAGGTGGCAGTGTTGTTGCGCCAGGTCGAGCGGGATTTCGGCATTGCCGAGGATTGTGAAATCACCCTGGAGGCAAACCCCGGAACGCTCGATGCCGACCAGCTGCAGGGTTATCGGACGGCCGGAGTCAATCGCTTGTCGTTGGGGGTGCAGAGCTTTTCCGACCGGCGTTTGCAGCAGCTGGGTCGTCGCCACAGCGCCAGCGAGGCAGGTCGGAGTGTTGCGCTGGCCCGTACTGCCGGGTTTGATAATCTGAGTCTCGATCTGATCTTCAGTCTACCGGGGCAAACTGAACAGGAATTGCAGACCGATCTGCAGGCATTGCTCGCCCTGCAGCCGCAGCACCTGTCGCTCTATGGCTCGAGTCTCGAGCCGGGGACGGAGCTGTTCGGCCGTCTGCAGCAGGGTGAACTGACAGAAAACAGCGACGAGCGGTATGCCGAACAATACCGGCTGCTGGCCGGTTTGCTGCGCGTGGCTGGATTTGAGCATTATGAAATTTCCAACTTTGCACTGCCCGGACAGCGCTGTCGGCATAATCAGGTCTACTGGCGCCGGCAGCCCTGTCTGGCAGTCGGCAGTGGCGCCCACGGGTTTAGTGCTCGCGGCTGGGGAAAACGTTGGCAGCGGCCGCAGCTTGCCCTTTATCGAGCAAAACTGTCGGTCGGGGAGAACCCGGCCGAATTGCTGGAAAGCTTTGATCGCCAGGGGGCCATGGCGGAGACCCTCTATCTGGCGTTACGGACCGCTGATGGCTTGTCGAGAGAGGCTTTTCAGAAAAAATTCGGTTTGCTCCCGGAAGCTGCATTCCCTGCAGCCTTTGCTCAGCTTGGCAAGCGCTTGCAACGACAAGGCGATCGCTGGTACTTCGATCTGGAGGCCTGGCTGCTCTACGATCATCTGATCAGTGCCTTCCTTTAAACCCCCCGTTGCGTCGCTAGAAAAGCTACCTGTTTTCAGTGCTATGGCGCTTGACAAAGGCCAGGGGCGTTGATAATGTGTGCTCTTTAGCACTCGATCAGCCTGAGTGCTAACATTTAACTTGAGCCATCCTTGCGGGGCTCTTTTTTTCGGAGACGGACGATGGCTGAAGAGCTGAATGAGCGCAGCCAAAATATTCTCGAGGCGATCGTCGAAGACTATATCGCTTCGGCCGAACCGGTCGGTTCGCGGGCGATCAGCCGACGACACGGTTTCAACCTGTCTCCGGCCTCGGTGCGCAACGTTATGTCCGATCTCGAGGAGATGGGCTTTCTTTGCTCCCCGCATACCTCAGCCGGGCGGATCCCGACTGAGAAGGGCTATCACTACTATATCGATTCCCTGCTGCAGGTGCGCGATCTGAGCCAGGAGGAAGAATCGCAACTGCGCAAAAACTACCGCTTCAAGGGCATGAAGATGGAAGACATCATGCAAGAAGTGGGACGGGTGATGTCGGGGTTGTCCAACTACACCGGTCTGGTCATGGCACCCAAGTTTGCCTCGACGGTGTTTCGGCAGATCGAGTTTGTCCGCTTGTCACACGGACGCCTGCTGGTGATTTACGTCTCCGAAACCGGGCTGGTGCAGAACAAGGTGATCGAAGTCGACGCCGATCTGGAACAACGGGATCTGGAGCAGATCAGCAACTACCTGAATCATGAACTGAACGGCATGAGTATTCTGGCCGTGCGTGAAAAAATTGCCCGGGAACTGAAAAGCGAAAGAGCTCGCTACGACAAGCTGCAAAAGCGTGCCTTACGGATTTCCAGTGCCGCCCTGCAGGATGAGGCGGAGGAACTGTTATTTGTTTCCGGGACCTCGCTGATGCTGGAGCAACCGGAATTTTCGACTCCGGAGCAGATGCGGCGAATTATTCAGACCTTTGAGAGCAAAAAAATCCTCATCGATCTGCTTGATCGCAGCCAGAATGCTCAAGGAGTACAGATTTTCATCGGCAGTCAGAACCAGGATTGTCAGATTGAAGGTTGCAGTTTGATTACCTCGAAGTTTTCCAGCCAAAAGGGCGCTGTCGGAACCCTGGGTGTCATCGGTCCGGTGCGGATGGATTATTCCCAGGTGATCCCGATTGTCGATTTTACCGCCCAGTTGGTCAGTCGTATTTTAGAGCGGGAAGTAGAATAAAGAATAAACAAGGAGCTAGATGGTGGCAAAAAAAGGCAAAAAACAAGCGCCTGTCGCTGCGGAAGAGGCAGAGCAGGAGGTGACGGTTGAGGTCGTGGAGCCAGAGCTGGAGCCGGAGCAGACGGAACTGCAAAAGGCTCAGGAGCAAGTAAACGTTGCCCAGGACCAGTACCTGAGAACCTTGGCGGATATGGATAATCTGCGCAAGCGGACCCAGCGCGAAAAGGAAGAGTTGGCCAAGTTTGCCAACGAAAATATCCTGCGCGATATTCTGCCGGTAGTCGATAACCTGGAGCGGGCATTGGAACATGCAGAGCAGGCGCACAGCAGCGAAGGCCTGCTCGAAGGGGTGCAGATGACCCTCGATCAGTTCGCCCAGGTGTTGAAGAAATTTGGTGTTGAACCGGTTGAATCGATCGGCCGACCCTTCGACCCGGCACTGCATCAGGCGATGGGACAGGTTGAAACCACAGACTGCCCGAGCAACAGTGTCGCCCAGGAAATGCAGAGGGGTTACGTCCTTAACGAGCGGTTGCTGCGGCCGGCGATGGTGATGATTGCCAAGCCCCCGGAAGTTTCAACCAGTGAAGAAAATTCGACAACAGAGACAGACGACCAATAAAACAACGTCTGTAAATTCAAAATAATAGGAGGATTTAGATATGGGTAAAGTCATTGGCATCGATCTGGGGACCACCAACTCTTGCGTCGCGATCATGGAAGGCGGCGAGCCGGTTGTCATCGCCAACTCGGAAGGTTCACGCACCACGCCGTCGATGGTCGCTTTTACTGAAAGCGGCGAGCGGCTGGTCGGCCAGCAGGCCAAGCGTCAGGCGGTCACCAATCCGGAGAACACCCTGTTTTCCATCAAGCGCCTGATCGGCCGCAAATTCAATTCCGCCGCAGTCAAGAAAGATATCAAAATCAGTCCTTTCAGTATTATCGAAGCGGACAACGGCGATGCCTGGGTTGAGTCGCGCGGCAAGCAGTACAGTGCCCCGGAAGTTTCGGCGATGATTCTGCAGAAGATGAAGCAGACCGCCGAAGATTATCTCGGCGAAAAGGTCACTGATGCGGTCATCACCGTCCCGGCGTACTTCAATGACTCCCAGCGTCAGGCAACCAAAGATGCCGGCAAGATCGCTGGCCTCAACGTGTTGCGGATCATCAACGAGCCGACTGCCGCTTCTTTGGCCTACGGTCTGGACAAGAAGGAAGAGAAAACCATCGCAGTTTTCGATCTCGGCGGCGGAACCTTCGATGTCTCGATCCTCGACCTGGGTGACGGCGTCTTTGAGGTCAAGTCGACCAATGGCGACACCTTCCTCGGCGGCGAAGATTTTGACCAGCTGATTATCGATTACGTTGCCGATGAATTTAAAAAGGATCAGGGGATCGACCTGCGTGGCGACAAGATGGCTCTGCAGCGATTGAAGGAAGCAGCGGAAAAAGCCAAGTGTGAGCTTTCCAGTTCGATGGAGACCGATGTCAACCTGCCGTTTATCACCGCTGACCAGTCGGGCCCCAAACACCTGAATATCAAACTCTCCCGCGCCAAACTGGAAAGCATCTGTGCTGACCTGATCGCCCGGCTGGTTGAGCCGTGCAAGACCGCGCTCAAAGATGCCGGTCTCTCGGCCAGTGACGTCGACGAAGTGATCCTGGTCGGCGGGATGATCCGCATGCCGGCAGTGCAGGAGAAGGTCAAGGAGATCTTCGGCAAAACCCCGAGCAAGGGGGTGAACCCGGATGAGGTGGTCGCGATCGGCGCTTCGATCCAGGGCGGCGTGCTGACCGGCGATGTCAAGGATGTGCTGCTGCTCGACGTGTCGCCGCTGTCGCTGGGGATCGAGACCTTGGGCGGAGTGATGACCAAGCTGATTGAAAAGAATACCACCGTCCCCTGTAAAAAAAGCCAGGTCTTCTCGACCGCCGCCGACAATCAACCGGCGGTTTCGGTTCACGTGCTTCAGGGTGAGCGGGAGATGGCCACCGACAACAAAACCATCGGCAACTTCGAACTGGTCGGTATTCCGACTGCGCCGCGCGGCGTACCGCAGATCGAGGTTACCTTTGATATTGACGCCAACGGCATCCTGCATGTTTCCGCCAAGGATCTCGGCACCGGCAAGGAGCAGTCGATCCAGATCACTGCCTCAAGCGGTCTCTCCGATGAAGAGATCGAGCGGATGGTCAAGGAAGCCGAAACCCATGCCGGCGATGATAAAAAGAAGCGTGAACTGATCGAGGCCCGCAATCAGGCTGACGGTCTGGCCTATACCACTGAGAACTCGCTCAAAGAGCACAGTGAAAAACTCGACAGCGCGACCAAAAAGCAGATCGAAGATGCCCTGGCGGAATTGAAAACTGCCATGGAAGGGGAGGATACCGAAGCGATTAAAGCCAAGAGCGAAGCACTCGCCCAGGCCTCGCACAAGCTGGCCGAGATGATGTATGCTCAGGCCCAGCAGGATGGTGATGCCGGTGCTGAAGGCACAACCGCTGAAGCCGGTGACGACAACGTTGTTGATGCAGAATTCGAAGAAGTCGACGACAAAGAGAAAAAGTAATACTTACCCTGACCTGTTGCCGGCCGGAGACCTCTTCGGTCGGCAATTTTCATCAAGCATGATGGCGACGTCATCTGGTTCCTTTTTGCGAGACCATCAAACATAGCGGCAGGATAACTGTTTTGGCAAAGCGCGATTACTACGAAATTCTGGGTGTCAACAAGAACGCCAGTGAAACCGAGATCAAGAAGGTTTACCGACGCTTGGCGATCAAATTTCATCCCGATAAAAATCCGGGCGATAAAGAAGCTGAAAACAAATTCAAGGAACTCTCCGAAGCTTACGCAGTCCTCTCCGATTCCCAGAAGCGGGCGACCTATGACCAGTTCGGCCATGCCGGGATGGAGGGGTCCGGTGGCTTCTCCGGTGGCGGCTTCGATTTCGGCGGGACACCTTTTGAGGATATTTTCGGTGACATCTTCGGCGATATCTTCGGCGGCGGCGGCCGGCGCAGCAGCCGCGGCCAGCGCGGCGACGATCTGCGCTACAACCTGACGATTAATTTCGAAGAGGCGGCTTTCGGCACCGAGAAGAAACTGCAATTGCCGCGTAAGCAACCCTGTGAAAGCTGTTCCGGCTCCGGCGCTCGTCCAGGTACCCAGGCGCAGACCTGCGGCACCTGCCGCGGTGCCGGTCAGGTACGCTACCAGCAGGGCTTTTTCACCATGACCCGGCCCTGCCCCGATTGTCGCGGCGAGGGGAAAATCATTGCCGATCCCTGCCCCGCTTGTCGTGGCGTCGGCATGCTCAAGCAGAAGCGCAGTTTGTCGTTGAAGGTTCCGGCCGGGGTTGAAAGCGGCAGCCGCCTTAAGTTGAGCGGCGAAGGTGAATCGGGTCTGCAGGGTGGTTCGGCGGGTGACCTTTACGTTGTCATCAGTGTTGAAGAACATCCGATCTTTCAGCGCGAAGGCCTGGATATCCTCTGCGAAGTTCCGATCTCTTTTATCCAGGCAGCACTCGGCTGCGACCTGGAAGTGCCGACCCTGGAAGGACGAGTAAACCTCAAAATTCCGGCCGGGACCCAGACCGGCAAGGTGTTCAAGCTCTCCGGCAAGGGGATCGTTTCGTTGCAGGGTTATGGTCGGGGCGATCAACTGGTGGTGTTACGGGTCGAGGTGCCAACCAGACTCAATGCCCGGCAGCGTGAGTTGCTGCAAGAGTTCGCCGCGGTCAGCGGTGAAGAAATACATCCCCAAGGGAAGGGTTTCCTTGATAAAGTCAAGGAACTGTTTGACTGATTATTTCCTGCTCAGTATTTCATAACAGGGTACTGGCTCATAACGGATCGCGAATGAAACAGAGAATCTACCTGGTTCTGGCCTGTAGCCTGTTGCTGTTGTTTTCGGCAGCGATCCCCTGTTTCGCTGTCGAGGGTCCGCTCGTTGCTACGGCGATCGTTGAATTCGAACAGGGTCGTCAGCTGTATCAGTCGGGTGACTTGCAGCGCTCACTTGCCGTACTGCGGACCTATGTGCAGCGCTACCCGGAGCACCTGCAGGTTCCTGCAGCCTACACCCTGATCGGGCAGATTTTTTCTCGACAAGCGCGCTACAAAGATGCCCTGCTCTATCTGGAGCGGATTCCGACCGCCTTCCGCACTCCTGAAGCCGCCCTGCTGACCGGTTTTGCGCAGGTGCAGACCGCTCAATTCTCCGCCGCACAGCAGCAACTGCTGCCGCTGCTGGAACAACCCTTGGATCAACCCGATCGGCTGCGTTTACTGCAGGCCCTTGCCGATGCTGCGGTCAACCTGGAGCAGTCACTGCAAGCGCTGGTTTTTCTCCAGCAGCTGTTACCGATCGTCGCTAATCCGGCGGCCATTCTGGAGCGTGCCCACCGTTTGTTGCAGAGCCGCCTGAGCGAGGTTGATCTGGCAGAGGCCGCGTTCATGTGGCAAGGCACGGCGATCGGTCAGGATGCCCGGTTGCAGCAGGCGCGCCGCGCCCTGGCTCAGCAGCAGCGGGACAAAGCCAGTCAGCTGTTACAGCAACTGCTGACCTCCTCAGTAACCTTTCCCTACTGGCAGGAAGCTGAACTGCTGCTGCAACGGGCCGCTGTTGACAGCTGGTTCAATCGTGACAGTATCGGCGTGCTGCTGCCGCTGAGCGGTCGCTACGCCTCCTACGGAGAGTTGGTGAAGAGAGGGTTGAATCTGGCGCTGGAGGAGTACAACCAGCTTAACTTTCCGGTCCGGTTTATTTATCGTGACAGTAGTAACGAAGCCGTCAGCCTTGCCCAACTGGTCAGCAGCCTGACCGATGACGACAAAGTCATGGCGATTATCGGTCCGCTGCTCGGCGACAATGCCGAAGCGGCCGCCGTTCGCGCCCAGTTGGAGCTGGTACCGCTGCTGACCCTGTCGCAGCGCGCCGGATTGCCGCAGCTCGGTGACTTCATTTTTCGTGATTCCCTGACCGCCCGGCAGCAGGTCGAGGCATTGGTCGCCTACGCGATACAAACGGGGCATATCTCTTTTTCGGTGCTCCGCCCGGAAAACCGTTTGGGTGAAGAGATGACCCGGCTGTTTATTGCCGAAGTACGTCAGCGCGGCGGTGAGATTATTGACGTCGTCAGCTATCCGGAGAACAGTACCGACTTTCGCAAACAGATCGAAGCGCTGCTCTGGGAAGATCATGTCCTTGCGCCGCCGCCGAAACCGATTGAGTACGATGAAGAGGGGAATCTGGTGCCGGAAGAGGAACTGCCGGAGCTGGAGTACCCGCTGTCACCCTCGCACGCTCTGTTCATCCCCGATTACGCAGATCGGATCGGCCAGCTGGCGCCGCAACTGCAGTTTTACGGCATCAAGGATGTCACCCTGCTGGGGATCAACGGTTGGAACTCCGCCGAACTGGTCCGCCGTTCCGGGCGCTTTCTCAAGCAGGCGGTGTTTGTCGATGGTCTTTTCAGTGACAGCAAGATTCCCGAAGTACGGCAGTTTGTCGAACGTTACCGGCAGAAGTATCAGGAAGAACCGACCCTGCTGGAAGCTCAAGCGTTCGATGTCGCCAATACCCTGCTGCGTATCATGGATGATGCATCGGTGCGCAATCGGGATGATTTCCGCCGTAAACTGAGCGGCCTGCGTAACCTGCGCGGGGTTGCCGGCACCACCGGTTTTGATGAACTGGGGGAAGCGATCAAGCAGCTTTACCTGCTGAAGGTAAAACGCAACCGGATTGTCGAATTGAATTGATCAACAGAACCGGAACCTTGCCAAAAAAAATTCCCTGCCGAGAACTCGACAGGGAATTTTCAATTTCAGCCGATTCCTCTCTGTCGTTCAGGAGTTCTCCACTGCGTTTTTATAGCTTGCGACCTGCACCTCAAACTTGTCGGTCAGGGCGTTATAGTATTTCAGTTGTCCGGAAGCGATGTTGTAGTACCAACCGTGCAGCGTCAGTTCACCTTCTTTGACCCGCTCTTCGATCCAGGGGAAGGTCAGCAAGTTTTGCAACGAGACCAGGATCGCTTCCTTTTCGCAAGCCCTGGTCTGCTCCTCCAGCGATTTCCCGGCTAGCTCCTTGAGCACCTTGTCGCGTGCCGGTGCGGCAATATTCACCCATTTGCCGATAAATTCGCCGAGCTCTTTTCCCTGGGTCGCGCCCATCAGACCACCGATGCCGCCGCAACCGGAATGCCCCATGACAATGATATGTTTCACGTCCAGAAAGCAGACCGCATACTCGAGTGCTGAACTGACCCCGTGATAGCCCAGTCCCTGTTCGTAGGGGGGGACCAGATTGGCAACATTGCGCACCATAAACAAGTCACCGGGGGCACAGTCGGTCAGCAGCGCCGGATCGACCCGGGAATCACTGCAGCCGATCAACAGCGCGTTCGGTCGCTGGCCGCTTTTCAGTCGGTCGGCAAGCTCCGGATTTTCTCCATAATGAAGTTGTTGAAAGCGGGCTATACCAGAAAAAAGCTTTGAGATGTCGGACATTGTTACTCTCCAGCAGTGAGGAATCGATGGGCGATTTTAACATACATCGATATTGCTGCCGGAGAAAAAACAGTGCTTTCGTTAGGCAAGCGTAGCGCTTATCAGTTTTGCGTCAGGAAACGCTCGGTTTCAGCCGGTGGTTGCAGGTCACGCATCGGATTTTTACGATTCAGGACCTTATTGTGCAGATAGAACAACAGGGTGAATCCGATGACTGCTGTGTTCAGGTCAAACCAGACGGTGACCAGGGTCGAGCCGAGAATAATGAACATCTCGCGGTTGGTGACAAAGATCGGTTCATCATCGTGGCGGGAGAAAAAGTTGCTGAACATGGCCGCGCGTTTTTGGGCTACTGCTTTGGCGTAGAGGCGCAGCGGTTTGACATCAAAGACGTCGTAGCCGACCTTAAACAGCACGCCGACAAAAACCGCTTTAGGGATCTGATTTAAAAAGCCTTGAAAAAGGACCATTTCAACAATGACAAAAATCCCGACCATGATCCCTGCCAGTCGCAAGCTGGCGCCCTCTTTAAGCATCAGGACTGAACGGATGGTGGCCTGTGCACCGGGGATGCCGCCCAGAAAACCGATGGTGCTGTTGGCCAGCCCCTGCGCCAGCAGTTCTTTATTCTGCCGGGTCCGTTCGTTCCCCATCTTATCGACGACCAGCGAGGTCAGCAGGGTGTCGAGGTAGCCGAGCATGGCCAACTGCAGAGCAAAAGGGAGCGCGGCCAGAAGAATCTCCATGCTCCAGACGGTTGGAATCTGCGCCTTAACCATGTTGAGAAAACCGCCCAGGCTGGCAAATCCACCTGAAAGACTGACGGTTTCGATCTGCCAGCCGATCAGGTTTGTCGTATGCGTCATCAACAGAATGGCCAGCAGGGTGGCGGGCAGAAAACGCGCCAGTTTATCGACCGCCAGCCGCGTCAAGGGAGCGGAAATAAAGATCAGCAGGAGTGTCGCCAGGGCGATGGTCAGGTTCTGCCAGGTCGGCCCCGCCAGAGCCGTTTTGTCTCCCAGGCCGAACAGCAGCCGCAGTTGATCGATCCAGATCAGCAGCGCGATCCCGTTCATGAACCCGGAAATTACCACATTCGGCACCAGGTTGATAAAACGCCCCAGCCGAAGCAATCCCATCAGCAGCATGATGATGCCGCAAAGGATGAAGACCAGGTTGATAAAGTGGTTGCTGTCGATTGCCAGCGAGTTTGCCGTGAGTTGCTCAAAGGCGTAAGCCACGACGACCGCGCTGACCGCACTCATCGGCGCGGTCGGCCCTGAACACTGAACGCGGGTTCCGCCGAAGGTTGCGGTGATTAACGCAATGATTCCGGCGGAAAACATGCCGGGAAAGGCTCCCCGACCGGACAGAATGCCCAGCGCGGCCCCTAAACTTAAGGCAACAAAGCTGACCGTCAGGCCGATGATGATGTTCTGGATAATTTCAGCAGAGCTGACCGGGGTTGATGTTTTCACGCAAATGGCCTTGGAGAATGGGAAATGTCGATGATATGGGTCTGGTTGGTTCTGTCAATGGTAAAGCTTGGGTTAGGTAAAAAAAGGGCGCCCCGTCGGGCAACGAGGCGCAAATTGGAGAGACTTAAAACAGAATTGAACAGAGGTCAACCCGTTGCAACTCTTAAAAGATGTATAGCGCTTATTCCGGCGGCAGGTCAAGAAATTTTATCGTAAATAAAAAATTTCACTTATGGTAAAGAATGATATTTTGTGGCCTGTTAGAGATGTTGCAGCGGTTGATTGAAAATAGCCTCTGTAATGGCTTTCTGCTAAGATAACCAGCCTTGCAGATGAAAACAACCGGAAACCAGAATCCAACCTGAAGATGAGGATCGCGATGTCCAGCAGTTTCGGCAGTCTGTTTAAAATTTCGACCTTTGGCGAATCCCACTGTCCCGGCGTCGGGGTGGTGGTTGACGGGGTTCCGCCGCGCATGTCCCTCAGTGCCGCCGATATCCAGCAGCAGCTTGATCGCCGTCGTCCCGGTGGCAACCGGCTTGGAACCGAGCGTGATGAGGCCGATCAGGTGCAGATCCTTTCCGGGGTTGAAAACGGCCTGACCCTCGGCAGCCCGATCGGGCTGTTGGTGAAAAATAAGGATCAGCGGCCCGCTGATTACGGCTCGATGAGCCAGATCCCGCGCCCCTCGCACGCCGATTACACCTACCGCGTCAAATACGGGATTCATGCATCGAGCGGTGGCGGTCGTTCCAGCGCCCGTGAGACCATCGGTCGGGTGGCGGCCGGGGCGATTGCGGAAAAGTTTTTACTTGAGAAGTACGGCATCGAAATCGTCGCCTGGGTCAGCTCTGTCGGTGCCCATGACGCTGCTCAGGTCGATCTGGACAAGATCAGTCGCGAACAGGTCGATGCCAACGAGGTGCGTTGCCCCGATAGCGCCGCGGCGCAAAAGATGACCGCAGAAATTGTCGCGGCCCGGAGCGATAAAGATTCAGTCGGCGGGGTGGTTTCCTGCGTTTGTCGCAATCTGCCGGCCGGGTGGGGCGAACCCGCCTTCGATCGGCTGGAAGCCAGGCTGGCTCAGGCGATGCTTTCACTGCCGGCGAGTAAAGGGTTTGAAATCGGTTCCGGCTTTGCCGGTGCCCGGATGCGCGGTGCCGCGCACAACGATCCTTTTGTCCAAAAAGGTGACCGTCTCGGCACGCTCAGCAACTACAGCGGCGGCGTGCAGGGGGGGATCTCCAACGGCGAGCCGGTCTACTTCCGCGTCGCTTTCAAGCCCCCGGCGACCATCGGCCAAGAGCAGCAGACGGTTGATTATCAGGGCAACGCAACGGTTCTGGCGGCCAAGGGGCGGCATGACCCCTGCGTGGTGCCGCGGGCAGTACCGATTGTTGAAAGTATGGCCGCGCTGGTGCTGGCCGATCTGGCGCTGATTCAGAAGATGCGCAGCTAGGAGGCTGACCGAGAATAGGGGCCGAAGCGAAAACCCAGAAGTTTGAGAACAGATTTTAGCTCATTTGAGAGCTCATCGCCTTAGCTATGGACCGAAAAGGAGCTGAAATATGGGCCAAACAGCTGGATTTACAGCCGGTCGTGTATTCTTGGACAGCCTCCTCGTTTTGGCCAGGGATAAAGCCTTCGACTGCGTCGGGGGAGGCTGAATAAAAAAGGTCGATTCCATTACGGGGATCGACCTTTTTTAGCTTCCCCGCTGTTGCCGGTAGCTGGCTACTCGGATATTTTTTTCATGCGGTAAAAATTGTAAATCGGTTTGACGTCGCCTGCTTCGATCTGCTTACGTAATTCAATGACAAACTGCCGCAGTTGTTGCTGTGCGGATTCATCCAGCGGGATGGTCGGCATTTGTGAGCCGGGTTGCAGGTAGCCCGGATGCTGGACAAAGTTGATTAGATATTCCAGGTCCAGCCTTTCCATGGTCAGCAGCAAGTCGGGGGCGAAACGGTTCGGGTTATTGCGACCGCTCGGCTGCTGCTGTCGATAATCACCGAACGAATGACAGCTGAGGCAGGTCTGCAGGATAGGGTTGTTTTCCAGCTCTGTCTGTAGTTTGGTCGGAACCACCGTCGGAACAAAGCGGAGCGGTTTATTTTTGTAGTTGCTGGTATGGCAGGCAAAGCAGTCGTAATCCTGCCAGGCTTCCTTGCGATAGCGGAAATCGGGGGTCTTGGCTTTTGCGACCCGCTCGAGAAACCTGGCCATGGCGACCAGTTCGACTTCTTGCAGGTTGGGGCGCGCGTTGACGGAAGTGTATTGCAGCATCATCAGGTCATCAATTGCCGGGCGCAGACGATAGGGGTTGCGCAGGTACTCTTCCAATCGGCCTTCAACATATTTGTAGCGTTTCCAGGTCAGGCCCGGTGCATGTTCGGCCCCGAACCCTTCAAGTTGATGACAGCCACGGCAACGTGCTGCCTTGACCAGCCTGCGGCCGATATCCAGCTCCTTGTCAATTTCAGTGAAGCGGGCTTTTTTCAATTTTGTCGGGTTGACGTGCTCTTGTCGTTTTGCCAGTTCCACTGGGTCATTTTCCAGCCTCTTTTGCAACTCGACACAGGTATTTAACTCGCCGCAGGCGCGAACATTAAAAACATCAGCATCACCAAAAAAACCTTGGTTAATCAGGATGCTCTGTAGTTCATAATCGACCAGTAC
Source organism: Deltaproteobacteria bacterium (assembly GCA_024280335.1). GTDB lineage: Bacteria > Desulfobacterota > Desulfuromonadia > Desulfuromonadales > Geopsychrobacteraceae > Malonomonas. The sequence goes on from JAJRQI010000032.1 coordinate 63,063, forward strand.
CCAACTTTTTACGGGGGCCGGGGCAAAATGTTCCAGGCCGAGAAACACGTCGATGCTGTTCAGGCAGTCGGGAGTGTTATCGCGGGTGTCACCATAGGCCAGCCGGATTTGGCTGATCTGACCGTTATCAATCTTCTTCACGTCGAGAAACAGCGGGTGATTATAGTAGCGGATACCGGGTCGACCTTCGGAAACCAATGCGAAGCAGGATAGCGGCAGCAGCAATTGCAACAACAGAAGAAAGCGAAACATAGTCAGATCCTCGAGATGATCAGTAAGATAGAAAGCTGCACAAAAGAGCGCAGAAGGTGACAGCAAGGGTCATTCGTGAAATAATCAGCAGTTCAAGTTAACCAGTTAACAACCGAAGGAGCAACCTATCATGCGTTTCATTCTATTGGCCACAGCCCTTTTCCCATTATTTGTCGGTACAACCCTGGCCGATTCGATCGATGTTCGTTTTATGCGCTCTGTCCCGCTGGAAGAAACTCCCGTACAAACAGTGGCGACGGCAGATGGGCAGAAAATTTATGTGCTGACCGATCAGGGCAATGTGCAGATTTACGCTGCCGATGGCCGCTTGCAGGGCTCCTTTGCTGCCGGTCCGGGGGTCTCCGGGATTACCCCGCAGGGTCCGAACCGGCTGATTCTGCAGCTGGCCGAGCGCAAGGAGATGGTCCTGGTTGCACTGGAGCCGCTGGTAAAAATTTCGACCGAGGGCGCACCGACCCTCGGCCCGGCCGATGCTCCGGTGACCATCGCTGTTTTTGACGATTTCCAATGTCCCTACTGCGCCAAAGCGGTGCCGTTGTTCAAAGAGGTCCTGGCCGCCTATCCCGAACAGGTCAAGTTGGTGTTCAAGAACTTCCCCCTGGGGATGCATAAGCATGCTCGTGCCGCAGCGGTGGCCGGATTGGCGGCGCAGCGTCAGGGTAAGTTCTGGCCGTTGCACGATCTGCTGTTTGAAAATTACAGTCAGCTCAATCCGCAAAAAATTCAGCAATTGGCCAAGCAGGCCGGGCTGGATATGGTCCAGTTTGAGCAGGACCGGACCGATCCGCAACTGAACCGGCAGGTCTCTGCCGATCTGCAGGAAGGGCAACGGATCGGCGTGCGCGGTACGCCGACGGTCTTTGTCAACGGCCGACGCCTGCCGCAACGCAGTAAAGCCGCCTTCGATCAGTTGATTCAGGCTGAACTGGCAAAATCACCTAGCGCGGCGCCGCCGAAATCGGACCTGTGAGCAAGATCGTCCGGCTCAGATGTGTCGGCAGTGGCGATGCCTTCGGCAGCGGCGGACGACTGAACAGCTGTTTTCATCTGGCCGCCGCAGGCGAGCAGTTGCTGCTCGATTGCGGTTGCTCCAGCCTGATCGGTCTGCAACGCTGTGGACTGAATCCGGCTGAGCTTGACTCCGTGGTGATCAGCCATCTGCACGGCGATCATTTTGGTGGCATCCCCTTTCTGCTGCTGGAAGCAAAGTATGTCAGCCGGCGCCGGCGACCACTGACATTGATCGGCCCAGCTGATTTACAGCAGCAGGTTGAGGCGGCCCTGGAGGCCCTCTACCCCGGCGCGATCGGTAATGAGCTTGGCTTCCCGCTGATTTATCGTCAGCTCGACCCGGCACAGACGCTGGTTGCGGGTGGCTTTGAGATCGGTTGTTGCCAGGTCAGGCACGGCAACAGTAAAAATGTCTATGGGCTGCGGATCAGGGTTGCCGGTAAGAGCCTCGGCTATACCGGCGATACCGAGTGGACCGACAACCTGATCGCACTGGCCGATGGCTGTGAGCTGTTGATCGCCGAATGTTTCGCCTATGATCGGTCGCTGCCGTCGCACCTGGATTATCAGACGTTGGTGCAGCGCCGCGCCGATCTGAATTGTCGGCGACTGGTGTTGACTCATCTGGGGGCGGAAATGTTGCAACAGCGGAATGCTCTGCAATTTACCGTACTCAATGACGGTGATCTGATCGAACTCTGACAGTTGACATCCTCTCGTTTTTACTTAAAATCTATACTTAATAAGTCAAGATTGCCGAGCGGAGGAATTTATGAGTGACAGCCATTGTGTTGATCCCGGTACACATCATCTGCATATCTGTGAGCTGAAGGCCAAAGAGCTGAATGAGAAGGTGCGGAGCCTGTTTGAAGAACTGCCGCACTTTGCCTGCACCAACTGTGGTGCCAAGGTCAGCCGGGCGGAAAATGTCTGCGCGCCGAAGGCGATTGTCTGAACGGTTAAACGGTTTCAGCAAAAAAGCGGGGTCGCGAAAGTGGCCCCGCTTTTTTGCTGAAACCGCATTAGATGGTTGCGAAATGATGAAAAGTGATAGGATTTTATAACTTCAGAATACGGACCTTAAATAACTGGGAGAAGAGATGAAGGTTGCTCGGGAGTCGTTCCTGACGAGTTTTTTCAAGCTTGAATCTGCCGGCGGGATCGTGCTCATGCTCGCAGCGATTCTAGCGGTTGTGTGTGCCAATACCCCCCTGCAGGGTTATTATGCTTTACTGCTGGATACTCCGGTTGAGATTAAAATCGGCACGCTGGAAATCGCGAAGCCGTTATTGCTCTGGATTAATGACGGCTTAATGGCGATCTTTTTCTTTCTGGTTGGTCTGGAGCTGAAAAGGGAGCTGATCGAAGGAGAACTTGCCGATAAACGAAAGATTATTCTCCCCGCGGTCGGAGCAGTCGGCGGCATGCTGGTTCCTGCTCTGATCTATCTCTACTGTAACGCGGGCGATTCGGCAGCGCTGAAAGGTTGGGCAATCCCAGCCGCAACTGACATTGCTTTTGCCCTGGGAATACTGGCCTTGCTCGGTTCTCGAGTGCCGATCTCAATCAAGATATTCCTCACCTCGCTGGCCATATTTGATGATATCGGGGCCATCTTGATTATTGCTGTTTTCTACACAGCAAAGATTTCCCTTATCTCCCTGATTGTCGTCGCATGTTGTATCCCGATTCTTATTCTCTTTAATAAACACAGTGTCGAATCGAAAAGTTTGTACGTAATGGTCGGCGTCATCATGTGGGCGGCCATGTTGAAGTCCGGTGTGCATGCAACCCTGGCCGGCATTCTCCTGGCGCTGTTTATCCCGATAAAGTCAAAAGCAACGGCCGATTATTCACTGCTGAAGGATTTGGAACATGATCTGCGGGCTATGGTCGCTTTTGTAGTTCTGCCGGTCTTCGCATTCGCCAATGCCGGCATCAGTTTTGCCGGCATTGGAGCGGAGCAGGTTTTCCACCCGGTTCCGTTCGGGATTGCGCTCGGCCTGTTTGTCGGCAAACAGGTGGGCGTATTCGGTTTCTGCTGGGTTGCTGTCAGGCTGAAGTTGGCCCGCCTGCCGCAAGGGATGTCTTGGGGCGGACTGTACGGTACCGCGGCGCTCTGCGGTGTCGGTTTTACCATGAGCCTGTTTATCGGCTCACTGGCTTTTGAAGAAACCGCGATCAATTTTCTGTTTGATGAGCGACTCGGTATAATTTTGGGGTCGCTGGCCTCGGGACTGGTCGGATTTTTCGTCTTGCATTTTAATCTGCGGTCCGGCCTCCGGAGCGACAAGAAAGAAATACTTTAGCGCACTTGCCAGGTCGCAACCGGAAATCCGCCACTCGGGAGAACGCTTTGCGCCTGCGCTGATAATGTGTTTTATTGGTCACATACAGAAGACTCATGAGACCTCCGGCGGCTGACAACTGCAAGGGTCTCTTCACTCTTCACGTTTTTGTGTTGCAATGTCATTGTATGAGGTCTGTCTGGAGGTAACCAGTATGCCGACTTTTGGATTCCTGCCTGTCTGTTTCTCACTTTTTGTGCTTATTCTTGGTTTCGTCCCGCACTCCTCGTCTGCCGCAACCCAGCTCGGAGAGATTGTTGTCGAGGTTCTGGAGACGGAACAATTACCGGATGACGGGTACTGGGACTGGTACGTCGAGCACAATAAGGCGAGCAAAACATTCAACAGGAATCTGACCGAAACCCGGATGCAACTGGTCTACCTGGCTTCGGAAATCTCCCGGGCGAAGGCGATGGTTTTCAATCTGGAGCGGATGTATCTGGAGTGGCAAACGGTCAAGGATCAGTCGATCAACTTCGCCGGGTTGAATCTGGGCAACTATTTTCAGAGTGCTGTCCATGAAACCGCAAAAGTAGGGCCAAGGGCTCTGAGGAGCAATCGAAGCAGAAAACAGCAGCAGGAAGAGAGTGTCGCTGAGTGGCTACAGCTCCAGGAAAACCTGATCAACAAAACCATCGCGCAACATAAAAAAATTATCACGCGGGCAAAGGCACAACAGAAAAAATCGCAGAAGAAACGTCCGGCGTTAACCCATGAAGTCGAGCGCTTGCAGGATGAACATAAGCTGTTGCCGCTGTTTCTGTATGACTATGCGGCATGGTATGCCCCCGACAAGCTGCCGCGGGTGATTAAAGAGCTGACCGAAAAGGAATCGTTCGATACGCACTTATCCTATCTGCTGCAAGCCAAAGCCAAAGTAGCCGATGCACAGGAGCTGGAAAAAGAAGCCTTTATTGAAAGGCTCAAACCGACGAAGAAAAACAAGCTGCGGATCCTGCTGGCCCGAGCTACCATCAAAGGCGATCCGCTCGGCTATCTGGCCGGCCGCACCCAGGTCAATGAAATCCTGAAAGAGGTCACTTATGCCGATGTTTTGCAGACCACCTCACAGACTCAGCGGTTGGATGCCATTGCGCTGTTGCGTGAACTGTTGCGGACCCGCACCGATCCGGTCGCCAAAGCCCTGCTGATCGAGCAGGAACTCTACTGGTTGAAACGGATTGCGCAAAAGCTTGAAGGGCAGAGCGAGATGGCCATGAGCGCCTTTGCAACCTATCTGGCCAATCGCGGCTTTGATCCGGTCGAGCGAGAGGGCTGGTGGCCCTGGTTGAAGGATTATGGCGCCGCTGTCTGGGGGTTGGGACCTATTTCCAGCTTTGCCGGGATGCCCGGAATCGATCTGCCCGGGGCCAATGCCGAACTGGTCGGTGCACAGGTGATGGATGCTGCAAGAAACCGGATTTCGCTGGTCGCAATTATCAAACTGCTCAAGGCGGGGAATTCACTGACCGAGCTGAAAGCGTTGTCTGTAGCAGAGATGAGCAAACTACTGCAGGAATACTGGGGTGATTCGGCCCGTACCTCTGCCCAAAGGCGGACCTCGGTCACAAAGATTGCCGTCGATATTCATACCAGTTTACGCGATCTTCGCGATCTTGACCGCTTGTCGACCGATGACCGCTTTGAATTTGCCCGCGATGTAAACAGCTTTTTCGCCAAGAATTATTTTACCCCGGTCGACAGCCGCTATCAGTCGTTTGAATGGTTCGGCGACCTGCTCAATGTCCATAACCTGGTCACCCTCTGGGGGCCGGGGGCGATCGTTAAAGTGAACGGCAAATGGGCCAAAGCCCCCTACATGTCGTTTGCTGAACAGGACCTGCTGCAAAAAGCCGGGAATAACCTGGCTTCGCTGTCGCGGACGATGGTCAGTCAGATGCTCGACAGCCAGAAGGTTCTGATCGCCGGTTATAACCTCGACACCATCGGTGAAATGATCCGCAAAACCAAGACAATTCAATTGATCGCCAAAGCCAATGCACCGATCCAGCTGGCAGCAAAGACCGGTGTTGGTGGTCTGCTGGCCAAAATAAAATCGATTTCTGCGATTACGAACGCAGGCCGAGTGGCAATCGATTCATCACAGCTGGTGGCGAATTTCTTTCTTAATTATGCGGTGACGGAGGTTGCGAAATCGACCGATATTCCCGGTGCGGCGCTGCTCACTGAGCTGCTGATGAGCTATGAAATCCCCCATGGAGCGTTGGATACTCTGGTCTTTAAGCCGCCGGCGATTCCGTTGCAGGGGATGCTTGCGCCGCTGAAACGTTATCAGCAACAGGTTTCGGCGACCAGCCGCTTGGTCACCGAAACCAGCACCAGCCTCGCCGAGGCTTCCGACTTGCTGACCCTGGCCCGTCGGGAGCCGGTTGCGGTAACCACAACCCTGCTCGCATCACCGGCGGATCGCCTGACCAAGAAGATCGATGATCTGGGTGACGCGCTGCAGCGGCGGCGGGTACAGCAACTGACCACCGTCGCCAATGAGCTTGGTGTGCCGGCGGCGGTCACCGTTCAGGCTCCGGTCGGCAGCAACGGTGTCACGCGGATCGCCCCCGAGAGGGTTCCGCAGGCAACGGTTGCCGCTTCAGAGGATGCCCTGTTGACGGCTGCGAACGCGCTGCGCAGCGGCGATATCGACGAAGCCGGTCGCGCAATAGATGCGGCTCGAACCTTGATGAAAACCGCCCAAAAGGATGCCGATTCAATCTCCAAGCGTGTTTCAGAGGCGATCGAGCGGCTTGATGAAATCGCCGCTGCACCGCCGACGGCACCGGCAGACAACTTTGCCGAGGAACTGGCAGAGCTGGTGAGCAAACCGACCGGAGATCGCGTTACGGTGAATCCGCTGATCGATCCCGATGTTTATCAGCAGGGGGTCACCGGTGAGAAGATCCGCCTGGCGGATGATGCGATGCGCCGGGATGATTTTGACACCGCGCTGGCCAATCTGGACGATGCCAAACGTTACGCCCGAGAACTGGATGAAACCAACGGGCGGCTGGAATTCGAGATTGAGCAGCGCAGAACCCTGCTGGCACATGCGCGGGATGCCAAGGGGGTGCTGCTGCAAAGACGAGCGGAGACCCATCAATTTCCGGCCCTCGAAAGAATCCGCCAGAGTGAACTGGACGAAATCCTGACCAAGCTCAAAAACGGGGAGTTTGTCAATACGAACAGCGGCCTGAACCCGGCGATTGAGGTGACCATCGGTGACGCCAAGTTCAGGCTGAAACCGAAACAGGCCGTTGAGCAAGCGGAAGCTGAGGTTGTCGGCGGGGCGCTCGCGGATCTGCTCGGGTTTGACACTCCCGGGGCAAAACTCGTAGATGCCGGCGGGATCGAGATCCAGCTTTCCGGTGAAACCGTCTCGTTGGACAAGGTTATTGTCACCCGCAGTATCGACCAGTTCGTGCCGCTGCAGGATATGGAAGAACATGTGCTGCTGGCGCTGCGTGCGGATTATGCCGAGCAGCGGGCACTGCGGGCCTTTCTGGCCGATTCAGATGGCCACCTGGGAAATATCGGCCTGGGTCCGAACGGTAAGTTCTGGGTGATCGATACCGATCTGGCTAACTTCGGCAGTGACCACTCCTTACGACAACTCGGTTCAGCCCCTTTCCGCAATGAGGGAGAATTGATCGAGGCCGCGGTTACTTTTGCGCATGGAGAGCTGCCGGCCAACTTGCATACGGCTGCGACCGATGCCGGAGCAGCTCATTTGACCCGGGCAATAAAATCCCACCCGCTGTATCGCTGGATCAACCGGATCGATCAGCTGGTACAGTTTCAGGATATGGCCGGGTTGGTGGGGCGGATAAAAACGTTAGTCTCCGCCGAAGCCAAGGTCGTAGAGCGCCTGGTTGAGGATGGTGTTGAACGGGCTCGCGCGCAGCAGATTTTCCAGCTGTTGCAGCAGCGCTCGGAGGTTCTGCAGGATATCCTGAGCAAGCCATCCCTGTTTGGCGGCGAGCCGGTCAAGTTCAGCTGTCGGCCGGTAACAGTCGAAGGGCTGCGGGTTGCAGCGGCGGCGCTCAGTAAACCCCCAGAAAGGCGGTGGGCGGCATGATGAAACGGATAGCCCTGTGCCTCTGCCTGCTTTTGATTGCATATTTAAATATCGCACTGGCCGAACCGGCAAAGATTTCTGGAGAAGTGGCGGCGGGATCGACCGATAACAGTTTAACCATCCGGGTCAATAACAGTACCAAGACTGCCGCAACAAATGTCAGGGTGAAGGTTCTTGAGCTCCCTGACGGGTTGCTGAACTTCAGGGTGGAACCTGCCGTCGTAAAGAATATCCCCGCTGCGGGTTCTGCTGTCTACAGAGTCCTTTTTGATGTTGCCGAAGATGCTGAAGTTGTCGATTCCGTTGAAATTGTTTTTGCGCTGTCGGCAATCAAGGTGAAATTTGCAACACCAAACCCGAAGCTGGCCGTTGCAATTATCGAAGCGGCTGAGGAGGAAACGCCGCCGATCCGTAGGGAGACATGCGGTTCGGAGGTCCGTCAAGGCGGAAATACTCCGGAAACAATTATTATTGACACCGGCGACTATCAGGGGAATGCTCTTTTCTCCTGGGAAATGTTTGAAATAAAGGATCAAATGCGCGTCTATCTGGGCGACCGGCTGGTTCACGATACCGGTTGTGTCGACCAGACTGGAAAGATCGAGATTCCGGTTCGAACAAATGGACAGGATGTCAAAGTGGCAGTTCTCCCGAACTGTGCGAAGCCCAGCACTACCGAGTGGAGTTTTCGGGTCGACTGCAGGGGGGATGATCCCGTTGCCACGCAGAACAATATTCTCAAGCTGGTCAAGATCGAGGGGCCGACAGCGAAGAATGACCCGGATGCCGTTGTCCGCTATGTCGAGGGGGAACCGGGCTGCTCTGAACATATTATCAGCCGGGCGGATCCGAATGGTCCGAGCGGTTTTGAATATTTAGGCAGTCTCAAGATCGTCAACCCGCCTCTTGAACTGACGCTGGGCGAGCCGTTCCAGCTCGAACTTGATGCAAAATATATGTACAAAAGAAGAATTCTGGATTGTCCGGTCGGCTACCAGAGCTTTGGACCTCCATCGATCCGGGTCGCCGGGATGGGGGATATGAAGGGCAAGGAAATCCGGCAGTCCTGTCCTAAGCAGAGTGATCAGGAGAGCCAACTGCAGGCCAGCCAGAGCCTACATAACATCCTCCGTTTCACCCCGGTAAGTTCTGCGGGGCAGGGGGATAGCCTGATCTATCGTTATAAAGCGGAGACAACCAGTACGGGGTCGGGAAAGATAGAGAATTACTACGAGATCTCTTCGCAGGGGATTGTTTTTGTCGTCGGCCTGCGACCTGACAATAATGCGTACATGGCAGATGGCAAGATTTCCTTACAATATGCACCGGTTGCAGCGACTGATTCCCCGGCTATAACACAGGTGCCACCGTACCGACATCCAGTATTTGATCAGACCGCTGCGGATGAAAATACGGTTGCAGAGACGGGTGATGCGGCGAAAAGGACGGGGAGCAATCAGGCTCAGACAAGCGTCGCCGGTCCAGTTGCTGCCAGTATCCCGTTGCCGGCAGCTGCGGTAAGCGGCCTTGCAGGGGGGGGCGGAAACCGGGCCGGCAGCGGTGCGGGAGTCTCTTCCGACAAGATGGATCCGACGAACCCTTCGGTCTCCGGCTTGATCAAAGAATGGCTCAGCAATGCCCAGCCGGTTGCCAACGCACGCGGCGCCGACCTGCGCTTTGACAAGTGGGGTCGAGTGGAGGGTCGTGCGGTCGGCGGCATAATCACCCTGCATGGCAAGCCGGACAATGTTGCCGGGCAGACACCGGAACAATATGTCTGGAACCAGCGCAATACTCTCGATTCATTGAATCTGTGCACCTTGGGGGAGTTTGTCGAACGGAGCCTGCGCAACGCATCGCTGGCGTTCTGTCGAAATCGTTATCAGCCGGAACCGCAGACAGCACTGGTTTCACTGCCCGATGTCGTCGGTATGACCTACCGAAAGGCCGTCGCGGCACTCACCGCAGCCGGGTTGATTGCCCTGCCGCCGGAGCTTGGCAGCGATGCCCCGAGTCCAACCTTTGTCGGCCGGGTGGAATCTGCGATCCCGGCAGTTGCCGGTCAACTGCATCGCGGTGACAAGGTCGGTCTGCGATTGTTCGGTGAAGCGAGCAGCGCTGTCCCTGTGCCGAACCTGGTCGGGCTCGGCATCCGTGAGGCGGCCAGGCAGCTTGAGGCCGCTGGTTTTACCCCTGCGTTTGAGCTGGGGGAGGATGCCCCAAGACGAGAGATGAGCGGCCAGGTTTACCGCCAGTCCCCGGCCCCGGGTCAGGAAATTGCCGAGAATGCAGAGGTGACCGCCCAGGTGTACGGCGAATATAGCCCTGCCCCTGCCCCGGTGGCTGCGGCGAAAAATAACTGTAGCGGCAGTCTTGAATGGGATGACGAGCTGGGTCGCTGCGTCGACAATTCCCCGGCCGCGCAGGTGGCGCGCCACGATTGCACTGCCTATCCCGGAGCCTTTCCGAAATGGGATACAGCGCTGCAGCAACCGCAATGTATCTGTCTTTCCGGCTGGAAGTGGAGCACCGGCGAGCAGCGCTGTGTCGACGACTCGCCGCGGGCAAAGGTCGCCCGGGCCGATTGTTCACATATCGGTCGCTATGGCGAGGCGTATTGGAATTCTAAGCGACAGGAGGCCCGTTGCCGTTGCTTCGATGGCTACTATTTGAATGCTGATAATGTCTGTGTCAGAGAGCAGGTGGCACAGCGCCGACCGCCGCCTCCCCCGGCCCCGGTGGATGATACCGACTGGCAACAGGTGGCCGACGACCTGACGACAATTATCGGTACCCTTGCCGGGGTCAATTCGAAGCAACCTAGCGTACCCACCCCACGGCAGCAACCGCGCAGTCAATCGCACAATCAACTCTGGCCGAAGAAAAGCTGTGCCTCCGATATCAGGGTCAATGGCTCCTACGTTGACTGCAACTGCCCCGGCTGGGGATTTGATCCGAAATCGAGCCAGTGTCGTCAGGGGTTCAGCGACCGGTATTCATCCAAACCGAAAAAAAAGTCGGGGCAGGTTTACGCCGGATTCGGTCCCGGCCCGGGCAGCGGCAGCGGCGGATTGCACCCCTGTCAGGATACCAATGCCAGGGTCAATGCCACCGTCCTGAAATATGCCCGGATATATGGTGGCGGAGGGACCTCGTATAAATTGAAAGGCGATTTGGTCTGTTACGCCAACAGCTACGATAAAATCTCCAGTGGGTCCGTGGATTACTACAAATGTCAACAAAAGGACTTCGGCAGTTGCTATCAGGAAAAATCCCGAAAAATTGATCGCCGTGATCAGCTGGAAAACGGAAAATACACACTGGTCTTTGATGGTGGTAACAGCTGGTGGACCTTTTATCCAAAATGATCCTGTCAAGCGAACAGACGAGGAGAATCTGCATGTTACGCAATATGTTGTCTGCGATTATTATGGGAATCGTGCTGCTGTCGGCAGTCAGCCTTTGGGCTGCAACGGCAATTACCGGCACAGTCATCGCCAAACAGGGCAACTCCGTACAGGTTGAATTTGAACCGCAGGAGAGTGTTTCACCGCAGGCCGGTGACCAGGTTGAATTCTCGACCGACCTGCAGGGGCTGAAAGTCATTGCCGGCCGCGGGGTTGTCGAGAAAGTCAGCGGCAAGACCCTCTGGGTAAAGACCTCTGACCGGCGTCCAAAGGTAAAAATGACCGCTGAGATTCAGGCGACCGGTGACGCTGACCTCTACCCGTTGCTCAAAAGCAAGTACAATGCATTTACCGCTAACCAGGATGTTAACATTTTCAATGAGCTTACCGCCTATGCCGTGCAGGGGAATTCCGATGCGCAAAACATGCTGGGAGTCATTTATTTCTGGGGTCTCGGCGGGGTAACAGCGGATACCGGCAAAGGGCTGAAATGGCTGCAAACGGCTGCGCAACAAAATCATGTTAAAGCACTGAGAAATCTCGGTGTAATCTACTCAAACGACCAGGGCGTCCGACAGGACTCTTCGCTGTCGGCAAAATGGTACCGCTTGGCTGCCGAGCTGGGTGATGCAGAGTCACAGTGGGCTCTGGGTAGGTTGTATGCTGATGGCAATGGAGTCACAAAAGATTCTTCGACTGCTGCTGCCTGGTATCGAAAAGCCGCTGAACAGGGGCATGTTCAGGCGCAATATGATCTGGGGCTTATGTACCGGCATGCAGAAGGGGTTGCCGAAGATTTTGCGGAGGCTGTCAAATGGTATCGCAAAGCGGCGGAGCAGGGCCATGTCAAAGCGCAATATCGTCTGGGGGCCATGTTTGAACATGGTCGGGGTATTCCGGAAAATGATCGTGAAGCGGTCAGGTGGTATCGTAAGGCGGCGGAACAGGGGGATATGTGGGCGCAGCAGAGCATGGGCTGGATGTATGACTTTGGCAATGGCGTGGTCGAGGATGATCAGGAAGCAGTCAACTGGTATCGCAAAGCCGCTGAACAGGGGTACGCCAGTGCACAATATTTTCTGGCGACCATGTATGATTTAGGCTCCGGGATCACTGAAAACAATGCCGAAGCGGTCAAGTGGTACCGTAAGGCGGCCGAACAGGGACACGACAGTGCTCAAAACTCTCTGGGGACGATGTACGATTTTGGTGATGGGGTCGCCGAAAATCCTCAGGAGGCGGTCAAATGGTATCGTAAAGCTGCCGAGCAGGGGCATGCACGTGGTCAGGAGAATCTGGGCTATATGTATCAAAAAGGGCTTGGTGGGCTTAAACAGAACAATACAGAAGCGGCAAAGTGGTACCACAAAGCGGCCTCACAGGGAAATTCCCGTGCACAAAATAGTCTTGCCATCTTGTATGATCGGGGTCGGGGAGTGCAGCAGAATTACGCTCTTGCCGCGAAATGGTATCGCAAAGCTGCCGAGCAGGGACATGCACGTGCACAGACCAACCTTGCGCTGATGTATGAAGATGGTGAAGGAGTTCCCCAGAACCGTCAGGAAGCGATCCGCTGGTTTAAAAAAGCCGCCGCCCAGGGAGAAGAAAAAGCCGTAAAGGGCCTGGTAAGGCTCGGCAATTGATATGAGTATGCGCTGCAGTTTCAAGTGAAGTCATGGTCTGAAATGGAGGATTTCATATGAGAAAAAGGAACGTTCTGTTGCTGTTGTTGAGCGGCCTGTTGCTGGTTGCCGGTTGTGCGCCATCACCGGTGCGAAAGCAGGTTATAACCGATGACGGCGGCAATGTTTCCAGTTTGGTCCAGCTGTCAAAAGAGCGGGTTGCCGAAATTCGAAAAGCCTTCATCGGCCGTTCTTTTGTCTTCAAAGAAGACTGGTACGAATATTCGATCATCGATTCCGATCCGCTCGGTGGCTTCAGTGACCCGGCTCCGATCACCACCTTTCCGACCTGGCTGGAAGGGCGTAACTATCGGGTTCAGGTCGCCTCGACCGGCTCGGTCGCCAAAATAACCGGCGCCAGAATGTACCGTAACGGCATCAACTTTATCTGTGATGTTGAGGGGGCTGACAAGGCCTATCTGATTATCATCAACCATCGCCCCTGGACCCTGTTGTTCGGCAGCCGCAATATGGGGGAAAAGGTCCAGCGTGATGCGATGAAAGACAAGCGGATCACCGTTGACTGGATCAACCGCAACCTGACTCTGCACACGGTGGAGTGGCTTGACGGCCTGCCGGAAGTCCCGGCTGATGACCTGGCTCTCCCTGAACCTGCGGCGCAACCGACGTTGACCCCGGTCCCCGTGGGCGGTTCCGGTTTTTCAACCGCATCGGCTCCGGCGATCGGATGGCTGAATATTCAGGCCAGTCCTGCGGTGGTGCGCCAAAATCAGACGCTGAACCTGCGCCTCGAATATTCGCTAGAAGGGGTCAAGCAGAAAAGTGTACAGGTTGTTGAGTCCCGGACCCTGCTGTTTAACGGCCGGGTATTGCCGGGCTATCCGAAGACCACGACCAGCTCCCGCAAGGCCGGCCAGTTTTCAACCGATTTCCAGCAGCGGATTCCGCCGCAGGCCAAGACCGGCAGCTACCTTTACCGGGGGGAAGTCTGTGTCGCCGATGATTGCGTCAGCCGGTCGAAAAAGTTTACGGTGACGCCGTAGGCTGGAACATCCCCAGTTACCAGCCGGAATTTGAATTGGTTGGCGGCGGGTTGGTTTGCCAGCCCTGACTTGCTCGCCACTTATTCAGAATTTCACTGTTGTTCTGCTCGATCTGTTGCACAATGTTACCGGTCATCTCCCGGTCGGTGGTCGGTTGTGCCTGAGGCAAGGCCGGTTTTCCCGAGGAGTTGACAGCACTGAGCAGCCCCAGCAGGTTCCCCTGTAGAAGACTCGAAAATGCCTTTCTTGATGCCTGAGTTTTGGCTATTTTCGCCCGGTAGCGTTGGGTATCCTGTGTACTCTGCCGGCCTTTTTGCCGGGCCTGGGCAATCGCTTCCTCCCGTTCTGCCTGCCCGAGCTGTCTGGCGACCCCCAGCAGGGAGCGAACCTGCTGGTCCTGACCGCACTGCACCGAGGCGTTCTGCATCGCCTGCTTCAGAAAATCGATGCTGTCACCGACCTGTCTGGCTTCCAGTGCGTTGTAGGCATTGCCGAGCGCCTGCTGATAGATCATCGATCGCTGGGCTAGCGTCTGCAGGGTCGGCAGATTCTGTTGCAGCCAGGCATTGCCGGGGGACTGTCGTCTTGCCTGCTGGGCAAGTTGAAACGCGCCCTGAAAATCACAGGCTTGGTTGGCGGCAAGAATCGGCGTGAGCAGCTGATTGTCGTTGTTGCTCTGTCGGGTGCTGTTGTCACCCCAGCCGAGATCACTGTCGTTGCCCCAGCCGCTATCGTCATTGGTTGTTCCGGCCGTGGCTACAGCGGTTTTTTCGGCGGGTGTCTGCTGCGCCGCAACCGGCTTGCCGGTCGCATGAATCAAGGCCCGAAAGGAAACTTTCGGGTTGCCTTTTTCAATCTCTATCCAGGCAAAGTCTGATCCCGCTTCACTGACTTGACCCGCTCCGGCAGTGACAACTATCCCTTGCAGCTCGGTGTTAAACTCAACCTTGTCGCCCCGTTGCGGTACCATTGTAGCGCCTACGGGGAAAGAGACCATAACCGCTCCGCTGCGGCGTTCGGTCACCGTAGCATTGATCGCGGTCGCAGCGGCGGCGGATAGAACCGCAGCAGCCGACAGCCAAACGAACAGCACAATGCCAAGAATGGTAGGTTTCATCGTTCCCTCCGTAAGGAATGAAGTCGCCGTTGCCCTCAAGCAGAAATTACTTTGCTCGCGGAATTTTCCCGTAACGCTTCACGATCGCTTCACTGACCGCAAACATCCCGATTCCGGTCGGACAGGTCCGGTCGCAGCGGCCGCAGGCGACACAACCGAGCTCTCCCCAACGTTCGACATCCGCCGCCAGTTTGTGGTGAATCCGCCGCCGGGTGCGCAGGGCTTCGGTGCCGAGCGGATTGTGCCCGCTCGCTTCCCGCATGAAGGCATCCAGCTGACAGGAGTCCCAGACCCGACTGCGTTCGGTGCCGGTTTCATCGGTGCGGTCCTGAAGACAGAAGCAGCTGCAGGTCGGACAGACCAGATTACAGCCGCTGCAGAGAATGCAGCGCGCCGCGATCTCTTCCCAGAACTGATCCGGCACCTGGTCATCGCGCAGCAGTTGACTGGCTTGCTGCAGGGTTTCAGCCTGCTCTGACCGGCTGGCGCTGAAGTTGCGCAATGCCGCCAGCCGGTCACTGTCACCGGCAGGAAAATCGTCCAACAATCGTTTCCCGTCAGCGGAATATCCCAGCGCCAGCCAACTGCCGCGAATCGCAATCAGCTCAATGTCGCAATCCCCGCTCGAGATCGGCAGGAAACCGTGATCCGGCCCGGCGGCACCGGTCAGGCCGATCAGCAGCGCGTCGCGGCGGTTGCGCAGATAAGCATCATCCGCAGGGGGGGCAGTGAAAAAGCGGTCGAGAAAGGTGATGCCGGACAGATCGGCCCGATCGATGCCGAACAGCGCCAGCGGCTTCTCTGCAGCCACCGGGATTATAACCGTGCCCTCGGCAGCGATCGTCAGCAACCGTTCCGTCTGCGGAAAAAAGTAGCTGGTCGGTTTGCGCTGCAGGGGCGCCCCGAACAGGGAGGGTTCGCCGCTGCCGTAAGGAGCCAGCTGTCGGCTGCCGTCAGCCAGCAGCAGCGGAACCTGCAGCCGGTATTCCCCGGCGATCCTTTCCAGCAGTTGCTCCAGCTGGTTTTGCTGTAACTGTTTCAACATGGTGCAATCCTCACCGCGCAGACCTTGAATTCAGGGATTCCCGATTCTGGATCGAGGGCGTTGTTGGTCAGGACGTTGGCGGCCCCTTCGGCAAAGTGAAAGGGGATAAAGATCTGTCCGGTTGGCACCTTGTCGGTTATCCGGGCCGCGCAGCGGATGGTGCCGCGTCGACTGCTGATGTTGACCTGCTGCCGTTCGATGATCCGGTCCTTACTTGCATCTTCCGGGTTGATTTCGACAAATGCACAGCGTTCCTCCCGGTCGAGCAGGTGGCTGCGGCGGGTCATGCTGCCGCTGTGCCAGTGAACACCGGTACGTCCGGTGTTGAGCAGTAACGGATAATCGGCATCCGGCAGCTCCGCCGGTGGCCGGTATACGACCGGGCTGAAACGCCCCTTGCCACGCGTGCACCGGTCACGATGCAGAATCGGCGTGCCGGAATGCTCGCTGTCCGGGCAGGGCCACTGCAGGCCGTCTGTCGCCAGTCGCGGGTAGCTGATGCCGCCGTAACTGGGGGTGAGTGTGGCGATTTCGGTCATAATCTCTGCCGGTCCGGGATAATCTGCTTTCAGTCCGCGTCGCTGCAACAGTTCACAGATAATCTGCCAGTCGGCCTGCGCGCTACCTGGTGGTTCCAGTGCTTTCCGACCACGTTGTATCCGCCGTTCCGTCGAGGTGAAGCTGCCCTCTTTCTCAGCGTAACAGGCGGCAGGTAGAATAACGTCGGCAAGCTGGGCGGTTTCGGTCGGGAATATATCGATCACCGCGAGAAAATCGAGCGTTTCCAGTGCTTGCTGAACCTGTGTCTGATTGGCGTCGGAGATCAGCGGATTTTCACCGAGGATCAGCATACCGCGGAGCTTTCCTGCGGCGGCGGCTTCGATCGCGTGGGTCGACATCAGGCCGGGCGTTTCCGGCAGGCTGACCCCCCAGGCACGGGAGAATTTTTCCCGGATGCGCGGCTCAGCGACTCGCTGGTAGCCGCTGTAAACATCGGGCAGCGCCCCCATGTCGCAAGCACCCTGGACATTATTCTGGCCGCGCAGCGGATTGATGCCGCTGCCGGGGCGGCCCAGATTGCCGGTCAACAGTGCCAGGTTGGAGATCGCTCGGACGTTGTCGACCCCGTGGCTGTGTTGGGTGATGCCCATGGCGTAGACGATCATCGCTTTATCCGCGTTCGCGAACAGTCGGGCAGCCTCGATGATCTGTTTCGGCATCAAACCGGTTATTCCAGACACATATTCGGGGGTGAACGGTTCCAATGAGGCTTGCAGTGCAGCGAAGTTCTCAGTTCGTAATTCGATAAAATCTCGGTCCTCTAAACCCTCCTGCAGGATCTGCCGCATCATACCGCAGAGCAGCGCAACATCACTGCCGTTCTGCTGGCGCAGATGCAGATCCGCATGACGGCTCAGACGGATCTTGCGGCTGTCGGCGACGATCAGTTCGGCACCGCGCTGCACCGCCTGCAGAATCCGGCTGCCGATCAGCGGGTGCTGTTCGGTGGTGTTCGAGCCGATGACGAAGATCAGCTCGGTCTCCTCGAAACAGCTCAAGCTATTGGTCATCGCCCCCGAGCCGAGGGTTTCGACCAGTGCCGTGACGGTTGAGGAGTGGCAGAGCCGCGCACAGTGATCGATATTGTTGGTTCCGTAGCCGGCGCGCGCCAGCTTCATCAGCAGGTAGTTTTCTTCATTACTGACCTTGGCCGAGGAGAGAAACATCAGACTGTCGGGACCGTGGTTTGCGGCAATCCCGCCGAGTTTTTCGTCGATCAGGTCGAGAGCCGTCTGCCAGTCGACTGGTTGCAGTTTTCCGTCTTTACGGACCAACGGTGCTTTCAGTCGCTCGGGGTGCTCGACAAAGGCGTGAGCGTTCCAGCCTTTGAGGCACAGCTGTCCGCGACTGACCGAATGGTTCCCGGCCGGTTCGACCCCGTTCAAACGACCGCTGTCATCGCTAAGCAGGTAGAGATTACAGCCGGTGCCGCAGTAGGGGCAGGTGGTCAGGGTTGTCTTCATAGCGCCCCCCGCAGCTGTTCTACCTCTTCCAGCCAGAAAATCGGTCCGTCGCAGCAGCAGGTCAGGTGTTCGATACTGCAATGTCCGCACTTGCCGACCCCGCAGCGCATCTGTCGTTCAAGCGACAGCATGATCTGCTGCGCACCGCTCAGTCCCATTTTGCGCAGTTCGGCGATAACCGGTCGGTACATCGGCGGTGGGCCGACCACCACCGCACAGCCGTTGTCGGCATCGATCGGGATCTCGGCCAACAGCTCGGGAATCAAGCCGGTATCGCCATCGTAACAGGAGTTCGCCGGGTTCTGATCGACAGTAACGCGGCAAGTGAAGCTGTCGCTGATCTGCCAGCCGGGCAGCTCGTCACGAAACAGCAGATCGGCCGGTGAGCGAGCGCCGTAAAGGATATGCACAGCGGAAAATTTGTCGGGATTGTCCTGACAGTACTGAATCAACGAACGCAGCGGTGCCAAACCGCAGCCGCCGGCAATCAGCAGCAGTTGTTTGCCGTACAGTTCTGCCAACTGAAAGGGGCGGCCGAAAGGCCCGCGGATGCCGAGCTGTGCGCCTGCTTGCAGCTGGTGCAGGGCGCTGGTCAAGGTGCCGGCTTTGCGCACCCCCAGTTCAAAATAACCGTGGCGGCTCGGCGAGCTGGCGACCGAGATCGGCGCCTCGGTCAGCCCGGGGATCGACAGCTGAACAAATTGCCCCGGCTGTTGCTGCAATTCGCTGCCGTCCGTCAACTGCAGCCGGAACAGTTTTTCCTGCCGGGTCAGTTCAGTCACGGACACCAGTCGGCAGGGACGTGGTGCGTAGATGGAATCATTTCGGGCGGTCGATGAAGGCATCCGGGCTCCGGGGGGTAAAGGGAAATCCTATCTTAACCCAGCAGGCGGGCGAGGCAAAGATTTCATAAGGTTCTGCGCTCCATCAGCGCCTCGACCAGCAGGCCGGTCGGGATCGCCAGGGCGATGGTGATAACCGCGCGGCCGAGGGTGAAGGGCCAGCCGAGAAAGCCGACTTCGATCGGAATCATCTGCAGCTTGACGGCGTAGCTGGTCAGGACGATGGTGATCACCGCCCAGCGGGCGCCCTGTTTCTGGATGCTCATCAACAGCGGAAAGATAATGTAGGCCGGGCCGATCAGCAGGGTGCCGCAGAGAGCTGCAATCAACAGCCCCTTGATGCCCCCTTCCCGACCGAGCAGGCGAACGATCAGTTCGCGGCTGATCCAGATCTGCAGCAGGCCGACCAGGCCGAAGACCGCTACGATCAGCAACAGCACCGAAGCCAGGGTCCCGGTGCCGAGCGACAGAGCCTTGGCCGCCCGTTCCGGCGCGGCAGCAAAGGCCCAGAGATGAAGACCGATGGTCAACAGCAATAACCACTGGCTGCGGATCAGACTGCGGATTATCAGAAAGGTTGACATCATCCTATGCTGTATCTCTTGACACTGTTGATTGAGGGTCTGTCATCCATATCTCTCCAATGTTGTGATCCTCAAATACTTGACAATCCAGAATTTTCTATGAAACTGTAGTCTTATCCTCTATCCGGTTTTTGTTGATCATCGACTCTCCTCAGAGCAGTCATAACTGATATTTACTTATTTTTAGGAGGCAGTATGGCTAGAATCCTGACACGGACATCCCCCTCCCTCTCTGTATTCGCATGCTGCCTTTTTTTGCTGTTCAGTCCGTCCATGCTCTTCGCCGCCGAACTGCAGATTCAATCTGACACCCTGTTGCGGGTTTTTGAGAGAGACACCACCGGAACTGGGGACGAGCTGGTGGCACCAATCTATCAGTACCTGAAATTGAATGCAGATAATTTTTCGGTCGAGGGTTTGAGTTTTCATGCTTACGGTTGGGGGCGTCAAGAGCTGTTGGATAGTGATTTTTTCCGGGAGCAGAGCAGCGGCGAGCTGATTTACGCCTATCTGGAGTATACCGCACCCGATGCCCCGTTCAGCGCCCGACTGGGTAGGCAGTATATCTTTTCAGGGGTGGCCAATGATTCTATTGACGGACTCTGGCTGAAAGGGACTTTAAGCGAATATTTTTCAGCGTCAGTTTATGCCGGCCAACCGGTCGGGCTGTCAACGACTGCCGGCCGCAGCGGCGACAGTATCTACGGTGGCAGACTGGCCCATAAAAATAAAAATTTCTATGAAATCGGCCTCTCTTATCAGACCTCTCAAAACGATGGTGACACCGCTGCGAATCTGCTCGGCATCGATCTGTCCGCGGGTTTGCCGATGAACGCCAGCCTCTACGGTTATTCAACCAGAAATCTGGAAACAGAAGGCTGGGCAGAACATTCCTATGAAGTCAATTTTCAGCTCGACCGCTTCAGTTTTCGTCCGTTTTATGAGTATTACTCTTATCTGGATTATTTCGACAGCGGGGCCAATGCGACCAATCCCTTCAAGCTCTTGGCCCTCAGCGGCGAAGATTTAAGTACCTTCGGCGTTGACGCCTCTTGGCGACAGTCTGAGTCGTTCACCTTCGGCGGTAAATTTAAAGCTTATTCCTACGACCAGAATCAGGCCTCTAATCTCATTTCATTGATCGTCTCCTGGAACAGCGAATCCGTAGAGTTGACCCAAGCCGGGGCGGAAATCGGTTACATGAGCGGTGACGCGGCCAATAATGACTATCTGTTGCTGCGGCTCTATGGCTTTTACGATGAGCTCGGTGATCGCTACTGGCTTGATTTTATCAGCGGTGATGTCGTCTACGCACTCTACGACCGGGATATTCTGGGCCGGAGCTATTCAGTATTTACTTCCTTGGGAGCGGGAAAGACGTTCTTTAATGACCAGCTGACCCTGCGTTTGTCAGGGGACTATAGCCAGGATCCTTACTTTGATGACAATCTGCAGGTTCTTCTGAGCGCTTCATTCGCTTACGATTTCAGCCTGTAATGCCATGCCTTGGCCAAGGAGATACCGCATGCCGAAACCGATAAAAATCCAGTATTTTTTGTTTCTTCTCCTCACCAGCGTTCTTGCCGCCTGTGCTGTCCAGACGCAAAGTTACCGGGTTCCCGCCCAACATCCGGAAGATTCAGGGATCGGCAAACGGCCACCGATCTGTGTTGACTGCCATGAGGCCAGTGACGATCAGTTTAATTGGCAGCAATTTAATCACACGACTTATTTTGCCGACAACCATCGTCAGGTCGCGTTACGGAACGAGCAGGCCTGTGCCATGTGTCACCAGACCTCTTTTTGCAACGACTGCCACGCGACCGGTCTGGAGTTGAAGCCCTCGCTGAAAAACCAGACCGAAACCTACCGGCGTACGCCGCACCGAGGGGATTATCTGAGTCGTCATCGTATCGACGGTCGTGTCGATCCCAGTTCATGTTTCCGCTGCCACCGCAATCCCAAAGCATCCGGGAGTTGTGTCCGCTGTCACGGCTGAACCAAGGAGATATAACAGATGATGAAATATGCGCTCTATTTCTCGGCCCTGTTCGGTCTTTTGCTGCTTAGCGGCTGTGGAGGCGGCAGCTCTGAAGCCCCGGCAGGAGGAGAGGTTCATCCGACCGGCTGGATCCACCTGCATGGCGTAGAGGCGACCACCGACCTGCGCGGCTGTCAGGGCTGCCACGGTTTCGCCTTTACCGGCAGTGGCGCCGCAATCAGCTGTTTTACCTGCCATATTTCCGGCCCGCCGTTCAGCATCCACATCGCCAGCTGGACTGATGCCATTGTCGATCATCATGACTTTGCCCTCGATTTAAGCTGGACCAGCTGTTCCGTAGCCATCTGCCATGGAACCGATCTGCAGGGAGGCAACGGTCCAACCTGCTTCGACATTGCCTGCCACACCAATACCGCCGGTGATCCGCCGGCACCGGCCTCCCACCAAGGGGTCGATTTCTCTCTTGCTGCGAATCATGGACCCGTTGCCAAAGCGAGTCAAAATTTCTGCCTGAACTGTCACGGCCGACCGATCAATCTGGTTGACGGCGGGTTCATTACCGATCCGAACATCATGAACAACCTCGATTTCAACGGGGTCGCGGTTTTCGGTAATTGCACGATCTGCCATCCCGACGCCGGTGCTCACCCGACCAACTGGCAAGGCAGCAATGATAGCGACCCGACCTATAGCGCAAGCCATCGGGGCATCGACACGGACACGATGAATCAGAGTTGCGCACTCTGCCACAATGTCACCGGAGCGGGGATTAGTGCTGTGCCCGCTGCGCCGAGCTGCTTTTCGGCAAACCATACCAATGCCAACCTGATTACCAGTGCCTGCCATCCGAATGGGCCGCAAGCAGCTCCCCATGCGGTCGACGGCAGTTATCAAGCCGCCTCTGCCCATGGCAAAGACGCCAAACAGGATCTGACCTCCTGCCAGGGGTGCCACGCCGACCAGACCGCATCCGGCCCCGGGAGTAATCCCCGTTTCAATGCACCGATCGGCAACCTCATCAACGGTTGCGAAGATTGTCATGCGGCCTTCTACGCTCACCCGAGCGAATGGGCCGGGCCGAATGCGACTTTCCACTATTCAGCCGGAAACATTGCCAACGCCTGTACGCTTTGTCACGGCACCGCACTTGACGGGGTCGGCGGAATCGACGGCACCGGAGCCTCTCCCGGACATAGTTGTCTTGAATGCCATGCAGAAACCGCCGTATTTAGCCTCGATTGCACCGCCTGCCACGGGTTTCCACCGCTGGCCGGTGATACGATCGGCGCAGATGACTTCCCGCCAGGCACCTTGCTGGTCGACCATACCGCGACCACCACCGGCGGCACTGTCGTCGACAAACCGCTGCACGACGAGTGTGCGACCTGCCATGGAGTAAAAAATGCGGCCGGCAGTTTCGATGCCAGCGCCAACTATCTCACCTTCAACAAAACGACCGATACGCTCGGCAGCCACTGGAACGGCAGTATCAATATGAACGGGCCGTCGTTAAACGATCCGGCCGGCGGTGCCGCGCATGTCGGTGCCGGCTACAACTCAACCACCTTCGGTTGCGACAATGCCACCGGTTGCCACGGCCCCGGATTTGTTCTCTCCGATTCGAATATGCCGGTGGAATTTGCCGATTTCGGCGGCGGTCTCAGCCTGCATGCGCTCGGGCAAAGCTGGCTTTTGCCTAATGGCCATGTTGCCGCTGCGACCGCAAACATTCCTGTTTGCCTTGACTGCCATGCTCAGACCGGGGTCAGCCCCGTCTCCGGCGCCCCGGCCTGTCAGGACTGCCATGTCAAGGGGAATCCCTTGGTTGTCCTCAACTGTGCCTCCTGTCATACCGAACCGCCGAGTTTTGCTTCGATCGATACCGCTGATCGCCCCGACCGGGCAGGCAAGCACAGCAAACATGACGCCTTGACGATCGACACCACTGATTGTTCGGCATGCCACACCAATGGCGGCTCAAACAGCCTGACCCACTTTGACCGGACTTCGGCGACTTCACCGGATTACCCGGCCGATATTGTGTTTCTCGCTAACGATTATGATTCACAAGGGAGTACGGTCGCGTACAATGCGGGAGCGGCGGCCTGCCAGAATGTTATCTGCCACGGCGGCGTGCCGACGCCGAACTGGTATACCGGTTCGATTAATGTCTACGGTGGCGGAACCGCCGGTTGCCGACAATGCCACACCTCGGCAGGTGAATTTAATTCCTACAGTTCGGGTGAGCATAACAAGCATGTCAGCGGTGAAGGGATTTCCTGTACCGTATGCCACAGCACCGCAACATTGCAGGCTGGTGTTTTAGGAAATACCCATTTCAGCGGCTTGAAAACAACAGCCTTTGAATTATTACCGCATGAAACGATCACCGATCCGAACTTGAACTTTGATGAACCCACAAGCAGCTGCAATCCCCAAGCCGGCGGCATTACCGGTTGTCATGGATCGAAAGGACCTTGGTGATCCGGTCGGCAGCGGAGAGTGTGAGCCAGTGCCGGCATCGCCACTCGGTACGCCTGTGAGCTGAGTCGACAATCTCCGTTTGCACGGTATCATCGGGTTCAGCAGCTCGGAAACCAGCAAGCCCGTCAGCAACTATTGTTGCTGACGGGCTTGTCGATTTTCTGCCGCCGGGCTAGTACCGACCCGGCAAGGATCTTCTGCCGGACGATCAAATGACCCGATTTTGCGGGGCTCCGGCAATAAAGGCTTTGAGATTGGCGACGACCATATTGAGCAGGCGTTGGCGAGCTTCCGCAGTGGCCCAGGCAATATGCGGAGTGATGAAACAGTTCGGCGCACTCAGCAGCGGATTGTCTTCAGCGGGGGGCTCGGCGGAGAGCACATCGGCGGCATAACCGCCCAGATAACCGGCGCTCAAGGCTTCGGCAACCGCAGCTTCATCGATCAGCTGACCGCGACCGGTGTTGATCAGCAGAGCGCCCTGTTTGACCCGGGCGAGTCGCGCCGTGTTGACCAGTTGGTTGGTCGCTTCGTTGAGCGGGCAATTGAGGCTGATGACATCGCTTTTTGAGAAAAGGCTGTCGATATCGACAAATGTGCAAGCCGATTCTTTCTGGTATTTATCCGGATTGGCAGTACTGACCAGCACTTGCATGCCGAACGCCTGCGCCGTTTTTGCGATCTGGCGACCGATCCGGCCGTAGCCGACCACACCAAGGATTTTTCCGGTCAATTCGATCAGCGGCCGGTCATGAAAACTGAAGTCGACGCAACGGCTCCATTCTCCCTCCCGAACCAGTTGCGCATGGTGTCCGACCTGCTGGGTCATCTCCAGCAACAGGGCGAAGACCATCTGGCAGACCGATGCGCTGCTGTAGCCGGGCACATTGCTGACGATGATGCCCCGCTCTTTTGCCGCCGTCAGATCGACCACATTATAGCCGGTGGCCAGCACGCCGATATATTTGAGTTTCGGCAGTTTGGCAATGGTTTCGGCACTGAGCAGCGCCTTGTTGGTCAGCACAATGTCGGCTGCTGCCGCACGTTCGGCAACCTGCTGCGGAGCGGTTCGGGCGTAGCGACTACAGCTGCCGAGTTCTTCCAGCGGGGTCCAGTCGAGGTCACCGGGGTTGAGGGTGTGCCCATCGAGAATGACAATCTGCATCTTTGTCTCCTGCACGGGATGGTTTTATTTTTTTTCCTGTTTCGATTCAGAATCGCTATTGCTGCCGCCGCCGAACAGGTTGAACAGGGCGTCCCGTTCTTCGCGGCTGACCATGTCGAGCGGTTGCAGGGTGGCGTGACAAACCTGGTTTCGCCCCTGTTGCTTGGCCTGGTAGAGGTAGTGATCAGCGCGCTGGACCAGCTCTTCCGGGCTGCAGTTCTGTCCGGGCAGGAAGGTATCGATCCCTAGGCTGGCGGTCAGTCTGAGCGGTTGGTCGTCGAGCAGCAGCGGCGTAGCGGCGATCTGTTGCCGGATCCGCTCGGCCACCGGAATACTGGCGGCAAGGTCGGTATTCGGCAGGATGATCGCGAACTCTTCGCCGCCGTAGCGGCAGGCGATATCCAGCTTGCGAACGGTCTCTTCGATCTGTCGGGAGATATGCACCAGCGCCTGATTGCCGATTTCATGCCCCCAGTCATCATTGACTTTCTTGAAAAAATCGATATCGAGCATAATCAGCGAGGTCGGCTGTGCGCTTCGTTGGGTCCGTTCGATCTCCTGTTCCAGGGCCATGACGAAATAGCGGTAATTGGCGATGCCGGTCAGCGGATCGGTGCGGACCAGTTGGGACAGCT
>JAJRQI010000033.1 GCA_024280335.1 Deltaproteobacteria bacterium
TGAAGGTAAAAAGTCCCTTCATTTTTGCTGGGTTACCGATTTTACCGTGACCGAAGAGAACGTTTT
Organism: Deltaproteobacteria bacterium; assembly: GCA_024280335.1. Classification (GTDB taxonomy): domain Bacteria; phylum Desulfobacterota; class Desulfuromonadia; order Desulfuromonadales; family Geopsychrobacteraceae; genus Malonomonas. The sequence continues at coordinate 67 of JAJRQI010000033.1, forward strand.
TCAGCTGATGCGCGGTGGCCGTGCCCGCTGGAAGATTGAGAACGAAACATTCAACACCCTCAAAAACCAGGGGTATCATTTCGGACACAATTACGGACTGGGCAAGGAGCACCTGAGTGAAGTTTTTGTCATGCTGATGATGCTGGTCTTTCTGGTCGATCAAACCCAGCAGCTCACCAGCTCCCTGTTTCAATCTGTTTGGAGGAAATTCGGAACCAAACGGGCCTTGTGGGAAGAGATGCGCAATCTCTTCTTCAGCTTCGAGCTGGACTCGATGGAGATGCTCTATACCGCTCTTTTAAATGGTTATCGAAGGCCAAAGCTCGAGATTTTCTATGACGACCCGTAAGCGAAAAACGCTGACTGAAAACTCCAGCCACAAGGCTTCGACAGGCCCGACAAGGAACAGTAAAATGTTCATCGCAGGGTTCAGGCACAGGTGCGTGCAGGCTTTTTGAATGACAGCCGTTGCAAAAGAAACCAAAGCGTTAAGCAAGCGAATATCAAGCAAAAACCGGTGTATACGCAGACATATCGGCCAAAACCCTCTGCGGATTAATTAACGCAAGGGAAATGAGGGATTAAGATGACCTCACCGGGAATTGCTGTTCTTTTTGCGAGACCATCAGGAGTGATTAATTATGCGTTGGATTACTATTCTCATATTTTTCCTGTTGTTGCCGAATTCAGTTTTTGCCGCAGTGGAAATTATCGAACTGAAGCATCGTGCCGCTACGGAGTTGCTGGAGTCGGTCCGTGAACTGCTTGCTGAAGGTGAGAAGGTTCAGGCTGCCGGCAGTGCGCTGGTGCTGGTTGCCGAGGGCGACAGCTTGACCGCGGCCAAAAAGTTAATTGCCTTGCTCGATCGGCAGCTGCAGCCACTGGTGGTCCGGTTGAAATTATCCGAGCAGCAGCAGCGGGTCGCTCAGGATGCCTCGGGTACGATCAATTATGGTACCGGTTCTCAATTGTCAGCAGCTGCTTCCGGAAGTCGTCGCTATGGCAACAGCAGCCAGAATCTGGAACAGACTCTCAGTGTTGTTGAAGGGAGCGGGGGCTGGTTTGAAGTCGGAAAAGAGATCCCCTATAAAAAGCAGTGGGCGGCATTCTCTGGAGACATCAGCGGATATTTTGAGCAGATAGACTACAAAACCGTTGCTGCCGGTTTCTGGGTGCGACCGGTCCAGGTTCTCGGCACCTCAGTGCTGGTCGATATTGAACCACAAATGAAGCAACTTGACAGCCGCGACGACCAAGGGCCGCCGAAGATCAGATTCAGTCAATTACGCAGCAGATTGCGGGTTCCGTTGGGTGAGTGGTACCCGATCGGCGGGCATTTACAACAACAGGATCCGGTCAGTCGGGATATTATCTCCTGGCGGACCAGAACCGCAGAGACGGATCAAGTTTTATATCTGCGAATCGATCCGGCGCCGGGATTTTCTCCTTGACACTCCCTGACCGATTTGGTACTTCAATGCGCACGCAAAACAGCGACATAATGGCCTCGTCGCCAAGTGGTAAGGCAGAGCTCTGCAAAAGCTCCATCACCAGTTCGAATCTGGTCGAGGCCTCCAAAAAATCCAGAGTGTCAACCGTAGCGGTTGGCACTCTTTTTTTGATTTTCGGCTCAAGGAGACTGTCGGACGATCCATGAGCTGACTGCACATCGATTCAGCCCGAATAGTCCGACAGTCTCCCAGGTTATGGAACTTCTATCGGTACCGATTATCCTGCTGACCCTTTTATTCGGTTCTTTAGCCGGGCTTCTTGCTGGACTGCTCGGGATCGGCGGCGGGGTGATTCTGGTGCCGCTGTTTCTCTGGCTTTTTCCCTTGGCCGGAGTTTCTGACTCCCTGGTTGTGCATATGGCTTTTGGCACCAGTCTGGCAATAATTATCCCGACCTCGCTCAGCAGCACCCTGGGACATCGCAAACGCGGCAATGTCGACTGGCATATGGTTGCTCATCTCGCCCTTGGCGGGATCATCGGCGCACTGTTCGGCTCGACTGCGGCAGCCTATGTGCCGGGGCAGAGCCTGAAGGCGGTCTTCGGTCTGTTGCAGATTGTCATCGCCTTGAAACTGCTGTTTTTTCATCCGTACCTGCCTCCTGAACGTACAGATCAGCCACCCGGCAGACAGCTGTTGCTGGTCGGTCTTGCCGGCGGCTGCTTCTCCGCTTTTTTTGGGGTCGGCGGTGGGGTCGTTGCCGTGCCGCTGATGTTGATAGTCTTACAGTTGCCGATCCATCTGGCGGTCGGAAACTCCAGTGCCTTGATCGTTGTCTCTTCTTTTGCCGCAACCATCGGCTATATTTTTTACGGTCTGCAGCAGCCGGAAACGGCGCCATTTTCGCTCGGCTATGTTAATATTCTGGTTGCCGCAGTGGTCGCCCCGTTATCGATGATCTTTGCCCGGTTTGGAGTTCGCCTGGCGTCGAAAATCAGCCAGGAGCGGATGATCAAGGTCTTTGCCGTGCTTTTGATCATTATCGGGGTGAAAATACTCTTCGATCTTTAGGGGGTGGGTATGATCCGTCAAACAGTTGTTGCCGGTAGTTTTTATCCCGCTGATCCTGCCCAGTTGCAGACAGAAGTTGCGTCGTTGTTGCACACCGACCAAGCGCCGCAGTTCGCTCGGGCGATTATTGCCCCGCATGCCGGGTATGTTTTCTCTGGTGCGGTCGCCGGAGAGTTGATCGCGACTACCGAAATCCCCCAAACCGTTCTGCTGTTCGGGCCCAATCACCAGGGTGTCGGAAACGATATCGCGGTAACTGCGGCAGAGAATTGGGCCACGCCGCTTGGCAATGTGCCGATTGAGGATAGGCTACGCAAGCAACTTTGCAGCGCTATCCCTGAGTTGCAGGTTGATGAGCGGGCCCATCAGTTTGAGCACTCGCTTGAAGTCATGCTGCCGCTGTTGTTAACACGCCAGCCGGATTTGCAGATTGTGCCGATAGCCCTGCGTTCATTGTCGCTGGAGGCTTGCCTGCAACTCGGGACAAAGGTGGCCTCGGTGGTGAAAAAAACTGCCGCAGAGGTACTGCTGTTAGCCAGCAGTGATATGAACCATTTTCAGGATGCGGAAACCACCGTGCAGCTGGATCAGTTGGCCATTCGGAAAATGATCGATTTCGATCCGGGCGGTCTGTACCGGACGGTGCAGGACAATCAGATCAGTATGTGCGGCATGTTGCCCGCCGTGGTGGTGATGCAGGCGGCCCGGGAGCTTGGTGCCGAGGCTTGCCGGTTGCTGCGCCACATCCATTCAGGAATGGTCAACGGCGACAACCGCCGGGTTGTCGGCTATGCCGCCTTGACTCTTACCTGAATCCGCAAAATCGCTTGATTTGATGTCGTTTTGTAGTAACTTCAGCATAATCTGAACTGTATTGGCAAAAACGTCTGTCTTCCCCGAATGATTCTATCGGGGATCCATGGTTTTAAGTCTGGATTCCCGATTAAACCCTCGGGAATGACGGATTAATTATTGTGCTAAATAGTTACGTTTTGTAACGTATATAAAGCCGCTGTTGCGGCTTTTACTTTAAGGAGTTCCAGATGTCTGAATTGCGTGTCCGTTTTGCCCCCAGTCCGACCGGCTATCTGCATGTCGGCGGTGCCCGTACCGCTTTGTTCAATTACCTGCTGGCCAAAAAACAAGCGGGTAAATATGTCCTGCGGATCGAAGATACTGATGTTGCCCGTTCCACCCAGGAATCGGTCGATGCCATCCTCAATGCGATGGAATGGCTCGGGCTGTCCTGTGACGAAGGACCTTTTTACCAATCAGAGCGATTTGATCTGTATCGGCAGAAGGTCGAACAGCTGCTGAATGAGGGTAAAGCATACCGCTGTTACTGCACCGCCGAAGAGTTGGATGCCAAGCGCGAAGCCGCGATGAAAGACGGGCGAAAGCCGAAATATGACGGCAGCTGCCGAAATCGCAGCGATCAGCCGGATGCGCCCTACGTTATCCGCTTCCGTTTGCCGGAAGATCGGGAGGAGACGACTTTTGTCGATCGGATCAAAGGTGCGATCAGTGTTCGCCACGAGGAGCTGGACGACCTGATCATCCAGCGTACCGATGGGACTCCGACCTACAACCTGGTGGTGGTGATCGATGATGCAGAAATGGGTATCAATCTGGTGATCCGCGGCGATGATCACATCAACAATACGCCACGGCAGATTCTGCTCTATCAGGCACTCGGTTATACCGTGCCTGAATTTGCCCACGTGCCGATGATTCTCGGTGCTGATAAAAAGCGCCTGTCAAAACGACATGGTGCCACTTCGGTAATGGTTTACCAGGAGCTGGGCTACCTGCCGGAGGCGCTGGTCAATTATCTGGTACGACTGGGTTGGTCTTTCGGTGACGAAGAGATCTTCTCTATGGATGATCTGATCGAAAAATTCAGCATCGACAATGTCGGAAAGTCAGCCGGTGTTTTCAACCCGGAAAAGCTGCTTTGGCTGAACAGCCACTACATCAAAACCGGAGACCCGGTTCGCTTGGCGGAGCTGCTGTGCCCGTTTCTTCAGAAAAAAGGGATTGCCCCGGCCGCTGGCCCTGATCTGGTTGCTGTGGTCAAGAGTCTGCAGGAAAGAGCATCGACACTTGTAGAAATGGCAGAGGGTGCCGCATTCTATTTTGCCGATCAGGTAGACTACGAAGAAAAGGCTCGAAATAAATTCCTGAAGCCGGAGCAAAAATCGCTCTTTACAATCATCATTGACGAGTTGGAAAATGTACCGATTTTACCGAGGAGCAACTTGAAAAAGCCTTTGCTCAGATCATGAACCTGAGCGAACTGAAGTTCGGTAAAGTTGCCCAGCCGTTGCGGGTGGCCCTCACGGGTGGGACTGCAAGCCCGAGTATTTATGAAGTCCTCAATGTGCTTGGCAAAGAACGTTCCTTGCAGAGAATTCGCCAAGCACTGCTCTTGCTATAACCCCCCCGCCTTAACCGATAGAGCCCGGACCTGATGGTCCGGGTTTTTTTGTGCCGAACCCATTACTAGAATGCGGTTTTGCCTGAAAATGCGAGGGTTTATTCATTGTATTTCTTACCTGTCAGTCATAAGTTGCTGAACTGACGACAATTGTACACACGTCCTGTGTGTTTTAGATCCCAGCAAATTTAATAAAATAAATCTTTTCAAATGTTTTAGAATATGGTTTTATTGTTTCAATTAGAGGGGATTAACCAAGGAAATCTAAAGGAGAAAAGCGATGAGAACAAAGATTTGTCTAGGTCTGGTGCTGATTATGCTGACAGTGATTCCTTCCTTGGCCGTTGCTCTGACTGATGCTGAAATCAATCAAGGCAGCGTCGACCGTGCCAAAGCAACTGCATCGACCAAGCCGACAGTCGAGATGGTCATGGAGCGGGTCAACGCCGGTGTGGATATCATCAATAAGGAAGGGCGGGCCGCGTTTGCAAAATTTAAAGGCGCTGATAGCGAGTTCATCTATGCGGGGACCTATATCTGGATTCATTCTCCGACCACCGGTGAGATGATGATGCATCCGATGAAGCCCAAGTTGGATGGTAAAAACGTAAATCCACTGCGTGATGCAGCAGGAAAGCTGCTGTTTGTCGAAATGAACCGGGTCTGTCTGGAAAATGGCAGCGGTTGGGTCAACTATCAGTGGCCGAAACCAGGTGAGAAGAAGCCGAGTATGAAAGTTTCTTTTGTCAAAATGGCTGAGCATGGCGGTGAGAAATTTGTTATCGGTTCCGGCGTTTACGATATTTCTTTGGCTGATATCAACAAGGCTTTGGGTAAGTAATCGGTGGTAATTGAGGGGCTGTCCTTAACAACCAGTGGAGTTGCATGATGAATCTCACGATCAAATTAAAACTGATTCTCTTGTGCGCAATGGGACTTTCCCTGTTGGCCGCGGTTCTGGCGGTGGGTTTGTTTTTCAACCGGCAGATCGACACTGCGCACAGTTTACAGGTAGATATCTACCGGGTTGCACAACAGGTACAACAGTCACAGATCGCCGGGAAGGCCTATCTGCAGTTTTATAAAGAGGAATACATTGAGCAGCTTGGTCTGTCTACCGATAATGCGCTCAACATCCTAGAGGAGGTTTCAACTGACAGTGATCTGGATCTGTCCACGTTGAAAAGTCCTCTGGGCGAATACACAAGCTCTTTTGCTCAGGTGGTCGATCTGCATCGGCAGAATGAGACATTGAGCAAGACAATGTACCAGCAGTTGAGCGATGTCGCCAGCTTTGTCAATCAGATCGAAAATGATATCCAGTCGCGTGAATTCGAGCTGCAGATGGAAGGGGAGACCCTCTCTGTCGCTGAAACAAACTTGTTGGCTTTGACACGTGATGGCAAAAATCTGGCGTTGACCCTGCAAAGCAGTTTGCAGCAATTTCTTCTCTCCGGTGACAATCTTCACGTAGAGAAGTTTGATAAATATCTGCAGGAAAACGGGCTGATGTCGATCTCCGGTTTGCAGCAGTTTTCAGCGGCAACGGCGCGACCCGACTATGTTGCTGCGGCGGATAATTTCAAAAAAGGGATTCTAAACGGGACAGAGCTGCTGCATCAGTCCCGGGATCTTTTTCTGCAGCAGCTGGAAACGGTTAGCGCACTCGACACAGTCGGCGACAACCTGCGTTCGGCCAGCACCAAATTGCTGAATCAGGCCGCTGTGTTGATGGCAAAAGCCCGATCGAAGGCCAGCAGTTATATTTTCAGTATCAGTGTTGTCGGAGCACTGCTTTTTCTCTGCGTCTCCCTGTTCCTTAATCGTTCCATTACCCGCCCGCTCGGACAGGCAATCGGTCTTGCAACCTGCATTCGGGATGGCGATCTGTCGCAACGGATGAATCTGAAAAGCGCAGATGAAATTGGTCAGTTAGGCGCAGCTCTCGACCGTATGGCCGACAGTCTGGAGCGCAAGGCAACCATTGCCGAGCATATTGCTAAAGGTGACCTGTCGGTCGAGGTCCCGCTGGAATCGGACAAAGACACCTTGGGTATGGCATTTCAACAGATGGTTGCCAGTCTCAATCAACTGATCAGTCGGATTCTGATGGCAGGGGAGCAGATTGCTGCCGGCTCCGGTGAAATCTCCCATGCCAGCCAGGATTTGTCGCGAGGCGCAACCACCTCTGCCAGCTCGCTGGAAGAAATATCCAGCTCTATGGCAGAGATGGCGTCGCAAACCAAACTGAATGCAGAGAATTCAGTTCAGGCCAATAGTCTGTCGGTCAGTGCCAAGGATTCCGCCGAGCGCGGCACCCGGCAGATGGAAGAGATGGTCGGCGCGATGGTTGAAATTAATGACGCCGGGCAGAGTATCTCGAAGATCATCAAAGTGATCGACGAGATCGCCTTTCAGACCAATTTGTTAGCGTTGAATGCAGCCGTCGAAGCTGCTCGGGCCGGCCAACATGGAAAAGGCTTTGCGGTAGTTGCTGAAGAGGTCCGCAATCTGGCGGCCCGGAGTGCGAAAGCGGCTCAGGAAACCTCTGACTTGATCGAAGGGTCGGTCAGTAAAACGGCTAAAGGGAGTGAAGTTGCGAACCGGACATCCGAAGTTCTGGATGAGATTGTCAGTGGCGTAACTAAGGTCGCTGATCTGGTAAAGGAAATATCAGAATCGAGCAGCGAGCAGGCGCAGGGGATTTCGGAAGTGACCCTCGGTTTGAATCAAATTGATCAGGTTACACAGCAGAACACCGCCACTGCCGAGGAGAGTGCGGCGGCGGCAGAAGAACTCTCCAGCCAGGCAACTGAGCTGCAGCACATGCTTCGTGAGTTTACGCTCAAAAACAGCACACAACAAATTTCTTTGGCGCCGGCGCAAACTCCAGATACCCAGATGGGTTGGCCGGTTGAAAGCTAAAGAAAGATAGGTACTGATACGTTTTTTACCGATCATCGGCACTAAAAAGGCCTGTTGCAATGAATTGCAACAGGCCTTTTTAGTGTGAAAAATCAATCAATTTTTCGAATCCAGGCATCCAGAAGCTCAGAAATATCTTCCGGCATGTCCAGAAATTTTAATCCCATCCCCGGTTCAAAGGGCAGGCGCTTGCCGCGCGGCCGCTTCCAGACCACTTCACAGCGACAATTAACCGTCAAATTAAGCGGTGCCGGCAGCGGAATGGTCAGATCGATCTGGTCACCCTGTTTGATCTGATTGGTTGTTGCGATAAACATCCCACTGCGGCTGATGTCCTTGCTGTAACCAAAAAAAACCGGCCGTTCAGCATCAATATGGATTTTCTGGATAATCAGCGGCGCGCGCAGGTTCTTCCTCAGATCCGCTTTCGGCTGCTCGAAATCCTGATCTTTTGAAGCGCTCATAATATCCTCTTTCTTAGGAGAATTTTATATAAGATATTTCAATGGACTATTTAATGCAATCCTTAAAACCCGAACGAGGTCGAGTTTTCTTGACAGAGATTTTAAAAAGTGTAAAGTCGAACGCGGTCGAGAATTATGGAGGAATATTTATGGCAGGGATCAGGGAACATAAAAAAGCAGAAACGCGCCGAGCGATTACCGCAGCAGCGGTCGAGCTATTTTCAGAAAAAGGTTATGAAAAAACCAGCATTGAAGATATCGCCCGTGTTGCAAAGATCGGTAAAGCGACGGTCTATACCTACTTTTCTACCAAAGATGAAATATTTTTGTCGTATTGCGACGAAGAATTGGAAGATTCTTTTGCGCAATTCAAAGCGCCTTTTTTTGCCGACGGAAAATTGATCGACCAACTGCTCGAGTTCTTTATGATCAAGTTCAGGTTCATTTCGGACAATCGGGAATTTGGCCGTCAACTGTTGCGGGAGATGGTCTTCCCGAAAGTCGTAAATGAAAGAGCAAAAGAGCATGATCAGCGCTATTTTGATATTTTGGAGAACATCTTCACGGCCGCACAGCGGCGCGGAGAACTAGCGGATGAGCCGGACATGTTCTACCTTTCAGTCCATTTCTTTTCGATCTATCTGGGTGTGCTTGCCGGGTGGTATACGGGGTATGTTGTCAGTCTTGCTGAGGTCGAAGAGGCGCTGCGAGCACTTTTTACTCAGGCAATTGATGGGGTAGGTATATGAGAATTTATTTATTGACAGTCTTCTTGCTGACCCTTTGTACCGCACCGCTCGAAGCTGCAGAGGCTCCACCGCGAGATATCCGTGCGCTGATTATTCTCGGGCTGGAAAAGAATATCGGTTTGCGGGTTGAAAGGATCAATATACCCCTCAGTGCCGAAGAGATAAAGATCGAATCCGCCGCTTTCGATCCTGAGTTTTTTGCTTCAACAGAATTCAAAGAAGAATCAATACCCCTGTCTTTCTCTTCCTTGTTCAGTCAGTTTGTCAGTACCAAAACCGACCTTCTGTCCGGACAAATGAGTTTGCGCAAACGCTTTGAGAGCGGCTTTGCGGCGGCATTTTCCCTGCGCTCTGAGCGGACCACCGACAATAATTCAAGTGATGATCTGAATCCTCGCTATCGAACTGCGTTACTGCTCGACCTGACCCAGCCGCTGCTGCGAAATTTCGGCACAGGAGTGAACACCACTCAATTGATGTTGTCACGGAATCAGCGACAGCAAAGGAGTTATCGCTATTTTCTGCAGGCCCAGTCGTTGGCCCTGCAGGTTGAGACGCTGGGATTACAGCTTGCCGGTGAAGTGGAAATCGTCAAGTTGCGTAAAGAAGCGGTACGGTTGGCGCAGGAACTCTACGCGGCCAATCAACGCCGATTCGATTTGGGCGTGATCCCGGTTTCGGATGTACAGCAGGCAGAAACCGATCTGGCCAATCGGGAGCTGAATCTGTCACTGGCTCTGCAATCTCAAGAGTTGTTGCTGGAACAATTGGACCGGGAACTCGATCATTCTCTACCGGCTAATTTTTCTGCCGATACTATCTATCGGGCCAACGCAGTCGCGACGGCCCGCGTTGAGCCGGATCTACCCGATTTTACACCGTTGTTCATGGCCGCAAAGGAGAAGCGGCTCGATCTGAAGATCAGCGGTCTTGAAATTGAAAACAGTACCCTGCAAAAGAATTTCTTTAAAAACCAACAGCAGCCGCAACTTGATTTCAAATTACAGGGTGGTTTGAACGGTTTGTCCGGGAAATCGCGCAACACCGTTGCTCCCAACCGGTTTGACGGCAACTGGGAGGATTCATTCAGCAGTGCGCTTGATGTTGATGGTTATCAATGGCAAGTCGGGCTCGAATTTTCTCTGCCGCTCGGCAATCGTTCGGCAAAAGCCCGCTTTCAGCAAGCCGCGTTGCAGGAGCGGCAGGCCAGTCTGCGTAAGCGTGACCTTGAATCTGTTTTGCAGCAGGAGCTGCTGCAAAAACAAACAGTTCTGCAGCGGGCGGCAGAACAGTTCAGCATCGCCAGGCGATTTCGGTCCCTGGCGGAAAAATCGTTTCAACAGGAGCAACGCCGTCTGGAAGAGGGCCTGTCCGATACCTTTCGCATTATCCTATTTCAGAACAATATGATTAACGCAAAAATCGATCAGATCACCGCCTTGACGCAGTATCGACGGGCAGTCGCGCAAATGAATTTTTCTCGCGGAATCATTCTTGAGCAGCACGGAATAACCGTGCAGGCGGATGCCGAGGAGGCGAACCTTGAAACGATGTAAACAAAACTTCTGGACTTATCTGCTTGGCTTGCTCTTTGTTCTGCCGATTTTTTCCGGCTGCGGCAACTCAGAAAGTAAACCGATCGAAGATGCGCAAAAACCGGAAAAAATTGTCCAGGTAGAGCTTGAGCCAGTGGTGTCGAGGGATCTACAGGAGACCTTTTCGTTGCCGGCCAGTCTGGAAGCCTGGGAAGATCTGGTCCTGGCGGCGGAGATTGCCGGGCCGGTGCGCAAACTAAACTTTCGTGAAGGTGATCAAGTTGCGGCAGGTGACGTCCTGCTGGAGATTGATCCGGAAACGGTGCAGAGCAATCTCAATCGTGAACAGGAAAACTATAACGTAACCAAGCGCAAATTGACGCGCTATCGCGAGCTTTCAGCCGAAGGCCTGGTCAGCACCCAGGAATTGGACGAGTTGCAAAACCGTCTGGCTGCTGCAGAGACCGGGCTGCTGGCGACCCGTCTGCAACTGAATAAATGTTTCCCGAAAGCACCGGTCAGCGGCGTTATCGATTATCTCTATATCGATCGCGGCGAGTTTATCGATATCGGCAAGCCACTGCTGCGCCTGGTTCAGGTCGACAAACTCAAGGTGATCGCCGATGTGCCGGAAAAGGATGTCCCGTACCTGCAGATCGGGCAAACGGTTGAAGTGATTCCGGCAATTATCAACAATCGCAGTGTTGAATCGCTGCCGGGGCAAGTAGAACATATTGCCTACACTGCAAATGATACGACCCGGACTTACCGAACCAAGATCGTTATCGATAATGAGCAAGGTTTGCTGCGACCGGGAATGATTGTGCGCGTTCGGTTTGTCCGGCAGCAATTGACCGGGGTTGTCACTGCACCGCTCTATTCGGTCCTCGATCGCAATGGTGGGAAAGTCGTTTTTGTTGCGGAAAACGGTATCGCCCGACAACTTTCCGTGACCACCGGCAGTTCTGTAGATCAGCGGATTGTGATCACTGAAGGACTGCAAGCCGGGCAAGCGTTGGTTGTCAAAGGCCAGCAGCTGCTGATCGATGGTGCCAGAGTGCAGGCCGGGAGCGAAAACTGATGTTAATCTCCAACGTTGCCATCGATCGGCGCAGCACGGTTTTTGCGTTGATGTTGATCATCTTGATCGTCGGCATCTACAGCTATATGGTCCTGCCGCGCGAGTCGACCCCGGATATCACCATTCCGGTGGTGTTAGTGGTGACTCCTTACGAAGGGGTCACGTCCGGGGATATTGAAAGCCTGATTACTCATCCGATTGAGCGCAAGCTCAAAGGTCTCAAGGATGTGGAGGAGATCCGCTCGGTCAGTGCCGAAGGCTCGTCGATGATCACCATTGAATTTATTCCCGATGTCGATATCGATAATGCCCTGCAGTGGGTCCGCGACAAGGTCGATCAAGCCAAAGGAGACTTACCGAACGACCTGGAGGATGATCCCTCGATCCTTGAAATCAATATGGCGGAATTTCCGATTCTGATGGTCGCGGTTGCCGGGCAGGCGGACGAAACCGTGTTGAAAAAGGTCGGTGAAGAGTTGGAGGATCGGATTGAGCAGATCTCTGGAGTTCTCGATGTGGTGATTACCGGTGGTCGTGAACGACAGATCCGGGTCGAGTTTGATCCTGACCGCCTCTATGCCTATCGGATCTCGCTTGCAGAGGTGATTCGCGCCATCAAACAGGAGAATGTCAATATCCCCGGCGGCAGTATCGATATCGGCCAGGGCAAGTATCTGCTGCGGATTCCAGGCGAATTCACCGATCCGGCAGAGATCGATAATCTGATTTTGACTGAGCGGGATGGTCGGGTCATCTATTTCAAGGATGTTGCTGAAATCGTCGATTCTTATGAAGATCGAACCAGTCGCGCCCGCCTGAATGGTGAGCAAAGTGTTTCGCTGGCGATTAAAAAACGGACCGGGGCAAATATCATTGAAGTTGCCGATCAGGTTTTTGCACTGTTGCAGGCAGCCCGCTCGCAGCTGCCGCCGGGGGTCGATCTGTCTGTCACCCTGAACCAGTCGAAAGATATTCGCAGGATGGTCGCGGAGTTGGCAAATAACATCATCACCGGCTTGATTCTGGTGGTCACGGTGCTGTTTCTGTTCCTTGGTCTGCGTAACTCGATCTTCGTTGCCTTGGCGATCCCGTTTTCCATGCTGCTCTCCTTCGGCGTACTATATCTGCTGGGGATTACCCTGAATATGGTGGTTTTGTTCAGCCTGATCCTGGCGCTGGGGATGTTGGTCGACAATGCTATCGTTATTGTTGAAAATGTCTTTCGACACATGCAGGAGGGTCAGCCCGCCATCAGTGCCGCAAAAATTGCTGCCGCTGAAGTCGGCTGGCCGGTCATCAGTTCGACCCTGACCACCTTGTGCGCCTTTTTTCCGATGACCTTCTGGCCGGGAATTATGGGCGAGTTCATGAAGTATCTGCCGATCACCCTGATTGTCACTTTGACCGCATCGTTGTTTGTTGCGCTGGTGATTAATCCGACCCTTTGCGGCCATTTCATGTCTCTGCAGGGGAATACTGACCTGACACAGCGTAAACCCTCAAAGATCATTCAGCTTTACAGCCGGGTCCTGGAGTTTGCGCTGGCCCAGCGCTTGTTTGTCGTGTCGGCATCGTTTGCGCTGCTGATCGGGATTGTTGCTGCCTACGCGGTGCTGGGTCATGGTGTCGAACTCTTTCCCGACATAGAACCGAACCGGGCATTCGTCGAAATCAAGGCGCCCGAAGGGACCAGCCTGGCAGCAACCGATCAACTGGCACTGCAAATTGAAGAGATCACCACAGCCGAACAGGATGTTCGCTTTACCATCTCCGAGGTCGGCACCGCAAGCAGCGATATGGGCGGTGAAAGTGTCCAGTCGAACCTCGGTAAAATTTCCCTTGATTTTCTCGATCGGGATGATCGGGCGGAAGATTCTCGAGATGTCCTTGACCGCATTCGCACTGCACTGATCCCCATACCTGGTGCAGAATTCAAAGTCGAAAAACAGAAAGAGGGGCCACCGACCGGCCCACCGGTCAGTGTCGAGATCAGCGGTGAAAAGATTGAGGTTCTCGACCGTCTGGTGACAGAGGCCAGGCAACGGATAAAAGACGTTCCCGGACTGGTCGACCTGAAAGATGATTTTTCCAAGGCCAAACCGGAAATTCGCATTGACGTCGATCGGGAAAAAGCCAGCCTGTTGCGGCTCTCAACCGCCGATATCTCAGAGATGGTCAAGGCCGCGATCAGCGGTACCAAGCTGGGGGTCTATCGGGAAGGTGAAGACGAATACGATATTATCGCCCGAATGCCGGAACATCGCCGCACCTCAGTCTCCGATATCGAAAACCTGCTGATCCCGGCACTCGACGGTTCCCCAGTGCCACTTTCAACCGTAGCGAAAGTCAGACTGAGTGCCGGCTTCGGTGCGATCCGTCACATCGACCGCAAGCGGGTGGTGACAGTAACCGCCAACACCTTCGGTCGCAACAGCAATGAAGTCCTGCTTGAGGTTCAACAACGGTTAAGCAGCATGGAACTGCCGTCCGGTTATCTTATCGGCTACTCCGGAGAGCAGGAAGAGCAGCAGAAGGCCAGCGCGTTTCTCTCTAAAGCCTTCATCGGTGCCATTCTGCTGATTATGCTGGTGCTGATCACCCAGTTCAATTCGGTGTTACAGACCCTGATCGTTATGACTTCTGTATTGCTCTCGTTAACCGGGGTGTTTCTGGGGCTGATGATTACGGTGACTCCGTTTGGTATCATCATGACCGGGATCGGCGTTATCTCGCTGGCCGGGGTTGTGGTCAACAACGCGATTGTGCTGATCGACTACATTAATCAACTGGTCAAGGAAGGGATGGAGTTGAACACTGCGTTGATACGCGCCGGAACGATCCGTTTTCGTCCGGTTCTGCTGACCGCCGCGACCACCATCCTTGGCCTGTTGCCGATGGCGATCGGCGTCAGTTTTGACTTTAAAACCTTTACCTGGGAGATCGGCGGCGAATCTGCCGACTGGTGGGGACCGATGGCGGTTGCGGTCATCTTTGGGCTGGCCTTTGCCACCCTGCTGACGCTGGTGGTGGTGCCGGTGCTTTATTCTCTGGCCGAGTCGGCGCGCGCTAAGTTCTGGAAGAAAAAAACTGCCTAGATTTGATGCACTTGTAAAAAGAACAAGATGACGCCGCCATCAAATTTTGCTTGACGGCGGTTTTTATCTTTGTTAGAAGTCTCTCTCGTTTATTGGGGCGTCGCCAAGCGGTAAGGCACCGGATTTTGATTCCGGCATTCCCAGGTTCGATTCCTGGCGCCCCAGCCATATAAATAACGGGCTTGCCTGTTCAGAAAATATCGTTACCCCGAGGGGTGACGGCAAAAAGGATGAAGTTTCGACTTCATCCTTTTCTGTTTTGTATGCCACATATTGCGAGCTAATCGGCTTGCCACCAAGGTCATTCTCGGCTAGATTTCAATAATATTTTGCCCGTTACAAGGATTGTTTAGATGTTGAATGTCGAACAGCCGCTCGATCCTGTTGAATATGCATTCTGGTTACCCGAAGCAGGACTGACGATCACCACCGGTCCGGACAATCAAGAGATCGATGTGCCGCAGATTCTTCTGCCGCTGCATGTCGCGGATCTGCAGAAATCACCGAAACCCTCGGAAAAGATGATCGGCGAGGGGATCTATGACTATCTGCGCCGTTTTCCAGACTGCCCGAATAATACAGAGTATGCGAGAATTCTCAAAGCAGCGTACCCGTTCTATATTTCCGACCTGGGCTCGCAGATCATCATGCTGGAAGCGAAAGAGGTCGATCCTCCGTACCTCCGGCGTAAGATCAACATGCTGAAGATTCTGGCATTGATGGAAACGGAAAATTTCGGCCTGCTGCAAAAGATCGGCAGCGCCTCTTTTGAACTGGCCTTGATCTACACTGAATTGATCAACGTTCGCCGTGAATTCAGTGCCGCTCGTCTCTGGTTGGAGAAGGCGCGCAGACTTCAGCCGGAAGAGCTGGAAAACCTGAACCTTCTGGCGCAGATCTGCTATTTTACCGGTTCATATCCGCAGGCGAAACTCTATTGGCAGATCGTTGTCGACAACTTGGAGGATGGTCCTTCGAAGGTTGAACTGGCGTCGCGAATCAAAACCATCGTTTCCGGCAATTTGCCAAAACAGCCGATGATCGATAGTCTTGAAATGATCGGGATCGCCATGGAGCACTACCATGCTAAAGAGTACACCGAGGCGTGCATCATTATGGAGCGGTTAGAGGAGGAGGGCAGCCTGCCTACTGAGCTGCCGAATCCAGAATTTTTTTATTTTCTTGGACTCTGTCGATAGAAAACCGAATCCTTGGCCGCAGCATTCGAATCGTTCAGCAAGGTTTTGCAACTTGATCCACAGCACGAAGCGGCACAGCAAGGGCTGGATCGTATCGCAGAAGGAGACGGGGAGATCTGATGGTCGATATTCAGTTTGCCGACATCTTGTTTATCCTACTGGTTTGCGGGGTGATTTCCGTTATCCTGACCCTGGTCAATCGCAGCAATAAAAAAAACCGGACAACGGATGCTGCGGTGAAGCAGAAAAAGCATGAACAGAGCAGTGACCCCCCTGCCGAAGAAGATTGACAGGCAAAGTAGTTAGCAGTATATCATTCAGCGATATCCAGCCGCCCGACAGGGCTTTCTGCAACTCGCTCAGGAGAAGACAAATGAACCCACTCGCTGTGGAACTGAACGACCAGATCAAGGCAACCAATCCGAACATCCTCGAAATGCTTTCCGATCTCGGCAAAAACCTTTTCTTTCCGAAAGGGATTCTGACCCAGTCTGCCGAGGCCAAGGAAAAAGCGCATAAATATAATGCCACGATCGGCATCGCCACCGAAAAGGGTGGCCCTATGTACCTGCAGTGCTTTCAGGATAAGCTGTCCGGTTTTGAGCCGAAGGACATCTACCCCTACGCACCGCCAGCCGGAAAACCGGAGCTGCGCTCCCTCTGGCGCGAGAAAATGCTCAGTGAAAATCCCGGTCTGCAGGATAAAAACTTCAGCAATCCGATTGTCACCAATGCCCTGACCCACGGCTTGTCGATTGTCGGCGATCTGTTCGTTGATGACGGCGATCATCTGGTGTTGCCGGAGATGCTTTGGGGCAATTACAATCTGACCTTCGGCGTCTGCAACGGGGCGGTAGTTAAAAAATATAAGACCTTCACCGATGCGGGCGGGTTCAATACTGCTGCCTTCAAGGAGTGTCTGCAGGCAACGGCCGCGGAGAAGGGCAAGGCGATTGTGCTGCTCAACTTCCCGAACAACCCGAGCGGCTACACCCCAACGGTCGCCGAAGGCGATGCGCTGGTTGCGGCGATCAAAGAGGTCGCCGAGGGCGGCTGCAACATCGTTGCAATTACCGATGATGCCTACTTTGGCTTGTTTTACGAGGATTCCCTGAAAGAGTCGCTGTTCGGCAAACTGGCCAACCTGCATGAGCGGGTGTTGACCATCAAGCTTGACGGCGCCACCAAAGAGGAGTTTGTCTGGGGGTTTCGAACTGGATTTATCACTTTTGCCGCCGGCAGCAAAGATCCGCAACCGGAAGTGTTGACCGCCCTGGAAAAGAAAACCATGGGGATTATCCGGGCAAAGATTTCCAACTGCCCGCACCCCTCGCAGACCTTCGTCATAGAAGCGTTGCAATCTCCCGATTTCCTGACCCAGAAGCAGGAAAAGTTTGAAATCATGAAAGGGCGGGCGCTGAAAACCAAAGCGGTGCTGAGCAGCGACAAGTATGCTGCGTCCTGGAGTTACTACCCGTTTAATTCCGGCTACTTCATGTGCTTGAAGTTGAAGCGGGTCGATGCCGAGCAATTGCGCCTTCATCTGCTCGATAAATACGGAGTCGGCGCCATCTCGATCGGCAAAACCGATCTGCGGATCGCCTTCTCCTGCATCGCAGAGGAGGACATTCAGGAGCTGTTCGATCTGGTTCATCAGGCCGAACAAGACCTGGCCTAACGCGCAATTTACTGGAAAAGGCTCGCTTCGGCGGGCCTTTTCGTTTTTTATGATGGATACATTCAAACAAGCATTTTTGCAACTGACTAGCAGCCTGCCTGCTTTTAATCTGTTGCTCGAGCTGATTCGCCGGCAGCAGCTTGAAGCTTGGTTGGTGGGGGGAGTCGTGCGTGATCTGCTGCGGCAGCGCAGAAGTTCGGATATCGATCTGGCCACGGCTGCTGATCCGACAGCGTTGGCAAAACAATGGGCCAGGCAAGTCAATGGTCGCTGGTTCTGGCTCGATCCGCAACGCCTGCAAAGCCGGGTATTGCTGGCGAACGATCTGACCGTCGATTTTGCCCCTTTGCGGGCGAAAACAATCACCGAAGATCAATATCTACGAGACTTCAGTATTAATTCGCTGGCCTTTCCACTACATCAGGATTTCTCCTCAGCGGCACTGCTTGATCCCTTGCAGGGTCAGGAGCATCTCCGGCAGAACATCCTGCAGACCTGTTCGAAGCAGAGTTTCATCGATGATCCCTTGCGCATGCTTAAGGGAGTTCGCCATGCGGTGACTCTTGAGATGCAACTGACGGCCACAACTCTCAGGCAGTTGCAGCAACATGCTGCATTGATCAAAAAGGTGGCTGGTGAGCGAATCCGTGAAGAGTTGGGCCGTATTCTCTGCGCCGGCAGCTGTTCTTCCGCGATCAAGCTGCTGATCGATACCGGCCTGCTGGCGGCCCTGTTCGGGCCTGCCGGGCCTGCGTGGAAGAAGTCTGCTGCGCTTAAGGCGCTACAGGCACTTGAGCAACAGATGCGACTGGCTGGATTACAGCCTTCCGCTCAGGTCGATTCAACGCAGAAGCAGGAACTTTACTCCCAGCGGACACTCTTTCTGCTGGCCAGCCTGCTCAAGTCTTATGCTCCGCAAAATCTGCCCGAGATCTTGCATCAACAACTGCGTTTAAGCCGACAGCAGCAACGCTTGTTGATTGCCTTGCAGAATGAACCCTCTACCGATTGGTTTTCATTGACGACCGGTTCGATAGATGGCAGACGACAGGCCCTGCTGGTTGAGCAACTCGGCTACGCTCCCGACAAACAGCTCCTGTATCTGGCAATCTGCCCGAACATTCTTCACTACCAGCGCGCACTTGAACTGCGTCAGTCCTTTATTGATCACCAGCAACTTGGCCGGATTCCTGATTTACTTAGTGGTGAACTGATTCGTGACCTGCTGCCAAGACCGGCCGGACAGCAAATCGGACTGTGGCAACAGCGGATCAAAGCGGCTGAAATTGCCGGAGAAATCTCTTCAGCGGAACAGGCCGGCAACTTTCTAAAAGAGCAAATTAGCATTTGACAAAATCTTCGGCACATCATTATACTGCGCTCCACACAGGCGGGAATAACTCAGTTGGTAGAGTATCAGCTTCCCAAGCTGAGAGTCGCGGGTTCGAATCCCGTTTCCCGCTCCAGGAATTTCAAGGACTCAGCAGGTTTTGTTGAGTCCTTTTTCTATTTCCTGGATCCGTGAGTACCCGCTGGCAAATAGCACAAGTCATTGAATTGCCTAAGCGTCCCCAAAATCACCGCTTAACCTTTGGGTGAAGCTAAGAATTTTTGAAACACTTATTCAATCCAAGCACTTGCACTCTATATCCACCGTTTACTCACGGATCCGGGTATTTCTAAGGGGAGGCGGCATGTACATCCTGGAAATTTTTTTTAAACGGCGCAGGTTTACAGAAATCTTTGAAAATAGCTGGAAAGCGATTGGAAATAATATCTCTCTGCCGACAGACGCTGGGGATGCTACCGAGCCACAGCTCGAATTATTTTATTTTGTCTCGATTCTTTACAGCACGGTCTATCATGCCGCTTTAGCGGCAGGCATGAGCACCAGTTCAGCGCATTATCTGGCCAGAATTCAAGTCAATAAGAGTAAGGTGGACTCTTTTATCAGCACTGCCGCCTATGAGATTTTCGCTGCAGCACCTGATGATGAAAAACTCAAGGAATATGCAGGCCATTTGACTGCTTGTTTGCAGCCGATCGTTACCGTGACAACGAAAAAAGGTTCGACAATAGATGAGGCTGAATTTATCCCGCAAATGGCAGAACTCCGTCAGCATTTTCAGCAGTGCGGATTTTCTGCCGCCGATTTATTCGCTGCGGAAAGTTAACAGCCGAAACCGTTTATAATCGCTATAATAGGTAGATAAATGAAGCGAAAAATCAAATGTCCACGTTGTAGGTCACTGACTGAATGGGAAGGAAACGATTCTCGCCCGTTCTGTTCTGAAAAATGTCGCCTGGTCGATCTCGGCCAGTGGGCGAACGAAGAATATACCATTGCCGGCGAAAAAGCACCGCAACATGATCGGGATGCTGAGCTTGAGTATTGATCCCGAATCAATACAGGGAGATTTCATGTACCATTTAACGATTCACACCCATTTCGCTGCTGCGCACAATCTGCTTAATTATCATGGTGATTGCGAGAATCTGCATGGGCATAATTGGAAGGTTGAAGTGACGGTAGCAACCGAGACCATCGATGATGCCGGCTTGGGGATCGATTTTAAAATTCTCAAAAAACGCACCAACAAGATCATCGATTTTCTCGACCACAAATACCTCAATGACCTGGCGCCTTTTAAGGATCTCAGCACTTCATCGGAGCGGATTTCCAAGTATATCTTTGATCAATTGTCCGAAGATCTGAAGGACACCAACGTTGTTGTTGAGCGGATCACTGTCTGGGAATCGGATAATGCCTGTGCCAGCTACACCGCAAGTTGAAGCCTCGCTGATTGAAGCTTTTTCCTCTGTGCAAGGGGAGGGAACACTGGTCGGCTGCCGACAGATCTTTTTGCGCCTGCCGGGCTGCAATCTCGATTGTCGGTACTGCGACACTCCTTTCGCCGCCACCAGCAGTTGCCTGCTCGAAGATCCGCCCGGTTCAAATGAGATGCTGCGGTTGGAGAATCCGGTAAAACTGGAGGTGCTGACCACGATATTTCGCCGCTGGTACCTTGAGGCTCCAGGAGCCCATCATTCGTTCAGTATAACCGGCGGCGAACCCTTGTTGCATGTCGACCTGCTGTGTGATTGGTTGCCGGAGTTGCGACAGATGTTGCCGATCTATCTTGAAACCAACGGCACCCTCCCGGATCCCCTGGAGCGGCTGTTGCCAGATCTCGACTGGGTCGCGATGGATATCAAGCTGGAGTCACAAACCGGCCTGCTGACCGACTGGGAGCTGCACCGCCGCTTTCTACAGTTGGCCAACCGCACCGACTGTTTTGTCAAAATGGTGGTCGGTGAAGAGACCCCGGCGCTGGAACTGCAACTTGCCGCTGAGTTGGTGACAAGTGTTTCCGCTACTATCCCGTTAATTCTGCAGCCGGTGACTGTCGACGGCCGGGTCGGTGTTTCAACCAGCCGGTTGCTGGAGATGCAGCGGTTGATCTCCGGCACCCACTCTAATGTTAGAATCATTCCGCAAACCCATATATTCCTTGGGGTTCTGTAGCCTTCTGAAGGTTGTACCTAAACTGTTTCACGCGAGGGTTTATGCTGATCGCCGAAATGACGATGGATGAATTTTCAGCCGGACTAAAGAAATCCCAGACCGTACTGATCCCTTTCGGTTCGACCGAAGAGCACGGCAGTCATCTGCCGCTGGATACCGATACCCTGCATGCTAGCGAGGTCGGTCGCAGGCTGGCCGAGGTGCGCGATATATTCATCGCACCGCCGATCCATTATGGTGTCTGTCGCTCAACGGCCGATCATCCCGGCACTCTCAGCATCAGCACCGAAACCTTGAAGGCGCTGGCGATCGATGTCGTTGCCGCACTCTACCGACAGGGCTTGCGTAATTTCATCCTGCTCAGCGGTCATGCCGGAGGCACGCACATGGCCGCTCTTACCGATGCCGGTGAAAAACTGTTGCAGTAGTTTGCTGATTTGAAAATTGCCGTATTGACTGAATTCATGCTGGTGACGAAGTGCGGACAACATCTGATTGAAACTGAAGGAGATTCTCATGCCGGAGAGATCGAAACCTCACGGATTCTCCATTCACATCCATCCCTGGTGAAAGGCACGGCTCCGCGCGAGTTTCCGGCATTTCCAAGTGGAATTCTGGTGCGTGACAAACAGAAATTCTGGCCGGGCGGGGTCTGGGGAGATCCGACCAAGGCGACTGCCGAAAAGGGTGCGGAACTTGAGGGGCTGGTGGTTGCTGCGTTGTCCGAATTGGCGGATCAGTTGGAGAATTGGGAGGAATGATGTAGAGGCAGACCTATGTGTCTGCCCTTTTCAGGGCGCATACATAGGTGCGCCCCTACAGTTGCCGATCAATCCTCGGAAAACTTTTTCTTCAACTCTTCCATCACCAGCGGCGGTACGAACTTACCGACCTCGCCGCCGAGTCTGCCGACCTCTTTGACGATTGAGGAACTCAGATAAGCGCATTCGGGGGAGGTCATCATAAACAGGGTTTCGACCTGTTCGCAGACCGTGTGGTTCATCTGTGCCAACTGGAATTCAAATTCAAAATCGGTCACTGCCCGTAAGCCACGCAGAATGACCCGTGCTCCCTTTGAAACGACATAATTGACCAGCAGCCCATCGAAGGTTTCAACCTGAATGCGGGGGTTGTCTTCGACCAGCCGGGCGATCATGTCGACCCGCTCGGCAACGGAAAACAGACTGTTTTTCTCTGAATTGAGAGCGACGGCAACGATGACAGTGTCGAAAATTTCCAGTCCCCGCAGAAGAATATCCATGTGGCCGTTGGTAAAGGGATCAAACGAGCCGGGGTAGATAGCTATATGTCGATTCATTTCAGTCCTCGTTCGGATTGCCTGTCGGGATCGGTCCGGCGGTAAAAATGGATCATCGTAGAGCCGTATTTACGACTCTCGATTAATTTTAACTTGCCGCTGTCTGTCAAAATTTCACCAGCGGCCGACTCGGCACAGATTATCCCATCATCGGCAAGCAGTTGCAAGTGTTCAATCTTTTCCAGTGCTTGCGGTATTAATCCTTGATTATAAGGAGGGTCGAGCAGGATCAGGTCGAAGGGGCCGTCCTTTGTCAGGCGAGGCAGGGCGGTCAAAGCATCGCCGCGGACAACGCGAGCAGTGCTTTCGACTTTACAGCATCTAATGTTCTCTTCGATCACCTTGATCGCCTGCGCGCTCACATCGACCAGAATAGCGGATGCGGCCCCGCGACTAAGTGCTTCCAGCGACTGGGCTCCGCTGCCGGCGAACAGTTCCAGAACCTTGATGCCGGAGAAGGAACCGAGACGACTGTTGAGAATGCTGAACAGCGCTTCACGGACTCGATCCGGTGTCGGTCGAATCCCTTCGCCTGAAAACGGGGTTAATTTACGTCCGCGTGCTGTGCCGCTGATGATACGCATGATAGTATGTCCTCTGTTTGTAACTTTTCAGTGCCTCGGAAATGGCCTCGCGCTGCCCATTCCAAGGGACGCATGAACCCATCCCTGGGGCTTGCTGCCGCCATCCTGGCGCCAGACACCCTTGGAATGGACATCCCGAGGCCATCTGGCTGAAGTTGCCTCTGTTTTTTTCTTGAACCTTGCTATCCAGGATTGCCAGTTTGCACACTGTGCCGAACTCAGAGCTGTAGTACAAGAACTTATCTCGCTGTGACATTATTTGACGCAAGCATCCGCTAGACTGTCACTATTCAATTCTTGCTAAGGGAGTCACCTATGCGTCGGAACGGATTGGCCGGTTACGCTGCGACCAGTGACCAGAGTCGTGGTCGGGCTCACGAAGAGCCGCATAAAGATAACCGTTTGGTCTACGAGCGGGATCGGGACCGGATCATTCATTGCGCGGCTTTTCGGCGGCTGGAATACAAGACACAGGTGTTCGTCAATCATGAAGGGGATTATTACCGCACCCGCTTGACTCATTCACTGGAGGTCGCCCAGATTGCCCGCGGCATTGCCCGCAATCTTCGTTTGAACGAGGATCTGATCGAGGCGCTGTCGCTCTCTCACGATCTCGGCCATACCCCCTTCGGTCATACCGGAGAGGAGGTTTTGAATCGCCTGATGCATGATCATGGCGGTTTCGAGCATAATCGACAGTCGTTGCGAATCGTCGAAAAGCTGGAGCATCGTTATCCCGGGTTTGACGGTCTGAATCTCAGCTGGGAAACCCGGGAAGGGATCATCAAGCATTCCTCCGATTATGATAGTGCCGGCAGTGATGCGATTGATGATTTTGCGCCGCAATTGCGCGCGACGCTGGAAGCGCAGATTATCGATCTGGCTGATGAAATTGCTTACAATAATCACGATATCGATGATGGATTAAAGGCTGGCTACATCAAACTTGCCGACCTGTCGCAGGTGGAGCTTTGGCAACAGACCTGGCTGAAAATCAGCAGCAAGTTCCCCGGCCTGGACGAAAGGCGACAGATTTTACAGACGATCAGCCATTTGATCGGTGCCCTGATCCGTGATCTGGTCAGTACCACGACGGGCAAACTTAAGCAGTACAACATCCGATCGCTTGAAGATGTCCGTCGGCAACCGCTGAACCTGGCCTGTTTCAGCCCGCAGATGCAGGCTTTGAATCGTGATTTAAAAAAGTTTCTCTTCGTCAAACTGTACAAGCATTACAAGGTTGAGCGAATGCGAGTCAAGGCAGAGCGTTTTTTGACCTTGTTGTTTGAGAATTACAGCGAAAATCCTTCGTTGCTGCCGGAAAAATATCAGCTGCGTTTTGACGAATTCGGCATTGAGCGGGTCATTTGCGATTATATTGCCAGTATGACCGACCGCTACGCACAGGATGAATATAAGCGGCTTTACGAGCCGTTTGAACGGGCGTAATAGTTAACGACCTCCCCAAAAGTCGGCAGAGAAGGTTTGAGGCGATGGCGGACAAAAAACAAATTTACATGACTCCCGGCTGTGCCGAGCGTTTTAAAATTGAGTTGAAAGATCTGCTCTACAAGCAGCGGCCCGCAATGGTCGAAACGGTGGCCTGGGCTGCCTCAAACGGCGACCGCTCGGAAAACGCCGATTATCACTACGGAAAACGCAAGCTGCGGCAGATTGACGGCCGCATCCGTTTTATCCAGAAACGCCTGGAACATGCCGAGATCGTCGATCCGTTGCAGCAGAAACAACGGGCCGGCGACCGGGTTCTGTTCGGTTGCACGGTCAGGGTGGAAAATGAAGCCGGAGAAGAGAAAACCTACAGCATTGTCGGTGTCGACGAGATCGATCTGCCGAAAGGGCGTATCAGTTGGGTCGCGCCGATCAGCAAGGCATTGCTCGGTGCTGCAGAGGGTGATTCAGTGAGTTTCAGAACGCCGGGTGGAGTTGAACTGCTGGAGATTGTTCAGGTTGAATATCTGCCGATTGATTGATTGTTTTGCGGTTTACTTGCCTGTCTCCATTCGGTATTTTCTTAAGAATGATTGTAACTGTTCAGCGCGAGGTCATTACCGAGGTGCTGAAGTTACGAATGATTTTTGTAGCTGACAATATGTTGAATTTTTAAGGAAGGGCCTGTGTCATGCTGGAACTTGGGAGTCTGGAAAAAGCGCTTGCATCACTGGAGTCGGGGTTGCAGCGAGTCCATGATGAAAACCTGATGTCTCAACTTGATGAGGGTTCCCGGCAGTTGATGCAGGCAGGGGTTATTCAAAATTTTGAATTCACCTATGAACTTTGCTGGAAGTTTATCAAACGCTGGCTGGAGAACAATCTGGGCAGCGCTTATGTTGACGGTGTCAGCCGCAAGGAGTTGTTTCGCATTGCTGCTGAAAATAGACTGATTACTGATGTTAAGGTCTGGTGGCGCTACCATGAGGCGCGCAACAAAACCTCGCACGTATACGATCAGGAGGTTGCCGCTGAGATTTTTTCCTGCGCCGAAAATTTTTATGCCGACGCAATTGCCCTGTTGCAGGCAATCAAGGATCGAAATGATTGATCTGTCTGCCCTTGAACTTAAAATTGTTCAGCAGTTGCTTCGCCGGCACGTACCTGAATGCGAAGTCCGTGCATTCGGGTCTCGCGTCAATATGACCGCCAAACCTTATTCCGATTTGGACCTTGTTGTTATCGGGACGCAAAAACTCGCCAATGAGCTGATGAGTGACCTCAAGGAGGCTTTTGTCGAATCAGATCTGCCTTTTCGAGTAGATCTGCTCGACTGGGCGCGGACCAGTGATGAGTTCAAGGCGGTTATCGATAAAAGCTATTTCACTATTCAGGATTAGGGACGCTGCCGAAATAATGGATCAGGCTCTAGCCGCAATCAAATCCTGCAACATTTGCAAGTCCCGGCTTGATCATCAGCCACGTCCCGTCGTTACCGCCAGCAAAACCAGCAGACTTGTCATCATCGGCCAGGCCCCGGGGAGCAAGGTCCACGAAACCGGCATCCCGTGGAACGATCCCAGCGGTGATCTGTTGCGCATCTGGATGGGCATCGACAAAGAAGTTTTTTACGCTGCGGAAAATATTGCGTTGATGCCGATGGGCTTTTGCTATCCCGGCAAAGGGAAATCTGGAGACCTGCCGCCACGCCCGGAATGCGCACCACGCTGGCATGCGAAATTGTTGGAGCAGATGCCGGATGTGGAGCTGATTGTGCTGATCGGGCAATATTCGCAACTCTATTATCTGGGCAAGCAACGGCGAGGGAATTTAACGGAAACGGTGCAGCAGTTTGAGGATTATCTGCCTAAATTTTTTGTGCTGCCGCACCCTTCGCCGAGGAACCGGCTGTGGCTGAGGAATAATCCCTGGTTCAAAGAGGACGTTTTGCCGATTTTTCGGGAGAGGGTGCAGCAGCTGTTGAAGAGATGAGAAACCGCCTTCAATATCACTACTTACAACTCAACTCTTAAGGGGGATTCTTCCGGCTGGCGAATCCCTTTTAAACGATTTTTTACTCCGTCAAACAACAGGTAGCTGTACTTGCCGTAGTGCGGAACCTTCCGCGCCACAATTGCTGCCTGCAGATCGTTACTGACAAACCAGGCGGCGCTCTTTTCAGCATTCAGCGGATTTGCTTCGACGATAAACGCAGAATGATCGGCCAGGTTTCCGCTTTGTCCCGCAAGCGTGAATCGGCCATCCATTCCGGATTTTAATTGTGTCGGCTGCAACCGATCCGGCAAACCGAAAACCAACAGATCGTGCGTTGCCAACTCTTTCTGACTGACCTCGGCAAGCGTGCGTACTGGTAACTGAGATTTGCGTATGGCGCCCAGCAGCGTTTTTATCGCCTCGGCGTCCGGCGCATACTGCTCTGTCTGTACCACCAGTAATTGATTGCTGCCACGGATTGAATTGACCGTTGCGGGGATCTCCTCGGCAGCGAGAATGCGGAACAGGTCACTGTCGGGATCGGCCTGCAATGCAACCGGGCGGCTTGCGACTTCGAACTGAAAACTCTGCTCGGTCGAATCGACCTGCAGCTGTTTGCGCAGGCTCCCGGCTTCTGTCGTCAGTTGCAGCTTGACGGCAAGCTGGTACACCGGTTGTTGTGTCAGGGTGCCGCTAACCCGCCAGCCGGTCGTTGTTTTAACCGACTTCACATCCTGCAGGGCAAGTCGCGGCCCCTCAGTGTTTGTCAACCACTGATGGAAAAAAACCTGTAAATTGTCGCCACTGATTGCCGAGAACCGTTCGCAAAAATCGTCCCAGCCAACCTGGCTGAACATCCTTTCTTCCGCAAGCTTGCGTAATCCTGCCCAGAAATCCTGGTCACCGATTCTCTGCCGCAGCATATGAAACAGCAGCGCTGTCTTGCCGTAACCGATCGACTGGCTGGCTTTGTCGTGGCGGGAGCGGAAGCTGGCAATCGTAAAAGCGTTTTCCGGTCCGACCAGATTGGCGTAATCCCGCAGAATATTTTGACGATATTCGCGCGCTTCGGCGGCCGAACTGCGCTCCTTGTAGAGATAATCGGCGACATAGGTGGTCAACCCTTCGGCCCAGTTCCCTTGCCCGTAGTCGACCTGTACGCCGGTTCCCCACCAGGAATGGGCGATTTCGTGACCGAGGCTGGTCTTGACAATAAACGGCAGTTTGATCACGCTGCTGCCGAGCAGGGTCCAGGAGGGCAGTCCATAGCCGGTCGGGAAGAAATTTTCGACAATGGCAAACTTGTGAAACGGGTAGGGACCGAACAGCTCTTCATAGAGTTGTAGATAGCTGCGCGCTTTCTGCAGATAGGTTGCGGCCAAGGGTGCGGAGTCCGGATAAAAATAAGCGTAAATCGGCACCGGACCGGTCAGGTCTTCGAACAGCTGATAAACACCAGCCGCGAGCGTTAAGCCTTGTAGTGGATAGTCGACAAGCCAGACAGAGTTGCTGCGGCCGTTTACAACCTGCCGGGCGATACGTCGACCGGAGGTGATCGCCTCGGTGCCGACCGGTGCCGAGATGCTGATCCGATAATCGACTCCTTTTCCCTGCAACTGCGGATACCAGTTCACGCCGGAGGAAAGATAGCTGCCTGCAGCGGAGATAGTGGCTGAAATGCCATAACTGGGATCTTCATTGTGGACCGGAGTCTTGCTCGACAGATCGTTGAAAACCGCACGATAAGTGATGCTGACCGGCTCGGCAGCAGATAACTCCAGCTGCAGCAGCCCGGCAGAGAAGCTGTAGGGGACGGGGCGGTTTCCCTGTTTAACCGCGATTATCTTACAGCGGTTGGAGAGCTGCAGTCTGAGAGGTGACTCTACCCCGCCATTAAAGTTGATCTGTGCTGTGGCGATCAGTAGCTGTTGCGCTGGATGCAGGCCGATATCAAGATCGTAATTGATGGCAGCAAATGCCG
The DNA here is from genome assembly GCA_024280335.1 of Deltaproteobacteria bacterium. GTDB lineage: Bacteria > Desulfobacterota > Desulfuromonadia > Desulfuromonadales > Geopsychrobacteraceae > Malonomonas. Next base: position 28,605 of record JAJRQI010000033.1, read on the forward strand.
GTGCTGGAAACAGCAGGAGTAAAAGCAATAGCAGTGATTTCATCGTGACCTGCAGACCTCATCCGGTTAGAGCTGAAATGGTCGGGAAAACGTAACTTCAGCACACCCGAATTTGGTGCTCTGGCAAGGCGCGAGCAGCGCAGAAGCGGAGCATACATGGCTATGTGAGCATTTGAGCAACACAGCAACGCCGCCAGAGTGCCGAAGGCTTACGGGAAAACGTTGCTACACCTTACCCCAGTCGTCATCCCGGCCTCAAGCTCGAGAGGTTTTTATTGTCAGCAAGAATTGCCAATAATCGTATGGCAGGCTAGACTGATTTCATGACAGAAATAAAGGTGACGGCGGCCATCTGGTTCCTTTTTGCGACGCCAACAAAGGTTGTCCCACCAATGCTTACAGGAGTGTGATGATGAGCAATGACAAACAAAAACCTGAAGAACATGAGGATGTCGGTCTGTATCAAAAAATGGCTGACCGCGCGGCAGAGTTCATGCAAGAAGGGCGAAAAACTCTGGAAGAAGCACTGAATAAAGCGGGTGAAGAGATTTCTTCCGGCGGAGAGTACACCCGCGATCAGGCTGAGAAAATTGCAGGTTATTTGCGCCGGGATCTGACCGAAGTCGGCAAGAAGGCGCAACTGGCGCGTGATGCGGTGTTTGAGGCGGTCGAGCCGCACAGGGTCGTTGCCGGGGTACAAAGCGGTTTATCAAGACTGCTGAAAACTGCAGCGGATGTGTTGAATGAGGTCGCTGAAAAGTCCGAACAGGTGCTTGAATTTAAAACCGGTGAAGTGACCAGCCCCGGCACTTTGACCTGCAAGGATTGCGGTAAAGAGATGCATTTCAAGGCCACGGTCCGTATCCCGCCTTGTCCGCAGTGCCACAAAACTCATTTTCGTAAATCCTATTGATAACTCTCAGAGTTACCAAATGTTAAGGCCCGCATCTGTTGTATCGCGGGCCTTCTTTATTAACCTTTTGGTGTTCCCGAATCACGGGACTTTCGACGGCCATCGACCGCCGAGCGGCTGAAAATAAACGATAGATCAGCTTTTGTTTCGATAGGCAACCCCCTTTGCTTGGGTTAACAGGATCAACTTGACTCCTATGCTTTATTATAGCTCTTTTGTGCTGGCTCTGGTGGGATGCGCGGTATGTTTTTCATTTAGTCCGTCGTTGATCCAAAAACAGGGTACTGCCTTGATGGGCTTTGGCAGCTTTTTTGGTTTCGGTGCAGACGTCGACGATCTCCAGCGGGGTTGAGAGCTTCTGCCGGGACAGGTCGATTGCGCCCAGGCTGAGACTGACAAAGGGATATTGTTTGCAGTTTCCTTCCCGATCTGTGGCGATAACGTAACCTCTGTTCACATCTTCATCGGAATAGAATTCGAGGATACCCTTGTCGATGCGGTGAATAATCTCATCGGCAACCGGGGTGCATTTGTCAGACGGGGTGATGATGACGAAGTCGTCGCCGCCGATGTGGCCGAGAAAGGAATCCCCACAACCGGCTATCTGCAATGCCACCTTGATCACGTTGGCGGTAAAAATAATGATATTGTCGCCCTGTGCGAAGCCGTAGATATCGTTGTAGACCTTGAAATTGTCGAGATCGGCGTAGATAACCGTGACCGCCTCGTCATGGTCTAAAACCCTTTTCAATTCGTTCAGAATACTGTTGTTGCCAGGCAGGCCGGTATTCGGATTTGCATCCAGAGCCAGTTGATTGAGGCGTTTCAGCTCTTTGATCGCATCGCTTAGTTTGAATTGGTTCTTGATGCGCGCTTTGACTGTTGGAGCATTAAAGGGCTTGGTGATGTAATCAACCGCGCCGACTTCAAAGCCTTTTGCCTCAGCAGTAACATTCGCGAGATCAGTGATGAAAATAACGGGAAGAGCCGCGGTCTGTTCGTCGTCCTTCAGCTTTCGGCACAATTCAAAACCATCGATATCGGTCAGGGTCGTTTCCAGCAGAATCATGTTGATATCGAACGTTTCAAGTTTCCGGCAAGCCTCTTCCGCAGATTTTGCCGTAACAACGTGGTAGTCGTCTTTCAGGGTGCCGATCAGGGTTGCTTGATTTAATATCTGTGGATCGACGATCAAAATCCGCTTTTTTTTCACTGGTGTCATGCCGTTATCCTCGCAAGATGGCGCTGTAAATGCCGATCAATATATCAGTTTTTACTGTAAATAAACGATTTATGTCGTCTGTCGTCCGGCTCTGTCGTTGTTTCAATCTTTGAAGCTCGGAAGCGGTTGGCAACAGGCTGTCTACGTGCTATATCATCCTGTTTACTGATCGTCCGTTACGGCAAACAAGTTAAGTTGATAGAAATGATCGGTTTTTTATAGGTTTTTTATGACTCTTACGTTTTCAGTCTGTGCCATTGTCGGTGGCCTTGCGCTGCTGGTCTGGAGCGCAGATCGCTTTGTGGAAGGGGCTGCCGCCACCGCCCGTCACGCGGGCATGCCGTCACTGCTGATCGGGATGGTCATCATCGGTTTCGGCACCTCAGCGCCCGAGATGGTTGTCTCGGCGATTTCAGCATCGCAAGGCAATCCCGGCCTGGCGTTGGGGAACGCCTATGGTTCGAACATCTCCAACATCGCCTTGATTCTGGGTTTAACGGCGATTGTCTGTCCGATCGCGGTGAGGTCGAGCGTTTTGCGTAAGGAGTTGCCGATCCTGTTCGGGGTGACTCTGCTGGCTGGCTGGCAGTTACTTGATGGTCAGATTGATCGTGCCGATGGCTGGATTCTGTTGGCGGTCTTTTTTGTCTTGATGGGCTGGTCGATCTGGCAGGGGATGCGAAGTCGACAGGACAGCCTTGAGGCGGATATTGATGTCCAGCTCGAAGTAGACCCAATGCCGCTGAAAACTGCGCTGATCTGGCTGTTTGTCGGGATGATTCTGCTGGTGATCAGTTCGCGGATTCTGGTTTGGGGGGCGGTTGATATCGCCCGCGCGTTTGGAATCAGTGACCTGATTATCGGCCTGACCGTGGTCGCTATCGGCACCTCCTTGCCGGAGTTGGCATCCAGCCTGGCAGCCGTTCGAAAAGGCGAGCATGATCTGGCAGTCGGCAATGTCATAGGTTCAAACCTGTTTAACACCCTGGCAGTGGTCGGTATTGCCGGGACGATCCACCCGATGCAGGTTGCCCCCGAGGTTCTTTATCGGGATTGCACGATTATGGGACTGTTGACGCTGGCCTTGTTTGTTTTGGGGATCGGTTTCCGTGGCCCCGGCCGGATCAGTCGTTTCGATGGCGTGCTGCTGTTGTCCGTTTATATCGCCTATGCCGGTTATCTGGTTTCTCAGGTCATTGCTGCTGTCTGAAAATGCTGTTTGATCTACCCATGAATGAACTTATTGTTTTAGCACGCTAGTAAAAACTATGGACTTTAGTCCAAGCCTTTCAGGTGCTACTCGTTTGTCGTCATTCCCGCGAAGGCGGGAATCCAGTGTTTTTAGGACGCGTGGATCCCCGCTTTCGCGAGGATGACGGTCTTTGATCTTGGTTTTAAGGGACTTTCAGTCCCCATCAAACCTCTGCACTTTAGTGCAGAGTGGTTTAGTAATATATTCATACCGTTAATCAGTAAGTTAAGGAGTCATTGTTATGCCCATGTCTCAAGGTTTCAAAGAACGTTTATTTCCCATTGTTGAGCAATTGGCCGAACACTACGGTACTCCGTTTCATGTTTATGACGAGGCCGGCATCCGTGAAAACGGTGAAAAGCTGAAAAAGGCCTTTTCCGCCATCACTGGATTTCGTGAGTACTATGCTGTGAAGGCGCTGCCGAATCCACGTATTTTGCAACTGATGAAGGAGATGGGCTTTGGTTTCGACTGCAGTTCGATCCCTGAACTGAAAATGAGTCGCGAGCTGGGCGGGCAGGGGGAAGACATCATGTTCACCTCCAATAATACCGATCCGGTCGAATTTCAGCTGGCGGCCGCAGAGGGTGGTTGCGTGCTGAATCTTGATGATATCTCCCTGATCGACAAGGTTCCTGAATTTCCGGAACTGATCTGCTTCCGTTACAATCCGGGGCCACGTCGCACCGGCAATGTAATCATCGGCAATCCGGTGGAAGCCAAGTATGGCGTCACTCACGAGCAGGTGGTTGAAGCCTATCGTAAAGCCCGGCAGCGCGGTGCCAAACGTTTCGGTCTGCACACCATGGTCGCCTCGAATGAACTGGATTACAGCTACATGGTTGAGACTGCGCGGATGGTGCTGGAGATTACTGCGCTGGTCGAGCAGGAGTTGGGGATCCGTTTTGAGTTTGTCAATATCGGCGGCGGTTTCGGTATCCCCTATCAGCCGGAACAGGCTCCGCTGGATATCGACAGCATGTCACGGGAAATCATCGCCCAGTTCGACGCGTTTCGTCAGCAGCACGGCTATGTCCCACGGATGTACATGGAGAGCGGCCGCTACATGACCGGTCCGCACGGTTGCCTGGTGACCAGAGCCATCAACCATAAGGATACCTATCGCAAGTACGTCGGCGTGGATGCCTGCATGTCGGCCCTAATGCGCCCGGCGCTTTACGATGCCTATCATCATATTGATGTGATCGGCAAACCGGAGCAGGGACCGACCGAGGTCTATGACGTGGTCGGTTCCTTGTGTGAAAATAATGACAAATTTGCCGTGCAGCGTGAGCTGCCGGAAATCGCCGAGGGTGACCTGCTGGTACTGCATGACACCGGTGCTCACGGCCACGCCATGGGTTTTCAGTACAACGGTCGTTTGCGGCCGAAAGAGTTGCTGCTACGGGTTGACGGCAGCGTTGAGTTGATCCGGCGTGAAGAGAATATGGATGACTATTTTGCGACGCTGCAATTCGAAGAAGACAGCTTCACACCTGGCGCTTCCTGACCCGGATGGGGACGAAAAGGGGAAGCATTTTGAAGGAACCGATCGGCCCGTTGCTGGTCGAGTCTCTGGCCAATGGTGGAACCGGGATCGTCCGCGCAGAAGGACGGGTGATCTTTGTTCCGCTGGTGGTACCGGGTGATGAGATCCGCTGCCGGGTGCTGAAGGAGAAAAAACGCTATGCTGAGGCTGAGCTGGTTGAGGTTGTTCGCCCCTCTGAACAGCGTCGACTGCTGCCCTGTTCAGTTGCCGAGCAATGTGGCGGTTGTCAGTGGCAGCAACTATCTTACGCAGAGCAACTTCGCTGGAAGGAACAGCTGTTTCACGAAACCCTGATCCGCCAATGTTCTGTCGATCCTTGCCGGTTGCAGCCGATCGTTGCTGCACCTCAAGAGTGGAATTATCGCAGTCGCGTGCAGATAAAGTGCTGCCTGACAGCGGATGGTTTTATCTGCGGTTTTTTTAAGCCGAAAAGCCATTATGTTGTGGCCGTGGAACGCTGTCCGGTGATTGCCGAACCTTTAAATGACCTGCTTGGGGAGTTACGTACATTCGTTGGGAATTCCTCTTTCGCCGGAGCAATATCACAGATCGATCTGGCGCTTGGCGATTGTCAGCGGCGGCGTGCGGTTATCCACTATCATAGAGCGGACGTTGCTGGGCTGACAACCCTGAGCCTCTTCCAACATGAAATGAGTCTGAAGCGACCCTCGTGTTTCTAACATGAGATGAGTCTGAACAACAGGATCTGGAAACGTTCATGATGAAAGGATGAAAATCATCATGAATGTCAAACGCCTTCAGGCCATGCAGCA
>JAJRQI010000034.1 GCA_024280335.1 Deltaproteobacteria bacterium
GAAAAAGGGGAAAGCTATTTGACCTCCCTTTTATTAAAGGGGGAAGGTATTGCTCCCCCCTTTGAAAAAGGGGAAAGCTATTTGACCTCCCTTTTATTAAAGGGGGAAGGTATTGTTCCCCCCTTTGAAAAAGGGGAAAGCTATTTGACCTCCCTTTTATTAAAGGGGGAAGGTATTGCTCCCCCCTTTGAAAAAGGGGAAAGCTATTTGACCTCCCTTTTATTAAAGGGGGAAGGTATTGTTCCCCCCTTTGAAAAAGGGGGGCGAGGGGGGATTTGGGGGGTGAGGGGATTAATCAGACCATCCCCAGCAATTTACCGCTACGCTCCAAAAATGCCCCCATCCGCTCTTTGCTGATTGCCTGGTGCGACAGCATCGCCAGATCGTAGATCTGCTCCATCAACAATCCGGCCGTTTCCTCATCCCCTGCTGCTTGCAACTTGAGGACCTTATCGACTGCCGGGCTAGCGGTATTGACCAACAGGGTGTGATCGGCAAACAGATCAGGCATCTCCCCCTGCCCGCCCATCATCTGGGTCATCTCCTTGAAGCGTCGCTGCTGCTCATTGAGCAGGATCATCCCCGGCACCGAATCGTCCTTGAGGGTTTCGATCCGCACCGTCAACCCCTTGATCGAGTCGAGACCGGCCTTGAATACATCAGAAATCCGTTCATCGCGGGTTTTATCATCGCCATCGACAACCTTCGATCCGGCATCCTGTTCGATGAGATTTTCGGTGACATCTGAATCAACCCGTTCAAACTTGAGATCACTGTTTTTCGACTCCATAAACTGGATGAAATGGTTGTCGATCATCGCATCAAGGATCAAGGCCTCCATCCCCTGCGCCTTAAACAGCTTCAGGTAGGTGGCCTGCACCCCTTCGTCATTGGCGTAGTAGACCTTGTTTTCGTGCTCTTCTTTGACCCGTTCCAGGTAATCGGGGAGCGTAGTGTATTTTTCTTCGCCACTGCTGCGATAGATCACCTGATCCTTGACCTTTTCGTAGAACTTGTCTTCGCGCATCATGCCGTACTTAACAAAGGTATGAATATCCTCCCAGATCGGCACAAAGGTTTCGTGGTCTTTCTTTGCCAACTCAACGACTTTGGCCGCGACCCGGCCACTGATCACCTCACGGATTTTACGCACCTGCGGGTCATTCTGCAGATAACTACGTGAAACATTAAGCGGCAGATCGGGGGCATCAAGGGTACCCTGCAACGGGGTGAGGAACTCCGGGATCAACTCCGGGCAGTTATCGGACACAAACACCTGGTTACAGAACAGCTTGATGTGGCTCTTGGTGACATCGAACTCGTTGGTCAGGCGCGGAAAATAGATAATCCCTTTAAGATTGAAGGGAAAATCGATATTCAGATGGATCCAGAACAGCGGCTCTGCGGACATCGGATAGAGCTTACGATAAAACTCTTTGTACTCATCGTCACTGATTTCAGATGGTGACCGGGTCCAGAGTGGATTTTTGTCGTTGACCTCTTCCCCCTCAAGACAGATGGAAACCGGCAGGAAATTGCAGAATTTCTTGAGAATTGTACGTACATTATCCGCGTCGAGATATTCTTTCTCATCTTCGTTCAGATGCAGGATGATCTCAGTGCCGCGCTCTTTCCGGTCGCTTTCCGAAAGTTGGTAGCTGGCACTTCCGGAACACTGCCAGTGTGCTCCCACGGCTGCATCACGATAGGACAGCGTGCGAATTTCAACCTTTTCGGCAACCATAAAACTGGAATAGAAACCAAGCCCGAAATGGCCGATAATCTGATTTTTATCTTCCAGATCCTTGAATTTCTCAATAAAATCCTCAGCCGATGAGAATGCAACCTGATTGATGTATTTGCGGATTTCATCCGCGTTCATGCCGATACCGTTGTCAGCGACCGTCAGTGTGCCCTGCTCTTTGTCGATGCGGATATCGATTTTATACTCATCGGCCAGCTTCAATCCTTCAATCAAATTAATATTCTGCAATTTATGGATTGCGTCAACCGCGTTGGAAACTAACTCCCGTAAAAATATTTCCTTCTCGCTGTAGAGCCATTTCTTGATAATCGGAAAAATGTTTTCCGTATGGATGGAGATGTTGCCTTCTTCTGTGTTTGCTTTATCGGTCATTATTTTTACTCCTCATTTCCTCTTGAATTACTACCAGAAAAACCGCTGCAGATCTATTGGCGCTGAGAAAGATAAAAACCACCAGCCGGTTTGTCAAGCCCCAATAAAAAAGCCCGTATCGACAATGATACGGGCTCTTGCATCATTTGTTCATTCGCTAAAGGCTTACGGAACCGACAACGCCTCGACAGATAAAGTAGATGGCAAACAACATCGGCAGAATGACATTTGAAAGAAAGTGGATCAACAGTCCGCGGCTGCGACCCCAGACCTTTTTCATTGCAGTAAGACGAAAGTACTCTTTCTCAGCCATCAACCGCAACAAAGAGACGGCAACGACATACAGTGCAAAAAACGCCTTAACGACATAGGCTTCCATGGCGACCTCCAAACAAACGCCATTTTATTGTTCCATCACGCTAGTAAAAACTATGGGCTTTAGTCCATGACTTTCAGTTGCTACTCATATTTCGTCATTCCCGCGAATGCGGGAATCCAGTGTTTTTTTGAACCGTGGATCCCCGCATTCGCGAGGATGACGATCTTTGCCTTTGATTCTAAGGGACGTTCAGTCCCCACCAAAGCTCTGCACTTATAGTGCAGAGTTGTTTAGTTGAATTTAACAGAAGAGTGTCGGCGTGGCAACCAATGGCTTATTGCAGCGGTGATTGTTTTATATTTCTATGGACAGTGATCAGTTTTCAGTCAAAAAATGTTGTTCGTACAGATCTTCCAAGCTCTTAAGGTGACGGGTTTCGTCTGCAAGCAGGCGCTGAAATAACCCGGCCATCGGCGCACCCTCACACCCCTTCATCAGCCGTTGATAAAAATCGATAGCGCCCTTTTCCAGATGAATCGCAAAAGCCAGAGCTTGACGGCCGTCAGCACCGGGACTGATCACCTTTTGCTCGAGAACATAGTCGAGGTTCATCGTCGGCACCTCTTTGACCATATCTGCAGAACTTTTGATGTGGCCTTCGAGCAATGCCATTTCAAGCTTCTGCTTATGGTCCAGTTCATCAGCGGCGGCATCACGCAAAATCATCTTTGCCGCACGATCCTTGACGATGCGGATCGCTTGCAGATAATTGCGAAAACCCTCTTCTTCCATTTCGATCGCTTTTTCCAGTGCCGCTTCGTAGGTATAACAAACGCCTTCTTCTAAACTCATTTCTATCTCCCGTATATTCTAGTGTTCAATAAATGACGATATAGCCATGTTTATCGGCAATCCTGGAAATTTCCAACACATCCTCAATTTCGTAACTGGAACCATCAAGCACAAAAGTGTAGCCACCATCAGGTTTTTCTTTTGCCAGACTGATCAAATATTCAAAACTTGCAGTTTTTATGGTTTCCATAGCAATTATCACGATGCCTCATTCAGAGGTGAAATATTACCATATCAATGTATAAGAGTCACTCACCAATGATTTTCACCAGCACCCGCTTCTTTCTGCAACCATCAAATTCGCCATAAAATATCTGTTCCCAGGGACCGAAGTCCAGACGACCTTCAGTGACGGCAACAACCACCTCGCGGCCCATGACCGTCCGCTTCAAGTGCGCATCGCCATTATCCTCACCGGTATTGTTATGCAGATAGCGATCGATCGGCTCGTGTGGCGCCAGCTGCTCCAACCAACGTTCAAAATCATGATGCAGACCGGATTCATCATCGTTGATAAAAACCGACGCCGTAATATGCATGGCATTACACAACAACAGACCTTCTTTAATACCGCTGTCCCGCAAACACTCAGCAACCTGCGAGGTAATATTGCGCAACTCGCGCCTGCTGGGGATATCAAACCAGAGTTCTTTGCGATAGGACCTCAATGTCGCCTCCACAGGAAAAATTTAATAATAAATAATCTATAATAATAACAAAGAACTAGCCACATAATTTGCCGTATCGCAGCAAAGGCAGAACGGTAAATATTGACAGTTGCGGTATATTTCCAGTATAAAGCTTGGCTGCGTTGTTCCCAAGGGGTGCTGCGACCTATAAACTATGATGAATATACCTTTGAAAAAAAATATACTTTTGTTGCTTTGGATGCTGTGCCTGCTCTTGGCCAGCTGTTCCGATAGCGCCGCTCCGATCTACCAGGGTTCAGAGATCCAGATTCTGGATATCCGCCGAACGATCGACCTTGAAACAGAGTTTAAACGTTTCAGCTATCGGTTGGATACCATCGACCAGGGGGTTCCGGCTCTGATCCTGCAAAGCCTGCCGAAAGACCTTCCAGATCTAGGTTCCAACCGAGAAAAGAAAAATATCTTTTTCAAATCGATTTTACCGATGATTCTGCTGGCCAATGGGGAGATTCGTCGTGAGCGTGAGCTGGTGATCGAACTGAAAAGTAAAATCGACAATGACCAGCCCCTTGCTGAAGAACAGTTGCAAAAACTCTCAACCCTGGCGAAACGCTACCAAGTTAAATCCGCTGCACTCTCTTCGCCGCAAGCGATTGCAGAGCTGCTGAGCAGAGTCGATATTATCCCGCCGGAACTGGCCATGGCGCAAGCGGCAAACGAATCGGCCTGGGGCACTTCGCGCTTTTCCCAACTGGCTAACAATCTGTTCGGTGAATGGACATTTACCCCCGGCACCGGGATTATCCCTGAGGGTCGCCCGGACGGCGCCACCTATGAGATCCGGCGCTTTGACAGTATCTACGACTCCATCCGCTCTTATCTGCTGAACCTGAACAGTCACTACGCCTATCAGGAACTGCGGCAATTCCGCGCTGCTGCCAGAGCTGCCGATGAACCACTCGACGGCATTAAATTGGCCGAAGGTCTGTTTCGTTACTCCATCCGCGGCGAAGAATATGTCAAAGATCTACAAACGCTGATCCAGCAGAACCGGTTGACCCGTTTTGCCGGTGTCAGTTTGCGGACCAGCGGGTAACTCAGCCCCGCCGGCGGGAGTCTTGGCCTGCACCCAGAGATGGCTGTACCAGTGCCAACCCCCCTGTTTTCCTCGGACCGTCAAGGTGTACTTATTGCGCCTGCCAGTTAATGGCTGATCCGCCTGAACCTTGAACCATCCAGGCTGCTCCACGATCGGTTCTGCCTGGCAACGGTTTCCACCCTGAGCAAAACAGTTGATCTGCCGCAGATCGACAGCGGAATCTTCGATCCGCAGCGTTAAAACCGGCGGATTATCCACCACCAGCGGATTGACGGGATTTTCTTCAGCAACCACCAGCGGCTTCATCGCTAGTTTACTCTTGAATCCGGACAGCGTTGCATAAGGGCCGCCCATCGGAAAGCGGGGCAAGGCAAAACGGGGGCTGTCCGAATGAATAACCCCGGATTGTTGCGCAAATGCAGCGGTAAAACCCATCTCTTGCAGAATCTGCATCAACTCAGGGTTGTACTCTCCATAAGGGTAGGCAAAGATCTGCGGAACCTGGCCCAACTGTTCAGCGTACAGATTTTCAGCCTTGGCAATGTCCTGCTCAACCCGCTGTTTCCATCTGGATAAGCTCTCCCCCGCTTGCAAATCAACCAGATAGTCGTGAGTGGCGGTGTGATTGCCGATCTCAACTCCTTCGTCAGACAACTGCCGCAACTCATCCCAACTCAGATAGCCGCGGGTACCTACCGCATCAGTATTGACAAACAGGGTGACGGGAAAACCGTACTCACGAAGAATCGGCATGGCAACTGCGGCGAAAGAGGAAAAAGCATCGTCGATACAGATTGCCGCCCCCTTATCCGGCAAAGGCTCCTCGGCAGCCAGCCTTCTGGCGACCTCCCCCAAAGACAGAACCTTGATGTTCTGCTGTTTGAGAACGGCTAATTGCTGAGAGAAAATTTCTGCGGAAATATTCGTCGAAGGATAACGGGTTTCGTCAAACCGATGGTAGATAAAGGTGGTCACCTGCCCCGCGCAAAGCTGCTGACCGGCAGCCGACAACAATAATAATATCAGCCCGGAGACAATCAATTTAGACATATGGGATCCGTTTGCTATCACCTGAATCCGTGAGTACCCACTGGCAAATAGCACAAGTCATTGAATTGCCTAAGCGTCCCAAAAATCACCGCTTAACCTTCGGGTGAAGCTAAGAATTTTTGAAACACTTATTCAATCCAAGCACTTGCACTCTTTATCCACCGTTTACTCACGGATCCAGGTATCAGCTCGATCTAACTTTATTGCGCAGGTAACGTCGAATGGTATTGCGTGCCTTGGGAGTGACCGCCCACTCCAGCCACTTCGGCAGGACTTCAGGCTTTTCAGAGGTTTCCACTTCGATCTGATCGCCATCGAGCAGCCGGGTTTTCAGCTGCCGCATCCGCCCGTTGATGCTGCCGCGCCGGGCATTCAGCCCGAGAGACTCATGGATATCGAAGGCAAAATCAAGGACGCTGCTGCCTTCCGGCAGGATGCGTACCTCCCCCTGCGGGGTGTAGACCTGAATCGTTGCCGAAGCCAGCTGCAGAGATTCGGTATCGAATGCCGACTCCCCATCCATCAGTGACTGCATCAGCGTCCGGAAATTTTCGTGGCGGAATTTGAACCCGGGAGCCAATACCCCCGAATAGTTGAATCGCGCTAATTTACGAGTGGTGATCTCGACCCGCATCCGCTGCTCACCGATCTGCACAGTTGTCTTCAACGCCTGATAGCCATGCTTGGAGGTCATATTCAGATGGTCACGCAATTTCCCCGGAATCGGCGAAAACATGCCGTGCAGCAGGCCGAGGAAGATATAGGCATCCATCATCCGATCTACATGCACCTCCAGGGTGTACAGGGAGCCGAACCCGCGTTTCAGGTCCCTTGCTGCGGCAATCGAAAAGGGCCGCCAGCGATCCTTCAGCTGTACCGACAGTTTATGCTGCTCACAAGCATTGTTGATTCTGGCTTTGGCCTTACGCAAAGCCGTCGAATGCGTCTGCTGCAACTGGGCAATTTTTTGATTGTAGATCTGTCCGCGACGTGGATAGAGAAGGTTATAGGAGAGTGATTCCAGTTCGGTCGCAACATAACCCATCCCCAGGTGCTGCGCCAGCGGTACGTACACGGTGCGGGTTTCTTTGGCGATCAGTTTCTGTTTATGCGGCGGCAAGGCATCAATGGTCAACAGGTTGTCCATCCGGTCCCAGAATTTCAAGCACAGCACCCGAATATCATCGATGGCGACCAGCACGGTCTTACGGTAGGTTTCTTCCTTCAACTCTTCACGGCTCATCACCTCGGAGGTGACTTTTGTCAGGCCGTCGACCAGATGAGCGACTTCTTCACCGTATTTCGCCTGGATTTCGCCAAGTGTGACCGGCGTATCCTCGACGACATCGTGCAGTAATGCCGCCAGAACCGACGGAAAATCCATCCAGTGGCGCGCCGCCAGATGGGTAACGCGCAAGGGATGGAAAATATAAGGTTCACCCGATTTACGCACCTGACCCTGATGTGAACTGCGCGCATCGGCAAGCGCCTGTTCAACCCGACCAAGCTCATGATCCAGTTCATTCTCAGTGAGTCCGGCCCCGTAATGGGTTACCAACAACTCCATGATATCGGTGATCATGCGCTGTTCTGTTTTGTAGTCAAATGCTGTCATAGAACCTGTTCAGTGCGAGTCTGGCATCCTCAGCCGGGAGGCCAGCCGAGATCACGACCGCCGAGCAGATGAAAATGCAGGTGCCAAACCACTTGGCCACCTGCCTCATTACAATTATTGACCAGCCGAAAGCCATCGTCGGCAAAACCAAGGTCGTTCGCCAGTTTTCCGGCGATCTGGTAGATATGCCCGATCAGATCGTTATCCGCAGTCGTTAAATCGAGTGTCGTACGGATATGTTTGCGTGGAATGATCAACAGGTGATGTGGAGCCTGCGGCTGGCGATCGTCGAAAACAATGATCTCCTGATCCTCATAGCGGATCGTAGCCGGGATCTCCCCAGCAGCTATTTTGCAGAAAATACAGTCAGAAGTCATAGATTCATCCTTTCTGCGGCAGCTCAATCTTGCTGATAGAACTCAGGATAGTAGCAAACATTTTCGCAGCAGCCTATCCCAAAATGCTCCCGGTGGGCGCGTAAAGCCGCGCGCTGATAATCGGCAAACGCCTCAGTCTCTTCAGCCAGTTGCACAAACTTGACAGCGAGCTGCAGATTCTTCACTTTGCGCAGCGTCGGCGCACCACGGCCGACCAGTTTCAATCCGGTGATCCCGGCCGTGAGAAGTTGCGGGATCGCACAAAGGCCACAACCATGACGCCGATCCGAGTCTGCCCAACTCTGCTGACGCGCTATCGCGCGGGATAAATCATCTGCACTCGACTCCTGCAGCGCCTCTGCCTGGTAAGGGATCTCGCAGGGCCAAACCTTATCCTCACTGGAATGATGAAAGGTGCAAAGACCTTCAGTGTTGGGGCATTTACCAACCAGCAAAAAAGCATCGCAGGCAACATCCGGTATTTGTGAACAGATCTCCGCCAGATCAGCAACGCTGAGATGGCGCGGCAGGATAATCCGCTCGACCCCCTGCGCTTGATAAAACCGGATCGCGGCAGAGTTCCCCAGATGAGCCAAGGTACTAGCATGATAGAGTAACTCTGGAAATTCACGTTTCAGAATACGCAACAGCGCCAGATCAGCAAGGATGATGCTGTGCACTCCAGCGGTTACCGCCTCGCCGACATAATCGATTAAAAGGGCCTGCTGGGCTGCAGAATAAAAAGGGGAGTTCAACGTCAACGCAAACTCCCCGCCCCGATCGCTGCAACAGGCGACAATCTCGCGTAAATCATCATAAGATTCGATCTGCGCACCGGCAAAGGTCCGTTGATTAATCGACGCCAGCAGGCCGAACCGCTGCTGCCAGAGCTGCGGAACATAGCCGCCGTAAAGTTCGTCAGCGCCGGCATCCAGTAAGGCGACAGTCTCAGCTTTTTTATCAATGGGCGAAATCAGTTTCATCTGCCTTCTGCCTTTTTGCGTTGCTCCCACATGGTTTTGCGCCGGTAATCCCACCAACTGCCATCCACTGTTTCCTGCAAGGTTTCACCGACAATCACCAGCGTCAAAGCGGGCTTTTTGGTCGGATCATCCAGATAGAAGTAATCGCGGCCATTGCAGGCAGAGACAATCGTATCGAGGGTTCCCTGGACAACCTCCTCGCCCGACAGCCCCAGGCGATGCAGCAAAGCGATCGGCACATCTTTACCATAACCCCGGCGCAGTTTTGCCGCCAGTTCAGCAAGCGGCAGGTTGTTCATGTAGATCAGCATAGAGACGCCGGGAGCCGCCAATTCCTCGAGAGCCGGGCTGTCCGCACTGTTGTCGAGAGTTTTTGGCGAAACGATCAGGGTGCGGTTGCAGACCGAAGGTAGATCGAGGGTCCTTTTCAAGCGGGCGGCTGCCGCGTTGGCAACACCGACTCCGGCCAGCACCACAGAGCGATCGGCAAAGTGATCGATCAGCCCCTGAAAAGGCGAATAAAAGGTCAGGTCACCCGGAATCAGGAAGGCTACCGGTGTCGCGACCAGCTGTTGCTCAATCAGTTCGATCAGCTGTTGATAATCGTAATCAAAGGGGAACAAAACCTCTTTGCCGTGCAACTGTTCGGCGAAGGTCTGATCGAAGGGGGTCGGCAGATAAACCGTTGCCGCTTGCTGCAAAGCTGCCGCACCCTGCAGAGTCAACAGTTGCGGGTCCCCCGGACCGGCACCGATAAAATAAACCGAATTCATTGCACAACCCCTTTTTGCAGATGGATAAGGAACTCGCGGTTACCTTTGGGGCCGTGAATCGGGCTTTCAATCACGCCACAAACCTGACAACCCAATTCAACGGCCAAACTCTGGATATTCTCGATAACTTTTTCGTGCAACTGCGGATCGCGAACCACGCCGCCCTTGCCGACCTGACCACGACCGACCTCGAATTGCGGCTTGATCAAAGCAACAATTTCAGCGTCCTCGGTCAGCAGGTTCAAGGTATTCGGCAGCACCTTGGAGAGTGAAATAAAGGAGGCGTCGATGACTGCGAGTGAAGGGAGCGGATCAAGGATATCGTTCTGCAGATGCCTAATATTACAACGTTCAAGGTTGACAACTCGCGAATCTTCACGCAGTTTCCAGGCGAGTTGGCCATAACCGACATCGACCGCATAAACTCTGGACGCACCAGCCTGCAGCAGACAATCGGTAAAACCACCGGTCGAGGCACCGACATCGATCGCCACCCGCGCAGCGACAGAAATCGGAAACGTTGCCAACGCCTGTTCAAGCTTTAAGCCGCCGCGAGAGACAAAAGGGATATCTTCCCCCTTGAGGCGTAGTTTTGCATCGACATCTATTTGCGCGCCGGCCTTATCAACCAGGTGGTCATCAACAACCACTTTTCCCGCCAGGATCAAGGCTCTGGCACGCTCACGAGAAGGCACCAAACCTTGTAAAACCAGCAACTTATCCAAACGTTCTTTCATAACCATGGTTTCCATATCCGTACCCGTCAATCTAACACAATCGACAAATCACAACCAAACTGCCTCAAGCTATCAAGATCCACGAATGTCAGTGCATAAAAAAGGGAGGCAAAAGCCTCCCGGTGTGTGTCATTAAAAATCTGCTCAACCGCTGAAAGAACTACGATTCTCCGCGAAGACAGCGCCAACCTCCTCAATCGCTTCCAGAACGTCATCCTCATCCAACTCAAGAGCTTCTGCCCCCAGACAACCGGCAACCTCGATCGACTCATCAGCTTCACGCTGACCGATGCCAATTCGGCGACAGATGTGATCGGACAAATTCACGATCGCCGTCAAACGCAACAGATTGTCACCGGATTCCTCATCCTCATGGGCGACCTTCAGGTCGTCATGATGTAAGGTCGTCATCACCAAAAAACGGGAGAAATTCCACTTATCCAACACAGCAGCGCCGACGACGGCATGAGCATAGGGGAAAAAGCGCCCCTCCAACTCCGAATAGCTGCCCTCTCCAGCATAATTCGCCTCAATCAAAGAATGATAGGACTCTGAGTCGGTATAATTCATCACTACTTTGCCCAGGTGCCTGAACAATCCAGCCAGAAAGGCTTCTTCCGGTTCTGCGGCAGCAAACTTGCGCGCCAGAACCCGACAACCGACAGCGCAACCGATCGAGTCCTCCCAGAGCATCTTTTCTAACAAACCGTACGACTTGTTCAATCCCTCAAGGCTGGCGGCAAGCACCAAACTACGCAAGGTTCTTTCGCCGACAATAGAAACCGCGTGATCCAACGTCTTGATCTGTCGCTTCATACTGTAAAAGGATGAGTTGGCCACTTTCAACAGCCGTGCGGAAACAGCCGGATCGCTGGAAATAACCTGGCCTAACTTTTTATAATTTACATTCGGATCACCGAGAAGTTCTAAAACCTTGATTGCAACCGCCGGCATCGGCGGAAGATCGGCAATTGAACGTATTACAGTTTGAAAATCAGTTGCCATAAAAGACGTCTCCACGTTTATATATAAGTGCTAACCATAGCAGAATTTCAATATCAAGCCATCCACAAAAAGATTAAACCGAAGATCATCAACGGTTTTCTGCAGAGGGAAATGCCGTCAAAAAATGTCGACAAAACCTCTGTTTCACATTACGCATACCCAGGTGATTGGCTGCATAGAGACATTTCAAGCACACCCCATTTAAAAAGGTGTCAGTAACTCGACAGCCCAACCACACTGAGCCGTAGAATCTCCATTGATAATAAAACAGGGAGCTACGTAAATACGCAGCTCCCTGTGATTTATGGTGGGCGGTACTGGGATCGAACCAGTGACCCTTCGCGTGTGAGGCGAATGCTCTCCCGCTGAGCTAACCGCCCTGATGGGACGAACTTTATAACAATATCGCTGTAAGCTGTCAACACGCGAATCCACCGCGGCAATTCACCGACAAGCAGACTTGCGCTATTTATCTAAGGTGGATTTTACCGGCATCCCTCAATCAAGGATAAACACCTTTGCCTGCGCTTCGGCATAGAGAGAATCATCAATTTTTAACTGGGCACTGGCTTGCCAGATTTTCCGACGACTGTCTTCCAGTCGCCCGGTTACTTCAACCAAGGCGCCGACCGGAACCGGCTTACGATAACGCACCTGCAACTCAGCAGTAACGCACTGATCCGCTTTTGCCCGGCAGGCATAAATACATGCTTCGTCCAGCAAGGCCGCAAGCACACCACCGTGAATCACATCCTGCCAGCCTTGAAATTCGCTGGGCAGATGAACCCGGGCCGAACTGCGGCATTCGCTCTCATCGGTCGTAAACTCGGCCTGCAAACCGATCGGATTTTTACTGCCGCAAACAAAACAGGCAGAGTCATCGGCAACTTTTTGTAATTTCATTTCAGTCATCAGCAATCCTGCCGACGCCGATATAAGCAAACCCGGCATTCCGGATATATTCAGGGTCATATTGATTTCGACCGTCAAATATGATCGCCTGCTTCATAGAGCGCCGCATGGCGTCCAGGTCAGGGTTACGAAACGGCTTCCATTCAGTCACCAACAACATAGCGTCTACCGCTTGCAGAGCTTCATATTGGTTGGTGACCAGACGTAATTTTCCGCTGTCGAACCATTCGGCAGGAAGCTCTTTCCGGGCCGTTTCCATCGCCACCGGATCGTAGGCAAGAATCTGCGCTCCGGCTGAAATCAGGTCGGCAAGCAGGGTCGTTGACGGTGCTTCGCGCATATCATCGGTCCCCGGTTTGAAGGACAGGCCCCAAAGGCCGAAAGTCATTCCAGAGAGATCATGACCGAACCGTTTCGTGACCTGGCGGGTAAACCATTTTTTCTGCTGCTGGTTGCGTTGCTCGACAGAAAGCAGCAGTTCCGGGACAAAATCAACATTCTGGGCCATCCGGATCAACGCCTGGACATCCTTCGGGAAGCAGGACCCGCCATATCCGCAACCAGGGTAAATAAAGGAAAACCCGATCCGTGCGTCAGAACCGATCCCGCGGCGGACATTTTCCACATCAACCCCCATCAACTCGCAGAGGTTGGAAATTTCGTTGATAAAAGAGATCTTTGTCGCCAGCATTGAATTGGCCGCATATTTGGTCATTTCGGCATCGCGGATCCCCATGAACATCGTCCGCTCATGGTTACGATTGAACGGTGCATAAAGTTGCCGCATCAGATCGCAGGCTTTTTCACTGTCGCTGCCGATAATAATCCGGTCCGGCTTCATGAAATCCTCAATCGCCGCCCCTTCTTTTAAAAACTCCGGATTGCTGACAACATCGAACGGAATCTGTAAACCGCGCTTGACGAGTTCGCCAGTCACCGTTTCTCGGACCAGGTCTGCCGTTCCGACCGGAACGGTCGATTTATCGACAATCACGCAGTAATCGGTCATCAAACTGCCGATTTCCCGGGCAACGGCCTGCACATATTTAAGATCGGCGGAACCATCCTCACCGGGCGGGGTGCCGACCGCGATAAAATAGATAGTCGACGATTGCATGGCATCGGCTAAATTGACGGTAAACTGCAGTCGTTCTTCTTCCGCATTTCGCAGCACCATCGCCTCAAGGCCCGGCTCATATATCGGCAATTTACCTTCGTTAAGTCCGTCGATTTTTTTCTGATCGACATCGACACAACAGACCCGGTTACCCATTTCAGCAAAACAAGCCCCACTGACCAAACCGACATAACCGGTCCCGACCACTGTCAGATTCATCCCTCACTCCATATGTTTCGTTTAAGAAAAAATGAGCTGCGCTTGCGCAACTCATTTTTTGCCGATATTGGCGAAACCTGCTCCCTGACCCCAGAGAGTGCCCATCTCATTACTCGGTTGCACCCTATCATAATCTGGTCAAAGAAAAAATACTGCATCTGCGGAATCAGAACATTCCACTTAATAGCAAATCAAATACCAGAGGATGAGAAAATACCGATGCGTCCCACCAGAAAAAACAAGCGAAGAAGAACTACGGCAATTGATGTACGCCGACACGCTACTCGGGATAGTGGCCTTTTCAGACGTCAGAAATCAAGATAACGGTCAAACACTCCCGGCAGACCACGAATCGAGCAAAACTCCCATTTTCATTACCCCCCTACTGATACAATTGTCCATCGCATCAACAGCAGCTTTTTGTGAACTTGAACCGAACCCCATACTTGTGCCTGAAATCTTGTAGACGACCTGGTCGGATTCAGTTTCGATTAATTTAACCTGACAACCGGCATCGGCGCTGACAATGTTACCGAGACTGCTGTCTGTCTTCAAAAAACTCAACTCAACAGCAATACGATAGCGGGATTGTTTTCTGTCGTTCAGATCAGGAAGGAAAATTGTAAAATCATACAATTCATGAAGTTTTTCAAGAGGCTGAGAAAGAAACGGATAACTGGCCAGACTTGCATCCCGCATACGAACCTGGACGTTACCAATCTGATGCTGTTTAGAGGCATTGACGGTCAAACGATTAATTTCCTGCTGGATATCTCTGCCACCGAAAGACGCCAATAAATGAGGATATTTGCTTGCCGGTATTCTACCGATAAAGGCTTTCGCTTCCAGCAGATAAGACAATGCTATTTGCTGCCTACCCTGGTTCCAATAATCCATACCCTGCTGATATTTTTTTCCGCCGCTGATGAAGAAAGTTTTTAATCGATTTTCATAACGCTGACGCTCTCTCTTCAATTCCTTGCGCGGAAAACGTACCAGGACAAAAACATCGTAAAGACCGGTCCCGTCTCGATAGAAATTCTTCTCAAAGTAAAGTTCAAGCAGTCTTGCGCCGACCACGGTGCCGCTTGACTTGAAGGAAACCCGATCGATGATTCTGGTTTGCAGCTCATCGCGATCCTGGGCATAGTAGACGATCCCTTCCTGGCCGAGAAATTCCAATATCTGGCGTACCGCTGCCTGCACAGCATCGTGCTCACCCGCCTCTAACCGTTCAACGCCGGTACGGATTCCACGAAAATACAGGTATTCATTATCCGGCTTCGGCACCTGGCCGATCCAGCTTGGCCGTGCCGCTGCCGATCGCAGCGACTCAGGCAGTTTCAACTTGGGATTGCACCCGCCGTTCAACAACATCAGCACCACAGAGCAGAGAATTAAGCGCAACACGGTGCTATTCCACAACCTCTTCCTCATAAAAACGCTGATTCATCTCGTCCAGAAACTGTTCTGCTTTGACGTTGTTCTCCCTTCTTGCCTGCACCTTCATGGCGTCGATCGAACGATTCATCGCCACCCGGTAATCGGCTTCAGGAATACTCACCAACGAGAAAACATTGTAGTAATATTTTACGCCGCTGCCGGTGAACACCTCGATCTTCTCAAAGTGGCTTTCCTGCTCCTTGACGCCACGAACCACGTTTTCAGCCAGAATTTTCAACCCATCCTCGATGATGCTGCCGATATCCTCATCCGTTTCCGGAATGCCGCGTTCCACCCGGACGCTGGAATAGTCCGCCCGCCCACGCTGTTCAATCATTTCCAAAACCTGGCGGGCAGCATTTTCACGCGCATCAGTCGCACCGCCCTCCAGGGTGACAGCTTTGGTTTTGAAACCGCGGAAGAACATCTTGCCATCCTCGTCATCCGGCACATGAGTCAGCCAGTCCGGGCGGTCCGAACCAGTGGATTCGACAATTTTTTCATGTCCCTGCAGATATGGCTTGGAAGATGAGCAGGCGGCAAGAGTAATGACCAGAACAAAAAGCAGAAAAGCATTTGTATGAAGTACGCGCATAACGATCCCCTTTGTTGTTTATGCAAGGCTGATAACATGGAACTGTAAAAGATCCATTCAAATAGTATCATAGTCATCGTATATAGCAACATAATACTATATTTTCGGTAAAAAACGATCGGCTACGGAATAAAATCCATTTTCCCGACGAATGCGGCCCTTTGTGGGAGGAACTCGAGACCGCGATGATTCCAGAACGCTTGACAAGGGACACCTCAAACCACTATAGTGACTTTCAGGAAAAGTCATGGATAACATTTGCAGTTAAAGAACCACTTAAGTGGCTTTTTTATTCATAAATGCAGCAGAAAAGCACCACTATGGTGAACTATGGTATGCCAAATTGAGATTTACCTGGATGGCCAATGGCAACTCGCCGCAACCTTCGAGCCTTATGCAGAGCATTTGGACCGAGGCCACGAAGGCCCTGCGCGCCTGCAGTATGATGTCGACTATGCCGTGCAAAACCAGGGGCGTCCCGAGGCTGAACTCATCCCCAGGTTGGAGGTCGGGTTTGAGCTCTACCTGTACAAGGATGGCTGGCCCCCCTTCCTCTTGGACCTTCTTCCCGGTGGAGCTGGTCGCCGGGCCTGGCTGAAGCGGTTAGAAATCCCGCAAGATGGACCTCACGCGGACTGGCATATGCTTACGAGGGGCGCAGGCTGTCCACCTGGTTGCCTGAGAATTGCCGAAGCTGTCCAGCAGCCGCCGCCAGGTCATTTCCGCCCCGGCTTTCCCAGGCACGACATCATCGAAAAGCACCAGGAATTTCTTGATTACGCCGAAGAACGTGGCGCCCACGTTGCCGGTGCGACGAGCGTCCAGGGTGAGGCTCCCAAATATCTCCTGATCGAAGATCTCAATGGGATGTTTCATGCCGAAGGAGCTCTGCCGGATGAAAAGGCAAAACAATTCTGGCTGGTAAAGTTTCATCGTGGCCACAGTGGGGTGAAACGAAATCATCTCGTCCTTGAGAATGAAGCGCCCTATTATCGGGTTGCAAAGGCCTTTGGTGTCAGAACCGGCGAACCGTTGATCTTCGATCGTGGGGCCTTGTTTGTGCCAAGATTTGACCGGTTGGCTCATGATGCTGTGGTTGAGCGCTATGGAATACACAGCCTCTACGCCATTGCCGGGGTTGGCGGGTTTGGCGCGACCGCGCGGCATGAAACCTTCTGCAAGGCCTTCGCCAGGGTTGTTGATGATCCGGCGACCGAACTGCGAGAGTATATTTTGCGCGACATCCTGAATCTGGCCTTGCGCAACACAGACAATCATGGTCGCAATACGGCCATATTGCGCAAGCCCGGGAAGGTTGAGCTGGCACCGCTTTATGATTTTGCACCGATGTTTCTGGACCCGGAAGGCATTGGCCGCGTGACCCGGTGGGAACACGAGGTGCCTGGAGCACAGCCCGACTGGGGGGCGGTCACGAAGACCTTGGGGGAGTGGCTCGATCAAAAAGCGATGGGGCTCTGGTTGCATGAGGTTGCAACGCAAGTTGAAGCTTTGCCGGCAACCATGACGGGTTGCAATGTTGCCGATGAAATCAGTGAAACACTCAAGCCGTGGATTCAGACCGTCGCAAGGGGCCTGCGTCGGGTCTAGCTGCGAGGAGAAAACGATGAAAAAGCTGCCACCTGCCGAGATGGCTGAACGAAAGGATGCACTTTACCGGGGGGTCGCCACAGGTGATCTGTCAATTCGTGATGCAACCCGTGAAATGCGTAAAATTCTCGGAATGACCCAGGCAGAATTTGCCAAAAAGGTTGTTAATATTTCTCCGCGGATCCTGTCTGAATTCGAACGTGGCTTAGGCAATCCGACGCTGGATACTTTAAACAATATCGCCAAGCCATTTGGGATGCAGGTGAGTTTTTTACCACCTGAAAACTGGCGTCTTGATAAAAAGTAAGGCCGGAGGGGCTTTAGCTGGGCCATAACAATGGAAATGATCCGGCATAAGCACAAATGCCAGACTATTGATCCGCGCTGCCTGCTGCTGAAACCGCTTGGCACAGATACAGAGACGCGCGGCCTGAAAACTTTCGAAGACCGGGCGACGACCAATTGTGGTGGTGGTCAAAAGATAAATCTGACCAGGTTCTGAGACGCGGCCTTTGCGCAGTGATTTGCTATGCGGATTCTGCATCTGCTTACCCCCTCAGGTTAATCGCGGCTTAAAGCCCCTCCCACAGGGTCAAGAACTCTGCAACAAAAACAGCATGATGCCCGCTGTTGTGGATATCGCCCCTGGTGGGAGGGGCCTCCGGGCCGCGATGTGGTTGGTCTTATTACCACCCCGCTGTGGCTTAATATCTCAGTGTCAGTTCAGCAATCGAAGATTGTGATATTTCCAGAATCTCCCCCTCGCCACCTTCGAATGCGACATCCATCGTTCCTACCAGCCGCAAGGGGGTCCTGCTGTTTTCGCCCCAATGATCAGGGACGGGATAACGCCCGGTTCACCGCCGGAATCCACCATGCGGTGAGCTGATGACACAAGCCGGAACCCCAGATTGTCGTTGCGGTTAGCGGCCCCGTTCCTGTTGCGATTGGCCGCCCGCACGTTGGTCGGGTTGTTGTTCCAGCTGCCGCCGCGAATGACGCGGTTGGAGCCTGCCTGGGCGTCACCCTATACTGCCTATAATGCTGCGCCTGAAACTTTTTGCATCTGCTGTTTGGGTGAATGCAACCAATGGTGTCACTCGCCGAGCCAGTTCCCGATCGTCACAGAGCTCAGCAGAATAATCTCGTTGGGCGGCACGGAATCCGGCAACAAAGCGGCTGCGACTGCGCGGACTCAGTCGAATCTTCTGCGGATACATCCGAAAGCCGAGCAGCGGCACACCCCGCTCGCAACGGTTCAGTTGCACGTTGTTTTTCAGCTCCAGAGATAGCTCGGTCCGTAGAAATGTCACGATCTGCTGCAACAGTTTTTTCAGTGAGTCCTTGTCCTCGCAGAACAGGGCAAAATCGTCCATGTAACGCAGATAGCCTTTGACGCCAAGATCATTTTTAAGAAAATGGTCCAGGGCGCCAAGGTAAAAGTTGGCCAGATGTTGTGACAGCAGGTTGCCGATCGGCAAGCCTTTGCCCGGCGCGGCAGAATAGCTGTCGATGCACCGGTCAAACAGGTTCAGCAAACGACAATCCTTGAACCGCCGCGTCAGCAGTTTGCGCAGAGCAGCGTGGTCGATGCTGTCAAAATATTTACGGATGTCTAGCTTCAGGTACCAGCCGTACTTACGGCTGAACCGCTGTGCTCGTTCCAATGCGGCATGCTGCCCCTTGCCGCGACGGCAGGCATAACTGTCAAAGATGGCGTAACGTTCCAGGTGCGGTTCAACAACATTCATCACGGCATGATGCAACACCCGTTCAGAAAAAGCAGCGGCACAAATGGTGCGCTCTTTGGGATCGTATACCTTGAAGAAACGATAATCACCAATTTGAACCTGTTCGGCCAGTAAATCACGGTGCAGTCGGGCCAGGTTATTACTCAAATCCGCCCGGTAGTGAATTACTTCCGAACGATCCCGCTTGCCGCGCGAAGCTTTCAAGAAGGCGCGGCGCAGGTTGTCCGGTTCGGAAATCTGCTCATACAGATGATTAATCCGCTTCATTCACCGGCGTCTCCAGCTGCAACAGATCAAGAATCTGTTGACCGTATTTCTCCAGTCGTCCGGCACCAATGCCGGAGATCTCGCCCAAAGCCGCAAGAGAGGAGCAACGTCGCCTTGCAATCTCGGCCATCTGCTCATTGGTCAAAATTGTGTAAACCGGCACTGCTTCAGCGTCCCCGGTCTGTTTTCGCCAGTCGCGCAGGCGAGCATAAACAGCAAAATCACCCGGCTCCAGAACTTCTTTGTAGTCGATCTTTTCCCTACGGCGCGGATTGGTCTTTTCGAGCGGCGGTTCACCGAACAGATACTCAACCGCAACCGCCCAGAAGGAACTTTCTCCCTGAGTGACAAATTCGCGGTGCACCGCCAGTATGCGTGGTCCGCGTAAAAACCGGTTTAACTCGGCTTCGGCCTCGCTGCTGTTATTGACCGATATGCGAAAAAACTTGTACTGCATCACCCTCCCCCAGCCCCTCCCGTCAAAGGGAGGGGAGTTAAATTCATCACCATGCACCGCTACGCGGTGAACACCATGAAAAAAACAAGCTCCGGGACACATCCAGCATTGTTACGGGCGGCTCCGCCTTGCCCTCCACTATGCTTCCTGTCGCCCCTACGCCCTACTCTGCTGAAGACACAAGCCGGAACCCCAGATCGTCGTTGCGGTTAGCGGCCCCGCCCCAGCCGCGAAGGGCCGCCCGCACGAGGGTCGGGTTGCTGCTCCAGCCGCCGCCGCGAATGACGCGGTTGGAGCCCGCCGTCAAGGGCCCCTGCGGATTACTGCGGGGGCTTTGACTGTAATAGCTGCTGTCAAACCGGTCGTTGGTCCACTCCCAGACATTACCGAGCATATCGTATAGCCCAAAAGGATTGGGTCGGTAACGACCCACTGGTGCCGGATAAAAATAGCCATCATTACATTCAGACTTTACTGAAAATACGCTTCCATCAGGCCACTTTGTTTGGTCCGCAACATTGGCATACTTACAAGCCTGATCCGGATCATCCCCCCAGAAGCGGATTGTCTCCGTCCCGCCGCGCGCAGCGTATTCCCATTCAGCCTCGGTGGCAAATCGATATTTCTTACCACTTTGTTTGGTCAACCAGTCGATATACCTTCTGCTATCGTTCCAACTGACGCAGACCACCGGTTGGTTGTTCTGTTGTGAAAAACCGGGAGAATTCCAAGCTGTTCCTGCACGCCAGTCCCATTTGCCACTATCTACATCCAAGACTCTACAGCCCTCTACATTACCTGTATTTTTTTCGGCATCTGTACGGTAGCCGGTGTCATTCACAAACTGGCGAAACTGCCCGACGGTCACTTCGAGCCTGCCGACATACAGATCATCCACACAAACCTCATGGCGTGGCAATTCGCGCTCAAAATATTTTTTGTACTTTTCTTCGCCGGTTTCTTGAATCAAATAACGCTTCTCAGCAGCAGTCTGTCCCATCTGAAAACAACCGCCCTTGACCAGAACAAACTGCATACCGCTGCTCGGGTCGGTGAAAGCTTCTTGCTTTATTGCAACTTCGTGCTTTATTGCGGATTCTGGCTTTATTGCAGCATTTTCCCTAGCCGTTTCCAGCTCTGTTTTCAGCGTATAAAGCCCATACACAGTTGGATACACCTGTTCAGCTTTCTGGAGATAGCCCTGCGCTTTGGCAAATTGACCTGCAGTTACTTTTTGCCGGGCAAGCTCCAGGTACTTTTCCGCTACGCGCCGAACCCCTTTGCGGGCTTCGGCATTGGCCGGATCAAGCGATTGTGCCTGGCGAAATTTCTCCAGGGCATTGTTGCCGGCGGGATTCATCAGGCGAAGATTCTGCAGGTCTTGTTCTGCGGCGAGCAATAATTGCGTTATCTGCTGGCTTTTTATCGCGGCGGGATCAGGGGAGGGTTTCGGCGGCGGCGGGACTTCAACCTTAGTGACAACTTGACGGGCCACTGCTTGCGGCGGAATATTTGCCGCGCCGCCGGCGATAACCCTGGGCGGGTCTTGACGGGTCAACAGAAACAAACCACCCCCCACAATAACCGCCAACAACGCGCCGCCAAGCGCCCATTTAAGCCCACTGCCTTGCTTTTGCGCGGCGGGGACCGGCATAACCCGGGTCTTGGCTGCCGCTTTCGGCCGTTCGGCCTGCGGCAAATCTGCTCCGGACAATAATTGATCGATGGCTGAGGTCAATTCTGCGGCATTGCTATAGCGATCTTGCGGATTCTTTGCCAACAGTCGCTCAAGCAACGGTTGTAATTTACCCAGATGGGAAGGAAGTCCTGGAACCGCCGCCTGAACATGCTGCATCGCCACGCCGATGGTGTTATCGGCGTCGAAAGGAACAGAACCGGTGAGCATCTCGTACAACACCACACCCAACGCATAAAGATCGCTGCGACCATCCAGGTCGGTAAGCCCCTGGGCCTGTTCGGGACTCATGTAGTGCGGTGTACCGATGCTCATGCCGGTACCGGTCAGCCCAGTGCCGCTGCCGACCGCCTTGGCAATGCCGAAATCGGTAATAATCGGCTTGCCGTGATCATCAAAGAGGATATTTTCGGGCTTCAAATCTCGATGCACAAAGCCTTTGAGGTGTGCATGGCCGAGCGCCTCGGCAATCTGTCGCAGCCATTGAAGGGACTGTTGCGGGGAAAGACCGGCCTTGATCTTCTGCTTCAGATCGCCGCCGTTCAGCAGCGACATGGTATAGAAGTGGTATTCGCCCTGATGCCCTACTTCGTAGATGGTGACGATACCAGGATGCTGCAACGAAGCGCAGTGCAGCACCTCTTTCTCAAACCGCAGCGCCAGATCGGTATTGCGCGCCAACGACGGCGGCAACAGTTTGAGTGCGACTTTGCGCTGCAAGGTGGTATCTTCGGCCAGGTAGACATCGGCCATCCCCCCGGCACCGAGCTTACCCACTATCTGAAATTTTCCCAGCCTGTATCCTGCCTCCATCCTTGCCTCCGGCGATAAATCAACTTCAATCTAAGATAAAAACCTAGTAACTTCAGCACATTCTGTGGCACGGCGTAGACAGGAACCCTTGATAAGATACTGCTATCCGCTTTCGGTCATTGTCTCGAACTTCAAGCCCCCTGGACACGGATAACATCTGATTTCCACGGATCAAGCTGAAACCATAAGATTGCTCATCGTTTTGAATCTAAATCCGTGTCATTCGTGTAAATCCGTGTCCCATTGCCCTTGACCGCAAAGTCTCATCGAGAGAGTGCCGAAAACGGAATATACTGAATAATTACAAAACTTACTCAGTAGTGTCCGGCTCATTCTTAAGAATTTCTTCCACGGAAACTGTGCTTGATCCTTGGTTATTCCCTATTTGCGGCAAAGACTCCGCTATGGGTTCTTCATTGACCGGTACCTGCCGGCTCACTTCATCCACAGTGGCCGTCAGTTCGGGTTGTGATGTTTCGGTTATCTTCTGTGTTGCCAACTGGGTTTTTTCATCCTCTGTTTTCCTGACTTGAACTGCAGGAACTGTTGCGGGTGAGATTGTCCCGCCACCGCCGGATACTTTTGGTTCCGGCGGTGCAGAACCGAAAAAGAAGAATCCAACAATCACGAACAGAGCCAGAACGGCCACCCAGATCCACGGCAACGCTCTGCGTTGTTTTTTTGCAATAGCCTGATTCAGTGCGGCGGCATTAAAAGGGACGGTTCCGCCTCTGGGTACGAACGCCCCTGCACCTTGCGGAGCATCGATCAGAATGACCGTGATGTTGTCTGAGCCGCCGTTGTCATTGGCGGCAGTAATCAAACCTTGAACCCGCTGCTGCAGATCCGGCGCAGAACTCAGTAGATTTGCTATCTGGATATCCTCGACTTCACTGGTCAGCCCGTCGCTGCACAAAAGGATCGATTCACCCTTTAGCAGAGTTCCACCGAGAGTATCAACCTGAACGCTACGATCACCGACACCGAGGGCCTGGGTGATTACGCTGCGTTGCGGGTGGACACGAGCTTCTTCTTCGGTCAAGGCTCCGGCATCGATCATCTGCTGGACAAATGAATGATCGCTGGTCAATTGCCGTAAAGCTGAACCGTTCCACAAGTAAGCACGGCTATCACCGACCCAGGCGACCTGATAATTACAGCCGGAAAGTTTTAAAGCGACTGCGGTGCAGCCCATTCCCGGAGAACCTTTACCGGCATTTCCCGCATCAATAATTGCCCGGTGAGCTCGTTCCAAAGCGGAAGAAAGTTTGCTGCCGGATTTGATCAGTTCGGGAATAACCGCCACCGCAATGGCACTAGCGACCTCACCAGCTTCATGTCCCCCCATACCATCTGCAACAACCCATAATCCTTGGTCTGCACAGACCGCAAGGTTGTCTTCGTTATGATCGCGCTCTCGCCCGACATCGGTGCCGTAAGCACAGGCCGCTGTTTTCAAAACTACCTCCGCACTTCTTTAAAATCAGGAACAAACGGTCCAAAGATCAAAATAGTCATGGCTGGAATAAAGGCTGAAACGGGTTGGAATGATAGTGTCGGTAAATTTTTTTTGAAAAAAATCAGAAAGGATGATGCTGGAAAACAGTAAGAAAAGCCGTGGTCACGGGGGAAAATCGGACGTGACAGAACGATGGGATGGAGCGGCCCCCTCCCTCTAAAATTTAGTCGCTTGCAGATACTGCTCAGATGACAACGGTGGAAACCGCTGAGAATCTGCATCGTCAGTGGCATGACGATCCCTCCTTAAAAAAAAATAATATACCCTAACTTCCTAGATAACTCACCTCCGTATCGCCGATCCTGACGATTTTCCCCGCCTCCAGCTTCACAGCTGTGTTTTTTTGCCCTTTATGCCAAAGTCCATTTTTACTTTCCAGGTCTATCCCCCACCAGAAGTCTCCATCGTAACTAAGCATCAGGTGCTTGCGCGAAACCTCGCGATCATCGACAACGATGTCACAAGAGCCATGTCGACCGACGAAGAGCCGAACACCCCGCGCGCCGATCTCGCGGCTGCTGATGGGACTTTTTAACCGCCACCAGGAAGCCAGTTTTTCACCACGCCCCCGAAAAGCTTCATCAACCAACTGCCGCAAAAGGGTTTCACGCACCGCCGCAGAACGGTTCGGGACATCATGAATGCCGCTCAGCAGACGACGAATATAATCCTGCCACGGCAGATTATTCAGTTCGGCCCGGCGATCAACTTCTTCCCAGAAAGCGGACTCCATGGAAACTGAAGTCACCTTGCCGTCGATAATGATGCTGCGTTTGCTTATCATGATGATCAGTTATAACAGTGCAATCGACAGATAGCAACATGTTACTATGTTTCTTTAATTGTCGGACAATTTCAGGTTACGTATCATCATTTCACCACCACGCCCGGCGTCATTCTGTATTGATGCATATATCCGGATCGTTTTCACCTTGTTAAAGTCGATACCAGGCACATTGTCTGCGTTGAAATAAACGGTCTCCCAGCCAAAGGTTTTGTGAAAATAGCGTTTTGCTGCATAACTGTCCAAAGGCAGCTTTCCTCTAAAATAATCGTGCGTATGCCCTTTATATGCGGTATCAATTGCGCCGACCTTACCGACGGCCTGACCGTTTTGGTCCTTGAAAATAAACCAGACATGATTCATTCCATAGCGGGAAGCCTTATACGGCACCTTCCAGTCAAACGAAAAAGTGTTGAATTCCCCCGGCTCGATGTCAATTTCTTTCTCTACAGTGACATAATAATTGCCGCCATTGCGAGCTTCAAGCCGGATAAATTCAGTACCGCTGCTGTCTGTGCCGGCAGACAATCCCTTTGTGTACCTGCCGTGCCCGGCCATATAGACACCGGTACTTTTCCAGCCGTTGAGGTTCAAATCAATGACCTTTTCACCACGCCGGCCTGTCTGCAGCACCGCAGCAGACGTAATCGGCCTCTGCGCTTCCCTGGACAACCGTGCGG
Organism: Deltaproteobacteria bacterium; assembly: GCA_024280335.1. GTDB lineage: Bacteria > Desulfobacterota > Desulfuromonadia > Desulfuromonadales > Geopsychrobacteraceae > Malonomonas. Next base: position 25,459 of record JAJRQI010000034.1, read on the forward strand.
CAGTCTGCCACATCCAGTAGCTGTAGATGGTTTTAAGCGATGCTTCGTTGGTTTTGATATTCAGTACCGAAAGGGTTGCGGTCTCGCCCGCCTGGAAGAGAATATCTTGTAAAAGTTTTGCGGCCAGCAATTTGCTCATGGCCTTGCCGACACCTTTATCGATATATTTTTCAACCAAACGCGGGGCGATTTCAGTGATGGCGGTATCGACAAAAACCTCGACCAGTTCCTCGGGATCGTAAGAAGCCTTCAGCTCGCGACGTCTGGCATTGTAGAGTTTGCGCCAGACCCGGTACGCCTGCTCATATTCAGCGGCCATGATTCGCATTTTTGCTTGACGCCCATCGGCCCGACGCACCTTTTGCCAGTCGATCGCCACTGCGTCTTCAAGCACTTCGGGAGCCACGAAATCAACTTGAAAGTTAGCGCTGATCTTCTGTTTGCCGCCGAAAGGGTCACGTCCCTCGACCGTCAGCCGGTAGTTCCCCTCCACAACGAAACCGCTGAAGACGACCCGTTTTTCCAGCCCCCAGTCCGTCCATTTATTGATCGCGTGTCTGACGCCGTATTTCCAATCACCGGGGTATCAAGTTTGTAACGCAGCTCGGCAAATGGACCGGCCATGGTCCAGGAGAAGACGACGGAATCCGCCACATTAACCCGCTTCGGGGCCGTTGCGGTGAAGTCCAGACCTAAATCGGTGGCCGTGACTTTGCCAGGCAAAAAAACTGCCGAGATAAATAGAATCGCACAGACTGCTAAACGCATTATCTTCCCTCCCTGCAACTGGGAGCGGCTTTGAAGCCGCGATGATTTATCGTGATCAAACCGAGCCGGTAAAAAAAGCTGGTCAGTGTGTTCTGCCCAATCTACTTGCCTGTAGGATGGACCAGCCGAAAACCTTGGTGGTAGTAACGATGATCAGAAATATAAATAATCTGGCGGATCAGCACTGATCTGCTGTTCCCGCAATATCAGCCCGTCAGACGGGTCCTGACCATAACCTGGCCGGGGCGGCAGACTGTCCCTGACATCTTTTACAATTTCACCAGTGTGCTCTTTGTGTCTGGCGGCGTAGACAGCGGCACCGCTACCGACATCACCGGCCATGCCGCCCACATGCCTGCGGTGTTCATTGGCATAACCGGCCACGCCGTGCCCGGTATCGACCAGGGGTCCTGTTTGTCGGCCACCAGCCAACCGGAAGACCGCTTTTTGCGACCATCAACCGAGCCCATCTTTGTCCGCCGCCTCGCCGAAGATCGCGCCATGATGCTTAGTTCCGTAGGTTGGGTAGAGTAAAACGAAACTCAACATTTTCCTTACAACCCGACAAACCAGTACAGTCCGCCAACCAGCAGCGCCAGAGCGACCCCCAGCCCCCCCCACTTCAGCCATTTTTCGAGTGGATCGGGTGGGAGCAACGGAATAAAGGAGACAACCTGATAGTGCTGCTTGACTTGCCCGGCAGCGGGTTCAGCCGGGACCGGGGTTGGTGGAGCAGCCACCAGGACCACGCTGATATTGTCGGACCCGCCGTGCTTGTTTGCGGCACGGATCAGTCTGCCGACCGTTTCTGTTTCGTTGCCGGGCCAGCGCAAAACACCGGCAATATCACGATCGTTAAGCTCACCACTGAGGCCGTCGCTGCAGAGCAGAATTTTCTGGCCGGGTTCGAGTCGGCCGCTGACAACATCAACCTGGAGGGTCTTTTTGTTGCTGTGGCCGAGAGCCTGGGTGAGGACACTGTTCTGGGGGTGGTTGCGCGCCTGCTGTTCATCAATAGCGCCGGAATCGAGCAATTGCTGGACAAATGAGTGGTCACGGGTCAGTTGACTAAGATTGGTGCCATCCCAGAGATAGGCGCGGCTGTCACCGACCCAGGCGATGCGGTAGTCAGCGCCGTCGAATTGCAGAGCGACCACCGTGCAGCCCATACCGGCACAGCTCTCTTTAGCCTGGGCGGCAGCAAGCACCCTGTTGTGTGCCGCTTCAATTGCCGCGACAAGGGCAACGCCGCGCCGCACCTGAACCGAAATGGATTCTATGGCCAGGGTACTGGCGACCTCACCGGCAGCGTGACCGCCCATGCCGTCAGCAACAATATAGAGACCGCATCCAGGAATCACCCCGCAGGCGTCCTCATTATGATCGCGGATGCGGCCGACATCGGTGGCATGAGCAAATGAAATGGCTGTCAAAGCTGCGCTCCCTGTGTCTAATAATCCAGGATCACGAAACGGGTGGTACTGATGTCCCTGAGATTATCTTACACTTAACTCCGAACCACCATAGCAACATATTACTAAATCGCAAACACAACATTTCAAAAGCGGGGTTGACAATGCGCTTGAACAAACGGCCCCGGAAACCATTCTGGGGCCGTCATCCATAAACCCACCGTTCAGCTCAATCCTTCCGGAAAGTGTAACCCATGTTCCCGGTTTAAACTGTTACCTATGTTCCGATTGCACTCATAGCGAAGGATTGGTACTGATCGGTTAAACACGCAACTGTCCTTGGAAGTGCCGCTGCTTCCAGGAACAGTATTTTCGCAAACGAGCAGATTCTTAGCGCATGTTGGGATCAAAATTTTTGGGGATAATCTGGGCAGCGACGAACAAACGCGTGCGGTCTTCGTCGGAGAGATTATCAATCGCTTTTTTAAAGACCGGCATCGGGATTTTTCCGCTAGGAACTTCGACCCGAGCCGCTGCCCAGACTTTATCCAGCACCATACCGCAGTGGGTGTAGGTGGTCAGACGCGGCGGCTGATTCTCCATGACCATGGCGAAATAATCCTTGAGCAGATAGGCCCACCACTGGGCGACCAGCTTTTTATTCAATTCACCGGCAGGTTTTGCCATCCCGGCCAAACCGGTACTGGCCGTGCGGTACCGATAACTATCCAGATCACTGTTGGTAACCGTAATGACTTTCTGGAAATGTCCACCTCCGGCCATAGTAAACCAGATGGTCGGATTTTGATTGCTGCGGACCAGTTCTTTGCGGTTTTCGTCAAGTACGGTGAAGTAGCAGCGACCATGATCCTTCATCATGCCCATAAATTGATTCAGACGCTCAACCACCTGTCGGGCACGGGTATAGCAACTGAGACGACCGTTCTCATTGACGACTCCATCAGCCGAACGGAGGTAAAACAGGGCACCGCCGTTGAGCAGGACCAGAGCATGTTCGTGCCCGCATCCCGGCATGTTGCAGTTGGAGCGACCGGAGCAGTGATTTCGGTCACCGCACTTCTGACAGTGGAAATCATCACAGCCATCCATAGGGGCTGCAGAAAACATTTTGTCATGCCCCATGCCACCGTTCATGTTCTCCATCCCTTGCATGGAGTAAGCGTCAAAACCTGGTATACCCACCAGCAGAATAATCGCCAGGGGAACCAACATCATTTGCTTTAAGCGTACTGTCATTACTACCTCCTCGGCATAATCTAGATAGTGCCTGTTAAATAAATTCCGTCATCCGAGCTTCATTTAAAAAGCGTGTCAATTACAAATCTCTGACAACACGGAAACCCAAGTTGCTGAACTGCATCGAAGCGTCAAGCCCGGTCCGGGCTGAAACCCTGATATCGGCCGGACCATCAAGAAACGAGCCGCCCCGAATGGTTCGCTGCTCACAGGGTTCAACCTGACGTAAAGACTCATCACCTCCGGCACCTTGATAATCTGGCACCCAGCAATCGTCGACCCATTCACCAACATTTCCGAGGGCATTGTAGATCCCGAGAGGATTGGCCGGCCCCGAATCGACCAACTGCAGGCCTAAGCCTGACTGACGGCCGTTGCATCCGTCACAGTTCGCGTTGCCAAAGCCTGCTTCGTTCCCCCAATAATAGCTGCTGTCGCGGCCGGCGCGGGCGGCATACTCCCACTCGGCTTCCGAGGGAAGTCGGTATCGCTGGCCGGTCTGCTGACTGAGCCACTGCACAAAATCATTGGCCTCCTGCCAGTTGACAGAATTGACCGGCAAACGATCATCGCCCTGCCGGGCCGAGGTCGGCAGTTTGTGGCCGGTGGCAGCACAGAATACACGGAACTCTTCTATGCTCACCTCATACAGACCAATCGCAAATGGCCGCTTTTGGGTCACGCTATGCACTGGTTGTTCGTCCTGTTCACCTACCCCCTGAATATCACCCATGAGAAAACGCCCTGGCGGAACGACAATCAGTTCTGGGCCCTGCCCACCGCCGGCGAGCGGGTCTCGAAGGGTTCGCGGCGCAACCGGAACAACCTTTGTCGGCGGCTGGCTTTCACGAGCAGGCAAATTTCCGGCAGTTGCTGTCGGCATTGTAACCGATGTGGATACAACTGTGCCCACCAGATTACCGCCTGGTGGCGCCAGCGGGGTTGACGATGTCAACCAGCTCCCCCCAGCAATCACCAGTACTGCAAGCAACGCCCCGCCTATAGCAAAATAAAGTCCGTTTCGGTTCGTACTTTCAACCTGCGATTCTTCTGCAACCGGCGATATCGACGATATAACCTGGGTACCTCCGCTATATACAGTCGGAGTTTCACCGGAAAGGTAGGGTTCGATGGCGCTGAGTAACTGCTCGGCATCAACAAAACGCTCGGCCGGATCTTTCCCGACCATGCCATCCAGTAATGGCTGCCAAGTAGCTAGATGCTGAGGCAAAATCGGCTTTGGGTCATTGATATGCTTCAAAGCAACGGCAAAGGTGTCTTCGCCCTGGTAGGGAACATCGCCGGTCAACATTTCGTAAAAAGCAATGCCGAGGCTGTAAAGGTCAGAACGTCCGTCAACGCTCTCACCGCGTGCCTGCTCTGGACTCATGTAGTGGGGTGTGCCAATACTTTTGCCAACTCCGGTCAAACTTGCGTCAGACCCGATCGCCTTGGCGATGCCGAAATCGGTCAGAACAGCAGTACCATTCTCGCGAAAAAGAATGTTGGCAGGCTTAACATCCCGATGCACGAATCCTCTAGAGTGCGCATAACCCAAAGCACCGGCAATGTCCCGAAGAATCTTTAACGCAGCGATAGAGTCCATACCATGAACAATGCGTTGTTTGAGATCGCCGCCACCGACATGTTCCATGGCAATATAGAAATGATTTTCGGTTTCACCGATATCGTAAATGGCAACGATATGTGGGTGGCTGAGTTGGGCGATGGTCCGCCCTTCCTTGATAAATCGCTCGGCAAAAGTCCGGTCTGCAGCCAGGGCAGCTGACATGATCTTAAGTGCAACATGCCGATGGAGCGACTCTTGAGTGGCAAGATAAACCGTAGACATTCCACCCTGTCCCAACTCCCGTTCAATCTGATAACCTTGAATGTTCATCCGCTTCTCCGTAAACCTGATCTCTTCAGAGTTATTTTTCCACATTTCATCTTGAACGAAGAATTAGGCCCCGAATAAGTTTAGCTCTTGATTGCATAAAGTGGCACAACGCAAAAAAGGCCTGCCAGCCGGACCAGTGTCCACCAACAGACCTTTAAAAACTTCACCTCTCCCCCTCTCATGCCACCTCCACGTAATAACAAATCCTGAATTAGCCCAGCAAAAGATATCTTGCGGCAATTGAAGTCACCATCATAAATGACTCAGCACCCTGCAGATTCTTATGTCCGGCGGTCAGGAATATTCTTTTGTTTCTTTACCAAATCATCGGAATAATTTTTAATATTTCCCAACTGCTACAGTGGTGTCAAGGAATTTAATATTCCATCACGCAGCCTGTGAGTTATAGTCAAGTCTGGTGCTTGAGAAAGTTTCTTACGCAACGGCCCTGTCGTATTCGATCCCGGTTGCGACTATTCGGTGAATGTCCCAGCAACTGAGACTGTTGCATCAATCTCCCCCCCCCCAATCGAACAGCCGCATGAGCATTTCTGCAACGACTTTTCATCTTTTCAAATCAACAACATCAGTCATCGTCTTTCATTTGGGCACCAACAAAAAATGAGCCAGCAGTTATCTGCCAACCCATTGATTTTTTTGGCGACCCCGGCAGGATTCGAACCTGCGACAATCACCTTAGGAGGGTGCCGCTCTATCCAGCTGAGCTACGGGGCCACGAGCTCGCTTACAACCCTGCGAGAAAGTCTTTTTCAAGCCAAGGATCCCTGGCCTCAACCCTTACCCTTCTTTAGAATTTCAACAAACTGTAGACTTTCCCTTCGGGTAGCTTGCTGCGCCCTTGAAGGAATTCCAGTTCGGCCATAAAGGCGCATTCGTGAATGACCGCATCGAACTGTCCCACCAGATCAACAACCGCCGCCATGGTACCGCCGGTCGCCAGCAGGTCGTCGGCGATAATGACGCGGTCGCCATTTTTAAAAGCATCTTCGTGGATTTCCAGGGTATCGGTGCCATACTCCAGTTCGTAACTGATGCTGCGGGTTTTGTACGGCAGTTTCCCCGGCTTGCGTACCAACGTAATCCCGGTTCCCAACTTATAGGCAAGCGCCGAACCGAGGATAAAGCCGCGGGCTTCGATGCCGACGATCTGATCTATCTTCTCGCCGATATAGCGGTGCGCCAGCAGATCGACCATGCGGTGAAAGCTTTTTGCATCGGCTAAAAGCGTGGTGATATCTTTAAATACAATCCCCTTTTGCGGGAAATCCGGGATATCGCGGATGATCTGTTTCAATTGGTCCATAACGACTCCTATAACGGCTCTTGGTCTGCGTCATTCAACATTTTTTCTTCTAGGGTTTTGCGCAGTTTGGCCAGACTTTTTGCTTCGATCTGCCGTATCCGCTCGCGCGTGACACCAAACTTCCGGCCTATTGTATCGAGGGTTTGCGGTTCACGATCATCAAGACCGAAGCGCAACGCCAAAATTTCCCGTTCGGTTTCCGTTAAATCATCCATCCATTCAAGCACATGGGCAAAACGATCAAGATCCTCAATCATACTGCCGGGATCGACCAGATTTTTGTCCTCAATAGTATCGATCAAACTGTAATCATTGTTATCACCCATCGGGTGCTCGATGGAATAGGTTTTTTTTAACAGAATCATCATCCGCCGGACATAAGTAACTTCAACACCCATTGCCTCGGCGATTTCTTCAACGGACGGATCTCGCTTAAGGCGCTGTACCAATTCACGACTGACCTTGACAAACTTATTGATATCGTCGGCAACGTGGACAGGCAACCTGATGGTACGGCTCTGGTTCACCAGCGCCCGCTCAATCGATTGCCGTACCCACCAGGTGGCATAGGTTGAAAACCGGCAGCCCTTGCTCACCTTGAATTTCTCTACCGCTTTGATCAGTCCCAAATTACCTTCCTCGATCAAATCAAGAAAAGGCAGACCCCTGTTCATATAACGTTTGGCAAATTTGACCACCAACCGCAGGTTCGATTCGATCATTCGGGCCCTGGCTGCTTCATCCCCTTGAGCAATCAAACCGGCCAGTTCACGTTCTTCTTCTGCTGTTAACAGGGTGCTTTTCTGGATCTCCTTCAGATAGAGCTTGATGGCGTCGGCAGGAACATATTCTTCATCTTCGGCAACTTGAGTTTTGACTTTAGGCTCAGCCGCCGTTCCTCTTGACCCAGCAGGAGTGGTCTCGCTGAAACCGTCACGCTCCTTGTCCGCACAGCGGTCGGACCCCCCTTCATAATCAGACAACATTTCATCCATCGCCACCTCCGTTACATTGCAGAATCATTGGAAACATAAACGCAGTCTAGTGAGGCACAAAGATCATGGCAAGTACAAAATCGGATCGACGGCAGCCTTCCCTTTGCGCACTTCAAAATGTAACCGCGCCTGCCCCCCTGCGGGAGGAACTCCGGAAAGAGCGATTTCCTCCCCCTGACTGACGAAATCTCCCTGTCGAACCAGGTTTTTCTGATTGAACCCATAGACGGTAAAAAGTGCATTTTCATGTTGCAGAATGATCAGATGACCGTAACCGCTGACTCCGTCGCCACTGTAAATTGCCTTACCCGCCTCAGCTGCCTTGACTGAGCTGCCGGCCCGAGCGGCAATTTCTATCCCTTTACCGCCGCCAGCCTTAGCCTTGGGACTGAATTTACGGACGACTTTCCCATGTAACGGCCAAGTCAGTGTTTTTACGCTGGTTGCTTTCGTCTTGCTGAGCGGCGTAGTTTTTTTGGCTTTTTTTATCGCCAACGAAGGCTTACGGAGCGGTTTTGCCGCTGCAGTTTTTTTGGCTGCGGGCTTTGTGTAATTACTGTTTTTCTTAACCGGCGGCACATACCTGACTTTGCCGGCACCGGGGATATACAGTCGGGTCCCGACCTTGATCATCGCCGGGTCAGAGATTCCATTGACCCTGGCAAGGTAGGATTTATCGACGTTGTAGGCACGACTGATACGATAGAGGTTCTGACCCGGTTTGACGGTATGATAGACGCCGCGACTACAAGCAATCAGCAGCAGTAACATCAGCAGAGCCGACAATCGCAACAGCGGTACTGCTATTTTCTGTTTGATTCGCGTTACTCTTGTCTGCATACGCCGGAACATGCCGTTACTTAAGGAAATTGATCAATAAAAACCCACCAAGCAGCAATCCAAGAAAGAGGATCGTCAACAGATTAAAATATTTCTCGATCAAAGCACGCGCCGGGCGACCCAGATAATAAAACAGCGCGGCAACCAGAAAAAAGCGCAGTGCCCTGCTGATCAGGGAAGCACCGATAAATATCGGCAGATTAATTTGAAAAGCCCCGGATGCAATGGTAAATATTTTATACGGGATCGGTGTGAAACCGGCGGCAAATATCGTCCAGAAATCATATTGGTCGAACCAACTTTTCACATGGGCAAAACCCTCGGCGGAGAAACCCGGAATATATTCAAAAAAAAGCGGGCTGAGCGTCCCCCAAAGTCCCCAACCGATCAGATAACCGGCAATGCCACCGGTAACCGAGCCGAGCGTGGCAACCAGGGCAAATCGATACGACTTCAACGGCAAAGCCAGGCAGAGCGCCATCAACAACACATCCGGCGGTACCGGAAAGAAGCTGGCCTCAGCAAAAGCCAGCAGGCCGAGAAGCGGAACCCCATAGGGAGTTTCTGCCCAGGACAGAACCCAATCGTAAAGGCGACGGACACTTTTCATCTGTGCCTATCCGACATCAGAGCGCCAGCCATGCTCACCGATCAGCGGGACAAATCGGCAGCCCATCAACTGCTCACGCTGAAAAGAACCATCGGCCTGTTTAACGACACGCAGCAGGATCTGCTGCTGTTGATCACCGACCGGCAGTACCAGTTTGCCACCGATTGCAAGTTGTTCAAGATATTCAGCCGGGACGTCAGGGGCGCCGGCAGCGACCAGGATTCCATCGAATGGCGCCTGATCTTTCCAGCCGATGGTGCCATCACCAACTTTGATATTAACGTTGCTCATCCGCAACTGATCCAACAGTCGACGTGCCCGGCCGGCCAGAGTGGAAATCCGTTCAATGGAATAGATCCGGCTTGCCAGCAGTGACAGGACGGCGCTCTGATAGCCGGAACCGGTGCCGATTTCCAGAATCCTCTCGGTGCCGATCAACTCCAGTGCGGCCGACATCGCCGCAACCATGTAGGGCTGTGAAATCGTCTGCTTTTCTCCGATCGGCAACGAAGCATCACTGTAGGCATGTCCCAGCAGTCCGGCCTCAACAAACAGATGCCGCGGAACTTTCAGCATCGCATCAAGGACACGTTGATCTTTTACACCGCGGGCGACAATCTGCTGTTCTACCATGCGACGGCGTGAGACTGAATAATCCATCAGACTTCACCCAGCATTGAATCGAGCGGCCAGCAAGCCAGTTCGGCAAGGGATTTATCGTTGGTCAGGTTGGTATGCAGTGGCGTAACCGAGATCAACTGATCATGCAGAGCATTGCAGTCGCTGCCCGGAATACTCTGAAAACCGACCTCGCCGCCGCCGATCCAGTAATACTTACGCCCACGCGGATCCTGACTGGTCACCACGGCATCTCCATACTGGCGTTTCCCTTGCCGGGTCAAGCGTACCCCCCGGCAACCCCCGGCCGGGATATTGACATTGAGAAAAGTATCGGGCGGCAAACCGTCGCAAAGTACCGTTTCTGCCAGCTGACGAGAAAACTTCGCCGCAAGAGCCAGATCATCAGCCTGAAACTTAAGGGAATCGAGAGAGACGGCAAACGCTGGTAAACCCATCAAGGACGCTTCCATGGCCGCGCAAACGGTTCCCGAATAGGTGATATCATCGCCCAGGTTACTGCCGCGGTTGATTCCGGAAACAACCAGATCAGGAGTCTCCCGCAGCAAACCATAAATACCCAGGTTGACGCAGTCAGTCGGGGTGCCGTCAACGGCAAAAACATCCGGCTTGATCTCTTCTGCCCGCAAAGGATGCTCCAGAGTCAGCGCATGGCCGACAGCGCTGCGGTTGCGATCCGGAGCCACGACCACGACCCGGCCAAGGTCAGCTAACGCTTGAGCGAGGATCCTGATCCCAGAGGATCGAATTCCGTCGTCGTTAGTCACCAGTATCAGCACGCTATCTTTATTCATTAAGGTTTTTATTCAGAAGGTTGCGCATACGGATTAAATCCTCACGAACGTCCAGAATAATCTGCTGTGGGGATTCAGAATGATTTACGGGCAGGTGTTGCGAACGGGACGCGGCAGAAATTTTTTGCCGCGCACCGGCAATAGTAAAGCCCTGGCGATAAAGCAGATCCTTTATCAGCAGGGCTGTTTCGACATCTTTACGGCGATAAAGGCGCTGATTTGAGCGACTTTTCACCGGTTGCAGCGCGGTAAACTCAGTTTCCCAATAGCGCAGGACATGCGTTTTAATACTCAGCAAGGAAGCAACCTCACCGATTTTAAAATAGAGCTTGTCAGGTATTTCGGCCGCCATTTAGCTTAATGCACTTTTCAGGCATCTTCGCCGTTAATGGAGGCTTTCAGCACTTGACTCGGTTTGAAGGTCAAAATTTTCCTGGCGGAAATTTCGATCTCGTCCCCGGTTTGTGGATTGCGTCCTCGGCGTGAGGATTTTTCCTTGACCACAAAATTACCGAACCCGGCAATTTTGATTTTTTCACCATCCTGCAACGTGCCTTTCATCAAATCGAAAACCATTTCGATAATGGCTGCCGACTCTTTTTTTGAAAAACCGGTGGTCAGATAAACACTTTCAATAAGATCAGCTTTAGTCATGGTCCCTCCCGCATATATCCAGCAGGTGCTGTATAGAATCAACTATCTATTTGATTTTTCAGGATTTATAACACAGGAATAATCTGTGTGCAATACCAAACTACCGAATTTCTGCGCCAAGCTGATGACAAAGTGAACGAATCAGCTTGTTGTGTGATTTACTGACCTCTTCTTCAGTCAGGGTTTTTTCCTGATCGCGATAACGGACGCGAACGGCCAGACTCTTTTTTCCATCCGGTATTCCCTTGCCGGTATACAGATCAAAGAGTACAGCATTTTCAAGATATTTCACCTTGGTCCGATTGATGATTTCCGTCACCTGACCGGCAGAAACGGTCTCATCCAGCAACAAAGCACTGTCGCGCATGACATCCGGGAAGCGAGAGAGTGGCTTGAATCTACTGATTTCACCCGCGCCGGCAATCAATTGCTCGACATCAAGTTCCAGCAGGAAAAGCGGCTGATCGATATCGAACACATCCAGAACCTGCGGATGAACCTCTCCAAAACACCCCAAAACCTTACCACCCTTAACCACGCGGCAGGACTTCCCCGGGTGCAGGTAAGCTTCTGTAGCTTCCTGATCATAAACAATCTGATCAATATTCAAGGCAGAGAACAGTCCTTCGACCAGCCCCTTCAGGTCATAAAAATCGACATTGTCCGCTGATTGTGCCCAGCCTTCCGATTGGCGCCGTCCGCAGATAACCGCCGTGAGACATAATTCTTCTCGACTGCCTTTTGCGTCTGCCTGCGGCAGGACAACCGGGCGCAGTTCAAACAAACGCAAATCACGACTGCGATAAGCCAGGTTACGTGACACCGTTTCCAGCAAACTTGGAACCAGACTGGTCCGCATGACCGATTGATCTTCAGACAGCGGGTTTAACAACTTGACCTGCACGGAACGTGGATCATCGCCGGCAAGGCCAAGTTTAGCGAGCGATTCTGGAGCGACAAATGAATAGTTCAGCGCCTCGGAAAAGCCGTTTTCCACCATGGCGTTGCGCAATTTTTTCGCAATCTGCTGCCGTGGCGGCGGTTGCGGAGCATCGACAGTACCGGTCGGCATGGTCGTCGGGATCTGGTCGTAGCCGTAAAGGCGCGCGATTTCTTCGATCAGATCGACTTCACGCTCTAGGTCGGGGCGAAAACTCGGCACCCTCACCTGAAGGGTCGAGGTGGTTTTACCCGCATCCACCTGCAATCCGATCGATTCGAGCAACGTCTGAATGATGTCGCAGTCGGCAGGGATATCGAGCAGCGCCTGAGCCTTATTCACATCAAGGGTCAGCAGTGGAGTTGCCAGCGTTTTGGGATAATTATCGATAATCCCGGCCAAAATACTCCCCTGCCCCAGTTCTGCAATCAGGCTGGCGGCACGTTCAAGAGCCACCGGGATCATGTCGATATCGGCACCCCGTTCAAAACGATGCGAAGACTCGGTATGCAGACCGTGTCGTTTGCTGCTGCGGCGAATAGCCGTTGGCTTGAAATACGCAGCTTCCAGCAGGATAGTTTCCGTGTCTGCCTGTACCTCAGAATTCAAACCACCCATAATACCGGCCATAGCGACCGGTCGCTGCCCGTCACAGATCATCAGATCCTCAGCGACCATATTGTGCTGCTGATTATCCAGGGTTGTGAACTTATCGCCCGGCTGAGCACACTTGACGACAATCCGCCCCTCGTGCAGCAGCTTGAAATCGAAAGCGTGCAGCGGATGCCCCAACTCCTGCATCACGTAGTTAGTCACATCGACAACGTTGTTGATCGAGCGCATGCCGACCGCTTCGAGTCGCCGCACCAGCCAGTCGGGCGAGGGGCCGATCTTGACCCCCTGAATCATCCGTGCAGCATAGCGCGGGCAATACTCAGCAGCTTCGATGCTGACTGAGGTGCGATCGCTAATCTGTTCTGCGGCTTCTGCGAATTGCGCGGCCGGAAGCGTTAACTGCTTCCCGCACATCGCGGCAACCTCACGGGCGACACCGACAACACTCAGACAGTCCGGGCGATTCGGGGTCAGACCGATTTCGATCTGATAATCTTTCAGCCCAAGGGCTTCAAATACCGGCCGGCCAAGTTGCAGATCAGCGGGCAGGATCATGATGCCGGGAGAATCCTCAGCCAGGGCCAGTTCCTTTTCGGAGCAAAGCATCCCCTGCGAAACCTGACCGCGGATTTTCGATTTCTTGATCTTGAAATCGCCGGGCAGAACAGAGCCGGGCTGTGCCAGTGCAATCAGGTCACCGGCTTTGTGATTGGTGGCACCACAGACCACCTGAACAACCTCAGAGCCGTTATTGACCTGACAGACGGTCAGACGATCCGCATCGGGATGCGCTTCGACCGCGTCAAGCCTGGCGACAATCACCGAGTCGAGTCCACCGCCGAGCTCTTCTAAAGCATCAACTTCCAGGCCGACCATGGTCAAACGATCACACAGCTCCTGCGGAGCGTAATCAAAATCGACGAATTCCTTTAACCAGTTGTAGGTAACAATCATCTATCTATTCCCTCCTCAAACGTTAAATTGCTTGAGGAAACGCAGATCGTTCTCAAAAAACAGGCGCAGATCATTGACCCCATAGCGGAGCATGGCGATCCGCTCCAGCCCCATCCCGAAGGCAAATCCACTATAGGTCGCGGGGTCGTAATCGACCGACTCGAAGACCGCAGGATCGATCATTCCACAGCCGAGAATTTCCAGCCAACCGGTGCCGCTACAAACCCGGCAACCCTTGCCGCCACAGATCACACAGGCGATATCGACCTCGGCGCTCGGTTCGGTAAAGGGGAAAAAAGAGGGTCGAAATCGAACCCCCAGTCCCTCGCCGAAAAATTCCTTGAGAAAGTGGGTCAGAACCCCCTTCAGATCACCAAAGGTCACCTTATCGTCGACCAGAAAGCCCTCGATCTGATGGAACATCGGGCTGTGGGTCAGATCGGAATCACGTCGATAAACGGTTCCCGGAGCAATCACCCGCACCGGCGGCTTCTTCTTCAACATCGAACGAACCTGTACCGGCGAGGTGTGAGTCCGCAGGACCAGATCATCAGAGATATAAAAGGTATCCTGCATATCCCGGGCAGGATGATCCTTGGGGATGTTCAGGGCCTCAAAGTTATAAAAGTCCTGTTCGATCTCAGGCCCCTCTTCAACCGAAAAGCCGAGGCGGGTAAAGATGTCAACAACGTCCTCAGTAACCAGCGTTATCGGGTGCTTACTTCCCGCAGTAGCGCGTCGGCCGGGAAGCGTTACATCGATCTTTTCACTGGCCAGCTTCGTCGCTATCGTCTGCTTTTTCAGTTCAGCCTGACGCACGACAAAGGTTGTTTCAAGCCGGTCCTTCAGGGTGTTCACCAAGCTACCGACGACCGGGCGTTCTTCGACAGAGAGAGCACGCATCCCCTTCATCACTTCGGTCAATGCGCCCTTCTTGCCAAGAATCTGCACCCGAACATCCTGTAGGGACTTCAGGTCAGCAGCCTGCTGTAAAGCAGCAAGTGCCTCCTCCTGCAATTGTTGTAAACGCTCTTTCATTATATAAATCCACATCTGGGACAGCCAACGATTCCTGTCGTAGCGGCCCTTTCTATGCTGATCGTCATCCAACTGACAGTCACAACAGCGCCAGCCGTTATCATTAGGGAGTGAACCGGGTACAAAAAGGGAGATGGAGTCGCAACTCCACCTCCCTGGAACGGTTAAAAACCGCTTACTGCAGTCGGGCCTTTGCGGTATCAGCAATAACGGCAAAACCTGCAGGATCGTTGACGGCAAGATCTGCCATAATCTTGCGATCGAGAGCCACCTCGGCCTGTTTCAGGCCGTGGATTAACCGGCTGTAGGAGAGTCCGTTTTCACGGGCTGCGGCATTGATACGAGTAATCCACAGAGCACGGAAATCCCGCTTCTTGACCCGACGGTCACGATAAGCGTAATTCAGGGCACGGTTGACTGCTTCTGTCGCTGAACGGAACAACTTGCTACGGGCGCCGCGATAGCCCTTGGCAAGCTTAAGAACTTTATTCCGACGACGTCTGGCTTTAAAGCCTCTTTTTACTCTTGGCATCTCACTTTCTCCTTCTATTTAATAGTGTTTCGGCAAAAGCCGCGGCCGGATCTGTAGGGGGAGATCATCCCCACAGTTCACAGCGCTGACCCGCTTAATGACGGATCTGCTTACAAGTACGGAATCAACTGCGAGATATTGCGCTCATCAGCCTTATGAACCAGAACCGCTTGACGCAGTTCACGTTTCCGCTTGGTGCTTTTCTTGGTCAGAATGTGGCTGGTAAATGCCTTGTTCCGACGGATCTTTCCGGTGCCGGTTTTGCGAAAACGCTTGGCCGCACCACGGTTGGTCTTAATCTTTGGCATCGTACTCTCCTGTAACGTCTTGGTTTATCTGGGTCCGGTGTCCCGGTTCACTTCTTTATCGGTCCGATCATCATCGTCATGAAACGACCCATTTTGCTCGGATGTGACTCCACCTGTCCGATATCCTTAAGAGCTTCAACAGCCTTATCCAACTGCTTTCGTCCCTGTTCCGGATGAGCGTTTTCACGACCACGAAACATGATGGTCAATTTGACCTTATTTCCCTCTTCAAGAAAACGCCGTGCGTGCTTGATCTTGAACTGGAAATCATGATCATCGGTTTTCGGTCGCATCTTGACTTCTTTGATCTCGACGCGAACTTGCTTCTTCTTCGCTTCTGAGGCGCGTTTTGCTTGCTGGTATTTGAATTTACCGAAATCCATAATCCGGCAAACCGGCGGATCTGCCTGGGGGGAAACCTCAACCAGATCTAGTCCGCGTTCATTAGCAATCGCCTGAGCCTGCGCAGTAGAAATTATACCTAGCGGAGTATCCTCATTATCAATTACCCGAACCTGACGGGCCTTGATGGCGTCATTGATATTTGTTTCCTGCTTAGCTATGGCCTTGCCTCCTCAATCTTCCTGGCAACTGATCAGTTGCACCTTATAACACTAAATCACAACGGCGAAAAGACCCACATTAGGTCTTTTCAAAGTTTATCGGCGCTGAGTCGTTTCCTCTTCAACAAAACTGACAAAGTCAGCAACGCTCATCGGAGCGAGATTCTTCCCGTTGCGGAAGCGCGGTGCGACTGTTTGCTCTTCCATCTCCCGATCGCCGATGACCAGCATATATGGAATCTTGGCCATCTGAGCTTCGCGAATCTTGAAGCCGAGCTTTTCATTCCGCAGATCCTGCTCTACCCTGACACCGGCAGCTCTGAGCTGTTGATAAACCTTCTCGGCGTACTCAGCCTGATTGTCAGTCACATTCAGAACAATCGCCTGAACCGGCGAAAGCCAGAGCGGGAAGCTGCCTGCATAATGCTCGATAAGGATTCCGACAAAACGTTCAATCGACCCGAGAATCACCCGGTGCAACATAACCGGGCGATGTTTCTCGCCGTCGCTACCGACATAAGTCAAATCGAACCGTTCAGGCAGGGTAAAATCGCATTGGATTGTAGCACACTGCCACTCCCTGTCAAGCGCGTCCTTGAGCTTCACATCTATCTTCGGACCGTAGAAAGCACCGTCCCCATCATTGACTTCAAACGGCTGATCGCTATCCTCTAGAGCCGACCGTAAGGCACGGGTGGCCTGTTCCCAATCAGCATCACTGCCGATCGACTTTTCCGGCCGGGTCGACAGCTCCATCCGGTAGTTAAAGCCGAAAACAGCGGCAACATCCTGCACAAACTGCATGATTCCCTTGACCTCGGCATCAATCTGGTCGGGCCGACAGATGATGTGCGCATCGTCCTGGGTAAAACCGCGTACCCGCAGCAGTCCGTGCAGCACGCCGGATTTTTCGTGGCGATGAACGGTGCCCAGCTCAAAATAGCGGAACGGCAAACTGCGGTAGGAGCGTGGCTGTGATTTATAAATCAGCATGTGTGCCAGGCAGTTCATCGGCTTGATGCCGTAACCCTGCTCGTCAACCTCAGTGAAATACATATTTTCACGGTAGTGTTCGTAGTGTCCAGACCGCTGCCACAGCTCTGTTTTGAGAATTTGCGGGCCCATGACGATATCGTAACCGCGTTTGAGGTGCTCCTTCCGCTCGAAATCCTCAATAATGGTCCGCAACATCGCGCCCTTCGGGTGCCAGATTACCAAGCCGGCGCCGGCCTCCTCACTGAAGGAGAACAGGTCCAGCTCTCGACCGAGCTTGCGGTGGTCACGCTTACGAGCCTCTTCCAGGCGATGGAGGTGTGCCTTGAGCTCCTTTTTATTCTGGAATGCCGTAGCGTAAATCCGCTGCAACATGGCATTCTTTTCATCGCCCCGCCAGTACGCGCCAGCCAGGCTGGTCAGCTTGAAAGCCTTGAGCAGTCCGGTCCGCGGGATATGAGGGCCCCGACAGAGATCGACGAAATCTCCCTGCCGATAAAGCGAAACGGTCTCAACCTCCAGATCCTCGATCAGCTCGACCTTATAGGCCTCGCCCATCTCACGGAACATTTCGATCGCAGCAGCGCGGGAAACGACTTCACGGGTAATCGGCAGATCCTGTTTCGCCAACTCAGCCATTTTCTTTTCGATAATTTCGAAATCTTCAGGCACAAACTTTTTTGTCTCGCTGAAGAAATCGTAATAAAAACCATCCTTGATCGCCGGTCCGATGGTCACCTGCACCTCGGCGGCGTAAATTTCTTTCACCGCCTGGGCCATCAGGTGGGCACAGGAGTGACGGATAACCTCAAGCGCTTCCGGAGAGTTCTGCGTAATCAACGCCAGCTTTCCGGAACCAGGCAAAGAACCGGCGACATCGACCAACTCACCCTCAAAACGGGCAGCAATCGCCTGCCTTGCCAGCCCCTCGCCGATGGTCAGTGCAACGTCATAGGGGGTCGCGCCGGACGCAACCTCTTTAATCGACCCATCGGGAAGTTCGATCTGCAATAGCGCCATCGTAAATCTCCTGAAACAAAAAGAGGCATCTTATCAGATGCCTCGGCGTCGAAAACGGTTTTTGCGGTTATGGTAGGCACGGGCGGGATTGAACCGCCGACCCCTTCCGTGTCAGGGAAGTGCTCTCCCACTGAGCTACGTGCCTACAACCAACCGAGGCGTTTTGTATCAAATCACCATCGACACTGTCAAGCCATTTATGGCTGATCCCTGGTTTTTTCAGCGGGTGACAAATACAAATCGACAAAAATGGTTTTCACCCTTGTCTGGCGTCTGCGACAAAGATAGAGTAAACCAGTATTTAAAGAGAATTCAACCTTCCACCCGATTCAATGACCAGATGAGGTGCCTGTGCAGACGATCGACCAACTGATTCAGCAGAGCTGTCAGCAACAGGGTGAGATAATTGCCCTGCAGAATAAAACCCGCGGCCGATGGAAGGGGATCAGCTACCATAAGCTCTGGGAGACGGTGGAAAAACTTGCCGCGGGTTTGCGTGAGCTCGGCATCGACAAAAAATCTCACGTCGCCCTGCTCGGCCCTTCTTCGCCGCGCTGGATCGCGGCCTATCTGGCGATCTTCCGCAGCGGCTGCATAGCGGTTCCGGTTGACAAAGAACTCAAGGCGGCCGAACTGCGCTACATTCTGGATGACGCTGATGTTCGGGCGATTTTTGTTAACCGGCCGCAATTTGAAATATTACTGGAAATCATCCATGACCTCCCGCAGCTGGAAAAGGTTATCCTTCTCGATATCCCCCTAACTGATTTGAGCGATCAGAGTGAAATTGCCGGCGTTCTCGATCAACTCTCCAATCTCTGGCAACAGCTGGTAACCGATCTGTCGATCCCCGACGAACGACGCAAAGAGATTGAACGCGTCACCCTGCATGCCCACTCGCTACTGGCACAAACGGATGAACACGAGAAGGACAACGCGAAGCCGGTGAATTTTCTGAGTCAGGCAGAGATCTCACGCAACAGGTTGATCAAGGAAAAACGCCTGTTCGCCTACAAGATGCTCTTCAACGAAACACCACTACCCGTTGGCGACGAGGACCCCAACGGAACAGCGGTCATCCTTTACACTTCCGGCACGACCGGACGGCCCAAGGGAGCGATGCTCAGCCATCACAATATCGTCAGCAACATCAAATCCACCAGCGAGCGCTTTCAACTCGACAGTTCGATTGCAACCCTCTCTTTTTTGCCGATCAACCATGTCTTCGAACAGGTCTGCGGAGTCCTGTTGCCGCTCTCCCTGGGGGGACGGGTCAGCTTTGCCGAATCGATCAAAAAGCTCGGTGACAATCTCAACGAACTGAAACCGACATTTTTGCTGGCGGTTCCGGCAGTCTATCGGCTGCTGCTCGACCGGATCATGAAAAACATCGAGTCGAAATCGTCCTCACGACTGCTGTTCCACTTTCCGCTGACCCGTAAGCTTGTCGCCAGAAAGGTCCAGCAAGCAGTCGGCGCCAACACCACCTTTATCAGCGGCGGTGCCGCTCTCGACCCGGCCATCGCAGCAGGATTCCATGCGCTGGGACTGCATTTACTCCAAGGCTACGGGATCACCGAGACCTCACCGGTGATCTCCGCTGAGAGCCCCATCAAGAGCAAACCGGGTACCGTCGGCGAAGCACTTGACGGGGTGGAGATCCGAATCGTCCAACCGAATGAAAACGGCGAAGGGGAAATAGCGGTCAAGGGACCGAACGTGATGCTCGGCTACTACAAGAATGAAAAAGCCACCGCTGAGGTGCTTAAAGATGGCTGGTATCATACTGGCGATCTCGGCCGATTTGACGATGACGGCATGCTGAATATCTGCGGCCGGGTGAAAAACCTGATCGTTACCGCCAACGGCAAAAATGTCTATCCCGAAGAGATCGAAAACCAGCTGCTGCAGAGTCCCTACATCGCCGAAATCATGGTATACGGCCACAAGGTAACGACAACGGCAGAAGAGGTTTATGCGGTTATTTTCCCGGATGAGGAAGCCCTCTTTGCGTTAGAAAAAGAGCAGAATCGCGGCCCGCTTTCCGCCACAGATGTCGAAACTTTGATCCGTAAGGAAGTGCTCAGCTACGGCAAAGGCCTCGCCGACTATAAACGGGTCAAAAAGTTCAATCTGCGCGAGGACGAATTCCCCAAAACCACAACGCGCAAGATCAAACGCTACGTGGTTGAACCGGAAATTTCTACCGACTGACTTTTTAATCCCCCCTCGCCCCCCTTTTTCAAAGGGGGATTGAGGGGGATTTCCGCGCTTTTGACCTCCCGGCAAAAAGAGGGGAGACCATCTATAGATACTGCCGATTATCAGCCGAGATCGTTCTCGACGCGAATCAACCGGGTCGGCTGCTGGACAATCTCCAGCTGATCGATTTCCGCTAACGCCTTATTCACGTTGGACTCTTTTGCCTCGTGGGTCATCAAGACAATCGGCACGGCATCCGCCTCATGCCGCTCAGGCTGGATCATCGACTGAATGCTGATGTCATACTTGCCCAACACCCCGGAGATCTGCGCCAACACACCCGGCGCATCGACAGTGGTGAAGCGAAGATAGTAATGACTGACAATATCGCTCATTGCCTTGATCGGCAGATCAGCAATCTGATCAGCACAATAACCCATGATCGGTGTGCGCATTTTAGCGCCGGAGAGGATATCCCGCGCTATCGCCATCACGTCCCCCATCACCGCACTGGCGGTGGCATCCATCCCGGCACCGCTGCCGTACAGCATCGCCGGTCCGAGAAAATCGCCCGACAGGCGTACCGCGTTGAACACACCGTCCACTTCAGAAAGCTGGTAGCTGGTCGGAATCATGGTCGGATGGACTCGGACCTCGATCTGGCCGTTGTCATTTTTGCCGATCGCCAGCAGCTTGATTTTGTAGCCCATCTGGGTGGCGAACTGAATATCGATCGCGGCGACATTGGTGATTCCCTCAGTGTAGACCTGGGAAAAATCAACCCTGGAGCCGAAACAGAGCGCTGCCAGCAAGGCAATCTTGTGCGCCGTATCGATCCCTTCAATATCAAAGGTCGGATCGGCTTCTGCGTAACCCAGCTCTTGAGCTTCCTGCAGGACAGGGGCAAAATCGCTCCCCTCTTCGGTCATTTTGGTCAGGATGAAGTTACAGGTCCCGTTCAGGATCCCGAGAACATTACTGAAACGATTGGCGCAAAGGTTCTCCTTGATTGCCGAAATTATCGGGATTCCACCCCCCACGGCAGCTTCGAAAAGCACTTCCACACCATTCTCGTCGGCCGCGGCGAAGATCTCTTCTCCATGCACCGCCATCAACGCCTTGTTGGCCGTGACGATATGCTTGCCGTTGTTGATCGCCTTGAGGATAAAGGTTCTGGCCGGCTCGTAGCCGCCGATCAGTTCGATGACAACATCGATCTCCGGGTTGGAAATAACCTCTTCAACATCAGTGGTCAGAACTCCCGTAGTGACTGTCACGCCGCGATCACTGCTGATGTCGAGATCGACAATTTTCAGCAATTCGATCGGCCGGCCAAGCCGTTGTTGCAACAATTCGGCGTTTTTCTGAAAAACCCGCACAACACCGGTACCGATGGTGCCGTAACCGAGCAGTCCTACCTTGATTGAATCCATATCCGCCTCACAAAACCAGGTTGACCTGGCGATTATTTAGTTTCAGATTTTCTGTGTTTCTGCGCAATCTTATCCAACAAGCCATTGATAAACGCCGGGGACTCCTTGGTGCCATAACGTTTGGCAATTTCAATCGCTTCGTTGAGGGTCACCCGCACCGGGATATCCGGCTGATAGAGCAGTTCGTAGGCTGCAACGCGCAGGATCGACAGGTCGACTGCCGTCATTCGCTCCAGCGACCAGTTTTTGGCGATGTCGCGAATTTCCCGATCGATGACCGGACGAAATTCGACCACACCCAGGACCAGGGTTTCGGCAAAGATCCGCGCAGCAGTCGGCAGAGGCGCCTCTGCCGTTTCCAGCGGCTCACCCAAAACATCATCGGCAAAGCGGAAACCCTGCCAAAAATCATTGAGCAACCGTGTTGCCTCGGCCTGCTCATCAAGTTTGAGCGCAAACAGTATCTTCAGGGCACATTCACGCCCGACACGCCGGTTGTTAGTCGACATCGGATCAGATTGCTCCCATCAGGTTGACCATCTCGATGGCACTCATCGCCGCCTCAACCCCTTTATTACCCGACTTGGTCCCGGCACGTTCAATCGCCTGCTCAACCGAATCGGTCGTCAGCACCCCGAACGCAACCGGCAAACCGCTGTCGAGCGAAACCGACGCGACCCCCTTGGTCACTTCAGAACTGACATACTCAAAATGCGGGGTGCCGCCGCGAATCACCGCGCCGAGGCAGATGACCGCATCATAGTTGTCGGAAGTCGCCATTTTTTTTGCCGCCAGCGGGATTTCAAAGGCACCGGGCACCCGAACCACTGTCAGCTGTTTTTCGTCAGCACCGTGCCGTACCAGGGTATCGATCGCTCCTTCCAGCAGACGGTCACAGATAAAGCTGTTGAACCGGCTGACAATCAGGCCGAAACGGAAGCCTTTGGCCTGGAGATTTCCTTCAATAATTTCAGGCATGTTTTACTCCTGTAGGGAATGGTCTGCTAAAGATTTTCCAGCAGGTGGCCCATCTTTTCCCGCTTGGTTGTGAGATATTTGATATTATCGCCATGCGCTGGAACTTCGAGTGAAACCCGTTCGACGATCTCCAGGCCGTAACCTTCCAAGCCAACAATTTTTTTCGGATTATTGGTCATCAGCTTCAACTTGCGAATTCCCAACTCCGCCAGCATCTGCGCGCCGATTCCATAGTCGCGCAGATCAGCGCTGAAGCCGAGCGCCTCGTTCGCCTCAACGGTATCTTGACCCGCATCCTGCAGCGCATAGGCCTTGAGCTTATTGATCAGGCCGATGCCGCGCCCTTCCTGGCGCATATAGAGGACAACCCCTGACCCTTCTTTGGCGATCTGTTCCATCGCTGCATGCAGCTGATCTCCGCAGTCGCAACGCTGTGAACCGAACACGTCTCCCGTCAGGCATTCTGAGTGTACCCGCACCAGAACCGGCTCATCCGGGTTCAGTTCACCCTTGATCAGTGCCATGTGATGCAGATCATCGACATCATTCTCGTAAACGATTGCGCGAAATTCACCACCGGAGAGGGTCGGAATAACTGTCTCAGCGGCACGTCGAACCATCAACTCTTTGCGCATCCGGTAGGCGACCATATCGGCGATACTGATGATCTTCAGATCATGCTGTTTGGCAAATTTTTTCAGCTGCGGCATCCGCGCCATGGTGCCGTCTTCGTTCATGATCTCGCAGATCACGCCGGCCGGTTTCAACCCGGCCAGACGGGAAAGGTCGACCGAACCCTCAGTCTGCCCGGCCCGTACCATTACGCCGCCTTTTTTTGCCCGCAGCGGGAACACATGTCCCGGACGCGCCAGATCCCGTGCGGTAGTTTCATCAGCCACGGCCACCAGAATGGTGTGGGATCGATCCGCGGCAGAGATCCCGGTAGTGACACCGCGGCGCGCTTCGATCGAGACCGTGAAGGCGGTGCCGAATGAGGAGCTGTTATCGCTGACCATCAACGGCAGATCCAGCTCATCGGCACGTGCTTCAGTCAAGGAGAGGCAGATCAGACCACGCCCTTCCTTGGCCATGAAATTGATCGCCTCCGGGGTGGTCTTTTCGGCGGCGATGACCAGATCACCCTCATTCTCACGATCCTCATCATCGACCAGAATCACCATCTTTCCCTGACGGATATCTTCAAGGGCTGCTTCAATTTTTTCTATCGGCATTACTTCAATCCTTTTATGGAAACTTAACGGCTTTCGCAATAATTGATGATAGCCGGGAAATATCTCACAGAAAGCCATTTTTAGCAAGAAACTCGCGGCTGATCCGGGTTCCGGCAGCTGGGATCTTGTCTCCCTGCAGGAAACGCTCAACATAGCGTCCGATCAGGTCAGTTTCAATATTCACCGAATCCCCCTCACGCCGTTCGCTGAGGGTCGTCAATGCGAGAGAATGAGGGATGATGGCCACCGTAAAGCCGTCGGCGTCGATAGCGTTGACCGTCAGACTGATTCCGTCAATGGTGACCGAACCCTTCTCAACCAGATAACGCTGGTTCTCAACCGGCACACTAAATTCGAAACGGACCGCATTCTGGTCCTGATAACGACGCCGCACTTTGGCCAGACAGTCGATATGCCCGCTGACCAAGTGACCGCCCAGCCGATCACAGAGTCGCAGCGCCCGTTCCAGGTTCACTTTACTGTCGGCACGTAAACTGCCGAGGTTCGTGCATTGCAAGGTTTCCGGCGAAACATCGGCAGCAAAGCTGTCGTCATCCCAGCTGGTAACCGTCAAACAGACCCCGTTGACGGCGATACTTTCCCCCAGGTGCAGATCATCCTTCACCAGCGAGCTGGAAATCTGCAAACTGGCCGATTCACCCTGCCGGTCAAGACGTCGAACCGTACCGATCGACTCTATCAATCCGGTAAACATTGCACGACATCTCCTGTCATCAGGATATCCTCTTCGACTTGTTCATAGCGCATATCTGTCAGTCGTACCGCGTCTGCTAACTGCTGACAACCCTTACCGGCAAAGATACCGAACTCAGCTGTCCCACCGATCAGTTTCGGTGCTATAAAAACCATCAGCTGATCGATCAAACCGGCCCGCAGAGCTGCCCCGGCCAAGGTTGCCCCACCCTCCAGCAGCAACCGCTGGACATTACGCCTGCCCAGTTCCTGCCAGAGAGCGGTAAGAGACGCTTGGCCATCGACCACCGGCAGCTGCAAAACTTCAGCCCCGGCCTGTCGTAAAGCTGCTGATTTATCCGGATTATTCAGGGTGGTCGCAATCAGGGTTTCAGCTGTCGATTTTTGCTGCAGCAGCGCACAATCAACCGGCATCTGCAGTTGGCTGTCAACCACAACCCGCAGGGGATCACGACCGCCGGAATCAGGCAAGCGGGTATTCAATCGTGGATTATCGCTGAGAACCGTGCCGATCCCGACCATAATCGCTTCGACTCGGTCGCGTAACTGATGAACCCGCAGACGACTCGCTGCGCCGGAGATCCAGCGGGAGTCGCCTGCTGCCGTTGCGGTTTTGCCATCCAGAGTCATGGCGGTTTTATAGATGGTATAGGGCATACCGGTTAAAACATGGTGGGCGAAAGGAGCGATCAGACGCTGGCAGGCCTGCTCCAGAATACCGAGGGTCACACCGATTCCAGCCTGGCGCAGCTTTTCAATGCCGCGACCAGCGACCTGCGGATTCGGATCCTGAACTCCGATATAGACATGCCCGACTGCGGCCCGAATCAAAGCATCGGCACAGGGACCGGTCCGGCCCTGATGTGAGCAGGGTTCAAGGGTCACATAGATGTCGGCCCCGGCAGCCGCCTCTCCGGCAGTACGCAGTGCGAAAATCTCCGCATGCGGCTCCCCGGCTTTGGGGTGAAAACCCTCACCAACGACCAGACTCTGCTGCACGACAACGGCACCGACCGGCGGATTCGGTGCGGTCCTGCCCTGCCCTTGCAGTGCCAGATCGATCGCCATTTGCATGAAATGCTGATGAGTCATCAGTCCCTGCCCAGCCGAGCGATTTGAGAATTCCCCAAAAAAACAACAGCCGGAATAGTGCGATATCCCGGCTGCCGGCAAACGATCCTTGAGCCTATCAGTGTGAATTTTTCAGCAGATCGGTCAACTCGCTCATAAACTCATTAATATCCTTGAATTGCCGGTAAACAGATGCGAAGCGGACATAGGCGACCTCATCAACCTGATGCAGGCAGTCCATCACGGCTTCACCGATCAAGCTTGCGGCAATCTCTTTGTCGCCCCGCCCCTGAAAAGTCCGCTCCAGCTGATCGACCATATCCTCAATCTGCTCTACCGAAATCGGTCGTTTTTCACAAGCGCGCTGCATGCCGGCAATAATTTTGGCTCGATCAAACGCCTCGCGACGACCATCCTTTTTGATCACCCAGGGGAGAATCTCCTCCACGCGTTCGTAGGTGGTAAAGCGTCTTTCGCAGGACGGACATTCACGACGGCGGCGAACGTTGTTACCATCTTTACCCAGTCGTGAATCGACGACACGGGTATCATCATGGCTGCAGAACGGACAGTTCATCAGGTTTCATCCTTGGGATATTGCTGATATTCGATCCGGGCCTCTGTCAACATCTGCAAAGACAGCTGATCAGGATAACCACGAGCGAAAACCACCCCGGTGACACCGGCATTAATCAGCATTTTACTGCAGATGATACAGGGGGAATCGGTGCAGTAAAGGGTGGCACCATCAATATTGATACCATGCCGGGCCGCCTGAATGATGGCGTTCTGCTCAGCATGCAAGCCGCGACAGAGTTCATGCCGCTCCCCCGACGGAACATTCAGCTGCTCACGCAGACAGCCGGTCACATCACAATGGCTGATACCGCTCGGCACACCATTATAGCCGGTGGCGAGGATATTCTTCTCTTTCACCAGGATGGCCCCGACCTGACGGCGCAGACAGGTCGACCTGCTGGCGACCAGCTCGCTGATCTGCATGAAATATTCGTCCCAGGTCGGCCGTTCCATCTGGCGCCCCTATACCAGCCGATGGGCGTAAAGCGGAAACTGCAGACAGAGTTCCTTGACTTCGGCACGAATTTTCGCCAGTTCCGCCTCATTATCGATATTCTTTAAGGCCCGATCGATCCAACCTGCCACCTTGACCATTTCAGGCTCTTTCAAACCGCGGGTCGTGGTTGCCGGGGTGCCGATACGTACTCCGCTGGTCACAAAAGGTGAACGGGTATCGTACGGCACAGCGTTCTTATTGACCGTGATACCGGCCTTTTCCAGGGTTTCCTCAGCCACTTTTCCGGTCAGTTCAGTTCCGGTGAAATCGAGCAGCATCAGGTGATTATCGGTGCCGCCGGAGACCAGCTTGTAGCCTTTATTGATCAGTTCAGCGGCCAGCGCCTGAGCATTTCTGACCACCTGAGCGGCGTACTCCTTGAACTCCGGGGAGAGTGCTTCTTTCAGCGCCACCGCCTTGGCGGCGATCACGTGCATTAACGGGCCGCCTTGGATACCGGGAAAGATATTGCTGTTGAGCTTTTTGCTCCACTCCGCGGTACAGAGGATCATCCCGCCCCGGGGACCACGCAAGGTCTTGTGGGTGGTGGTGGTGACAAACTCAGCATAGGGCACCGGGTTAGGGTGTTCGCCGGCAGCAACCAGTCCAGCGATATGGGCCATATCGACCATCACCACCGCGCCGACTTCATCGGCAATGCGGCGAAAGGCGACAAAATCGATGACCCGCGGGTAAGCACTGGCACCGACCACGATCAGTTTCGGCTTGTGCTCCTTGGCCAGCCTCTCAACCTCTTCGTAGTCAATAGTGCCGGTTTTCGGATTCAGGCCATAAGCGACGATATTGTAAAGTTTGCCGGAGAAGTTGACCGGTGAACCGTGCGTCAAGTGCCCGCCATGTGCCAGATTCATGCCGAGAACCGTATCGCCAGGCTTGCAGACCGCCATGTAAACCGCCATATTGGCCTGGGATCCGGAGTGCGCCTGAACATTGACGTGCTCGGCCCCGAACAGTTCTTTTGCCCGATCAATGGCATACTGCTCAACGACATCAACCACTTCGCAGCCGCCATAATAACGCTTGCCGGGATAGCCTTCGGCATATTTGTTAGTCAGAACCGACCCTTGAGCTTCAAGAACCGCTTCACTGACAAAGTTCTCCGAAGCAATAAATTCAAGGCCGTATTCCTGACGCTCGGTTTCACGAGCAATCGTTTCAGCGATTTCAGGATCAAATGCGGCAAGATTTTTCTGGTTCATCAGTTTCCTCCGGATTTACCTTTTTCGAAAATGAAAAGAACGGGGCAGGTTTTCCCTGCCCCGTTGATTGATTATTGTTTCTGCAACCGCTGTTCGGCGGCGACTATCTTATCGAGTCGACTCTGGTGTCGGCCGCCGGCAAATTCAGTATCCAGCCAGATTTCAACCAGTTTGAGGCCATCCTCCGGCGACAGAATCCGGCCACCAAGAATCAGGACATTGGCATTATTGTGTTCTTTAGCCATCTGCGCAGTAAACTCATTATGAACCAATGCAGCGCGCACCCCTGGATACTTGTTGGCAATAATCGACATGCCGATACCGGTTCCACAGATCAGGATGCCGGACGCTATTTTTTCCGCGGCGACGGCCGCAGCAACTTTAGCACCGAAATCGGGATAATCAACCGAGTCAGTGCCGTCAGTACCGTAATCCTCACACGGCAGGCCACGCGCCTGCAGCATGTCACAGATTGTCTGCTTCAGTTCCAGCCCGCCATGATCACTTGCGACTGCAATCATCTGTTAACCTCAAATTCTACGGAAAGCCAGAGTAGCATTGGTGCCACCGAAGCCGAAGGAGTTCGACAGGGCAACTTTACAATCGACCTGACGGGCTTCGTTCGGCACATAGTCCAGATCACAGTCAGCATCCGGCTCAGCATAATTGATGGTCGGCGGAATCACACCGCGCTCCAGGGCCAAGGCGCAAAAAGCCGCTTCAATACCGCCTGCCGCACCCAGGCCATGGCCGGTCATACTTTTTGTCGAACTGACCATCAACCGCTTGGCGGCCTCACCAAAAACCGACTTGATCGCCATGGTTTCGTAGAGGTCATTGAAATGGGTCGAGGTCCCGTGTGCGTTGATATAATCGACATCTTCCGGATTCAGTCCGGCATTTTTCATGGACATCTTCATGCAACGCGCAGCACCTTCGCCGCCGGGGGATGGTTGCGTCAGATGATAGGCATCACTACTCAGGCCGTAACCAGCTATTTCACAGTAAATCTTGGCACCACGGGCCTTGGCGGCTGCGTATTCTTCAAGGATCAGAATGCCGGCACCTTCGGCCATGACAAAGCCATCACGATTCTTTTCAAACGGCCGGCTGGCCGCTTGCGGATCATCATTTCGGGTCGACAGCGCCTTCATAACGTTGAAACCGCCAATACCGAGCGGCGTGATGGTCGACTCGGTACCGCCGGCAAACATGGCATCCGCATCACCGCGAGCGATCATATGATAGGCGTCACCGATCGAGTGAGTCCCGGTGGCACAGGCGGAAACCGAAGCCAGGTTCGGTCCCTTGGCACCGAAGCGCATCGAAATATGTCCCGGTGCCAGGTTGATAATCAGCATCGGAATAAAGAAGGGTGAAATACGCTTGTAGCCGCGATCGAGTAATACCTCATGATATTTTTCGATGGCAGGCAAGCCGCCGAGACCGGAACCGACCAGCACTCCAACACGCTCTGCGTTCTCCTCGGTAATCTCCAGGCCCGAATCGTCCAAGGCCATTTCAGCTGCGGCCAAACCATATTGAATAAAGCGATCCATCTTCTTGATCTCTTTTTTCTCAATATAGTCTTCCGCGTTGAAATCCTTGACCTCACCGGCGATACGGGTCGGCAGCTCAGAGGCATCGAAACGGGTAATCGGGCCCAGACCCGACTGGCCGGCGGTAACGGCAGCCCAGTTCTTTTCCACACCGGTCCCCAGGGGAGACACGACACCAACACCGGTGACCACAACTCTACGCATGGGATTCTCTTTCCTTCGACAAGTAGTTACTCTTCATTCAACGTAAACTGTTCAGCTCAGAATTTGTTCGTTTCGACGGAAAACAGAACGGTGGTGCCGGAAAAATATCCGACACCACCGTAAATCATCAGGAAGCGTTGTTGATGTAATCGACAGCGTCCTGAACTTTCTGGATTTTTTCTGCATCTTCGTCAGAAATTTCCACGTCAAACTCTTCTTCGAGAGCCATAACCAGTTCGACGGTGTCGAGGGAATCGGCACCCAGATCATCCATGAATGCTGCTCCAGCAACAACCTGACCTTCATCAACGCCCAACTGCTCTGCGACAATCTGCTTTACACGTTCTTCAATAGAAGCCATTTGCTTTCCTCCTGTGTCGTTTTGGCTAAATGCCAAGCTTGTTTACATATACATCCCGCCGTTGACGCCAAGGACCTGACCGGTAATATAACCGGCATGGTCGGACGCCAAGTAAACTACTGCCTGAGCGACATCCTCGGCTTGACCGAGCCGCCCAAGCGGAATCTGTGCAGTCAGTTCTTGCCGGACTTTTTCCGACAGCTCCCTGGTCATATCGGTCTCGATAAAGCCTGGGGCAATAGCATTCACCGTCACCCCGCGTCGGGCCAGTTCACGGGCAATCGACTTGGTCAGACCGATCAGGCCGGCTTTACTGGCACTGTAATTGGCCTGCCCGGGATTGCCCATCATTCCGACCACCGATGAAATATTGATGATCCGTCCACTTCTCTGCTTGCTCATCAGTTTAGCCGCAGCACGGCTGAGCAGAAATGCCCCCTTGAGATTTGTGTCGAGTACCGCATCCCAGTCCTCGTCCTTCATCCGCAGCAGTAGTCCGTCACGGGTAATTCCGGCGTTATTGATGAGGATATCAACCCTGCCGAACCTCTCAACTGCCGAAGCGATCAGCCTTTGCGCATCTTCCGTTACAGCAGCATCGGCCGTCACGGCTAACGCCTTACGACCCAGCGCTTCAATCTCGGTAACCAGCTCCTGCAACGGCAGCAAAGAACGCGCAGCAACGACCAGATCAGCCCCCTGGGCGGCCAGAGCCAGTGCGACAGCGCGCCCGATCCCGCGTGAGGCCCCGGTGACAACAGCAACTTTATCAGTCAACATCATTTAACCACTCCGCCCAAATAGTAGCAATCAATTAACCAGCTTCTGCAAGGTAGCAACTGAATCGACCTGCTGGGTGCGGGTTCCCTTGGCGATCCGTTTCACCAGCCCACTCAAAACCTTACCCGGACCAATTTCTACAAAGCTGTCGACACCGAGTCGGGCCATTTCTGCAACCGATTCATCCCAGCGGACCGGAGCACAAACTTGTCTCACCAGAAGCGGCTTGACTTGCGCCTCGGTATTGTAGGCTTTGGCCTCGACATTACCGACGACGGGACAAGTAAAGGCATTGATGGTAACTTCCGTCAAAACCTCCTCCAGTCTTTTTGCCGCAGGGTCCATTAATGCCGAATGGAAAGGCGCACTGACCGGCAACGGCAGCGCCCGTTTGGCACCAGCGGCTTTCGCCAGGTCCATGGCACGATTCACCGCCGTCGCGTGCCCGGCAATGACAATCTGTCCTGGGCTGTTGAAGTTTGCCGGAGCAACCACTTCGCCCTGTGCCGCCTGACGACAGAGGGCTTCCAACGACTCGCGCTCGACGCCCATTATCGCAGCCATGGCACCAACGCCGACCGGTACCGCAGCCTGCATGAAGGTCCCACGCCGGCGGACAATCTGCACTGCATCAGCAAAGGTCAAGGCACCGGCACAAACCAGAGCGGAAAACTCGCCGAGTGAATGGCCTG
This sequence comes from Deltaproteobacteria bacterium, assembly GCA_024280335.1. GTDB lineage: Bacteria > Desulfobacterota > Desulfuromonadia > Desulfuromonadales > Geopsychrobacteraceae > Malonomonas. The sequence goes on from JAJRQI010000034.1 coordinate 57,136, forward strand.
CGGTGTAGCTCGGTGACAGATCGGTTTCCTGCTCGATGACCCGCAAGGCGGCAATACTGGCGGTCAAAATTGCCGGTTGGGTATTCGCGGTCAATTTGAGCTCATCCTCGGAACCGGCAAAGCAGAGTTTTGCCAGGTCAAAACCAAGAGCATCGGAAGCTTCTTCGAAAACCTGTTTGGCACAGGTAAAATTGTCGGCCAGATCCTTACCCATTCCGGAGAACTGCGAACCCTGACCGGGGAATACAAAAGCGATCATAAACGAACCATCCTCAAAAAAAACATTACCAGCGAATCAGGGTCGAGCCCCAGGTGAAGCCGCCGCCGAAAGCTGCCAGCAACAACAGATCCCCCTCTTTAAGCTGCCCACCACGGAAGGCCTCATCGATTGCCACCGGGATGGTCGCACCGGAAGTATTGCCATATCTGTGAACATTGATAAAACATTGCTCATCAGTCAACTTGAGTCGTTTGGCGGTCGCCTCGAGAATGCGGCGATTGGCCTGATGCGGGATAAACAGACTAACATCCTCAACTGTGCAGTCGTTGGCAGCAAGTGCCTCTTGCGAGACTTCGGTCAACGAACGAACGGCCACTTTGAAAACTTCGTTCCCCTGCATCTTCAGGAAAGAAAGTCTCTCGTCAAGACCCTGCTGAGAAGCTGGATGCTTAGCGCCGAAACCGGGCTGATAGAGCAGATCGAGGTAACTGCCGTCTGAACGCATATGCGAAGAGATAATACCACGCTCGGTATCTTGAGCTTCCAGCACCACCGCCCCGGCACCATCGCCAAAAAGAATACAGGTATTCCGATCGGTCCAATCGATGATCCGACTTAAGATTTCCGCCCCGATCACCAACGCTTTCTTCCCGCGCCCTGCCTGAAGGAAATCTGAGGCAGAGCTTAAAGCATAGACAAAGCCGCTGCAAGCAGCTGAGACGTCGTATGCATAGGCATTTTTAGCAGCTAAATTATTCTGTACAATACAGGCAGTCGCCGGCCAGGGATAATCACCGGTAATCGTGCCCATCACAATCAGGTCGATCTCTTCCGGGGTGACGCCGGCAGCCTCCAGGGCGCGTTCAGCCGCCTTGGTAGCCAGATCAGAAGTCAGCTCGTCATCTGCGGCGATGCGACGTTCTTCGATCCCGGTCCGAGCAAAAATCCAGTCGCTGGTGGTATCGACCATCTTCTCAATATCGGAATTCGCCCGAATTGTTTCTGGAAGATAGGAACCGGTACCGATTATGCGTGCTCTTTTCAACAACTTACTCCTTTGCCAAACAAACTGAAATGCTCAGATGAGAGCCTCAGAGCAATTCAGCCAACTTTTCCTCAATACGGATTCGGGCAGATTCGCCAGCCTGGCGGATTGCAATACTGATTGCCACGGGGTCAGAACTGCCGTGGCAAATAATGCCGGTTCCAGCGATACCTAGCAACGGAGCGCCGCCATATTCTGCGGGATTTATCTTCTTTTTAAACGCCTTGAACGCGTTCAGGCTCAAAAGGTAACCGATTCGGGCGAAAAAACGATTCTGGATTTCACGGCGCAGCATGGCACCGATCGCTACGGCCAATCCTTCGGAGACTTTCAACAGCACATTGCCGACAAAGCCGTCACAGACAACCACATCGACCGAACCATTATAGACATCGCCACCCTCTACATAACCTAGGTAGTTCAGGTTTGAGCCTTTGAGCAACTGATGCGTTTCACGCGTCAAGTCGTTGCCTTTTTTTTCTTCTTCGCCATTGGAGAGCAATCCGACCCGCGGCCTGCGTTTGCCGAGTACATGCTCAACGTAAATGCTGCCCATGATCGCGAACTGATAGAGATGGCTCGGCTTGCAGTCGACGTTAGCGCCCATATCGAGGACCATGGTCTGGTCTTCTAGATTCGGCATCAGGGACGCAATTGCCGGGCGTTCTATCCCCTTCACCCGTTTGAGCACGGCCATTCCGGCGGCCATGGTCGCGCCGGAGTTACCAGCACTGACCACTGCGGCAGCATCACCCTGCTTCACCAAGTCATAAGCAACCCGGATTGAAGAGTCCTTCTTTTTGCGAACCACATCCGAAGCAGAATCCTCCATGCCGACCACTTGACTGGCATGATGAATTTTAAGGCTGAGACCATCGGTCTGGTGATTATCGAGCTCCGCCTGAATTTTACCTGCATCGCCAACCAGGATGACATTACTCCCCCATTGACGACAGGCAGCAACGGCACCGGCAACCTCGGCAACGGGGGCATTGTCACCACCCATTGCATCAACAGCAATATTCAACGACATAATCGACTGAATACCGGCTTAGATATCGTCGCTGTTGATAATTTCTTTGCCCTTATAGGTACCGCAGTTGGCACAAACACGGTGAGGCTGTTTAGGTTCCTGACATTGGGGGCAGGTAGAAATACCCGGTGCGGAAATCGCATCATGGGCACGGCGCATATTTTTTTTCGATTTGGATGTTTTCTTCTTTGGTACTGCCATCGACTTTCTCCTTATACCGGACAGTCCTGTCCGACTTTGTTGTATTAAGCAGGCTTACACCTGGCGTTGGTCCTGGTCAATCTGACCTGTCGAGCTTCAGCCCGGCTAGAGCTGTAAATTTATTGTCAAAAAGTTTCTTCTCACAGGTACAGGGCTCTTCATTGAGATCGCATCCACACTCCAGGCAGAGGCCCTGACAACCCTCACTGCAAAGAGGAGCAATCGGCAATGCCATCACAACCTGTTCCTGCAACGGTTGCAGGAGGTCAAGGATTTCATCTTTGTAATAGACAATGCCCAATTCATCCGCATCCAGTTCCAGCTCTTCCACTTCATCCGTAGCAGAATCTTTAATCAGCGGGGTAAATGTCAGAGTGAAATCACCGGCAACCCGCTGTTCAAAAGGTTGCAGACAATGACCACAGGTCAAGGCAACCCACGTGGCAAAGGATCCGTCAACTTCGACAATTTGTCCTGACTTCTGCAGGTGCAGCTTAAAAACCAGACGATCGGTAAAGAGCTGTTCTTCCTGTCCCTGTAGATCCAGCAACAGCGGAAAGTCGTCAAACTCCCCGGAAAATTCCCAGGATAAACCGCTATCGCCGATGTCTTTTAAATCAAGGCGCATCGCCCTCTCCAGAGCAAAAGTTGACAGTATAAAAAGAGCCTGAATCATGTCAAGGGAAAAGGTCCCGAACGGTAGGTTCAGAACGGCGAGGTTTTTTAGCTTATCGACCCGCAATTTGCAAGGTTTTTTTTGTTAAGAATAAGTGCTAAGGATACTGACGGAAAGAAATATGACAAAAAAGAGGTGGCTTTTCCAAACCGAAAAAGGCAAATAGAGGTAATGACAGAAACCGAAACCCTGCGGGCGCTCGACAACCTGCTCAAGATCATGGCAACCTTGAGAGCAGAGAACGGTTGTCGCTGGGACAAAGAGCAGACCGCACAAAGCCTTAAACCCTACATTCTGGAAGAAACCTACGAATTGCTTGAAGCGATCGATCAAGGAGATTCACAAGAAATCTGTGATGAACTGGGAGACCTGCTGTTACAGGTCGTCTTTCAAGCACAGATATTTTCGGAATCGGGGCAGTTCACGATCAAGGATGTTGCCGAGTCGATAAGCAGCAAACTGATAAGACGCCATCCGCACATCTTCTCTACTGCAAGTTACGAGGGGCACCAGCAACGCTGGGAAGAAATCAAACGTCAGGAACGTAGCGCGCGAGGCCAGTCCAATAAAGTTGCTGAGAGCATTCCGAACACACTGCCAGCACTCAAACGAGCCCAAAAAGCACTGGGTAAGAGCCTATCTATAGAGAGTTATATGGATATTGATAAAGTGATAGACGAACTAACTGGCCTGAAAGAATTGCGCAAATCCAAAAAACCAAACGCGCCGGAACTCACTAAAACATTCGGCCGGATTCTATTGTCTGTAACCTGCTTAGCCCAGTCGATGGGAATTGACGCTGAAGACTCCCTGCGCAACAATACCAACAAAATGATCGAGGAAATTGACAATTCAAAAGAGCCTCTTTAAGGTCATAATTTCTGAAGCCAGCGGAAAATAAACACTTTTGATGTTCGTCCACATTTTCTGTTGATAAACTGTTGAAAAAGCTGTTGAAGGAAAGCAAAAGACAGGAAGGAGCGCCCCCCACTGCTACCTGCCTGTTTTTTAGGCACAAATAAAATATCCGTATTTTCGAATAGTTACATGGCATCCATGCAATCAGCTGTCAATTACCAGATAACGCACCAGGCTAATTTATATTTTCTTATAAAAAGGCAGAACAAATGTTTATAAGGCTTCTTATTATCTTCACTTTGGTCCCGATTGTAGAATTATACGTGTTGATCGAAGCGGGGCAGCAAATCGGCATCGTACCAACGATCGGCTTGATCTTTTTAACCGGAATCGCCGGAGCCTTTCTGGCAAGAACGCAGGGGTTTCAACTGATCAATCGGATTCAAAACGACCTGAATGCCGGCCGGGTGCCAGCGAATGAGATGATTGATGGCGCAATGATTCTAGCCGGCGGCCTGCTACTTTTGACCCCGGGCTTCTGCACCGACCTGTTCGGCTTCATCCTGCTCACCCCGCTGACGCGGAACAGCCTGAAAGGCTGGTTGAAAGTCTGGCTGGAGAGGAAAATAGCCCGCGGCGATATTCGCATTCAACGTTTTTGAGCTTTACGCCGAGACACTATAGCCCATCCTTGGCGAACCTCGTCCACCCGCAGCAGCAGGCAGCACCCCAGATAGACCAGCCCGCCGGAGACAACCGCAGCAGCCAGCCAGAGCCCCCTGTTCAGCTGGTCACCCTCCTGTATCCAGTCGACCTGTCCCAGGATCTGATAGACGACTACAGCCATCAATACAGACGCGAAAGCCGCCTTCAAGAAAGGGAGTAACACTGAGCCACGCAGAAAATTTCCAACCTGACGGCGCAGCAGCCACAGCAGCAGTACTGCATTAAAGGCTGAGGAGAGTGTCAGAGCCATAGCCAGTCCCAGATGACCGTAAAAATTCATCAGCAGCAGTCCGGCGACCAGATTGACCCATAAGGTCCAGAAAGAAACCCGCACCGGAGTCTTGGTATCCTTAAGAGCATAAAAGGTCTGCGCGGCAATCCGACTATAACCGACAAACAGCAGTCCCGGTGCATAGCAGATCAACGCCAATGCAGTGTTTTCAAGCGCGACCCGATCGAACTCGCCACCCAGAAAAAACAGCGAATAGATCGGCTCAGCACAGAGGATCAAACCGACGATCGCCGGCAGACAGAAGATGGTGATCAACCGCATCGCAAAATGGAGCGATTTCTGCATTCCCTCATGGTCGTTTTCAGCGATCTGGCGACTCATCATCGGCAGCGCTGCCTGCGCCAGCGAGACAACGAATATTCCCTGCGGAAATTCAAAGAGGCGCTGCCCGTAATAGAGGTAAGAGACGCTGCCCTCAGGCAGAAAAGAAGCCAGCAGCCTGCTGACAACGATATTGATCTGATAGATGGCAACACCGGCAATTCCCGGCAACATCAAGGCAACGATCCGCTTCAGTTGAGCGTCACCACGAAAATTAAAATCGAGCCTCAGCCGGATACGATAGCGTAATAATGCCGGAAACTGCATCAACAGTTGCACAACGCCGCCCAGCAATACTCCCAGCGCCAGTGCAAAGATCGGCTGTGCAAATAATTGCCCCAGCGTCAGGGCACTGAGAATCATCGCCAGGTTGAGAAACAACGGCGACAAGGATGGCAGAAAAAAGTGTCCACGAACATTCAAGATACCTGTCAGCAGGGCCAAAACGGAAACCAGGGCAATATAGGGAAACATCAAACGATTCAACTGATCAGTCAGAGGCAGCTTCCCTTCGATCTGACCAAACCCGTAGCCGATCCCCTGTACAACCCACGGCGAACAAATAACCCCCAGCGTCACAACCCCCAGCATTACCAGCAACAACAGGGTAACGCAACGATTTGCCAGCTTTTGTGCCTGTTCTTCTCCACGCTGATGATAGACCTCGGAATAAATCGGCACAAATGCCGCCGTCAACGACCCCTCACTAAAAAATCGACGCAGCAGATTGGGAATGGTAAAAGCCATAAAAAAAGCATCGGTCGCAAAACCCGCACCAAAAAGCCGCGCCACCAGGATGTCGCGAATCAGGCCGGCGACGCGGCTGAGAGCTGTTGCTGAGGCCATCACCAGGGTCGCTGATGCTATCTTTTTCGTTGCTGCCATAGTAATAAAATTTTAATCCCCGGATTAAAATGGATAACCTATTGAAGGCACGTAATATTTCCATTCATTATTTGTAAGTTCTAACTTGACAGACGGGGTCTGGATGATTATTATCCGACCACTTTGCAAGCAGATTCAAAAACACTCAAGGAGAAAAAACGTGGCAAATCATAAATCGGCACTGAAACGGAATAAGCAGAATGCAGTTCGCAATGCACGCAACACCCATATTCGTACCAGCATGCGCAATCTGGTCAAGACGGTACGTGAGGCAGCAGCAGCAGGCGAAAAGGATGCAGCACAGGAAGCTTTGAACAAAGCAATCCCGTACATTGATAAAACAGCCACCAAAGGCGTCATCCACAACGCGACCGCCAGCCGCAAGATTTCCCGCCTGACCAAGCTGGTAAACAGCATCGGTTAATGGGGCGACCCGTAAGCAGCAAAAGGGGGGCTTTTTAAGCCCCCCTTTTTTGTCCTTTGCTCTGTCGGTTGATCAGTCTCAGCAAAAGACTTTCCAACAGGGCTTCGGCATCCGCACCGCTCGACTTCATCGCCAGATCGGTCTCCAGAAAAGCCTCATACGCCTGCCTGAAATCGTCGCGGGAAAAACGCTTGCCTTGTGCAATCATCGCCTCAACAATAAAAAACGGCACTCCTGCGGTTCCGGCAATTTCCCGAGAGTTGACCCGGTTGACCTGCAGTTCCCGAACTTTCCAGAGCTGCCTGAAGTGGCGCACCAGCAAAAACAAAACCTTCAAAGGGGCCTCACCGGCATCTACCAGGCGTTTAACCAGGGCCAAGGCTTTGGCTACATCACCGCGACCGACAGCATTCCCCAGTTCAAAGATATTTTCGGCCCGCCCCCTGGAAACAACCGCCTCAACGTCGACAATGTCTATCAGGGTTCGATCTCCGAGGTAGGTCAGCAGCTTCTCCAGTTCACCATGAACCTCGTGCAAGCTCGGCCCGACCATCGCGCAAAAAAGATCGAGAGCATCGGCGGAAATCCGATAGTCCCGTCCATCAAGAAAACTCCTGATATGGCGGGGCAGATCACGTTCGGCCAACGGCTTGAATTCAACCAGAGAGCCGACCTTTTTGAATTGTTTGTAGAACTTGCGGCGACTATCGATTTTATCAGCAATAAACAGCAGACAGGTTTCCGGTGCGGGATCGTTCAGGTAGGCCAGCAACCCATCCAGCTCGGCAGCAGGAAGCTGATGTGCGTCCTTGACCGTCACCAACCGTCTGGGAGCAAAAACCGGCAGCATTAACGCCGCTTCGATGATCTGCGTCGCGGAGGCTTCTTTGCCATAGAATAGATTATCGTTGAAATCATCATTATCTGCAGACAGCACCGCACGACGGACCGCTCTGGCGGACCGCTGCAACAGGTAGGGCTCCTGGCCGTAGAGAAAAAGCAGGGTCGGTATCTGCTTGGCACGAAGCTTTCGCAGTAATTCATCCGCAGTCATCTGCTGTCCTGAATCTAAAAATAATGCTCTCGCAAAAAAAGAAGCCAATGGCCATCAAAAATCATCCAGCAGCCGATACAACAACTCTTCAGAAAGACGTAGATTAATCTCGGTGATCGCATCATTCTCAAGATCATACTGCCGCCCCTTGTCGGCAACGGCCTCATAGTTCTCATACCACGAAGAGGTCCCGCTCCAGAGCAACCGCCCATCTTCAACCTGGCGCAACTTGGCTTCGACCGTCATCGTGGCGCGATATTCACTGATGACATCGTTCTGATTGTAAGACAACGGGACTGCTGCGTAGGAACTGATAGCCGCTTCCAGGACCGCGTCAGCCTGAGATCGCTGCTCCACCAGGGTTATATTTCCGTTGCGGGCAAAGACTTCACTGACCCGATTGCTGAGTCGGTTTTCCAATTGCGGCTTGGCGGTTCGGTTGGCAAACAGCGGGATATGCAACAGCCGTACATTACCGGGAAGCGCGCCACCCTGACCGGGAAAGTGATAGCCACAGCCGACCAGCATCAACAGCAATGCAAAAACCAGCAGCATCCTCATCAGGACACCACAATATTAACCAGGCGGCCGGGAACAACAATGATTTTCCGCAGCTGCTTACCTTCCATAAAACGCTGCACGTTTTGATCGGCAAGCGCCGCAGCCTCAACAGCATCCCGATGTGTCTCTACAGCGACGGCAATCTTACCCCGGACCTTGCCGTTAACCTGCACTACCAGGGTGATCTCATCGGCGACCAGTGCGGCAGCATCCCATTTCGGCCAACCGGCCGCTTCGACACTTTCTGCGTGACCGAGCAGCTCCCAGAGTTCTGCGCTGGCGTGTGGGACAAAGGGGTTCAGTAACCGTACAACCGCTTCCAGTGCCTCGCGAAGTACGCCCGGCTGCTGCTGACCCGCCTTGAATGCGTAGATCGAATTGACCAGCTCCATGACCGCAGCGATCGCCGTATTGAAATGGAAACGACCGTCGATATCCTCAGTGACCTTCTTGATGGTTTGATGGGTTTTGCGCCGCAGATCGGCAGCCGTCCCTTCGGCAACAGCGGGGATTTCAGCAGTGGCGATCACTTCCAGATTTTCAGTTACGGCACGCCAGACCCGGCCGAGAAAACGGGAACAACCCTCGACCCCCTGCTCGTTCCACTCCAGATCCTTCTCCGGCGGCGCGGCAAACAACGAGAAAAGCCGGGCGGTATCCGCTCCGAACCGTTCGATCAGTTGGTTCGGGTCGACAACATTCTTCTTCGACTTGCTCATCTTCTCATTGCGACCCTGCTCTGCCGGTTTTCCGCAGAGGCTGCAGTTACCGTCAACGACCTGCTCAGGATACAGCCAGCCATGTTCTGCGCAGCGCTGAGACTCCATACAGACCATCCCCTGGGTCAACAGCTTGGCGAACGGCTCATCGACATCGAGCATCCCCAGATCACGCAGAACCTTGGTGAAGAAGCGTGCGTAAAGCAGATGCATAACTGCGTGTTCGATACCGCCGATATACTGATCGACCGGCAGCCAATAGTTGGCCGCGGCCTTATCGAGGGGCGCTTCAGAAAATTTCGGGCAGGCATAGCGGGCAAAATACCAGGAGCTTTCAACAAAGGTATCGAAGGTATCGCTCTCACGTCGGGCCGGTTTGCCGCAGCTCGGACAGTCTACCTTGAGAAATTCCTGATGGCGGGCCAGCGGCGAACCACCCTCCCCGGTCAGTTCAACATCCTTCGGCAGCACCACCGGCAGATCCTGCTCCGGAACCGGCACGGCACCGCAGGCGTCGCAGTAAATAATTGGAATCGGGGTCCCCCAGTAGCGCTGACGGGACACCCCCCAGTCGCGCAGACGATAATTGACCGTCTTGCGCCCTTCATTGCGGTCATCGAGATAGGCGGCAATCTTCTCCTTGGCCGATTCATGCTCGACACCGTTAAACTGACCGGAGCTGACCAGCTTGCCGGGGCCGACATAGGCTTCAGTCATCTGCTCGACGACCAGTTCGTCCCCTTCCGGCTGAATCACCACCCGGATCGGTAAGGCATATTTGCGGGCGAACTCGAAATCGCGCTGGTCGTGCGCCGGGACGGCCATGACAGCGCCGGTGCCGTAGTCCATCAAAACAAAATTCGCCAGAAAAATCGGGATCTTTTCACCGGTCAGCGGGTTGACTGAGCAGGAACCGGTGAACACCCCGAGCTTTTCATTCTCACCGCTGGCCCGTTCAACCTTGTCCTGCCGCTCAACCTGGGTAACGAACTGACTGACCGCTTCTTGCTGTTCGGCAGTCACCAGCTGTTTCACCAGCGGATGTTCCGGAGCCAGACTCATAAAAGTGGCTCCGAACAGGGTATCCGGGCGGGTGGTGAAGACCTTTATTTTCTCAATCGTATCGACGATCGGGAATTCGATTTCGCAGCCATAACTCTTGCCGATCCAGTTCCGCTGCATCGCCAGAACCCGCTCCGGCCAACCGGTCAGCTTTTCTGTCCAGTCAAGCAGCTCATCGGCATAATCGGTAATCTTAAAAAACCACTGTTCCAGCTCCTTCTGATCGACCAGATTGTGACAACGCCAGCAACAGCCGTCCTCAACCTGCTCGTTGGCCAGAACAGTTTGACAGTCGGGACACCAGTTGACCGAGGAACCCTTCTTGTACGCCAGGCCCCGCGCGAACATTTTCAGGAAGATCGACTGCTCCCAGCGCGAATAGCTTTCATCGCAGGTCGCAAACTCCCGCTCCCAGTCGTAGGAAAGACCGATCCGCTGCAACTGCTGACGCATGCTGTCGATGTTCTCGTAAGTCCATTTTGCCGGATGGGTACCATGCTCAATCGCGGCATTTTCTGCCGGCATACCGAAGGCATCCCAACCCATCGGGTGCAGGACATTAAATCCCTGCATCCGTTTAAAGCGAGCAACCACGTCACCGATCGCGTAATTTCGCACATGCCCCATGTGGATGCGTCCCGAGGGGTAGGGAAACATTTCCAGCAGATAGTATTTAGGCTTATCAAAAATTTCAGTTGCCTTGAAGGTCCCTGACTGCAACCACTTCTGTTGCCATTTCTGTTCAATATCTTTGGGGACGTACTGCTTTTCCATAGTTCCTCCGCGAGGGCGGTTCACCATCACATTACGACTGATCGACGTGGATAGTATATACACGAAAACCGGCACAAGCCGGCATCATGAGTAAATATCAGCAAGCTGCCAGGACAGCTCACAATCCCGGAGTAAGCGGGACCTTATTTAAAACGAAAAGTGAAGATTATTTGGCGCGATAGGTAATGCGACCGCGGGTCAAATCGTAGGGGGAAAGCTCTACGGTAACTCGATCCCCCGGCAAAATCCGAATATAGTACTTACGCATCTTTCCGGAAATATGAGCCAGCACCACGTGTCCGTTGTCAAGTTTGACACGGAACATAGCATTCGGCAGCGGTTCTGCTACGACACCTTCAACTTCAATTGCTTCTTCTTTAGACAAGTGTTCCTCCTGAATGTATCTATCTTCTCTGTACTTTATCGGAATGGCGTCTTATGACATGTTCGCACTAAGCTGTCAAGTACAGAGCCGGACAAGTAAAGGTTATTACTGCAACGACAACAGCTGGCGCACCACTTCGATAATCCGCGCAGTCTGAATCGGCTTGGTGATATATTCGTTTGCACCGATAGCGATGGCCCGCTCCCGATCAAGCTGGGCTCCTTCCGTTGTGACGACGACAACCGGCATCGATTTATATTGCGAGTCGTTACGAATCAAACTGACCAGTTTCAAACCGTCCATTATCGGCATATTGATATCGGTCAGAAGCAGATCGAAAGATTCAGCGGAGAGCTTTTTCAAGGCAGCAACACCGTCTCCTGCCTCTACGATCTGCAGACCGGGGATTCGATTCAAGGCAAAGACGATCAACTGTCTCATGGTCGGCGAATCATCAACCACCAATATTTTCGCTTTTTGCATCACCCCGGCCTCCCTCAAGCCAACGAATCGACTAGCCAATTAAAATCAGGGCATCTTAACAGGTTGCTGCAGCAATTTCCAGCCCAGCCCACACCGAAGCCTAGCAGGATGTGCGGCAACGAACTTCCACTTCTTGCAGCATGCCGTCGATAGCAACTGCCTTCTCAACAAAACCAGTGTTCATTGCCTCTTTGGGCATTCCGTAGACCACACAGGATTCCTCAGATTCAGCCAGGATGCGGCCGCCGTGATGATAGATTTCACGGACCCCCGAGGTACCGTCATTGCCCATCCCGGTCAATACCACCCCAAGTACCTTCGATCCGTAGATGTAAGCTCCGGTGCGAAAAAGGACATCGACCGAAGGGGTGTAGATCTGCGGCGGAGGCGGATCGACAATCCGCACCTGAACCAGACCGCCGAAGTGCTGCAACTCGATATTCTTGCTGCCCGGGCAAATCAGCACCCGCCCCGGGAACATCTGATCGCCATCCTCTGCTTCCTTGATATCCATGACCGAATGATCATTCAGACGCATCGCGAAAGACTTGGTAAATCCGGGTGGCATATGCTGGGCAACCGCAACCGGAACCGGCAATTTCTCTTTCATCGAAGAAAAAAACTGGTGTAGCGCAGGTGGGCCGCCGGTGGATGAGCCGATCAAAACAACAGAAGATTTATGACTGACCGGTTTGCTTCTGGCAAGGCTCACTAGCGGCACAGCAGTCTCCTCTACCGTGACCCTGCGCCGAAGTTTTGTTTTCGTCAGTTCAGCCGCTTGCGAAACCTTGAGAATCAGATCCTGCTGAATGGCATACAGGTCTGAGCTCTTGGATCTCGCCGGCTTGGCAATAAAGTCTACCGCACCTAACTCAAGCGCCTTAAAAACGTCCTGCCGTTCACTCTGTGCAGAAACGACAATAACCGCAACCGGGTTGCTCTGCATAATCATGCGCAGTAAACCGAAACCACCCATCCGCGGCATTTCCAGATCGAGGGTGATAACGTCCGGCTTCAGATCAATACATTTACGCAACCCTTCTTCACCATTGACAGCATAACCGACTACCAGAATATTCGTTTTACTTTTCAGCATTTTACCGATGGACACGCGACTGAAAGCCGAATCATCAACCACCAGCACACGAATAATCTTCTCCATTATCTCACCTCCAGCGAACCACTGGGGCGCTGATAAACCATGTCGTGAGTAAAGTGGCGAAGATCAAATTCAGTGCTGATATTCATCAGCGATTCCGAATGACCCAGCAATAAGAACCCGCCCTTTAACAGTTGGCGGTGCAGGGTCGAGATGACTTTGCGTTTGGCTTCCTGGTCAAAATAAATGATGACATTGCGACAGAAAATTGCATCCATCCGGCCCAGCAGGGAGACCCGACTGGCATCCAGCAGGTTCAGATGGCTGATGGTCACAAGACGCTTAACATTGTCAGAGATGCGCAGCCTGCCATCATGCTCGGTGAAATAACGCTGTATAAAATAGTCGTCAGTACTGCGAAAGGAACTTTTACCATAAACCCCTTCACGAGCAGTGACCAACACCTCTTTGCTGATATCGGTGCCGACTATTTCAACATCCCAGCGACGCAGTTCAGGATTCTGCAGCAACAACATCGCCAGAGTGTACGGCTCTTCCCCGGTCGAGCAGCCGGCACTCCAGATCCGGATACTGCGATCGCCGCTGCCCTTTTTTTTCTGCATAAGCTCAGGGATAATTTCATCGGCAAAGGTCTTCAGCTGAAAATCTTCCCGAAAAAAATAGGTCTCATTGGTGGTCAGCAGGTCGATCAGGACCGACAGCTCATCATCGCGGTCACGACTGTAGCGCAGGTGGTAATAATAATCTTTGAAGCTGCCCAGGTGAAAGTGGGTCAAGCGTTTGTTAAGGCGTTTTTCAAGCACATATTTCGATTCGATGTCAAAATGGAGGCCACAATAATCGTAGATAAAATCACGCAACCGGCGAAACTCATCGTCATTCATCTTAATATCAGGCTTAAAAACAAACATTCGAATCAGGCCCCGACCCTTCCGCGACGCAAGGCGTCTTCTATGGTCTGGCGCACATTCGGATCTGTTTCGACCTGCAATTGCTGCTCGAACAACGGTTGCCATTCGCGCCTATTCTGCAACTGGAGTTCTGTTACCGCCGCTATACGCACCTCTGGTTTGGCATGGGAAAAGAGCAGATCCTTATTCCCGCTCCGCAACAGGAGGGAAGCAGCAACCTTGACAACATCGGCATCGCCGCCTTCAAGCCCGTGCAGCAAATACTGCTGCGCCCGGCCAGGCAAAACCTGGGCAATGGTCTCCAGTGCAGCGATAACAACCACCCCCACGGGGTCACTGAGACCTTTTTCCAGCAAAGGCATAACCTCCGTTGCGGCGCTACTCTGCAGGGATCTTATGGCCGTGGTCCTGACCCAGGGGTCTTGATCGTCCAGCACATGCGCCAGTACTGCCAAACTTTTGCTGGCGGGAAAAACCTCCAGCGCCGCGGCTGCCAGTCGACGGACATCCGGATTTTCATCGGTCAAGGCGATCGACAGCCCGGTCAACAACCGTTGCGAGCTGCTCCCTTTCAGGCTGCGTAATGCTTCGCAGCGAACTTCCGGTGCAACATCCTTGATCGCCTGCAGCAGATAATCCTCAACCTCATTCGCGTCCAAGCCTCCCAAGGTACGCACTGCGAGCAAACGCAGGCCAGCCTGCTCAGATTCAAAACAGGCTGCTACGGCCTTGATCACCGCCAGAGCATCAATTTCACCCAGTTGTCGTAACGCTTGCGAGGCCGCTTCACGGATATCGGGAATTTCGTCGGTCAGAGCCTTTCCCAGCAACCCGATCGCATCAAAGGCTGCTACCTTGCCGAGAGTCAGCACCGCAGCGTAACGCAATTGAGGCTCAGCTGCGGTGCCGGCCTGCATCGCCAACGGGATAACGTCCGCGCAGCGGAGCTCCCCGGCAATAAAAATCAAGTAAATCGCCGCTGCATCGTCCAGGGATACCTCTTCAAGTAACTCGATTAATAACTCTTTCGGTGAGTGCTTGCAGACAGCAACAACATCAGGGCGCAACTCTTCATCTGTGAGCAAAGGGAGTACCCGCAAAAACATCTCTTTATTGAAGTGCAGACTGAGCAAGTAGCAGGCAGCCCGCTTGAATTCAGGGTTTGCGTGGTCCAGATAGTCAACAACCTGCGCAAGCTGTTCAGTCGATGGCGGGTTGAACTCTTCACCGATAATCACTCCGCCAGCCGCCTTGAGCAGCTTGCCGATAGAGAGCAGCGCCGTTTCCCGCGTCTTGCGGATCGGATCGGCGAGTCCATCAATCAACAGTGAAAGCGCCTGCAGATTACCGATCTTCCCGAGGCAGGTAAAAACCGCTTTACGCAGCAAAAGATCGTTGCTATAGGGCAAAAGCCGTTCAACCGGGACAGCAGGGCCGATCGATGCCAACGCGTCAAAGATGGTGAAACGTAAACCGGCGTCAGCGTTTTCAAGCAGCTTCAGCAACTCATCCACAGATTCGTCAGCGCGCAACTTCCCCAAGGTTTCAACCACGGCATAGCGGACATTCTCATCGTCATCCTGCAAAAACGGCAACAACTCGCCGACACAGCCGGGATGACCGATTTCGCCCAGAATATCGATGATAAATTTCCGCACCTCAGTATCCGAGGGAACTAACTGGCGGAGCAACTCGGGGGTTCCCTGACCACCCAGACTGATGAGAATTTCGATTGCCGCGTTGCGCAAACCGGCATTTTCCGGATGGCGTAACTGCTCAATAACATAGGCAATCCGTGATCCAGCATCGGGCAACCGTAAAAACAGACCGATAGCCTCTTTACGAACCCGCCAGTCAGAATCGCCGAGCATCCGCACAAAAAGTTTTTCATGAAAAATGTCCAGCTGAGAAAAACTGCGTACCGCATCCAGGCGTACTTCTATCTGCTCGTCCGTGAGCATTGCTTCAAGTTGTTTCAACTCCACACCCTACCTCACTTGATAAGCCGTTTGTGTTTGAGCTTCAAACTACGTTAGTCAATTTCGCTGGTGACACAGACAGGTCCGGCACGACGGACACTTGACCTCCGGCAATGTTCAATCGCCCTCACCGGCAGCGGACTGCTGCCGAGCCTGAGCCATATCAATCTGCCGATCACTGGCCAGCAGTTTGCGCAGATCGAGCAGCATCAGCAAATCATCTCCGTTTCGACAAACCGCGGGAAAGAGTTCTGCTTCTGCTCCGGAGAGATAATAGGGGGTCGGCCGGATATCGGTTTCGCTGCAACTGCATACCTCAGTGACTTCATCCGCCAACAGGCCGACAATCCGCCCGTCGAGAGCACAAATGATGATACGACGCTTCCGGGCGTTCTCTGATTCCTCGGTAAAACCGAAACGCCGGCGCAAATCAACCACGGGGATAATCGCCTTACGCAAATTGACAACACCATCGACATAAAGCGGCGCTTTGGGGACGGCAACGATCGGCAAGGGTCGAATGATCTCTTTGATACACATAATATCGAGAGCATAAAACTCGTTGCCGACCCGCAGGCAGGCAACCTTGATCGATCGGGGTGTTCTGGACACCGCCTCTGGGGATAGATTCTCAGTCATCAAGGGCCAGTTACTTATTGATAAGAGATTCGATCACGTCCATAACCATGGCCGATTTGAAAGGTTTGGTGATGTACTGGTCAGCACCAACTTCCTGGCCGCGAGCCACATCTTCGGGGGTTTTCTTGGCCGTCAACAAGATAACCGGGATATGTCGAGTGGCTTGATTCTGCTTAATCCGGGAACAGACCTCAAAACCATCCATTTTGGGCAACATGACATCGAGCAACACCAGATCGGGCCGTTCTTCTTCGATCGCCTCCAGGGCGGCCAGGCCGGACACCACCCCCTGGACAAGATAGCCCTTGGTCGTCAAGAGGATACTTTCCAACTTCAACAGACTCTCTTCATCTTCAACAATCAGGATTTTTTTCTGCATGTCAGTCCCCTGTTTCGATACAAAATACGTTGCTGTCAACCTGCCTATAGCGTCAGGATCTCGTCGGGATTCAGCAGAATCAACATCCTCCCCTGAAAACGGCCGACTCCGGCGACAAACTCTTTTTCTACTTCGCTAAGCACCAACGGCGCTGGTTCTATGGCGTCGTTCTCCACCCTGACCACCTGAGTGATCCGATCAACCAGGATACCGATCGACTGCTCTTTGCCTTCACAAACAATAATCCGTTGATAACTGTCAGCGTCGCTATGCCCCAGCTTCAAACGTAAGCGCATATCAACAACCGGAACGACCTCGCCACGCAACGATAGAATTCCCTTAATATATTCCGGTACCTTCGGCAGGTCGGTATATTCCCGCGGCTTGATCAGTTCCAGAACAACATCCAAAGAAAGCGCATACTCCTCCGATCCGAGCATAAAGGTGAGCCACTGGACCGTCTCGCTATCAACACTTCGGTCCTGAGCGGAGAGCCCCTGGATATAATCCTCTTCGGTTGCAAGATCCAGGTCAGGAAAATACTGTTGTAAAATCGGCCGGGCAGTCTGATCAGCAGTCGGAAGGGCTATTTCCTGCAAAACGAGTGGCTCTTCATAAGTGTGCAGTGTCCCAGCAGCCTGCGACTCGGCTGCTGCTTGCTGCTGCAGCTCTGCTGAATTCTGTCGGGCTTTTTTACGTATCTCAACCAGATCCATATTTTTCCTGTCCGCCAAACAGATTAGAGTATATCAAAAAAACTTCTTCATCGTGCCGGTCAAACGACGAAAACAATTCACAAGCCATCCAGCTCTTCAGCAACATGCCGGATCACCGATTCATCGATCTGGCGCAGCTCACGGCCAAAACCTTCCAGCAATGCCAAGGAAGCCAGCTGATTGATCCTGCGCGGAATTCCACCGGAAAACGTCCCCAGCGCGGCAACGGCCGATGCCGTAAACAGATCGGCTCGTCCGCCGGCGGTTTGCAGCCGATACTCAAGATAAGCAGCAACCTCGTCCTTGTGCAAAGGCTGTAAATTAAACTGGATACCGATCCGCTGCCGCAACGGCTCATAAACAGGATGTGCCAGACGTTTGAGCAGTTCCGGCTGTCCCATCAGCACCACACTGAGCAGATTAATATCGTCCAGTTGATAGTTGGTCAGCAGACGAATCTCATCAAATACATCCTTGTGCGGGATCAATTGCGCCTCGTCGACAATCAAGACCGGATGAACCTGTTGCTGATAAAGCAGATAGAGCTGCGTCCCCAACTGTTCCAACAGGTCGGACTTGTTGGCTGAGGGCCGTTTGATATCCAGGCGCAAGGCCAGCGCGTGGAGAAATTCAAGCGGCGAAAGGCGTGGATTGGTCAGCAGAATAACCCGATAATCCTGATCCAGTTCATCGATCAAAGCCCGGGACAGGGTGGTTTTGCCGCAACCGATTCCCCCGGTCAGTAGGATCACATCCCGCTCTTCTACCGCGTGCAGCAGACGGGCAAGTGCTTCCCGATGTCCGCGTGAGAGAAAAAGAAACTGTGGATCGGGAGTCTTGGCAAAAGGGCGAGCCTGCAAACCGAAAAAAGCTTTATACACCGACCGCTCCTTCAAGCTGCAGGGTTTCACTGATCAGTCCACCGACATCCAGCACCAGAATGGTTTTCTGATTGCCGAGATCGGCCGCACCGGCGATCCCCTTGACAAAAGAGAGGGACTTGCCAAGCGACTTGATCACCACATCCTGCTGACCGCGAAGTTCATCAACCACGATCCCCATCCGTTTGTCGGCAAAACCGGCAACAACGACAAACTGACCACTTTGGGATTCGTCGCCTTGAAGCTGGAACAATTTATCGATATGCAGCAGTGAAAGGGTCTGTTTGCGCAGTTCCATCACTTCACGACCCTCGATGGTCTGAACCATACCGGGCTCCAGCATCAATGTCTCCAGCACCGAGTTGAGGGGCAGCGCATAGTCTGTCCCTTTAATCCGCACCACAAGTGCCTTGATGATGGCCAGAGTAATCGGCAGCGTCAGGCTCATCAGGGTGCCCTTGCCGACCTCACTTTCAAGCTCAATCAGACCTGACAGCGCCGAGATATTGTTTTTAACCACATCCATGCCGACACCACGACCGGAAAACTCGCTGACCTCTTCTTTGGTTGAGAATCCCGGATGGAACAGCAAGCTGAACAGTTCCTGACGGCCGGGATTTGCTTCTTCAGCAATCAGTCCGGCTTCAACCCCCTTTAACCGCAGGATTTCAGGATCAATCCCCTTGCCGTCATCGCCAACCTCGATAACGACATGATTGCCCCGCTGTGAAGCACAGAGGGTGATGGTCCCGACTTCCGGCTTGCTGAGTGCTGCCCGCCGGTCGGGCGTCTCAATCCCGTGATCCAGGGCATTGCGGATGATATGCATCAAGGGATCGGTCAGATCCTCGACGATCAACTTGTCCAGTTCGGTGTCGCCGCCACGGATATCCAGCTTGATTTTCTTGCCTAGCTCCTGGGCCATGCGCCGAACAATCCGGTTCATTTTATCGAACAGTTGCCGCACCGGCACCATCCGCACATCCATGACCCCGTTCTGCAGCTCATTGAGACGCCGGTCGAGAGCATGGATCGCCTTTTCCAGGTCACGCGCCCGGGCGACACCTTGCGCCTGCATATCGGTACAAAGTTGCGCAATCGCGCCTTTCGCCAACGCCAGCTCACCGACAATCGTCATCAGATAATCAAGTTTGCCGATATCTACACGGACCGTACTGGTAAGCGAGCGGGCGGTCACCCCGTCCTGCGCTGGGGTCTCTTTGGTTGCAGCAATCGCAATTGCTGCGGATGTCTCCGGCCCAGGCGTCGGCGCAGTTGCCGGCACCGGTTGAGCATCCGCTTCGACGCTTGCAGCAGCGGGCATTGCTAGCGGAACAGCTCCTTGAGCACTGGCGACAATATCGATGCACATCTCGGCAATCGTCAACCGTTCACCAAGGGTCTCCGGACTGTCTTCGGTGCCACAGAGAATCTGGAAGGCGAGCATTTCCGGGTTATCGTTGTCGCTACCCGGAAGCGTACTGATCACTTCACCGTTTTGCTTTACCGCCTCGGTTAATGCCGCGAGTTCAGTATCAAAAGTCATCAGCGAAAAGGCAACTTTCAACAACAGAATATTATGACCCTGCTTCAGATTTGTCTGGAGACGATGCTCCTCATATTCAGTCAGGACATCGAGCAGCGAAGAGGCGATATTCAACTCCGAAAGGGGATCCTCCTGTTCGACAGGCGGACCGTTGAGCAGATGCTCAATCCGTGCCAGATAGGATGAGATATCCTGGGTAAAATCAGGATTTTCAGCTTTGCCGCGAACCAGGCCGGCCAAACCTTCCAGGGAGTCAAAAAGGCAATCGACCAACGAATTCGTCAAGTCGATCTTTCCAAGGCGCAGATTGTCGAGAAGATTTTCCAAATGATGTGCCAGGTCGGCAATATCGTTAAACCCGAACATGCCCGCCAAACCTTTGAATGAATGGGCATCGCGAAAGATCCCGTTCACCAGGTCAGGATTCTCCAGACCGCTATCAACACCTTCGCCAAGAACAGCAAGGTCCTGGTTCAATTTTTCCAACAGCTCTTCAGATTCCGCCAGAAACTCTTCAAGTGCCTGCTGGGACATCTATACGATCCTTTAGTTCAACAGCCCGGCAACCATCTGCTGCAGCTCTTCAGGCTTGAAAGGTTTGACCAGATAAGCATTAGCACCGAGCTTCAGGCCCTTTTCACGATCCCGGACACTCCCCTCGGTGCTGACAATAATTACCGGTGTCTCTTCATAAAGTGGGTTCGTCCTGACAAAACTTAACAGTTCCAAACCATTAATATCTGGCATATTAATATCGGTAATCAGCAGATCGACTTTTTCCCTGGGCAGTATCCGCAACGCCTCAAAGCCATTTGCCGCTTCAAACAGGTCAAAATCATCCATCGCTTCCAGTGTCGCAACAATCAAAGAGCGCATCGTCGACGAATCTTCCGCAACCAGAATTTTCTTCAAAACTCCTCCTCTAAAACTGCCCCCTCGGCATTACAGATTCTTACTCTGAAGCAGCCCCATCCTGCAGCATCTGCTCCATTTCCACCCCCGCCTGAGCCAGAAAAACCGCAAAAGCTTTTGCGGAACTAATCGGGCCCCTGTGTGGATAATTATCTCCGTAGAGGATTGCGACAACCTTGCCATCGCTGACCAGCGGTCCGATAAATACCTCATCCGCCTGGCCGCCCAAAATGTCACGGACAAAGCGTTCATCAGGCAGATCACCCAACACCCCGCAAATTGCCGCCTGTTGTTGTAACACCTGGCCGAACAGAGATTCCGGCTCTGCCTTCAGACACATTTTGCGGACAATCTCATCGGTAGACCCACTAGGGCTATCAAGACCGAACTGGCCGAGTCCGACCAACTGGCGACCACGGACATCAAAGATGATCGCCCTGCGCAAAAGCTCACTGGCATAGCGCAGGATCAGCAGAATGATGCCGCCGCTCATCGACGGGTTTTCCAATTCGACCAGCATTCCGCGCAACAGACCAAGATCCTGCTCGACAAGTTTTGACGTTGCGACCTTCACTTCAGCGACCGTTGGGTCATCGGGCAGATCGGAGTTCCCGGCAGGTCGCTGTCCCTTGGCAACAAACCATTGCGGAGCAATCCCCTTGTCCAACATAAAATCGAGTGGATTCAGGCTGGCACTGCCGACCGGCTGCTGCTTTTCCAGCTGAAAAACAAAGGTTCCGTTGTGCCAATCAAAAAAGCTGAGAACGATCGTCTCGATCTGTTTTTTGACTGTCGCCTCAATCTTTTCGCGAGAAACCCCCTGCACTTCTGCCAGGATTTCACCTAGGGGGCGATATGCTGTGGTTGCTTTTTGCTCCTTCAGGGCATGAATGATCTGCTGCTTGGTCGCTAACTTGTCCCGACATAACAGAGTTCCCAAATTTTCTGGAAAGCGGCTGGAAACAGCGCGAATAACCTGCCCTTCCAGAAAACATATTGATCCCTCACCTGTTTTACACGACAGCGTAAGAGTGCCGGATTTCTTGCTCAGACTGACAATCTGCAGGATATCGCAGATCGCCATATCCTCTAAATAGCCTTCTAGGCTCATATTGGATATTCCTGATGTTACCCTAGGTCCGTGCGTACTCGCACGGACCCAGGGTTACCTGAACGATGCATTTATCGCTGACATGGATGCGATCTATAATCTTTTTTGATAAGGATTGCTTAAGATAACCAAGAAACCACTGAGAGTAAAGTTTTAGTTCCTACTTCTGCTGTTTCCCGCGCCCTTTGAACTGCATGCGGATCGGCACGCGATCCAGGGCAAATTTTTCCCGAAAGCAGTTGATCAGGTAACGCTGATAGGAAAAGTGGATATCCTCGGGGCTGTTGGTGAACAGAACAAAGGTCGGCGGGCGAACTGCGGCCTGTGCTGCGTAGTAAAACTTGATCCGCCTGCCCCGCGCCATCGACGGCGGGTTTCTCTGGGTAAATTCTTCCAGTCCCTTGTTCAGCTGTCCGGTCGAAATACGCTTATTGAACTCCTGCGCCACCTCTTCGACTGTCGCCATGATCTTCGCCACCCGCTGCCCGGTTAATGCCGAAACAAAAACCAGCGGCGCAAACGGCAGGTATTTGAAGCGTCGACGAACCTCCTCGACAAACGTCCCCATGCTGGTCTCATCTTTTTCGGGCAGGTCCCACTTATTGACCACCAGCACCAGCGCCCGCCCCTTCTCATAAGCGTAACCGGCAACCGACAGATCCTGATCGGTGACCCCCTCTTCGGCATCGATGACCATCAAGGCGACGTGGGCACGGTCCATCGCTTTGAGCGCATTGACGGCACTGTATTTTTCCAACGTCTGACTGATCTTGCCTTTGCGCCGGATCCCGGCCGTATCGATCAGGACATAGCGCTTTTTGTTATAGATAAATGGCGTATCGACACTGTCACGGGTGGTCCCAGCGGTCGGGTTGGCCACCACCCGTTCATAACCGAGCAGACGGTTCACCAGCGAGGATTTGCCGACATTCGGTCGGCCGATCACCGCCATCCGCACCTCATCCTCGCGCTCTTTCTGCTCCGGTCCCGGTGGCAGCAGTTCCTCAAGATCGGTCATCAGGTCATTGATCCCGCGACCATGTTCTGCCGACAGTGAGTAAAACTTTTCAATACCGAGCGAATAAAAATCGTAGGTCGCCTCTTCCTGTTTATCGCCGTCAACTTTATTGATCAAATAAAAAACCGGCTTCTCGATCCGGCGCAGCATTTTTGCCACCTCGATATCAGCCGGAGTCAACCCTTCCTTGACATCCATCAGGAAAAAGATGATGTCGGCCTCCTCCACAGCCAGCTGTGACTGCTCACGCATCTGCATCAGCAAGCGATCGACGCTGGCCGGTTCGAAGCCGCCAGTATCGACCAGTATAAAGGGGTGGGAAAAGCGCGTCACCTCGGCGTAATTTCTATCACGGGTGACACCGGGGAAATCTTCGACAATCGCTTTGCGCTGTCTGAGAATCCGGTTAAACAGGGTCGATTTGCCGACATTCGGTCGGCCGACGATGGCAACTACAGGTAACATCTATTTAATTCTTTCCAGACAAAGTTTTATTGTTCCATCACTCTAGTTAGAACTATGGACTTTAGAGGCTCTTGTAAAAGTCGTCATCCCCGTGAAAACGGGGATCCAGTTTTTGGATCGTCCCCGAGAACTTCTGGATCCACGCATTCGCGAGGATGACGATCTTCGTCTTTGATTTTAAGGGACTTTCAGTCCTCCGAACCTCTGCACTTTCAGTGCATAGCTTGTTTATTCATAGCCCATTTCGCGCAGCATCCGATCACTCTGGCTCCAGTCTTTATCAACCCGGACAAACAGCTCCAGAAACACCTTGGTGCCGAGGAAACGTTCGATCTCATAGCGGGCGTCCTGACCCAGTTTGCGGATCATCTGCCCGCCCTTGCCGACAATGATCTTTTTGTGGCTGTCCCGCTCGACATGGATCGTCGCCTGGATCACCACCAGTCTCTTTTCCGGTTTTTCCTCAAAGGATTCAACCTTCACCGCCACCCCGTAGGGAATCTCTTCGCTGGTCCGGCGCATCACCTTTTCGCGCACCATCTCAGCAACGATAAAACGCTCCGGCTGATCGGTCAGCATATCATCGGGGTAAAATTGCGGACCGTTCGGCAGGCAAGGTTCAATGGCTGCAAGCAACTGCGGGACCCCGTCGCCCTTTTCAGCAGAAATGGGGATAATTTCCTTAAATTCAAATCGTTTAGAGTAGGCATCGATCAACCGCAGCAGACTGGGCGGCTTAACCAGATCGATTTTATTGATAATCAGACAGACCGGCGCTTTTGAGCGCTCCAAAAGCTTGAGGATATATTCATCGCCGCCACCGAGGGAGTCGTTGGCCTCAACCAGAAACAGCACCAGGTCGACATCGCCGCAGGCTTTGACCGCCTGATCGACCATATAGCGGTTCAGCTTCCCTTTCGGTTTATGGATACCCGGGGTATCGACGAACAGCGCCTGACCGCCTTCGAAGTTGTGGATACCGAGAATCCGGTTGCGGGTAGTTTGCGGCTTATTGGAAGTAATGGCAATCTTCTGCCCCAGAATTCGGTTCAGCAAGGTCGATTTGCCGACATTGGGCCGACCGACAATCGCGACAAAACCTGATTTAAAATTATTAGTCATTTTTCAATCTTTCGCTAGCGGATGATCAAGGGCTGCAGCTGCAGCCTGCTGTTCGGCACGTTTCTTACTCGGACCCTGGCCATTACCAAGCAGTTTGCCGTCAAGACGGACCTCTATCGAAAAAAGTCGTTCGTGGTCGGGACCCGTTACCTGCGTCAACTGATATTCAGGCAAACGCCCATGAAGCGCCTGCAATCGTTCCTGCAGGCAGGTCTTGCAATCGGTCCCGTAGCGACTTTGCGCGGACTGCTCGATTTCGACTGAAAAAAGTTTTTTTACCACCTCGCAAGCAGCCGGAAACCCGCCATCACAATAAACGGCACCGAGTAAAGCTTCCAGAGCATCAGAAAGCAAGCTGGGCTTTTCACGACCACCGCTCTTGCCTTCCCCCTTACCCAACTGCAAACCCTTACCCAAAAGTAACCGGCGGGCCACCCTTGTCAGGCCTTTTTCGCTGACAACTTCGGCCCGGATACGGGTCAGACCCCCTTCCGGGATATCGGGATACTGACGAAAGACCCAGGAGCTGATGGCCAGTTCCAGAACTGCATCGCCAAGAAACTCCAGCCGTTCGTTATGCAGCCCCCCCCCGGTCTGCTCGTTACTGAACGATTTATGCGTCAGCGCCTGCAGCAATAACCCCCGATCCGTAAAACGGTAACCGATCGCACCTTCAATTTCATCAAGAAATTCAGACAACCCCACCTCCTGTAAACCGGCAATTTGGGCGGAGTATAGCCAAAAGCGGGAAACAGTACAAATTCTTTACAGGATCAACACCGCTTTAACCTTGATTCAGTACTGACTGTTTTCATATAATGGTTAATTCAGCGGCGGTTGCAACTTGCAAAGCTTACAGCATCGCCTGCCCAACCTACTTCTTGGAGTAATCTATTCAGCCGGATGGCCATTTTCAAGGGACTAGAATAGTTACCTTTTGGATTCATTGACACATGCTACCATTCATCACCTTCGAAGGAATCGAAGGCTCCGGCAAAACGACCCAAATACAACAGTTGGTACGACAACTTCGCCACCAGGGTTATCAGGTTCGACAAACCCGTGAACCGGGCGGCTGCCGGATTGCCGATCAGATTCGCAGTATTTTACTTCACCCGGACAACACAGCCTTGGTCTCTCGTGCGGAACTGCTGCTCTATGCCGCAGCCCGTGCCCAGCACGTAGAAGAGATCGTCCAACCGGCATTGTCTGCCGGAGAAATCGTTCTCTGTGATCGTTTCACCGATGCCACGCTTGCCTATCAGGGAGACGGTCGTGGTTTGGATCGCAACTTGATTACGCAACTCAACCAACTCGCGGCAGGCAATTGCCGTCCTAACCTGACCCTGCTGTTCGATCTTCCGGTCGCCGTCGGCCTTGGTCGCGCCCGGCAACGGGAAGTTGATCAGCAGGATAGCTCTGAAGGACGTTTTGAGCGCGAAACCCTCGAATTTCACGAACGGATCAAGGCTGGCTACCTGGCGCTGGCGGCCGCCGAACCGGAACGGTTTCAGGTCATCAATGCCGACCAGACGCCTGAGCAGATCAGCCGGCAGATTACTGCCATTGTCGATAACTTTTTACAAGTGAAAACCGGTGCGGCATGACTTTTGATTCGATTATCGGCCACGACCGACAGAAAGAGATCCTGCGGCAGGCGCTTGAACATCAGCGGATCGCCCACGCCTACCTGTTTGAAGGCCCCGAGGGGATCGGCAAACGCTTGGTTGCTCTGGCGCTGGCCCGCGCCCTACTCTGTCAGAACGGGAGCGGTTGCGGCGATTGTGCGGCCTGCCGCAAAGTCGACCACAACAATCATCCCGACATCCACATTCTCGATGCCGAGGGAGCAACGATCAAAATCGATCAGGTCCGGGGCCTGCAAAAGGAGCTCGCCCTGCGCCCCTTAGAAGGTCGGCATAAAATCTGCCTGATTGACGGTGCCGAACATTTCAATCCGGCCGCGGCCAACGCCCTGCTGAAAACCCTGGAAGAACCGCAACCGAACACGCTGATAATCCTGCTCAGCAGCCGACCGGAAAGCCTGCTGGCAACCATTCGCTCCCGTTGCCAGAGACTGCCCTTTCAGCGTTTGCCGAAACAACGGCTGGCTGAAATTATCAGCCAACGGCTCGATTTGAGTGAGACCGAAGCCGCAATTCTGGCGGCGCTTTCAGATGGCAGTTTCAAGAAAGCCCTGGGGAAAGATCGGGAACTCTATCTGCAGCGACGGCGGGAACTGATCCGCTCCATCGCCGCTCTGTCCAGCGGTAGCATTATTCCAATCTTCAAATTGGCCGAGCAACTAGCCGGCGGCAAGGACCAGCTCACCGATATTCTGGATATCTTCCAGACCTTTTATCGTGACCTGCTGCTGCTCAAACATGGTCGTCCAGCAACCGACCTGGTGAATCTGGATCTGCAAGAAATCTTGACTCGACAAGTCGATAAGGAAACTACAGAAGGCCTGCTACAGAAGCTGAAAGCTCTCGACGCCGGTCGCTTTTACCTGCAACGGAACGTCAACCGGCAACTGGCCATGGAAATCATGCTGATGCGCATGACCGCCGCCTGACATCCGCAGATAGATAAAGGACGCACTACTTAAAATGGAACTTTTGAAAATCGTCAGTATCTCTTTCCACAATGCCGGAAAGATTTTCGACTTTGATTCCCGTGATTTTGAACTGAAGGTCGGCGTACAGGTAGTCGTCGAAACCGAACGTGGTCGCGCCCTCGGCACAGTGGTCCGTGAAATACGCGAAATCACACCCGATCAAGCACCACCAAAACTGAAGGCCGTTTTAAGAATCGCTAACGAAGGCGATCGCAACATGGCTGACGCGAACACCCAGCGGGAAGCTGATGCACTGAAATTCTGCCGGCAGCGGGTTTTACAACGCAAGATGGAGATGAAACTGGTTCGCGCCGAATATCTGTTCGACGGTTCAAAAATCATCTTTTATTTCACCTCAGACGGCCGGGTCGATTTTCGGGAGTTGGTCCGTGACCTGGCGCAACACTTTCGCACCCGGATCGAAATGCGCCAGATCGGTGTTCGCGATGAAGCCAAACTGGTCGGCGGGCTCGGGGTCTGCGGTCGCGAACTCTGCTGTGCCACCCACCTGCGTAACTTTGCTCCGGTCTCGGTTAAAATGGCCAAAGCCCAGGGGCTGGCCCTGAACCCGAATAAAATATCCGGACAATGCGGCCGCCTGCTCTGCTGTCTGGCCTATGAATATGAAACCTACAGCGAGCTGCGCAAGAATCTGCCGAAATGCGGCAAGAAGGTTCAGCTTGAATCGGGGCAGGCCGAAGTGATTTCCCTCGACATTCTTGGCCAGAAAATGACCGTCTGCTGCGCCAATGGCGAACGCTGCCAGGTTCACGTCGATGACCTGGAAAAGGGGCCGGTCAAAGGGGCTGAGGTGAAACCACAATCAGCCCGGCCCAAAGATGGGGATGCGAAGAAAGCGGCAGCCGATAAAAAGCCGAGCGAATCTAGACCGGAAAAGAGTGACCGCCGCCGCCGCTCCGGCAACCGGAATCGTCGGCCGAAAAGCGACCAGCAAAAAACGGAAGGCAGAGAAAACCGCTCTGCAGCGAAAGAGAAGCAGGAACAGAAACCGGCACAAAGCCAACCCCGGAAACAAGATCAGGAGCAGCCACAAGGGCAGACTCAAAACCGCAAACGTCGCAATCGGCGGCGGCCACGGCGGCGGCCAGGCACGCCACAGGATTCCGGCAAGTCCTGATCAAGAGATGAACCGTTATTGTAAATATTCAGCACGCCAGAATATATTATGCAATCCGCAAAAGGAGCGCTTAGATGAGTAAGACCTTTTACATCACGACACCGATCTACTACGTCAACGACGTGCCGCACATCGGGCACGCCTACACCACGCTGGCCTGCGATGTCATGGCCCGCTACAAGCGTTCGCGCGGCTTTGAGGTCGCCTTTCTGACCGGTACCGACGAGCATGGCCAGAAGGTCGAAACGGCCGCCAAGGCAAACGGTGAAACGCCGCTGGAGCTGGCCGACCGGGTGGTGAAGCGCTTTCAGTCACTCTGGGAAAAACTCAACTGCTCAAACACGGACTTCATCCGCACCACCCAGGAGCGGCACAAACATACGGTATCAGAGCAGTTCAAAAAAATCGAAGCAAACGGTGATATCTACCTCGGTCACTACGAGGACTGGTACTGCACCCCCTGTGAAACCTTCTGGACTGAAACCCAGCTGATTGAAGGAACCTGCCCCGATTGCGGACGCGAAACCACCAAGCTGAAGGAGGAATCCTACTTCTTCCGGATGAGCAAATATCAGGATCAACTTCTTCAGTACATTGAAGATAATCCCGATTTCATCCAGCCGAAATCGCGGCGCAACGAAATCCTCAGCTTCGTCCGTGAAGGTTTGCGCGATCTGTCGATCTCCCGGACCTCCTTTTCCTGGGGAATTCCGGTTCCGGACAACGATAAACACGTTCTCTACGTCTGGTTCGATGCGCTGACCAACTATATTTCAGCGCTCGGCTATCCAGAGGACAAAGACGGTAACTTCGAAAAATATTGGCCGGCGGTGCATGTCATCGGCAAGGACATTCTGCGCTTCCACGCCGTCTACTGGCCGACTTTTTTAATGGCCGCCGGCCTGCCGCTGCCGAAGAAGGTTTTCGCCCATGGCTGGTGGACCGTTGAAGGGCAGAAAATGAGCAAAAGCCTGCGCAACGTCGTCGAGCCGAATATGCTGATCGACAAATACGGCGCTGATGCAATCCGTTACTTTCTGCTGCGTGAGGTTCCTTTCGGCCTTGATGGTGATTTCTCGCACACGGCGCTGGTCTCGCGAATCAACTCAGACCTGGCCAATGACCTCGGCAATCTGGTCAGCCGATCGACAGCAATGCTCAGCAAATATTTCCAGGGTGAACTGCCGCAAGCCGGAACCATAGACGCGATCGATCAAGCCTTCATCGATCGCTTTCCGGTCGCACTGGAGAAAATCGACAAACTGCTTGAGGAGATGGCCTTCAACAAAGCATTGATGGCGATCTGGGAATTGATTTCGGCCGGCAACAAATACATTGACGAAACCGCCCCCTGGGCGCTGGCCAAAGATCCGCAACAGCGGCAACGGCTTGGGACGGTGATGTATAACCTGCTCGAAGCGCTCCGGATTACTTCCCTGCTGGTGGCTCCGTTCATGCCGGAAACCGGTGAGAAGATTCTAGCAATTCTGGGTTGCGACAGCACCAATGTGCAACTTGACGGCCAAGATCAATGGGGCGAATTGCAACCGGGCAGCAACATCGAAAAAGCCGCCCCCCTGTTCCCGCGAATCGAAACCGAGTAAAATCGATGGCGTCGCAAAAAGTCCGCCCTACTGCGTTGCAGCTTTTTTTCAGGACCTCGACATACCATATGTATGCTTTCGCCCCTAAAAAACCACTACGCCTTGTAGGACGAAATTTTTGCTTAGCCACCTGGTTCTTTTTTGCGAGACCATCAAGATTGAAATTATAGATGTCAGCTGTCGGGGCGCCTGTCACGGGCGCCCCGCTTTGTTTGGAGCAGAGTAATTTATGACGGAAAAACTCCCCCTGCTGGTCGATAGCCATGCCCACCTGGACGGCAGTCAATTCGACCGCGACCGAGAAGCAACCATTCAACGCGCCACCGACAACGGTATCAGCCACATCCTGACTGTCGGCTGCGACCTGGAAAGTTCCGCTGCCAGTGTTGCGATGGCGCACAAACACCGCAATATCTACGCTGCTGTCGGTGTGCATCCCCACGAGGCTACGCAGGTGACCGAACCAACCTTGCAACAACTGCGTGAGCTGCTTAACCAGCCCAAAGTGGTCGCTTTGGGAGAGATCGGCCTCGACTTTTATCGTGACCGCTCGCCTCGTGATGTGCAACGCGACGCTTTCCGCCAGCAAATCCGGCTGGCAAAACAGGTCGGCAAGCCGATTATCGTCCATGACCGCGACGCCCACGACGAAGTGCTGCAGATTCTGCAGAAAGAGCGCGCTGACGAAGTCGGCGGCGTTCTCCATTGTTTCAGCGGCGACCTGAATATGGCAAAAAAATGTCTGCAACTCGGTTTCTATCTCTCCTTTCCCGGCACCATCACTTATCCGAAAAACCAGGCGGTTCGCGAGGTAGTCAAAGCGATCCCGATCGACAAGCTGCTGGTCGAGACCGATTGTCCCTACCTGTCGCCGCAAAAATTTCGCGGCAAGCGCAACGAACCGGCCTATGTTCGTTATACCGCCGAGAAAATCGCTGAAATCAAAGGGTTGACGATGGCAGATGTTGCCCGGGTGACCAGCCGCAACTGCTTCGATCTGTTCGGCATCGGCAGCGTTGATCAATCCAGCAAAATCGCCTATCAGATCCGCGACTCTCTCTACCTGAACATCACCAACCGCTGCACCAATAATTGTATCTTCTGCGCCAAATTCAGCGATTTTGTCGTCAAAGGACATGAGCTGAAGCTGGATCACGAGCCCTCGGTCGCGGAGGTCAAGCAGGCAATCGACGATCCAGGCAGATATCAAGAAGTGGTTTTCTGCGGTTACGGCGAGCCGCTGCTGCGGCTCGAACTGGTTAAAGAGATCGCCGGATGGCTCAAGCAACAGGGGGTTGCCGTACGGATCAACAGCGATGGACAAGCAAACCTGGTGCACCGACGCAACATACTGCCGGAGCTCGAAGGGCTGGTCGACGCAATCTCCATTTCACTGAATGCCGCCGACGCGGAAAGTTACCAACGGCTCTGCCAATCGGCCTATGGCGCTAGCAGCTATCAAGCGGTAAAGGAATTTCTGCAGTTGGCCGGCCGATATATCCCGGAGGTCACCGCAACCGCAGTGACTGTTCCCGGTATCGATATTACTGCCTGTGAACAGGTCGCCAAAGAGCTGGGGGTCACATTTCGCGCTCGCGAATACAATGAAGTGGGCTGATAAACCAGGAGAAAACCATGTCTGACTACGATTTCGATCTGTTTGTCATCGGTGCCGGTTCCGGCGGCGTACGTGCCGCAAGAATGGCCGCTGCCGAAGGGGTCGGGGTGGCGGTCGCGGAACAGAGCCGCACCGGCGGCACCTGTGTCAACCTGGGTTGTGTACCGAAAAAGCTCTATGTCCATGCAGCTGAATATGGTGCCGGATTCCTGCAAGCCCCCGGCTTCGGCTGGCAGAGCCAGCTGCCGTCGTTCGACTGGTCGAGATTGCGCGACAATAAATCGGCAGCGATCCACCGGCTCAATGTACTCTATGAAGAGATGCTGGAGAAATCGGGCGTGCAGTTGCTCAAAGGGAGTGCCCGATTGATCGATGCGCACAGCGTCGAAGTATCCGGGAAAACCTATCGGGCCGAGCGGATCCTGCTGGCCACCGGCAGCAGACCCTTTGTCCCCGACTTTCCCGGCAACCAGCATATTCTGACCTCGGACCAGATTTTCGATCTGGAGCAGCTGCCGAAACGGCTGCTGATTGTCGGTGGCGGCTATATCGCTACAGAGTTTGCCGGGATTTTCCACGGGCTGGGTGTCGAGGTCAGCCAACTCTACCGGGGCGAACTTTTTCTGCGCGGCTTCGATACTGAAATCTGTGAATTTGTCGCGGAACAGATGCGCCGTAAGGGCATACATCTTAACTTTAACTCTGAGGTTCTATCGATAGAAAAAAAAACCGATAAAACCTTCATTGCAACCTTGCAGGATCAGACCCAAATAGAAACCGATTGTATCCTCTACGCAACCGGACGCAGACCGAACAGCGCTGGGTTAGGGCTGGAAAATCTACCGATTGAACAGACAGAAAATGGCGCCATCAAAGTTGACGACTGCTACCAGAGTTCCGTACCCTCCGTTTACGCCCTGGGTGACCTGATCGATCGGCTGCAGCTGACCCCGGTGGCACTTGAAGAAGCGATGGTCCTGGTGGCAAACCTTTATCGCGGTAAAACCGTAAAATTCGACTACCAGCTGATTCCGACAGCAGTTTTCAGTCAGCCGAACATCGGCACGGTCGGCCTGAGCGAAGCGCAGGCGTTGCAGCAGTATCCGTCGGTCGACATCTACACCAGCAACTTTCGCTCTCTGAAACATGCCTTAAGCGACAGCGGCGAACGGGTGCTGATGAAAATCCTGGTCGACCCGGCCAGCGACAAGGTGCTCGGCGTACACATGGCGGGAGAACACGCCGCCGAAATCATCCAGGGAATCTCCATCGCCCTGAAAGCCGGGGCGACCAAAGCCGTCTTCGACCAAACCATCGGCATCCATCCGACCAGCGCTGAAGAATTTGTCACCATGCGCAGCAAAATCCGCACAGCACAAATTGGTTGATTTAAACACTGCTCTGCGAACCCCCTTTATCGTTCAATATTCTTTCAAATTTCATTCTCTAATCAAGTAACGATTTTTGACAAAAATCTACGACTAACAGGACTCTAAACACAACTACGGCAAGTCACATGCCTTGACCTTCGCTGCCGAACAGAACCTCAAATCCCAACTAAAACACTAGCTACCTGAGCAAATCACCCCAACTATATAGCAAGCAGGACAATAAGAAACCTCTCCATCAGGACCAGCTTCCACCTTGTCAGCAATGGCGGCACTTCCTGCCACTGCTGACTTTCAAACCACGTTTTATTTTTTTATTGTATATTTTTTTAAACATGCTAGTCTCGATTATCAGACCATACAGTGAAGGGGTTTCATGCCGAGCGACACGTCAAGAGCACCCCGCGACTACTGATTAATTGCCGAGAAGACCAGCAGTCAGTAAAAGTTATGATCAGTAGCTGGATTGCCGCCAGCCGATGCTTCTGGTTCCGGGGCTGGCATTATCTTATGTAATCGATGGTTATCAACCCACCAAAGGAGAAACAGATGATGAAACGTTCAAGTTGGAAATCCCTGTTGTTGACGATAGTAATCGGAGTGCTGGCCATGGCCGGCACAGCAAATGCTGCGGACACCATCAAGATCGGCGTGGCTGGACCCCATACCGGTGGTTATGCCGCATTCGGAGAACAGTTTTGGCGGGGTGCCGAACAGGCATGCAAGGATATCAATGCGGCCGGCGGTATTGACGGCAAGATGATCGAAGTGGTCAAAGCAGATGATGCCTGTGAGCCCAAGCAAGCCGTCTCGGTGGCCAATCGCCTGATGGATGTGGACAACGTGCAAGCGGTGGCTGGCCATTACTGCTCCTCTTCAACAATTCCTGCATCGGAGATCTATGCCGATGCCGATATCCTGGTCATGACTCCCGGGTCAACCAACCCGAAAGTAACCGAACGGCAGATGAAGGGCGTTTTTCGCATGTGTGGTCGCGATGACCAGCAGGGTGCGGTTGCCGCCAACTTCATCATCAATACCCTGAAAGCCAAGCGGGTAGCGGTCATTCACGACAAAGATTCCTATGGTCAGGGTCTGGCTGACGCCATGATCGACAAGATGAAGGCGCTGGGGGTCACTGAGGTCCTCTATGAAGGTCTGACTCGCGGTGAAAAAGACTTCAATTCACTGGTCACCAAAGTCAAATCAGTCAAAGCAGATGCATTATTCTTCGGTGGCCTGCATACCGAGGCTGGCCCTCTGGTCCGCCAGCTGCGCGAGCAGGGCATCACCGCAGCCTTTATCTCAGGCGATGCAATCAACTCTGCTGACTTCGTCACTGCTGCCGGTGGTCCGCAGTATGTTGACGGCGTCTACATGACCTTCGGTCAGGATCCCCTGACCCTGAAAACCGGTCGCGATGTGATTGAAAAGTTTCGTGCCGACGGCTATGAGCCGGAAGGCTACACGCTTTACGCTTATGCGACTGTCCAGGCTCTGACAGCTGCCATGGATGCCACCAACAGCACCAATCTCGACAAAATGGCCGACTGGCTGCATGGCAACAGCGTCAATACCGTCCTGGGGGAAAAGAGCTGGGACAGCAAGGGCGACCTGAAAGTCTCCGACTTTGTCATGTACCAGTGGGACGCAAAAGGCAAGTTCCGTCAACTCTAATTGAAGTTGCCAATCTGAAGTCGGCTCGCCATGAATATGATGCAAAAGCGGCGAGCCGACTTCACCAACTGCGGTCTGTGAACAGAGGCATACGATGGATATTTACATACTTGGCCAGCAACTCCTGAACGGCCTGATCCTGGGGTCGATCTACGGCCTCATCGCCATCGGTTACACCATGGTGTACGGTATCATCGGCATGATCAATTTTGCCCACGGCGACATCTACATGATCTCTGCCTACCTCACAGCGATACTCCTGTCTTTGATCTTCTCTTTAGGCATCACCTCCCTGCCGGTTGTCCTGCTTCTGACATTATTTTTCGCCATGGCGATCACCGGCACCTACGGCTGGGCAATCGAGCGGGTCGCTTATCGACCCTTGCGCGGCTCAACACGACTGGCACCACTGATCTCGGCAATCGGCATGTCACTGGTTCTGCAGAGCTATGTTCAGATCAGCCAAGGTGCGAGAAATCAGGGAGTACCAATCCTGATCAAAGGCGTATTGCGGCTTGGGGGAGAGGAACAATTTGTTCAGATCACCTATATCCAGATCCTGATCGTTATCGCTTCGTTTATCGGCATGGCGGCCTTGACCTACATCATCTTGAGGACCTCTCTGGGACGTCAATGCCGGGCGACTCAGCAAGACCGAAAGATGGCTGCAATTCTGGGCATTAATACCAACCGAATCATTTCGACGGTGTTTGTCATCGGTTCTTCAATGGCGGCCCTTGCGGGCGTCCTGGTGACTCTGAATTACGGCTCCTTCGATTTCTACATTGGCTTTGTGATCGGGATCAAGGCATTCACCGCCGCAGTTCTGGGCGGAATAGGCTCATTGCCCGGAGCAATGCTCGGCGGTATCGTCCTGGGGATGGCAGAGGGGCTGTTTTCCGGCTTCGTCAGTTCCGACTACAAGGACGTATTTGCATTCGGTCTCCTTGTGCTAGTTTTAGTTTTCCGCCCCAGTGGATTGTTGGGAAAACCTGAAATCGAGAAGGTCTGATTTATGCCGATCCAGCAAAAAACTTCCCTGCGCAAAGCCCTGCTCGACGGTTTCTGGTCCGGGATTCTGGCCCTGATCATTTTTGGCCCCATTTCGGGACTGGTCCTGAAAGGTTACGAGGTTCAAAATGAATTAATGCGGCCGCTGCTGATTGCTCTGTCGGTTGCCGTTGGTCGGTTCCTGATTTCCTATCTTATCCAGACGACAAAAGGCAGGTACTACCTGGGAAAACTGGTCGGAAAAAGGGACGCCGGGGTCACTGTGGCCAGCCTGACAAAAAGCAAATATCAACATCTACTAATCCCTGTCTTGGTGCTGGCGGGCCTGAGTGTGCCCCTCCTCTTGGGAAAATACTGGCTGACTGTTGTCATCCTGGCATTGATTTACGTTCTCCTTGGGCTGGGTCTGAATATCGTCGTCGGACTGGCGGGGATGCTCGACCTTGGTTACGTGGCATTCTATGCAGTCGGTGCCTACACACTGGCGATGGGCGCGCAGTATTTCGAGCTGGGATTTTGGACCATGCTACCTGTGGCAGCAATCGGAGCAGCGATGTTCGGCGCTATGCTCGGTTTTCCGGTATTGCGGATGCATGGCGATTACCTAGCCATCGTAACCCTCGGCTTCGGAGAAATCATCCGCCTGGTCCTGAACAATATGCTCGAGATCACCGGGGGACCGAACGGTGCCTCCGCACCTTCGCCGACCTTGTTCGGGCTGGAATTCACGCGCCGGGCAAAGCAGGGCGGGATCCCGTTTCATGAATATTTTGATATTGCCTATAGTCCGAGCTACAAGTACATTTTCATTTACCTGATAC
This sequence comes from Deltaproteobacteria bacterium, assembly GCA_024280335.1. GTDB lineage: Bacteria > Desulfobacterota > Desulfuromonadia > Desulfuromonadales > Geopsychrobacteraceae > Malonomonas. The sequence goes on from JAJRQI010000034.1 coordinate 93,528, forward strand.
TGTTCGTTGTTGTCTGTCTGATGATCCTGTTTGTGACCCGACTCAAGCAGATGCCGATGGGCAGGGCCTGGGAAGCCTTGCGCGAAGATGAGATCGCCTGTCGTTCACTCGGCATCAACCATGTGACCGTAAAACTGTCCGCCTTTATGATGGGCGCGATGGTCGGCGGGATTGCCGGGGTATTCTTCGCCACCTATCAAGGCTTTATTAACCCCAGCTCTTTTACCTTTTTTGAATCCGCCCTCATCCTGGCCATTGTCGTCCTTGGCGGCCTCGGCTCGACAGTCGGCGTCATTGTCGCTGCACTGGTACTGACAATTTTACCGGAAGCGCTCCGGGATTTCGCCGAATACCGCGTCTTGTTGTTCGGCATCGCAATGGTCTTGATGATGGTCTGGAAACCGAGAGGGTTGATTCGGATCAAACGCAAAGCCTATGAGCTTGGGGAGCCGACAGCATGAGCGTTGAAACGGGACATCCGCTTCTTTCCGTACGAAATCTGGCAATGAGGTTCGGCGGTATCCAAGCATTGGCCGACGTCAACTTTGATATCCGGCAAGGATCGATCTCCGCCATGATCGGTCCGAATGGTGCGGGCAAAACGACCGTATTTAATTGCATCACCGGATTTTACCGGGCAACCGGCGGCAGCATCCATTATCGCAGTGACAGCCACGACATCAATCTGGTTCAGGTTCTGGGGGAAAAGCTGCACCTCAAGGACTTCCTCAACCCACCGCGGCTAGCCAATCGTCTGTATTACAAGCTGTTCGGAGGATCTCATCTGGTGGCGCAGGCCGGGGTCGCACGCACCTTTCAGAATATCCGATTATTCCGCGAGATGACGGCTATCGAGAATCTACTCGTCGCCCAACATATGCAGATCATCCGTAACCCGATTTCAGGTGTGCTGCAGACACCGGCGTTTCGGCGCTCGGAACAGGACTCGATTGACCGTGCCCACATCTGGTTGAAGGTCGTCGGCTTGGATAAAGACGCAAACCGACTCGCTGGTGAACTACCTTATGGGCACCAGCGCCGTCTGGAAATTGCCCGAGCCATGGCTACGGGTCCAAAGCTGATCTGTCTGGATGAACCTGCTGCCGGGCTTAATCCAAAGGAAACCGAGGAGCTGAGTAACCTGATCAGGCTGCTGAGAGACCAGCACCAGGTCACGGTCCTGCTGATCGAGCATGACATGGGGATGGTCATGGATGTCTCCGAGCATATCGTCGTTCTGGATCATGGGGAGATCATCGCCGAGGGAACGCCGCATGAAATCGAAAATTCTCCCACGGTGCTTGCCGCCTACCTGGGAGAGGACTATTCAAATACCGTCGTCGCCCCCGACGGCACGACTGAAGAGAGCCGTCCGCAGGAGATGATAAGCGCATGAGTGGTCAGCCGTTACTCGAATTAATCGATATTGACGCCTTTTACGGGCCGATCCAGGCGTTAAGGAACGTTTCCTTGCATGTCGATGAAGGTGAGATCGTGACCCTGATCGGTGCGAATGGGGCGGGTAAATCGACCTTACTGATGAGCCTGTTCGGAGAGCCGCGACCCTCCAGCGGTCAAATCAGATATCTTGGCGAGGAGATCACCAATGTGCCGACTCATCAGATCGCCGGTCTCGGAATTGCCCAAGTCCCGGAGGGCCGGCGCATCTTTCCCGGCATGACGGTTGAAGAGAATTTACTGATGGGAACAATGCCGATCGGACTTGCACATGCCGATACGGATTTGGCCGACACCTACGAAAAGTTTCCCCGGTTGAAAGAGCGGCGCAAACAGCGGGCGGGAACCATGTCCGGCGGTGAACAGCAGATGCTGGCGATCGGCCGGGCACTGATGGGCCGACCACGACTGCTGCTGCTGGATGAACCGAGCCTGGGGCTAGCGCCGATTATCGTCAAGCAGATCTTTGATAATCTGGCAGAGATCGCGACACGCGGCACAACGATCTTCCTGGTCGAGCAGAATGCCAATCATGCCCTGAAATTGGCCGACCGCGGCTACGTGATGGTCAACGGAGAGATTCGCCTCTCCGGCACCGGAGACGAGCTTCTGGCCAACCCCGAGGTTCGCAAAGCGTACCTCGGCGGACACTAGTACAGCGACGGATCACTCCCGGACATAGGTATCGATGTCGGTCTCGTGAACCATACCCATCAGGTGCGCGTATTCAGATTCAATTAATTCGTAATGTTGATGGGTGGCGATTGCGTTCTTCAAAAATACTGCACTGACCTGATCGTCGGCAATATTGTCGGCCATATCCCGCAACGATTTTTCCAGAACCTGTGACTTGTTCATCGCCAGTTCCAGAGCATGACGTTCGTTCATATTTTCCATCAAGGCTTTTTCCTGGCCGCTCAACCAGTCTAGATCGGTACTCGGATCTACAGCCATAAAAGCATCGAAGTCGGGGATGTCTGGCCCTTCATAAATGTCATAAAACCACCTGGCGTGTTCCACTTCTTCTGCGGCCAGGAGCTCGAAGGTCTTCCTGGCCCGTTCATCCTTCATATGCGTTGCTCCCAGGCGGTAGAAGTCGCGGGCACATTTTTCAACCAGGATTGAACGTTTGACAGCTTCTTGGACATCGACATTTTCGAACATGATAGACCTCCTCTGCTCTTCTTATCGCCAGTACAACAGTCCTGCTACCGTCCCGTGATGCCATCGGCACATCTCTTGCCGGATACGTTATAAGTGTAGCATATCGAAAACCCTACAGCTGAAGTCAGCCGGTCCGCCCCTAGATGCCCCATCCACCGGCACGGCGAACAGCGGGTCACAGTCAGTCAGTTACCGAACAGTCTATTCAAGGTTCCTTCGAGCAGTTGCTTGACAGGATCCTGCTCCCCGCCCTGATCAGCCCCAAGTTTTTTCAGCAGCTGCCTGGTCACCTCCTGGGTGGCCCGCTCCGCTGCCAACTTCTGTAATTGTTTGCTGTCGAAACCGATTTTCGGCTGATTGAGCGTACCTTTTATCTTCAGCGGAAAGATTCCCCAACCCTCAACGTCAGTTACGATCTTCTGCAGATTCTTGTCAGCACCCAGTCTGTTCAGCAACGTCGGGGCCAACCTGGCATCAAGCTTGAGATCTAGCGCTCCATCCAGGCCGACAGTCCCTTGCGGGCGCAATTTCACCTTGGAGCTATCCAAATCGGCCGCCAGTTGCGCCACCCCGTTGCGCAGGTGATAGTTTCCGCTGAATTCTTCAAAACTTAGAACCTTCAGATCGGAGCTGCCCAAAAAGGACGAAAGTTGTTCAAGCAGGGGGGAGCCTGTAACCTTGCCGTTACCTATCCGCACAGCGCCTTTGGCCTGCAACTGCTCCAGCAGATTTTCCGGGAGGGTGCCCCTTCCGGAAAAATTATTCTGCCATTGCAGCAGGCCGCTGACGCTCTGTTCTGCCTGTGGAAACAAGCCGGGAACCAGCGAGATCAAATTTGCTCGACTGAGGGTCATCTGTCCCGAATAGGCCAGCCCTTTCACCCCCAGATCAAGATCGGCGACAACCTGCAAATCGCCACCGCCGATATCACTGCGCAACTTGGAGAGGACCAAGTGGTTGTCCTTCAGCAGCAAGTCAGCCTGCACCTTTGTCATCTCCAACTTGCGATAAATCAGCTTATTTACTGCCAGTTTACCTTTCATCTCGATCGGGATCTCGAACGGCCCGATATCTTCGGCAATGCTTTTTCGACGCTCGACCGGCGGCATTTTTCTGTCCGCAGATTTTGTAGTCGATCTCTGGTCGATCTCGGCGCCCTCTCCTGCCGGTGCGGGGAGAATACGATTCAGATCAAGGCTGTCAGCCTCGATGATAAATTCACCACGAATCAGATCCTTCAGCAAATCGGTTGCAGTAAAACTGAGCCAAACCGGCTGCTCGGCAAACGTCAGTTCCAGCTTGTCGGCTTGTGCGACTTGCCCTGCATAGCGGAACGACCCGTTGATTCCGATCCAGGATCCGTCCAGATTGGCTGCGACCTGATCAAGCTCAAACCTGGCGCTCTTCAGCAATCCAGCCCCATCACCTGCACGTCCTGCCAGTTCTATTTTTCCGTCTACCAAACCAGTAAGACTGTATTTTTGCAGCTCAGTGGTCAAACCGGTCGGCAACCCTTGGCTCAGTTTACGCAAATCAAACCTGTCCAGCAGCAGCGCAACGTTAAGATTCGGCTCCGCACCCGCAAGTTGGATCTCTCCTTCCACCCCCAGGGCGATCCCGTTCAAATCGACCAGCAGGGTTGATAAAGCGAGCGTCTGCTGGTCCATGCGGTAATTGATAGCGTACTCAACCAGTAAATCGGACTGCTGAAATGCTGCGTCAGGCAGATCGTTAAGCACCAGATCAACATTAGTAAGTGAAATCTTCCCTTTGGAGGAAACCTTATCGGCAGTCAGGACGGCTTCCAGGTTAACGGCCAATATTGCCGTGCCGAGTTTTCCGGGAAGCCCCTCACGATAGTAAGGAGCAAAAGGGATCAGATCAAGCGGTGCCAGTTGCAGATCGAAATCCCCAGCCATTTCAGCGATATCGAATTCACCGGAAAGTTCGATTTTACTGCCGTTCAGCAGGGCGGAAATTTTTAACGGAAACGACTGATCAAAAGTGATCTGCTCTGCCTGCAAATTCAATTGCTTCAGGCTGTACCGATAGGGAGAGTTGGCATGCTGCTGTCGATCGATAAAGAGCAGTTCACCAGCGCTGACTACAACCTCATTCACCAGCAGGTTGATTGACGTGTCAGAAGCTGTTTCCGGCGGTTTGAGATGACTCTTCTCTGCAGCTGCCTCGCCGTGATCAGCTGATTTCAGCGGCAGCAGGTCACTGAAATTGAGGCTGCCGTCCGGATTGCGGATAACCACAATTCTCGGCTGATCCAGGCGAACTTCGTCGATGAGAATCCGACCGGACAACAGTGGCCAGAGCTGAAAACTCAATGACAGCGAACGTGCTGAAATAAACGCATCGGAACCGTCGCGCTGCATCACCTTGAGATTATCCAGGGAGACTCCGGAAAAGAGTCCGATGCTGATCTCCCCAACCTCGACTTTACGCTGCAGTTTTTCTTCGGCTAAAGGGATGACCGTTTTACGCACCCGCTCCGGGGTGAGTTCCAGTTGGATCAGCACGATGACAAAAACCAACAGGGAAGTGAGTAGCCCAAGCACTCCCAGTGCAATTTTTACCGGACCGGACATAATAAACACTCCTGCTCTTGTAGTATTTGATTTCCTCTGTGATTCTAGCAGATTCAGCAAATATGCCGGAATAAAATCAGATATTTTTCTTTTTTTTGACTCTGGTCAAAGGCTACAAGTCTGATATGTTTTATTTTTCCCGACAGAAAACGGGATAAGCACATAATCACCCAATTCATCATCAGGAGGAATCAACTATGTTTTGTTACCAATGTGAAGGTACTGCAAAAGGAACCGGTTGCGACAAAGTCGGCGTTTGCGGCAAGCAACCTGAAGTATCTGACCTGCAGGATCTGCTGGTTTACTCGCTAAAAGGGACCGCTTTCTGGGCGAACCTGGCCCGAGAAAACGGTTCCAAGGATGCCGAAATTGATCGCTTCATGGTCAAGGCTCTCTTTACCACCGTCACCAATGTCGACTTCTCCGATGCTTCGGTTACTGAAGTCATCAAGGAAGCGGTTGCCCTGAAAACCAAGGCCAAAGCGCTGGCCGGAAGTTACGCGGGTAGCGTTCCACCTGCCGCGCAGGATTGGGAGCTGCCGTCGGACCAGGCAGCGCTGCTGGCCCTGTCGCAGCTGCACGGCGTCAAGGATGCCGGCATCGACGTAGATATCCAGTCGATCCGCTCGACGCTCCTCTTCGGCATCAAGGGCTACGCTGCCTATGCTGACCACGCCCTGAACCTTGAGCGCGAAAACGACGAAGTTTATGCCTTTACCCACAAGGCCCTGGCCGCGATGCTCGATGACAGCCTCGGCCTGATGGACTATGTCGGCATGGCGATGGAATGCGGTCGCATCAACCTGGTCACCATGGAACTGCTGAGCGTTGCGCACACCGACAAGTATGGCCACCCGGTGCCGACACCGGTACAACTGGGCACCAAGGCAGGCAAGGCAATTCTAGTCTCCGGTCACGATATGCTCTTCCTTGAGAAACTGCTTGAGCAGACTGAAGGCAAAGGGATCAACATTTATACCCACGGTGAAATGCTGCCGGCACACGGCTATCCAGGCCTGAAAAAATACAGCCATCTGGTCGGCAACTGGGGTGGCGCCTGGCAGGATCAGCACAAGGAGTTCCAGAGTTTCCCCGGCGCGATCGTCTTTAACACCAACTGTATCCAGAAACCGGCCGACAACTACAAGGATCGTCTCTTCACCTGGGATCGTGTCCAGTTCCCGGATGTCAAACATATCAACGGCTGGGATTTCTCCGAGGTGATCGACTGCGCCCAGGCTGCCAAAGGTTTTCCCGAGGCACCGGGACAGGAAATTCTCACCGGGTTCGGTCATAATGCGGTGCTCGGCGTCGCCGATAAAGTGATCGCAGCGGTCAAGGCCGGTGACATCAAGCACTTCTTCCTGGTCGGTGGCTGCGACGGTGCCAAGAGCGGTCGCAACTACTACACCGAGTTCGCTGAGAAAGTTCCACAGGACTGCGTGATCCTGACCCTGGCTTGCGGCAAATACCGCTTCAACAAGCTGGAGTTCGGTGATATCGGCGGCATCCCGCGCCTGCTCGACGTCGGTCAGTGTAACGATGCCTACTCGGCGGTGCAGATCGCTCTGGCTCTGGCCGATGCCTTCGAATGTGAAGTCAACGACCTGCCGCTGTCGTTCATCATCTCCTGGTACGAGCAGAAGGCGGTTGCCATCCTGCTGACCTTGTTGCACCTGGGGATCAAGAACATCAAGCTCGGTCCGACACTACCGGCCTTCATCACCCCGAACGTGCTGAACTTCCTGGTCGAAAACTTCAACATCAGCCCGGTCACCACCGCTGAAGAGGACCTGAAAGCGATCCTTGGCTAATTAACCGCTTTACAGTTCGAAACATTCGCTAAACAGCAGAGCCGCTGGAGAATTCCAGCGGCTCTTTGCGTACAGAAAATGCTAAAGAGTGGTCGGTTACCGGTCGATAGAGAGTGACTGGTCGTGTCGGCAGGGCAACCAAACTGGACAAACCCAAGGACGGAGGAAGTCATGGCAGATCAACTGAACTCAATCGGCAGCGCGAAACCGCTGCTCAATCCCAAGCATGAGCAGCCGACCCAGCGCAAATCCGCAGAGGGACAGGTCGAAAAGAAACTTATCCGTGGTGATGACCGGGTTTCTCTCGACCAGTCTATAAAGACCGGGCAGAGCTACGGTCCAATCCCCGGTGTCGAGGTTGGAACTCCCTACCAACTGCTACGCAGTTTGGTGATCCAAACCTTGCAGGATCAGGGCGCAGAACTGCTGATTGATACGGGCAGCGAGATACTCGATCTGAATAATCTGACCCCGGAAAAAGCCCAGCAATTGGTGGCTGAGGATGGTTTTTTCGGCGTGGAGCAAACCGCAGACCGGATCGTCGATTTCGCCATCAACGCCTTCGGTAATGACCCGGATAAATTAGAAGAGATGAGAGCAGCCATCGAAGACGGTTTCCAGCAGGCGGCGGGTGCTTTCGGCGGCAGTTTGCCGGAAATATCCCACCAGACTTATGACGCCATCATGGAAAAGCTTGATGCGTTCACCGGAGAAAATAAGGAGTAAGCAAGGCCTGAACGCAGGCCACGCTTTATCCTCGATAACAGCCGATTACAACCTGGCATTCGGGACAGCGCCCGGCAACGATTCGATTATCCAGCATGGAATAACCGCGCCGTTTGATCAGCAGTTCACCACAACCGGCGCAGTAAGTATTCTCCGTAGCGTGCCTGGCAATGTTCCCCAGGTAGATCTGTTCCAGCCCCTCTTCACGACCGATCTGCAGGCCACGCTCCAAAGAGTCCAGCGGTGTTGCCGGTGCAGTCAAACGGTGACAGGGCACATAGCGGGTGATGTGCCAGGGGACAGCGGCGCTCAACTCATCCAGAATCCAGCAGGCCAGTCCGCGTAACTGCAGCTCATCATCATTCCAGCCGGGGATCAGGTTAGTCACCACCTCAACATGTACACCTGCCTGATATGCGGCTTTCGTATTGGCCAGTACCCGGTCGAGGACATCAAAGCCGGTCAGTTTCCGGTAAAATTCCTGGCTGAAACCTTTGATATCAACCCGGTATGCATCGACGACTGCGAGTAGTTCCTGTAACGGCTGCGGGTTGATCATCCCCGAAGTCACCATTACCAGTTTGACATGCTGCTGCCTGGCGAACTTGGCACAGTCGAGGATATATTCGAACCAGAGGCTCGGTTCGTTGTAGGTAAAAACCAGGATTTCGGCCCCACGGGCGAGGGTTTCAGCAACAGCATCAGCCGGAGATAACTGCTGCAGGCTAGCGTCTGCTGATTCGGTACTGCATTGTGAAATCTGCCAATTCTGACAATGCAGACAGTGCAGATTGCAGCCGACACTGCCGATCGACAGAGTCACAGCACCGGGATAATACTGGTAGAGCGGTTTTTTTTCGATCGGATCGGTTGCCGCTGAAACCACCCGACCATAGGTCAGAGCGTAGAGAATTCCATTGCGATTCCCCCGCACCCGGCAAAGACCATTTTCACCCTCAGCAATATGACAATTGTGCGGACAAAGAGAGCAGATAACGCTGTTTCCAGATTTCTGCTGGAAATATCCGGCTTCTTTCATAGCACCTCTCCTACAAAATTAGCGCTAGAATTCCAATCACTTACATCTAATCTCACTGAGCGATCCTAATATTAGAATCGTTTACTTATCTCCCTTCCAACGATAGTATCGAATACGTTAGAATTCACACATGCCACTGGGGGATTCCAATTTATGCGTAAAAACAAAAACTCACTGCTTATTGATATCGGCTGGTGCGAATGGGCATCCTTCCCGGCCCTTAAAATACCGGCGATCGAAGCAGAAGTCGTCATGGATTCACGTCAATCGATCCTCAATATCTTCGATTTCTCGACCTTTAAAGAGGGTGAAGATCTGATGATCAGCTTCGGTGTCCACCCGATTCAGAAGACCGACGAAGTTGAGGTCTATTCGGTAGTTCCGGTCAAGACCCGCAAAATCGTCAACACGCCGGACGGTGAACGTGAGTGGTGTTATGTCATCGAAACCGAAATGCGGATCGGTTCCTTGAAAAAATCTATCGATCTGACCCTGGTCAAACGGGAAGATTCGGTCTTCCGCCTGCACCTGTCACCACAGGCGATCAACGGCCTGGTCAGAGTCAATCCACAAAAAAGTTATCTGACCGGACAGATTCTCGACAGTTACACACCGCCCGCGGTCGTTAACGAAAGCTGACAATCGTTGACATTTCAACAAAACAGCCGGTCTCGCTATGGGACCGGCTGTTTTACTTTAGTGGTTACAGGATTGCCGGGTTCACTGATTTCTGCAGGTAATCGATGGTTACCTTCGGAATCCAGGCTTTTTTCCAGCGAGCAATCCGCTCCTCTACGCTCTGATTTTCCAGTTGCAGCGCACTCGGAATAGCCGCGCGATCAATCTGCAAACCATTAATGCTGTTGGCGTTCAGCACCGCATACTGCTCTCCATCGATATCACCGACAATCAACGGAAAAACCCCACATTTCGTACAGAGCAATACATCTGCCGATTCAGTACCGAACTGATAGCGTGAAGTCTGCTGCCGGTCATGGACCCTCACCCGCAACCGTCCCTGCGGGTGTGAGGTGTAGCAGGCTCCCTGCATTTGGCAGAAAGAACAATCGCAGGTGCGAACCGGCAATTCAACTTTCGAAATCGGTGAAATAAACAGATATTCAATGTTCCCGCAATGACAACGCCCACCGATTTCATGCATTCCAGCCATATTGCCTCCAGTTCAGATGTTCAACCTGTCAGTTAAAAACTATAGCAAATCATTGTAACTATTCAGCCATCCAGTTCACACCAGCCGTCAATCAGCGGAAAATAGAGTGCCGTTTTGATCTGACGATCCCCATCCAGAGCGGTCAGCAGTTCCTTATAGATGGCAAGCTGAGCTTGGTAATGCACCGATTCGCGCTGAAAAAAGGCGCTGTTTGTCTCCCCGTCTTGCGGAGTGCTGGTTTTATAGTCGATGACCCAGCGGACACCGTTCTCGGCAACAAAGGTCCGGTCGATTACCGCATGGGTTAATTTCCCGGCGACCGTCCCGGTCAAAGCCAGTTCACATTCAGCTAAAGGGTGTTTGTCAAGCAGCCAGCGCCCGCGCTCGCTGGCCAGCGTCTGCTCGATCGCTTGCAGCGTTCGGTTGCCTGCGACAGCCTGCTCGGCGGCGGGAACGCCCAGCGCCCCAAGCTGACGTTCTATCACCAACTTGCGCTGTGTAAGACTGCTCTGTTGCCAGAATTCTGTACCCTGTTTGGCGAGCTGTTCCAGCAGATGGTGCACGATGGTGCCGACATGCCGCCGCGCCCGGTTCTCCCAGCCGGAAAAAACCAGTTCCTCCTCCGCGACTTTATTGTCTGAGGCCTGCCCTGCCCGGTTCAAGGCGGGCAAGGGAGCCGCGACCAGCTCCGGAGGTTGCCAGGCAAGCGGCAAGCGGCGCAGCGGTAGCAGCCTCTGCAACTCCGCATTCGGTTTCGGTTCGCTGGCAGTCGCAATAAATTCTGCTGAGACCACCGGCCAGAGCACTTCCAGCAGTGAGCCTGATTCCGGCTTCAATTCACCCTGGGTATTTTCTCGGCCATGACCGAACAGGTGCAGTCGTTTCTTCGCCCGGGTTGCCGCTACATACAGCAACCGTCCGGCTTCGTAGTCTTGCTTTTCCCGTTCCAGGCGACCGATCAGGCGATAAATCGGATCCTGATCACTGCCGTCACGCGCGGCAATCGGCGCCAGCAATAAACCGAACTGCGGATGCTCCAGCCAGCGCAACAGCGGCGTGTCATCGCCACGCGGCTTGCGTCCCAGACCGGGCAGAATGACCCGATCAAACTCCAGACCTTTGGCCTTATGGATGGTCATCACTTGCAAGGTCCCGTCAGCACTGTTGTCTGCTGCGGCGAACAGTTTCTCCAGCCGCTGTTCAAACAGTTCGAGTGCCGGCAAATCCCCCCCTGCTGCAACGATTCGAGCAGCTCGAAAACCAGCTGCGCATTTTCAACCCCTTCGCTGTCGTAACAAGCGGGGCCGGCCAGCGCGAGCCAGCAACCCTCAACCAGCTGCCGTAAACCGATCCGGCCACGTCTCTGCATTCCCTCCTGCAGAATCGGCCAGCCTCTGGCAAGTCGCTGTTGCCCATCGGGGGAAAGTTTCTTCAGACGCTGCTGATCCTGCAACAGAGCGGGCAAGGTTGCTTGCGGAGCGTTATCCACCAGAAGATGCAGATCATTCAGCGTCAGCGCCAGCCAGGGGGCGCGCAGAACCGCCAGCCAGCTGAGCCGATCGGCGCGGTGCAACAGGGCCCGGGTCAAAGCCAGGATATCGAGCGCCACCGGCTGTTCGCCAAGCAGATCTATATCCTGCGCTTGATAAGGGATCTTATGTTGTCGCAGCAAACGCAGAATTTCCGGCAGGTGGGTTCGGCTGCGGACCAGAATGGCGATCGTCTGTTGTTGCTCCTCAGCGCGTGCCGCCGCAATCAGCTCGACCACCGCCTGCGCCTCGGCACTGTCATCGCGACCATTGAGCGGATGAATCTTACAGGCTGGCCCGGCCAGCAGTTTATGAACCGCCGCGGCCCGCGACAGAGGTACCGCACCGCTGGCCTCATCGATCTGCGCCGGGAAGATTTCGGCAAAACTCTGATTGAGCCAATCGACCAGCCCCTGTTGCGAGCGGAAATTACACTGCAACTGTAACGGCTGCAACTGCGGCCCGGCGGCTCCCAGTTGCCCGCCAAAGCTGCGCAGAAACAGGCCGACCTCGGCTTCACGGAAACGATAGATCGATTGCATCGGATCACCGACCAGAAACAGGGTCCGACCGTCCCCCGGCTGCCAACCGGCGGTTAAGGTCTGCAGCAATCGATACTGCAACCAGGAGGTATCCTGAAACTCATCGACCAGAATATGCTCCATCCGGCTATCCAGTTTCAGCAGCAGCTCGCTCGGATCTTCGGCATCGCCGAGCGCAGCCTTGGCCTTCAGCGCGATTTCGGCGAAATCGGCCTGTCCTTCGCCGCGAAACACCAGCCACAACTCAGCAACCAGCATCGGCAGCAGCTCAACCAACGCCTGGAGAATCTGCCACTGTTCGGTTGCGTAGTGCGCCTGCGGCAGTTGCCGACAACGCACCAGCTGACGAATAAAAGCGGGCGATTCTTCGAGCGTTTGCAGCAACACCTGCATCCGCTGTTTTTCCGTCTGCCCTTCTCTCCCGGCAGGAAAGCCGCATTTCTTGTTGATCCCGCGCGGTTTGCGCAGATCACCTTTTCCGGTCAGCAACAGGTCGGCCAACCCCTGCCAGAGCGGCAGATGATCGACCACGGCAGCAGGCATCCAGTCAAGATCGGTCAGGTTCAATAGCGGCCGCTCACCCTGATCGTAGAGATTGGCGGCAGCATAACGTCCGCAGAACAGCAGTTCCTCCTGCAACTCCGCAGGCAGCAAACCGGCCAGCTCGGCAAGGCAGCTCTCCACCAATTGTGCCAAAGCGGATTCCAGCAGTTCGCGTGGATCGTCCCCCTTGATGCCGACCAGATGCCGCAACCACTGATCGCGCTTGCGCAGCATCTCGACCAGCATCTGTTGCAGACGATCCATCCGATTGTCCAGATGCGCAAGTAGCAGCGCCAGCTGCTCACTTCCGGGCTGTTCCCGACCGAGTCGACCAAGTAATTTTTCCGCCGCCTGCAGATAGAGGCGATCGGCATCTTCGGCCAGTTCCGGCAGGCCGCCGAAACGGCTGAGCCAAGGCATTTTTCGCACCAGCGCAGCGTTAAAACTGTCGATCGTCTGAATCGAGAGCAGACTTGGATTCTGCAGGATATTCCAGCCCAGCGCCCGGTCCTGTTCCAGCGCCCGGCCGGCCAATTGCCAGGTCAGTTGTTTATGCGCCTCGGCAGGAGCTTCAGCCTGCGCCGCGTCCAGCGCCTCGAGCAGACGATTGCGCATTTCGGCAGCGGCTTTGCGGGTGAAGGTGATCGCCAATATCTGCTGCGGCCGTTCGACCTTGCCGAGCAGGGCCAGAAAGCGCTGAATCAGCAGTTCGGTTTTCCCGGAACCGGCCGGGGCCTGGACGATAAAGGAGCGATGCGGATCGATGGCAGCGGCTCGTTGTTGTCGATCAACAATCTGTACGCTAGGACTCACGCTCACCCTCCCCTGTTTGTTCCAGATACTGCGCTTCGGCAATCCGGCAAAGAGCGGCAAGATCGCAGAATTGACAAGCGATCCCGAGATCGACCGGATCGACCGCCGCCTGTCCGGCGACAAAATCTCCGGCCAACTGTTCCAACTGTGATCGCCAGTGGGTCAGCAGTTGCGACCAGTTTTCCAGACCCAAAGCCTGCGCCGGTTTGCTCTCAACAACCCCCTTCACCTTGGGCAGCATTTCTGCTTCACGAGCAATACCGAGCATTTTACAAGCACCGCGGCGAACTTGCGCAAAGGCAACCGCATCGGCCGTCTGCGTGGCATCGGCGCTGGCATAAACCGGCAACTGCGGTTCCAGCAACCGTTCGGCCAGCAGAGTATCGAGATTGACCCGGCCGGTTTTATAATCGAGGATCACCCGGCTGCCATCCGCCAGGCGGTCGACACGATCGATGAAGGTTCTGATCCTTAAGGGACCGATCTGTTCAAAATGTTCCTGTTCCCTCTCCAGCACCGTAAAAGGTGTACGCATTTCTTCTATTTCACTCAGCCACTCCCCCACCAACGCCTGCAAGCGGCTAGATTCCAACTCCAGAACCTTCTCCGGCGGCGACAGCTGTTCGGCAAAATAATCCTGCACCGCACGCGCCGTCTGTTCGGCGAGCAACTGCTTGAGCGCGACCGAATCGAGCGCCAGCAACCGTTGTTGATCCTTGAGTTCACCCCAGACATATTCCAGCGTTTTATGCAGCAGGTTGCCCCTGGTCAGCGGATCCAGACCGGCTTGCGCCAGTTCAAACCCCTTGCTGTTGAGGCGAAAGTGGGCGAACGCCCGAAACGGACAGAGCGCCTGATCCTTGAGAATCGCCGTCCCTCCGTCGCCTCGTTCATTAATCAACAGCGGACCCTGCTGATCAGTGATTTGATCCAGATCGGGTGCGGCGGCGAACTGGCGACTGCAGGCATCCTGCAACCCGGCAAGTTGCGGCTGAGTAACCGGCAGATCGAGAATCAGCGGGCTGGGGCGCAATTCACAATCGCCTTGGCGCAGCGGGTAACTGAAGATGACCTGCGGGCTGGCCGCCTTGAGTCGGCTAAGCAGATTGCGGGCAAACTCCAGCTCCCGCTCGGCACCGCTGTGCGGCATCTGTTTTTCGATCTGCAACCTCACCGGTAAAAAAGGATTGGGCCGAGCAGGGGCCGGCAGCGCATCTTCACCGACGCCCATCACCCAGAGATGAGCAAAATCGAGCCCGGCAGACTCAAGCAAGCCGACCACCTGCACGGGACCGGTCGCCGCTTCGATCTGAAATTCGGTTTCTCCCGCCATCCGCCGCAACAGACCGAGTGCCTGGCGACGACCGAGCGGCTGCGACACCGGGTCAAGCGAAGCCAGCGCGGGCAGCAGTTTATCGCGCCAGGCCTTAACCATCTGATATTCGCTGCTGGCCAGACTCCGTTCACCCGGCCAACCGACGGAGAGCAGCAGGCGATCGAATTCAGCGGCCCATTCTCCCGGCAAGCGATTGCTGCTGTCGGCCGCAGCATTGAGCAGCAGACTGAACTGCTCCGCGGCGACAAGCGCCCGGTCGTCTATTTTCGCCAGTTCGACCAGACGTTTCAGGCCGATCTGCTGCTGTCGGAATGAACGCAGCTGACAGTCGAGCCGGGCACGGGAATCGGCTTCATGCTGACTGCCGCCCAGATAGGGGCTGCGCAACAGTGAGCCCGCGGCATCGATCGACAGGCGGAAACCGGCCGCCAGGATTTCAAGAGCGGCGTGGATCGGCCCCTGCTCGAGCAAAGGAGCGCCGAGAGACAGACTGAAGGCTGCCTCATCATCCTGTAATTGCTGGGCGGCAAGCGGTTCGATCTGGTTGCGGAAGACTCGTTCAATCTCCTGCCGCCGTGCCTGCAGATCGGTGACGACGATGCCGATCGACTCGGCACCCTGATCGAGCAGCTGCCGCGTCCAGCGGGCAGCCATTTCAACCTCCTGATGCGGATCCGCACAGGGGGTGCGCTGCAGACTCGTCTCGTTGTCGGGTTGCGGCCGGCACTCTTGCAGCTGGCCACCAGTTGCGACCTGCACTTGCCGCAAGCCTTCCAGTTCCGGACTCCACTGATCGAAACCGGTCAGCAACACCAGCGGCGGCAACGTCAAGCGGCCGGTCTCGATCGCCTGAAAAACAAGCTTCGGCAGTTCAGCGCGGTCGAGCCACTGATGCTTGCGGCATTCCTCGCGATACGCCCGTTGCCAGCGGGAAAAAACCCGCTGATCCTCGGTCAGCGAACCGCCATCGAGTTGGCAATCGTAAGCGATCAGCATCCGGTAGGCTTCCTGCGCTTTGCGTGCAGTCGCGGCCAATTGCAACAGCTCCAGATTACTGCCGGCCGATTCCTGCTCAATCAGTGTTTCCCACAAGCGCAACGCCGGAAAGCCATCCAGCAACCGCCAGGATTCGCCCAATTCCATCAGGCAGCGCCGCAGCCAACCATCGAAGCTGATAATCTGCGCGGTCGGCCAGACGATTTTCCCTTCAAGCTGCATCTGCCGGTCGAAGGCCGCGCCCAAATGGCGGGCGAGTCGTTTGTTGGCGGTCAGGATCAGTGCACCATCGGCCGCGGCAGAAATTATTTTCGATTGAATGTCGGACAAGAGTCAACCTCCAGAAAATAGTTCATGGATGATTCAGGGAGCGGAATCCAAAGAAATAATCTGATCGGTGACCTCGGTAAAGGCGACATCATGGCTGATCAGAAACAGCTGATCGTACCAGTGCTCGGTCACCTCTTCGCGGCCGACATCGATGGCTCGAAAGGCGTGGGCGAGATTTTCCCGGCGGGCGGCATCCAGGTTGGAGGTCGGCTCGTCAAAAAAAGCGATCCGCGCACCGATGGTCTGCAGCAGAGCCAGCCGCAATGCGACCACGGCACTCATGATCTGTCCGCCGGAGAGCTGATCGTCGCTGCGCTCGCGAATTTCGCCGTCGACCATATCGCGCAACACGATCCGGTAGTTCTCCCCCCAGCAGAGTTCCTCGTCGATCTCGGCGATGATGCGATAGATCCGCTGGGCTCGCTGGCTAATCTCTTCACGAAAGCGCTCCGAAAGCTGTTCTGAAACATTACGAAACACCCGGTTGCGCAGAAAGGTGACCAAGGCCTTTTTCTCGGTAAACGCTTTCCTCTCTAGCAGACGTTGATCGATCTCTTCCTTGACCTTCTGCAGTTGTTCGATCTCAGCGCCCAGGCGCTGCTGATCCCGGTCAAAAGCGTTGAGCTGCTCTTTCAAGGTGGCGACCCGGTCCAGTAACGTTTTTTGTCGGCGCGTTAATTCCTGATGTTGTTCAGCACTGTAGCTCTGGGCAAGTCGCTGTTCCTCGCTACTTTGGGCTTGCAGATTCTTTTCCAGTCGTTGCATCCGCTTTAGATAAGCCTCAAGGGTTTGCCGCCGGTTCGGCAAGTCCTCGGCAGCCTGCTGGTTGCGGTTGTACTCATCGCGATCCGGTTGATGATCGATCCGCTGTTGTTCTGCCTGCTTGATCTCCTCATCCAGTTTGGCATAAACCGTAAGCTCTTTGCTGCGCGCGGCCGCCCGCCCCTCTGCTTCGGCCTTGGCTGCGGTCAGTTTTCCCAGATCGTTGCTGCGTTCCACAAGTTTCTTCCGGCGCACTTCTAATGCCCCGATCTGCCGATCAAGAGCTGCTGTACGAACCTTGATTTCATCAAGTTTTTTCTGGGCTTGCTCGGCATCTCTGACCGAGGCGCGCAGTTCCGTGATCTGCTGAGCATGCTGCCGACTCTGTTCATCGATGGTCGCAAACCGGGCGGAGAAGAGATCTCCCGGTTCCTTGCCGGCAAGGTTCTGACAGGGCTCCTGGAAAAATGGGCAGACTCCTTCAGCAAGTCGGTCTCGCCCCTCAAGCAGGCTGCTGCGACCTCCATCCAGCTGATTGCAAACCTTCTGCACCTCTTCCAGTTTTGCGCGTACCACTTCCAGTTTGGCTGCGTCAGCGACAACCTGCGGATCAGGCTGCAGCCGCCGGCGCTCCTCGGCGAGCTGCTGCTTTTCGTCGTTAAGAGCAATTCCGGCCCGGTTGATCTCCTTCGTTTCATGCTCGAAGCTTTCGCTGAGTCGCAGCACCTCCCGGTCGAGTTTTTCTGCTTCCTGCTCAACCATACGACGCTGCCGGTCGCTCGCGCGCAACGTCTTGAGTAAGACTTCTGCCCTTTCAAACGCCTCTTTGCCGGGGCGGCACTTGTCCAGCAGCCCGATCGCCTTCTCTGCCTGCTTGAGCAAGGTACTCTGCGACCCGACATGTTCCTTGCCCAGAGTGATGCTCGCACGGGTCTTCTCAAGTTCGTTGCGCAGCTTGTCGAGTGCTTGTTTCTGCTGATCGAACTGTTGCAACCGGACAGAGTTTTTATCCTGAGCAGCCTGCTCACTTTTCAGCTTTTCACCGTGTTCCTTGTACGCCGCTTTCACATCCTTGAGCTGCTGTTGTTTATCCGGCAAGACCGCAAGCTGATCCTGCTTCACTTCGACCTCGGCAGTGATCAATGCGATTTTATGCGTCACTGCATCGAGCAGGGGTTTCGATCCTTTGTAGGTTTTGCGCCAGGCGTCAATACCGAGAATCTCGTCGAATGCCTCCTGACGTTTGGTCGACTGCTTGATGACGAAAGGCCCAAGAAAGTCGTTCTGGAAGGGGCCGATCACCAGCTTGAACTGATCAGCAAGCGAACGGCCATTGTCTAGGCCGAGCAGTTCCTTGATCCGCAGTTGTGTCTCATCGGCATTGGCGTGATCCTCGACCTCAAACGCTTCGCCGATCTTTCTGGCAAGCAACCACCTGGAACTCTTCCCGACGGTGCGGGATGCCCGCCAAGTCTCCCCGTCACCCGGCTGAAAGACGACGCTGACCTCGCCCTTCTTCTCGCCGATGGAAACAAAGCGTTCAATATTGCCGACAAAGTCGCGCGCATCGACGCCGAACAGGGCGTAGCCGATCGCTTCGAAGACCGTACTCTTGCCGATCCCGTTGGGGCCGGAGAGCACATTGATTCCTGGAGAGAACGTGAACTGCTGGTCACGATGCGACTTGATGTTCTTCATCCGGATGGAGAGGATCTGCATCAGCTATCCTCCCCGTCGAGCAGGCTGAGCAGTTCATCGTCTTCGACATCGCCGCGAAGCACCAGATCACGAATCTGCAGCGAGAGGCGGGACAACTCCTCTTCGCGCCCCTGGTATTCGCTGTTGGCCCCGATCAGTTCCTTGAGGACATCCTGTTCGATCTCGGCGAGAGATTTCTTGCTGGACTCTTCACCACCGGCGTGGGTTACCAGCGACAGGTGATTTTTGATCTCCAGATGCAGTGTTTCGGCTATTTCGTCCAAAGCCGACCAGAGCCGTTCGCGCCCCAGTTCGAAGGGCTGAAACTTGACTCTGCCGACCAGTTTCAACTCAAGCAGCGGTGGTCTGTCATCTGCTGTCGCCGGCAGCGTTGCCTGAACCTGTCGGCAAAAACCGGACAGCGCCTCGTCGGCATGCTCGGCCCCTTCAAGGTCGATGGTCAACACCTGCATCGGACGCGGCGCGGTCGGCTTAAACTCAGCGACAAAGCAGCCGGCTTCTTCGGTAACCAGATAGTAGCCTTTGTCATACTTCTGTTCACCGAAGTTGACCCGCTCGGGCGAACCAGGGTTATACGCATAGGGCTGCCCCGCCGGAGTTTCGATGATATAGGGTTTATGGCCGTGACCGAGCGCGACATAAGCAAATTTATCCGCCAGTGGATGGGCCTCCTCAATTTTCATATTGCCAATCTCGACCGGGGAGTAACTCCAGATACCGACATGGAACAGCAGGATATTCTTCTCCGTCGTTACCGCCGTGCAGATCCGCTCGACATGACCACCGGCCTGAGCGCCGATGTAACCGAGTCCATAGATGTTCAGATCACCGATCTGCACATGCCCGCCTCTCCCTTCTTCCAGATTGAAAGGGGCAAAATAATAGCCGCCTTGATCGGTGCGTTGCGGACGCAGCAGCCGCAGGTAGCCCATCTGCGACAGCGCTTCCATCCAGGAGATACTATCCCGCCGGTGAATCCAGTCATGGTTCCCCTCGATGGCGATGCAGGGAATCCCGGCATCCTTCAACGGTTGCAGCGATTCGATGGTCCGGGCAAAAGTTTTCGGCAAGATCTGACCGACATGGAACAGGTCGCCGCCGATCAGCATAAAATCGACGCTCTCTTTGATGGCAGCGGCGACGATGCCGTCCAGAGTGTGAAAAAAATCGCTGTAACGAACCTTTTCAGCAGCGGAATTTCGGTAGGTTTTGCCGAGGTGGATATCGGCGGTATGAATAAAGCGCATCGGTCGACTCGGATTGTTGGAGGTTGCAATGAAGTTGAAGCCAAAATAGCAACTGAGATGGTCGGGAGCAAAGAGAAATCCTCACAAAACTGGTCGTTCACGCTAAGGTTCTGCGTTATACTGTCCCTATGCGACCATTTAAAATAGTGACATACTCCGGCCTGTTGCTTTTATTTTCATTGTGCCTCCTCCTGCTTGTTTCAGGTTGCACCCGCGTCGGGCGCTGGGCTTGGCAGCACCCGGAAGGTTTGGACGTTATCGCCCTGCAGCAGGATAAGAACGCGTGCCGGACCTTAATCAAAAACAAGGGACAAAGTTCCTATAATTACCGCCATTTCTCCACCTCTTTTTACTACGACAGATATTATCGCAACAATCGTTACACATATTTCTACCCGCGTCACGACTACTACAACTTTCACCGTTATAATAAGAATCGTGAAAACCTCTACCGTTTTTGCCTGCAAGCCAAAGGCTGGCGACAGGTCAGTGTAGACCCTTCTCAGTAATAGTTTTTCAAAAAAACCATAAGCTTGCCGAAATCGACTGAGTTCCTTATGATCCCGGTTCATTATCTATCACTGAAAGGATAGTTCCGATGAGCTACACTTCGTCGATGAATCTGGATAATTTATACTGCATCGATCTTGACATGCCGGCCATGGAAGGCTTTCGTAAATTTGTCAGTTGCTGGCTGTACCGCTCCGACAATCTAGTCTTCGTCGTCGATCCCGGTCCGCTGTCAACCATGCCGCACCTGCTTAGGGAATTACGCAAATATGAAGTAGAGAAGCTTGACTATATTCTGCTGACCCACATTCATATCGACCACGCCGGCGGCACCGGGGCGCTGGTGAAAGAGTTTCCCGATGCCAGAGTAATCTGCCATCCGCAGGGGATCAAACACCTGGCAGAGCCGGAAAAGCTCTGGCTTGGGACACAGAAAGTTATCGGCGAACTGACGGAGATCTACGGCAAGATTCTGCCTGTTCCAGAAATCAACCTCGACTACGCTGAGCTGCTCGGCGACAGCGGGGTACAGGTGTTTCTGACTCCGGGGCATGCACAACACCACTGCTGTTACCTGCTTGACGGGTTGTTGTTCGGCGGCGAAATTGCCGGGGTTCACTGTAAGGTAGAAACCGGCATTTACATGCGCCCGGCAACCCCGCCGCGGTTTATTCTTGAGGTAGCCGTCGACTCACTGCAGCGGATGATCGACCTGCAGCCGCGCTACCTGGTAATCGCCCACTACGGGCTGGTCGAGCCAGCGGTCGAGTACCTGCAGATCGGCCTAAAGCAGTTAAAGCTTTGGGTGAGAGGAATAGCTGAACTACTTGATAATGATAAAGAAGTAGACGAAGAAAAAATATTTAACTGGCTACAATACAACGATAAATATTATCGCAATCAATATCAGCTGGATGAAGATATCCGCAGCCGCGAACGCTATTTTTTAGGAAATTCAATCCGGGGCATGAGCGAATACGTTAAAAAACGGCCTACAGGGAAAGAATCGACCATTAGTAAAAAGTGGTGAAACCCTTGATTTATGATGCCAATCAATTAGTATAAATCCAGTTAAGCATTATTCGAAAGTAGCAACAGGATCGAAGTCCAGAGCAGTGAGCATCCATTACTTCTAGTCCTGATCGCGCAGCGTCCATATGCCGCAATACAGTTTAACAGCCAATGATCTGGCGCCCTGACTTTTATTAAGGTTGGAAAGCTACTGTCATTTTATGGATAGCATAAAAAAATCAACAAATTTTGTACAGGTGCGTGGACGGCTGATCGAAAATATTTATTCGACCATCACCGACCCCGCAAACTGGGGTTCCTTAATTCGCGAGCTGGCCACCAGCACCAATTCGCGCTCTGCCCGCCTACTGGTAATGAATCCCGATGCAGACAGAGTGATATCAAGTGCCAAGTATAATATCGATGACAGCTATCATCGCCAGTACGTCGATCACTATGTCAACGCATGTCCCTGGCGGCCTGAATTGCTCACTAAAGAGCGGGGCCGGCTTTATTCGACCTATCTCCACTTCAGTTGCCGACAGTCCGATTATTTACGCACAGAGTTCTATAACGACTGGGCCAGGCCACAGGACATTCACCATGGCGTCTGTGGCACCATTTATCAAGATTGCGGTCGAACGGTTCAGTTGCTCGTTCAGCGGACAGAGGACCAGGGATATTTCAGCGAAACAGACACAACCTTTTTCAACGGTCTTGTCCCTCATCTGCAACACGCGTTACAGCTTGCGGGACAGATTGTTGATAGCAGGGCACGGGCCGATGCAATCGAGATTGCATCCAGAAATGAAACTATGCCTTTCATATTGCTGGATTTCCTGTTGCGTCCTATCTATTGCAATTCTGATGCTGAGGCGCTGATAAATGCCGAATCCACCCTTTTGCTCAAAAAGGAACAATTGCGGCTCATCGACCGGGTGAAAAACCTGCATCTGCAAAGATTATTGCAGAAATGTTTGAGTGCCGCTGACTCACGGAACTTTCATACTGCCGGAGGAATGTTGGAGGTGCCAAGGCTCGACAATTCCAATCTGTACCTGTGGGTAAAACCGGTCCATCCGGACGTCCCGATTATGAGCGGGAGACCGGCAGGCTACGTCGCCGTTTATCTCTATGATCCCAAGTCGAAGATTCCCATCGATCGTGAACGATTGGCCGAGCTGTATGCTTTATCCAAAGCTGAAATACGCGTGGCGATTGAAATCCTTGATACACCCGACCCGGCTGAAGTTGCAAAGCGCTGTTGCATAAGTCTGCACACGGTGCGCTCCCATCTCAAGGCAATCTTTTCCAAAACCAATACCAGAAACCAGGCGGATCTTGTCAAGCAACTGCTGGTCGGCCCCGCTCGACGGCGATAGAGGTCACTTCTATGGAAAAACCAAAAACTTCCGGTCCTCTTTCTACCATCGCTGCTCATGACGGAATTTCGCTGGCCTTTGAGTCTCGCGGTCAAGCTAGCCCTCTGTTGTTCTTTATCCACGGCTGGACCTGTCGTCGAAGCTACTGGCAACCGCAACTTGACTACTTTTATCCAAAATATTCGGTAGCCGCACTCGACCTGCCGGGCCATGGCGATTCCGGCAGCGACAATCGAGTCCATTGGGGCCTGGAGTCCTTTGCCCTTGATGTAGTTGCCTGTGTAAACGCATTGAGAGCTGAAAAGGTGATCCTGATCGGACACTCTATGGGTGGGGCCGTTGCGCTGGAGGCCGCCCGCCATTTGGGCAGCATTGTGGCCGGAGCGATTCTGGTGGACACTTTCGCCATCGACTACGGCGGTTTGTCCACCGAAGCCATACAAACCTTTGCCGCACCCTTCGCCGAAGACTTTGTGGCCGCCATGGCCGATCTGGTCAAGCAGACGTCAACAACGGCAACCCCGCCTGAACTCAAACAATTGTTGATTCGCGAAATGTCTACTGCCGACCCGGCCTGGGCTCTTCCTGTATGGCAAGATCTGCTCTCCTGGAATCCACAGGCAGCCTTTGACAAATTGCAGATACCGATCCATGCCATTAACGGAGACCTGATTCCAGAGTCAGCCCGTGAACGGTGCTTGCCTTTCATTGCCGAAACGCTGATCCCCGGCGCCGGACACTTCCTGCAGATGGAAGATCCGGCTGGGTTCAACCTTGTCCTAGAAAAAGTGCTGGCCAAGCTTCATTGATTCACCACTTTCCACCCCCCTCCTTTTCCCCAGGTTAAATCACCCATATGGGTGATTTAACCTGGGGAAATCTCTGCTAACCTACCCGCAATAAATTTGTATATTCCTGCCCTTACCGGAGGAACCAGAGAAAAACCGCAGCGATCCCTGGTGTCATCTTTGCGGCAACAGCAAACGACCATCCAGGGTTCCTTAATCCTTTTCTCGTGGCATAAATGACATACACGATCATGCCCGTGAATCATCTGGATACTAATGGTTTTTGCACTGAACACCACAATTGAAATGTATTTTTATCAGCGATCCCCATCGATAAGGAGTTCTTTCTTATGTTCTACTTTCTGAAGGGGCAGAGGCTGCCCCTGCTCTTTGTTACAGTACTGACATGCTTTCTTTTCATCGAGAACGTTTATGCTGGCAACAATTTAAGCATCTGGAATGATACCTCGGTTACGGCTACCGGATTGAGTGGACCTGGACAATCAAGCTCATCTCTGACTGAAGGGGTTCGCCACTACAGCATTCTAGATTTGAAGAGCCGTGGCAAGTTCCTTGATTATAACTATTCTTTGGGATTCGGTTTCAAAGCGACCAACGATAACCGACGGGATCTGGAAAAAGTTTCCCTGACTAATTTTAGAAGCCGCGTGTCTAACCGGATTCATACCCTGAACCTTGGCGACACCTACGAATCTTTCTCCAAATATTCGCTCAATACGGCGATCAAGGGTGTCTCCTATCGCTACTCCAACAGTGAAAATAATCTGCCCGAAATTACCTTCCTCGGTGGAGTCGCCTATTCTCGTTGGGACAACTTCTGGGATAATGATGCCACCGAACGAAAGCTCTACGGCGCCCGCATCAAACAGGATCTGAGCCAGGAGCTGTGGCTGGCAGCCTCAGCAGTGCTCATCAAGGACGATAACCGTAATTTCGGCTCACCACTCTATGATGGGAACACCCTGACATTTGACCTGGAATATCGGCCCCTGCCCGGATTGACAATTATCGCCGAAAGCTCTTTTGCGCACCTTGATGAAGACAATCTGAGCCGCGGGGTCATCAAACACAACGGCCAGGCCTATAGGATCGAAGCCATCGGTGATCAGGATCCCAGCCGGGTGGTGCTTGAATATGAGCGGGTTACCCCCGATTATTTGACTATTGCCGGATCGGCCACTGCCGACCGGGAAAAGTTCAAAACCAGTTGGCGTTATAAATACAACAAAGATCTGACCGTGACCTCTGCTTTTCTCTGGTATCGAGACAATCTCGACGGCCAACTTGCGGTACGCACCCAGCATTACAAACCGGAGGTTAAATTCAGCCTGCAGAGGACCCTTAACCGTCGTTACGCCGTCGCCACTCTCGGCTACAAACTTGATCGCAGCCGTAGCTCTGTGGTCGACACGCAAAACCATTTTGTCAGTGCCGGCTACCGGGATCGATTCGGTGTTTTTGACAGTACAACCAATCTGGGCGTAACATTCTACGAAACCAAAACCGTTCGCAAGGATGATGAATTTCTTGCGAATACATCGCTACGTGCCAGAATTACCAAAGGAAGTGTTACTTGGAAGCCGGCTATCTATCTCGGCACCTGGCGATCAGATAACGAGCTAACAGACGAAACCGACTATATATATGAATATTCACTGGGCCTCGGTTGTGATATCCCGAGCAAAAAACTCACCTCCGAATTAAAGGTCGGTCAGCACAAACTACTCAAAGATTCGGCGGACAACTCGGAAAGGCTTTACGCCAGCCTGAACGTCTATTATCGTCCCAAATTTTTTGCCAAGCTGAGAAACAGCACCTTCTATTTGCGTGGGTTGATAAACGACTACAGCTACAGTACCGACAACCGGGATTTCAGAGAAGATCGCGTCACCGTCGGCTTCAGTATCCGCTTCTAAAATCAAGGGGAGAACCATCCTATGCATCAGTTTTTCGGCCAACAAAGAGTATCTATCTATAAAATCACTATCCTTCTTTTGCTGTTGATTGCACCGGCATTGAATGCAGAAGCCAAATGGTGGATTTTCGGCAAATCAGATGCCGGGGTCAGCACCCGCTATATCTACATTAACGACCTGTCCTACGACGAGCTGGGCGAAAAAATCACTCTGTACCGTGAAAGCTTGCCGCAGGGGAAAATCGTCATCCGCGGCAAGGGAGCAGCCGGTAAAAACCGGATCGGCGCAGTTCAGATCAGTCTCGACGGCAAACTCAGCTGGCAAAAAGCCAAGGTCACCAGCAACGGCAGCTTTCACTACAGCTTCACCCCGGAGTCAGGTAAAAGCTACGAGCTGTTTGTTAAGGTTCTCGACACCACCGGTAAGAGCAACGATGTCGATGCTTCGCGCAAAGAGCTGTTGATCTCCGATGAAAATGTACAGGACCAGGTCTATGCGGCCCTTGACCGGTTGATTAAAGCCTACCAGGATGAAGATTCCTTCGCCTTTATGCGTCAGGTCAGTGATGATTTCGTCAGCGGCACAGCGATTCTCGATTCAGCAATCCGGCAGGATTTTACTGCATTTGACAATATTGTTCTTAACTACAGTCTCAACAATGTCACCCGCGCCAATGGGGGAAACCTGTTTGTTGCCATCAGTTTTAGTCGCATGGTGACCTCCAGCCGCAGCGGCGAGACCTTCAGCGATCAGGCGACAACAGAGTTTATCTTTACACTGGAAAGCGGCACCCCAAAGATCTACAGCATGAAAAATCCGCTGATTTTCGGTTTGAGTGATGCCGGGGAAGTGGCGACCGGGACCATTAATTCGGGAGATAACGAGCAGGTACTGACTGTCGACTCAAGTGGAATAGTAGAAGTAAAACCGCTCAGTGAAATCCAGAATGATTCTTCGGGGGCAACTTCAATTTCGCCTTCAACGCAGGTTATTACCCTAGCCAGCCCTTCCGGTAGTCCTTTTCAAGGGTTTATCCTGGCAACCGGAAATCTTGCCGTTCAAGCCACTGCTGATATTTATCTTGAAACCAATATTATCTGGTCAGATACCGGAGCCGTACCGCAATCGCTGGGCACGACGGCCATCGAAGGCATCACCAGTGTGCCGAGCACCGGTTACGGTGGTTGGCCGATCAGCGTCACGGTAGGTGAGACATTCGCGCTTCGACTCGGGAACGGGAACTATGCCCTTATCCAGTTCACCAATTTTACTGATGACGGTTTCGCCAATACAACGGCAACGATAAAATATCGCTATCAAGCCGATGGCTCACGGAACTTTTGATCATGATCAAGCCCGCCGACCGTACTCTGTCCACCATATTGCGGCGGCTCTGTTGCTGTTGCCTTATCAGTCTGTTGTTGCTCGGCAGTGTGATGGAACCGGTGCGAGCCGCCGAAAATACTCAGGAAGAAACACAGGCGCTCCTGAAACAGCTACAGAAAGAACAATCTGAAATTGATGACACCATCAACGCTCTCAATGGCAAACCGGCACAACTGCAGGCCTTCCAGAAAAAGCTCAGAGAAACCTATAAGCTGCTGGCGCGGCAGAAACTCCGTCTGCAGGGGGTCCAACTCTGGAACGGTTTTGTCGCTTTTGTCGGCGTTGCTTTTGACTGTATACAGAAGGTCAATCCGGGCTCAAGTGTCGCCATCGCAACCGTGACCTTTCTTCAGGATCGTGCAACCCAGACCCTGTCCAATGCGCCCCTGCAGATGAGGCTGAAACGTGTGGCAACAAACATTAAAGGAGCCGAGCGTTCACTGCGCCAACTTGATCTCGCCACAACCATGACACCCCAGGAGGTCGCTGATAACCTTGTCGCCCGTGGGATGGTGGACAGTGAAGCAATCGCAGTCCGCTGGGATGGAACCGTAAAGCTGAGATATACCCCAGAAGAACTGGCCAAAAGTGCCGCCGTTATCACCGGCAAAACCACCTTTATTCTCGAACGCTTAAATCCGGCAATGCGTGATATTTATCTCGCTAGGCAGGAAACCATAGGCAGCATCGCAGAACTGACCAACTACCTGGAGATGGCCAGGCGCAAGTCACGGGAACTCGAAGTTCAGATTGCGCAGCTTGAAGGGACTATTAAGCTGGATGAAATCCGCCAGGAAGCCTATGAACCGGTATTAATAAAAGAACAACCCGAAACCTCCCTGAACAATGTTCCACCAAAAGCTCCGAGCATGGCCTTTATGGAAATCCAATCTGCCTGGAATGATCTGAAATCTAACTTTATCACTGGCAAAACATACCAGGCGGTAAAACGGCGGATGGGCTACGCCGCCTGGGGCTATTTAAATCAGCAGCTCAGCGCAGAGAGGAAGGAACTCCAGCAGGCATCCGATTATCTTTTTGACGAACTACCCGCCGTTCTGGATGGTATTTCCGATCGTTATCGCCGCATCGAAACCTCAAACCGTGCAAACAAGCGGCTAGGTGCGGCACAGGCTGCATTTAAAAAAAAACAGAAACAACAACTTGAACTGCGTAAGAAACAGTTTGAGCTCCCGTTAGAAAAACACAAGAAAGAAGTTGAGCAGGGTGAGATCCCCCGATTTCTTGAATTCTGCACCCGGATGAAGGGAATCCTGATCAACAACCCCGTCACCCATACCAGACTGAGAGATGAGTTGGAAATTGTCTCCGACACCGGTACGCTTAACGTTATCGACAGCGGTGACTACATGGCCGCACTCGCCTGGGATGTTATTGCCGGTGACATAAAACGACTGCGCTTTTCCCTGCAGATAACCAACAGAACAGAGCGGGCCAACTACCCTTCCTTTGCCGAAAACACCTTACAAAAGGCGCAAAGCCTACTCAGCGGCGCAAACAGTACGGCCAACCAGATGAAAACGATTCTTGGCAAAGCTCAAGATATGGCCGCTGAACTGGAAGCTAATCTCAATCTGTGGCGCTACCTTGATGGCCTGATGATAACGAATACTCCCAAATTCGTAAACTACGCCGCCTGGCTGCCGCACACGAAGGATGGGCTGAAGATGTTTACTCTGCAAGCTGGCATTTTACGTGCGAGGGCAGAGGCGGAATATGAACTGCTAAAGGAAGACGCCGCCCGAAATATTCAGTCGCTGCGGGTCCCCGCAGTACGGAAAAAACTCCTTGGCACAGTAAAGTCTTTGGTTAAAACCTGGAAGCAGGCAAAAAACCTGACAACTGACCAGAGTCTCAAGCCGCGAAGTAGGGCAACCAGCACTTTTCTACACGCAAACAACCTGACCAGAGAAAGAACTGAACAACTCAAAAAAACGGTTTCGGACCTGGAGAACAATCCAGACAAGATTGAAAACGATCTGCTGCGTAATCTTGCGGGAATAAAGGGGGCAGAGCCGGTTCCTGATGAGGCGCAGCTCAAAACGTTGCAGCAGAAATACCGCATCCTGAAGGAAACCGGCAACAAATCACTGCGTGATTACAGTCAGCACTACAACGCCTTTCAACAGAGGTATTCCCAACTGGAAGGACAACTGGACAGCCTGCAAGCGCGATACCCTGCGGCGGCCGGTTCCTTCTCGTTGGAATCCCTGCTGATCGAAGCCGGCCAACAAACAGCGCCGGCAGAATGGGAATTGCCACCCCCTGCTGACCTGTCGATCTCGGACCCGGCCGATGATGCCCTGTTACAGGACTTTATTGCCACAGCAACACGTTATAATCAACTGACTGCTAATTCTCGGGAGAAAACTGAAAAACGCTATACCAAGGCCAAAAACACCATGTCGCTGCTCGTCAACAAACCTCTGACGACAGCGGTTCTTCAGCCTGACATCACCCCCGATGAATTTGTCGCACGTATCGCCGCCCTTGAAGCCGAGGCGAAGGAAATCTACGAGCCCTTGGCCTTTCTGGATGACGGGGAAGAAAAAACAGTCTTGGGCCGCAAATATAAAAGCTTGCAGGACGCGATTCTCAAGGCAAAGGAACAGTATCTTGAATTTTGGCGAATTCGAGTTTATCGGCGACTGAAAGAGATTGAAGCCACGCAGGAGAACAGCCCGCCGGAGCTGAAAAAAGCCTACCAACAGGAACTTGCTGATTTCATTTCTTCGGGTTCCTTCATCGATCAGCACAAACAGAAACCGCAGATAGCAGACCTGATTTCCGCCATCCATGAACAACTTGAAAATCTCTCGGCTGTTCCCGTAGCCACAGACACCCCGGTTGTCAACGATCAGATCAGTGCGTTATATGATGGTTTCAAGCAGGCCTACGAGTCCAAGAATGAGGCACAGGTCATGAGTTATATCGATGATGACTGGTCTTCAGCTGACGGTGTGACCCTGTTCGACCTGGAAGATAACCTGCGCAATATGTACAACATTTTTGACGACATCGAATATCGTATGTCCGGACTGAGTATCAGCAGCGCCGGACAGAATCTCTTCAATATCAGCTACAATGTCAGCATCCGTGGAATTATCTTCGATAATGATCTGACCCACGAAGAGGTTTCAGCGGTCAGGGAACAAATAAGAATTGACCGCACCGGCATACCGAAAATCTACAAAACCCTGGGGGGAAACTACTGGTCCATCAACTGAACAGGTCACAGCCCATCCGTAGATTGACATTGCCAGCATATCTTCGTATGGTCACAGGGTGTTAGGCGGCACCTCGTCAGGGTGTTCCGACCTTGTCCCGCAAGAGGATCGTTAAGATCATTACCCTGGGTGATGCTTCGCTGATCTTCTTTCCAATCAGAGTTGCGCTTGATTTTGTGGTTCCCGCAAATCGAGTCGCGGGTCGCTCTGTCCTTTTTAAATCTAAATACTGCTTATTCTTGGGACTCTGCTGACAGCAGGCAACCTTCTTTTCCCATTCTCTTTCGGCTGTGGTCCTTGTTTATTTTTTGGTGCGCAGGAATTCACAATATATTCCATCTCTCATCAAGTGCTGCCAAAAGTCAGAAAAGTAAGGAGAAACAATGACTACAGAGGTAAAGGTCGAGGTAAGAAATTTATATAAAATTTTCGGTCCACAGCCGAAAAAGGCGATGGCTATGCTTGCGCAGGGGCTGGAGAAAGAAGCCATTTTCGAAAAAACCGAGACCACCGTCGGCGTGCAGAACGCCAGCTTTGAAATCAGGACTGGTGAAATTTTTGTCATCATGGGCCTGTCAGGATCGGGCAAGTCGACTATGGTGCGGATGCTCAACCGACTGATCGAACCGACCGCCGGGAAAGTGCTTATCGACGGCGAGGATATCACTGCGATGAACGATGATCAGCTGGTAAAGCTGCGTCGCGCCAAGCTGAGCATGGTTTTTCAATCCTTTGCCCTCATGCCGCACATGACGGTGCTGCAGAATGCGGCCTTCGGTCTGGAAATGGATGGCGTCGACAAGATGACCCGCGAAACACGCGCTCTGCAGGCGCTTGAGCAGGTTGGCCTTGAAGCCTGGGCAGAGTGCAGGACGGATGAGCTTTCCGGAGGGATGCAGCAGCGGGTCGGGCTGGCTCGTGGGCTGGCGGTTGACCCCGATATTCTGCTGATGGATGAAGCCTTCTCGGCGCTCGATCCGCTGATCCGCACTGAAATGCAGGACGAACTACTCAAACTGCAGGCCGAGACAAAGCGAACCATCGTCTTCATTTCCCATGATCTCGACGAGGCAATGCGTATTGGTGATCGGATTGCCATCATGGAGGGGGGCCGAGTCGTACAGGTCGGCACGCCGGAGGAAATCCTGCAGAATCCTGCCGATGATTATGTGCAAGCATTCTTCCGCGGGGTCGATCCGACCAACATTTTGACCGCGGGTGATATTGCGAGCGATACCCAGGTCACCATTCCGATCACCGATGGCAAAAGTCCAAGAGCGGCACTGCAAAGACTGATCAAAAACGACCGCGACTACGGCTACGTCCTTAACAGCAACAAAATTTTTCAGGGCATTATCTCAACAGATTCCCTCCGCGAGTTACTGGACCAAGACAAACAACTACACTTGATTCCCAATGCTTATCTTCAGAACGTCACGACAGCGAATGCTGCTGATTCGATGCAGGATATCCTCCCCGATGTCGCGAGCCATCCGTGGCCGCTGCCGATTCTGGGTGACGAGAATAAATACCTGGGATGTGTGTCGAAAAACCTGTTCCTGCGGACCCTGCATAGAAACAATGACGACGAACCGTCAGCAAGCGAACAACAGCTCTACGGAGCAAGAGAGAACTGATGCGATTTTTTAATTTTGATGAACAGTTGATCCCGTTGGATGAATGGATTCAGACTTTTGTCGACTGGCTGGTGTTAAATTACCGGGAATTCTTCCAGATCATCAAGGTGCCGGTTGAAATCAGCCTCGAAGGGTTGGAGTGGCTCTTTTTCACCCTGCCGCCCTGGCTGATCATCGTCGCCTTCGCGTATGCCGCCTGGCGATATGCCGGAAAACGAATCTCGATTTTCACAGTGCTGACTTTTTTCCTGATCGGCTATCTCGGCCTCTGGGAAGACACCATGACAACCTTGGCAATGGTCATTTGCTCGGTGGTTTTTTGCGCTGTCGCCGGTATTCCACTGGGTGTTTTGGCCGGGCGAAGCGACCGTTTCGAAATGTTTCTGCGACCTTTCCTTGATGCCATGCAAACCACCCCGGCTTTCGTCTATCTGATTCCGGTCGTCATGTTATTCAGTATCGGGACCGTCTCTGGAATTTTGGCCACGATCGTTTTTGCCCTGCCGCCGATTATCCGCCTGACCAACCTCGGTATCCGTCAGGTTCACCCGGAACTGATTGAAGCCGCGCTAGCGTTTGGTGCAACCCCTTGGCAAGTCCTGCGGAAGGTCCAGTTTCCCCTCGCTTTACCATCGATCATGGCCGGACTCAATCAGACCATCATGATGGCTTTGTCGATGGTCGTTATCGCCGCGCTGATCGGTGCAGGCGGGCTCGGGAATCCGGTAGTCCAGGGGCTAAATACGCTGGAGATCGGTCTGGCGACCATCGGCGGCTTGTCAATTGTCCTGCTGGCAATGGTCCTCGATCGGATTACTCAGGGGATCGGCAAGAAATAGATTTTTTGTTCAATTCACCCATTGCAATAAAAAGGAGAGCAGCATGAAAAGAATCTTGATGTTTTTACTCGTTCTGTCATTGACGGTACCGGCATTTGCCGACCAGCAAAAACCGGGCAAGGGGGTCAAAGTCCAACCCGCCCGCGCGACTTGGAATACCGGTTATTTCCAGGAAGCTCTGGTGCGTGCCGGGCTGAAAGAGCTTGGCTACAAGGTTAAGAAACCGAAAGAATTATCCAACCCCTTATTTTACCAAGCACTTGCATTAGGTGATCTCGATTACTGGACCAACGGTTGGTTCCCCGTCCACGATGGCCAGCTACCGAAAGGTTTTTACGACAAAGGTGAAAAGGTCGGCTATGTTGTCAAGGCTGGCGGCCTGCAAGGCTATCTGGTCTCAAAACGAGAAGTGGAAAAATATAATATTCAGTCGATTGCCGATTTCAAACGCCCCGAGGTCAAAAAGGCTTTCGATGCCGACGGTGACGGCAAGGCTGACCTGACCGCCTGCCCGGCAGGTTGGGGCTGCGAAGGGACCATCGATTTCCATATGAAAGCCTACGGCCTTGAAGATGACATCAAGCCGATCAAGGCTGCATACTCGGCGAGCATGGCCGATGCACTGGCCCGTTACAAATCAGGCAAGCCGATCTTCTTCTACACCTGGGCGCCGAACTGGACCATCTTTAAGCTGAAGCCGGGTGAAGACGTGCTGTGGATAAACGTACCGGAAATCAAGCCGACAGAGGCCCAGAAACCGCAAGCCGACCGCCTGACCATGACCGGTGTCGTCGGAGCGGTCAGTGATCCGCTCAAGCTTGGATTTGTCGCCGCCGACATTCAAATCGTTGCCAATAAAAAGTTCCTGGCCGCCAATCCCGCAGCGAAAGAATTCTTCAAGCTGTTTACCCTGCCGTTGAGTGATATCAATCAGCAAAACACCAAGATGCAAGAAGGTGAAAAATCGACGAAGGATATCGATCGCCACGTCAAAGAATGGATTGCGAAGAATCAGGAAAAATGGAACGGTTGGCTGGCAGCAGCTCGTAAAGCGGCGATGTAACAATCGACAAAGAGTGAACATAAAGGCCGGAGGGAAATCTCTCCGGCCTTTTATCTGACGACAACACCTGTCATCCCAGGAACTAATTCAGGACACTCCCCATATTTCACCTGTCGTCCAGTTTTTTTTGCGCGATTGCACCTTGTAAAAAAAACTCTGCAGTTCTATAGTTTAACTGTGACAAGCAGTTAATTAAGCAAATGAAAAGAATCGCCGAGGTCTGTCGCTATGCGAATTCCTTCTGCCTATATACCGACTCAGTCCAGGAACCTCCCGACAATCTCCCCCCCGGTCAGTTACCCTGTAACTGGGCGGCGTCACGCCCAAACCGTTACCGATACCTATAACAAAAATGCCGAAACTTCCGCAGTGCAGGTCATAGATGCGGAATATGTTGAATTTTATACTCCCAGTACCGAAGTCCTCAGCAAGGAGCTACGCGACCTTGACTACACCCTGGAAGCTGAAGCGTCGGAAGGTTCGACCAGCCGGGAACCGGGTAACCCGCTGACCCAGGCGGTTGAGAAATATCAAGAAAGCCTGAAGAGTACCTCGAACCCGCCCGGCTTACTGCTCAATGTCTACGGCTGACCTCAGGTTTGTAACCGATGCATCACCTGCTTCATATCCTCCCAGACATCCCGCTTTCCGGCCGGGTTACGCAGCAGATACGCCGGATGATAAGTCGGCATCAGGGGAATTCCGGCATATTCATGCCAGTGTCCGCGCAAGCGACCGATCGGGTCTTTTGTCTGCAGCAAGGTCTGCGCAGCAAAACGTCCGAGAGTAACAATCATTCGCGGCCGGATTGCCGCCAACTGCTGCTTGAGAAACTGCTCGCAGGCAGCAATCTCTTCTGCTTGCGGATCTCGATTGCCTGGGGGACGGCATTTAAGCACATTGCAGATATAGACTTCCTGCCGACTTAATTTCATCGCAAACAGAATCCGGTCGAGCAAGCGACCTGCTTCGCCGACAAAAGGGAAACCCTTTTCATCCTCTTCCCTGCCTGGCGCTTCACCGACCAGCACAAGATCTGCGTGTGGGTTACCGACGCCGAAGACCACCTTGTTGCGCTTTTCACAGAGGGGGCAAATCCGACAATCCTGCAGACGAGCGGCTAGTTCTTCGAGGTTCGCCGGGCGACAAGTATCAGGGACAGCAGAATCAACGTTCGGCACAATCGGGCAAATCGGTAAATTTGCAAGCTGCGCAGTAACAACTGTCTCGAACCCCCAGTCCGTTAATTCATTAAGCGTTTCACGACTCTGGGAGATTAGTTCACGGCATTCGTGATATAATTTTTCGGGCATGAAGATCTGCTCCTGATTTATCGACTCAAGTTACTGGAGGCGGCAGCAATGCGCCTGATCAGCATCCTATTTATCCTGCTTGCGATCCCGGTCAATGCTCTGGCTTGGGGTGCCGGTGTGCATCTGAGCCTCGGCTCCTGCATCCTGGCGGCACCTAATCAGTTACCTGCGGCCCTGCAGGCGCTGCTGGCCTCGCAACCGATGGCGTTTCTTTACGGCTGCGTCGCGGCAGATATCACCCTGGCGAAAAAATTCACCCACTATCTGGATCATTGCCATAACTGGCGTGTCGCCCGTCAACTCCTCGAACAGGCACGCGAGGAGGGGTCGGCGGCAGAAGCCTGCGCTTACGGCTACATGGCTCATCTCGCTGCAGACACCATCGCCCACAACTATTATGTTCCGCTGAAACTTTCGATGACCTTCAACACCAGCCTGCACAACCACGCCTATTGGGAAATTCGTGCCGAATGCGGTATTTCCGACGATGTCTGGGAGTTGGCGCAGCAGCTCTCCCGACGGGACAATCGGGATCTGGACCAGATGCTCAGCCGGATTATTTCAAAAACGATTTTTTCATTCCGCACCAACAAGCAGCTGTTCAACTCGATGATGCTGGTCAGTCGCCTGCAACGCTGGCACAAGGTTCTGCAGTCGGTTGCCAAACATTCAAAGTGGGAACTAGACAGCACCGAGCACAGCGAATATTTACTGCTCGGCGTGGAGGCGATCAATGGAATTCTCGGCGATGAGAACAGCCCCTACTGGAATGCCGACCCAACCGGCGACCGAGCCTTGACTGCCGCCAAGCTGATCCGTAAAAACATGAACCTGCTCTGGCTCGACGGTAAGCTGCATCAGGAAGATTCGGACCTGATCCTCGTAGAGTTGCGCAATCGTTTCAAACAGGGGATCACCGATCCGGACGAACTGCTGCCGCTATTTACCGTGACTTAGCCGATCTTATGCTGAGCTGCTTGCCACAACAACCTGACCCGGTTCAACAACTGCTCAGCGACCTGCTCCTTGGTCATCAGATCGAACCCTTCAACTTCACCGTTGGCGTGCAAGAAACGCACGATGTTGGTATCGACGTTGAACCCGGCGCCCTCCTTGCTGACATCATTGGCAACGATCAGATCGAGGTTCTTCCGCTTCAGCTTATCGGCAGCGTGGGCCAGCAGGCGCTCTGTCTCGGCCGCAAAACCGACCAGAACTCGTTCTCCCTTCTGCTCGCCGAGTTCAGCGAGAATATCGGGATTTTTCTCCAGCGGCAGTGTCAGTTCATCGGCCTGCTTTTTCATCTTCTGCTCGGCCCGTTTAACTGGCCGATAATCGGCAACTGCGGCCGATTTGATGACCACCTCTGCCGCTGAAAATTCAGCAAGCACTGCAGCGCGCATCTCTTCGGCCGAGCAGACCGGAACGCATTTCACGCCGCTCGGTACCGTTAAATCGGTCGGGCCCGAAACCAGAGTGACCGATGCCCCCCTGCGGCTGGCCACAGCGGCAATCGCAAAACCCATCTTGCCCGAAGAGTAGTTGCTCAGATAGCGGACCGGGTCGATCTCTTCTCGGGTCGGCCCGGCGGTGACCAACAGCTGGCAACCGAGCAGATCTTTCGTTGCCAGAACCGAGAGTGCCGCTTCGAAAATCTGTTCCGGTGCAGGCAGTTTTCCCTTCCCCCGCCAACCGCAGGCCAACTCCCCCGTCGCTGGTTCCATAACGTGAAAGCCGGAATCGACCAGCAGTTTTTCATTGCGCAGATAGAGTGGGTTCTCGTACATATTGCTGTTCATAGCAGGAACCACCAACAGCGGTGCCTTGGTTGCCATGACGCTGGTCGTCAGCAGATCGTCAGCCAGTCCATGCGCTATTTTTCCGATCAGGTTTGCGGTCGCCGGCGCCAGAATGAACAAGTCGGCCCGATCAGCCAGCGAAATGTGGCCGATCTCCTGCTCCTGATGAAGATTGAACAGATCGGTGTGCACCTGATTGCCGGAAAGGGCCTGAAAGGTCAATGGGGTCATGAACTCCTGGGCATTTTGGGTCATAACAACATGAACATCGGCGCCGGCCTTGGTCAATAAGCGCAGCAGTTCAACGGCTTTGTAGACGGCAATGCCGCCGCTGACCCCCAGAATAATCGTTGTCCCCTGCAACATGCTTCCTCGCTCAATTCAAAAACGGATTGTGAAGTTTTTCACGCCCGATGCTGGTCGAAGGACCGTGACCGGGGTGGACCGCAGTTGCATCAGGCAGCCGCAGAAGTTTTTCGCGAATACTCGCAATCATGGTTTGATGATCACCACCGGGAAGATCGGTGCGGCCGACCGATCCGGCAAACAGCGTATCGCCGACAATCACCTGATCTTCAATCAGCAAACAGATACCACCCGGCGTATGGCCGGGAGTATGCAGCACATCGACCAGCAGCTCACCGATCTGCAACTGTTCTCCACCTTCGAGCAGATGTTGCGGAGCAGGCGAACTTTCGGCCGACAAGCCATAGGCCGCGGCATGATCAGAGGAACTGGCGAGCAGTTGGCTGTCGGCTTGATGCACCAGCAGCTCGGCTCCGGTTGCTGTCAACAATTGCCGATTACCGCCGGTGTGGTCAAAATGGCCGTGGGTGTTGATCACCATGACCACCTGTAGATCGTGCTGTTTCACCAGCGCAAGAATCTGTGCAACATCGCCACCCGGATCGATCACCGCGGCCTGACGGGTGACACTGCAGCCAACCAGATAACAATTAACCTGCAGCGGGCCGGTCGGCAGACTTTCAAGAATCATCAGCTATCTTCCTTATCTGGAAATGCGGCAAAAAGATCAAGATTTTTTTCTCTCAACTGTTCTGCCATTGAGGCCCCGAGCGGTTCATTGAAACGCCGCTTTTTTTCTTTCGGACGGTTTTCACGCTGCTGCGACGCGATGATCGGGGGTGGCTCAACCGCTTGAACCGCAGGGGCTGCTTCGACCTGCGGCATGTGCCCCTTGTAAAAATAGCGATCGTAGAGACGATGATAGTTGGTCCAGTTGCCCTCGCGGTTCGGCTCTTTATCGATATGGGTCTGAATGCCGTTGATCTTGGAGTCGAGGTCATCGATAAAATTGAGGACCACTGCTTCGAGAAATTTCGGCCGTTTCGGCGAGCCGAAATCATACTGACCATGATGGGAAAGCAGCAGGTGCTTGATCAGCAGCGATAGGTCTTGAGGAAAATCGACGAGCTGACGCAGCCGGTCCTCGACCATCTGTACACCGATAATAATATGTCCGAGCAGTTTCCCCTCATCGGTGTAATCAAAGGAACGCTGATAGCGTAATTCGGCGACCTTGCCGACATCATGGAGCAGCGCCCCGGCAATCAACAGGTCACGATTGATCTGCGGATAGCGCGGGGCAATATCAACGGCCAAGGTTGCAACGGCCAGTGAGTGCTCGAGCAAACCACCCAGATAGACATGGTGCATCCCCTTGGCGGCCGGAGCCAGACTGTACTTTTTGTAAAAATCACCATCGTCAAAAAAGGACCGCAGCAGCGCAGCGATATGCGGATCAGTGATAGAATCGAGCAGCGTATCGAGTTCCTGACGCATCTGCGCTTGATCACGCTGCGACACCGGCAGAAAATCGGCCAGAACAACAGACTGTTCTTCGATCTGTCGCAGATCCTGCACCACCAGCTGCATTTTGCCCATGTAGACACTGGCTTTGGCATTGACCTGAATGAAGTCGTCCTTGGCAAAACAACTGGAAAATTCATCGACCCGATCCCAGATTCTGGCCTCGACCTCACCGGTACAGTCCATCAACTTCAGGGTCATGTAGGGTTTACCGTTTTTTGCCATCGCGGTGATTTTGTCGCGCACCAGAAATATAGACTCAATTTTGTCGCGTTCACGAATCTGATTGACATAGATTTTCTTCAAAATAACACCTTTCATACTTGATATCGTTGCAGAATATTCTTCGCTGTTTTCAAGCCATCGACGGCGGCGCTCATAATGCCGCCCGCGTAACCGGCCCCTTCGCCGACCGGAAAGAGCCCCGGATGACTGATCGATTCACCGCTACCATCGCGAAGGATTCGTACCGGCGCCGAGGTCCGGGTTTCTACGCCGATCAGCGTTGCTTCCGGGCCGACAAAACCGCGCATCCGTCGGTTGAATTGCGGCAGGGCCTTACGCAAACCGTCAATCACAAAAGCGGGTAAACAGTTGCTCAGATCGGCGTGAACCACTGCCGGGCGACAGGAGCTGCGCAGCGGGCCGCTTTGACCACCCAGAAATTCCAGCAGCGGTTGTGCCGGAGCCCGCCAATTTCCCCCGCCGATCTGATAGGCACGTTGTTCCCACTTGCGCTGAAAAGCGATCCCGGCAAGTGGACCGTCGGCATCGAAATCTTCGGGGCGTACGGCCACCACCAGGGCACTGTTGGAAAATTCAGCAACACGGGAAAAATTACTCATCCCGTTGACCACAAGTGCCCCCGGTTCCGATGCCGCGTTAACCACCATCCCGCCCGGACACATGCAGAAAGAATAGACTCCCCGGCCGCTCTGCGGATCGTTCCAGGCCAGGCTATATTCTGCGGCGGGCAACTGCGGATGCTTCTCCCTACCGTACTGAATGTGATTGATCAGATCAAGGGGGTGTTCAACCCGCAGCCCGACAGCAAACGGCTTGGCTTCCAGGGCGACAGCGGCACCCTGCAGCATTTGATAGGTGTCACGGGCACTGTGGCCCAAAGCCAGCACCAGCTGATCGCAGCGGAACTCTTGTCCCTCACTCAAACCGGCGCAGATGCTCCCCTGCTGAATCTGCAACCCGTCCAGACGGGTGGAGAAACGGATATCTACGCCGAGAGCTAACAAGTGTTGGCGAAAATTGATCAATACCTTGCGCAGCCGATCCGAACCGACATGCGGTTTTGCCTGTAACAGAATTTCTTCAGGGGCACCGAAACGGACCAGCGTTTCCAGGACCTGACGCATCAGTGGATGATTCAGCCGGCTGGTCAGTTTACCGTCCGAAAAGGTTCCTGCGCCACCTTCACCGAACTGAATATTACTTTCCGGATCGAGTTTGCCTCCGGACCAGAAATTATCGACATCCCGCACCCGTTCGGCTACCGCTTTACCGCGTTCAATCAAGGTCACCAGTGCACCGGTTTCAATCAACTGCAGGGCAGCAAACAAACCGGCCGGGCCCATGCCGACGACCAGAACCCGTGGTTGCGTCTTCAGCACCAGGATTTCCGGCATGGGTTGCAACGCTGCTGCAATCAGACAGTGATTCTGACGGTGTCGTTGCAGCAGAGCGGCTTCATCGGCGTGGCTGAACTCAATCGTATAGACCCGCAACACCTCAGGCTTGCGCCGGGCATCAATCCCTTTTCTGACAATTTTCCAGTTGTTAATTTCCGTGCGAGGAATCGTTAACAGCGCGGCAATTTTGTCGGGGAGAACGTTCTCTTGCTCATCCAGGCGAAGAGCTACTTCACGCAATCTAAGAGACATCGCGTTAGTGAACCGACGCTGGTAACAGCGGGATCTCGATCAAAAAGCTGGCCCCTTCACCGGCGACGCTCTCCGCTTTGACCTTGCCGCCGCAGCCATTGACAATCCGCAACACAACCGACAAACCGAAACCGGTTCCCTTTTCCTTGGTGGTAAAAAACGGGTCGAAGACTCGCGAAATATTTTCGCTCGGGATCCCTCTGCCGGTATCGGACACCTTGACCGACAATTTCTCGGCATCACTCCTCAGGGTAATGGTTAAACGTCCCCCCGCAGGCATTTCAAACAGGGCGTTGCCGATCAGGTTGGTAAAAATCTGTTCAATCTCCACAGGATCAGCCTGAATCATCGGCGGATTACGATCGATCGAGGTGGCAACCTCAACCTGCTGGGCATCAATCTGGACCTGGTAATTCTTCAGAACCTGCGCGATCGTTCGGGGCAGATCAATGCGGTTTTTATCTTTTTGGTTGCCTTTACTGGCCGCCAGCATCTGCACCAGGATATTGTCAATCCGCTCAACCTCCTGACTGATTTTCTGCACGTACTCACAGTTTTCTTCGTCCAGTTCCGGTGCCGACTGCAGAATCTGGGCAAACAGGTTAATAGAATTGAGCGGGTTACGAATTTCATGCGCCATTCCAGCCGAAATGTGGCCGAGAGCTGCCAGTTTTTCTGCCAGGATAATCTCTTTATGGGCCAATTCCAGTTCGCGACTTTTCTGCATGACCCGTTGTTCCAACTCGCGATTCCATTCCTGAATTTCCCGCTGCAGAAATTCCCGCTCCTTAATCAACTGACGATTCTCGATCTCAACCTGCCGGATCGACAGAACCGAGTCGATTCGGTCCAAAAGATTCTGGTTGGAGAATGGCTTCTGCAGATAATCGACGGCACCGGCTTTCATCAATTGGACTGCGACCTCTTCGCTGCCTTTGCCGGTAAACATGATCACATAGCTGTCAGGATGCTCGACATGGATTTTTTTCAGGGCATCAAGCCCGTTCATGACCGGCATCATATAGTCCAACAAAATGACTGCCGGTTGCTGCTGATTGACAACCTCGAGACACTCCAGACCGTTATGGGCGGTCAGAACCTCAAATCCCCGTTTTTTAAGTAGCAGGGATGTCAATTCAACAATTACCTGTTCATCATCGGCAATTAATATTTTCTCTCCGGCGAAGCGGCTTAGCTTCTGCAGCATAACGGCAACCCTGTTGAGTAAATGTGGATTTGTACGATTCGGCAGGATACCCCCCACCCCAGGCTTTTACAAGGTCCGTCAACAACAAAAAGCAGCCGGAAGGCTGCTTTTAAAAAATACCGAATACAGTGTGAACTATCCAGTTAACAATAGAGTAACTACTCTCAAGTTTCTTCTTCCAACCGAACCGTCAATACCGGCAGGCTCGACTTACGTACAACTTTTTCCGCAGTACTGCCGAAAAGTACGTGGTCAAGACCAGCCCGGCCGTGGGTTCCGAGCACGATCAGGTCAGCACCACAGATACTTGCCTGCTTGATAATCTCTTCGTACGGCAGGCCGGGGACAATTAATGATTCATGATTCTCAAAGGCACCGATGTGCTGACGGCAAAAACTCTCCATCAGCTTTTTTGCCCCCTGCTCTATCTCTTCTTCCAATTTCTCAAAAGAAATGTGCGGCACATAAAACCCGCGCAGATCGATCGGCTCATTTATGACATGCAGGATAATTAATTGCGCGGAAAATTTTTCTGCCAGAGCCAAAGCCATCTGAAAAGCGTTATCTGAGCTGTCGGAAAAATCGACAGCGACCAGTATGGTTGAAAAATCTTTCATCAGCGCCTCCCGTCAGGGTGCATGTCTAGTTGGCCTGGCGGAGTTCTCGATTGAAAATCCGACCCATGACCGCCCTTAACTCATCCAATTTAACCGGTTTGTTGAGATATTCGAAAGCACCCAGGTTCATTGCCTCCAGGTAAGACTCGACCCCCCCATAAGCAGTGACCATAATGACGCTGATGGTGGGATGTGCCCAATTCAACTCGCGCAGAAAAACCAGTCCATTCATTTCCGGCATATTGATATCAGTAATCACCAGATCGGCAGTTTGCCGGCTCAAGTGGTCCAATGCCTCAAAACCGTTTGCCACGGTACTGACCTGGTAGCCTTCAAGGCTCAGTAGTTTTTCCAGACCAATGCGTGCATTTTCTTCATCATCGACAATTAAAATCTTTTCCATATCCTACCTGTATTCGGCGTATATTTTAAGCAAGTTTAACAGTAAAAGATGCTCTGTCAAGACGCGGTAAAACGTCCAACTAACTGATTTTATAGAATTGTCCCTCATGCCAAAGAGAAAAGATTTCAGTCATAACTTTCTCTAAATCGACGGTCGAGATGCTGGCGAGTGGAATCCTTTCTGATGCACCCACAAAAAAGAATAAGCTGGCCATCATTTCTGCAACAGTTTATCGATACGCTCACTCAAATCATCGGGCTTGAATGATTTGCTGATAAAGTCATCTGCACCTGCGTTGATGGCCTTTTTAGCATCATCATCCTTACGATAGACGCCACTGATGCACAGAATTCGGACTTCTTTCAGATCCCTATCTGCCCGGATATCCTGAATCAGTTCAAGACCATTTTTGTCCGGCAGGTTGATATCGACAATCAGCAGGTCAATCGAATGCTTATGTAGCAGGACCCAGGCATCCTCCGCACAATCGGCTGTCAGCAGGTTCGCATCGCGGTCCTTAAGAAGATCGACCAGCAACTCACGAAAAAAGCGGGCATCATCAACGAGCAGGATCGTTATTTTCGCAACGCTTGGCTCTCCGCCCCCGTTCGGCTCTACCAGGAATTTGTGCGCACATTTAGGACAATTGATCTGCAGTGCAGACTGATCGGCACTCAACACTCTGGTCCGATATCGCGCTTTACATTTTGGACATTGGATAATCATAATCTACTGTCCTTGTAGCCCCTGCAGCATTTCCGCCGCCTGCAAACCAAATTCAGAAGCGGGTGCAGCTTCAACCACCAGTTCCAGTCGCTCTACGGCCAACTTGTGCTCCTTCTCCTTGAGCAACAAAACAGCGAGCTGATAATTCGCCTGGACATACCCGGGGACCAGACTGACAGCACGCTCAAGTGCCTGCCGTGCCTGATCCAGTTGGCCCAACTCAGTGTAAACCTGACTCTTCAAGAAATATGCGCGAGCATAGCCGGGAGCAATTGCGAGAACTTTTTCGTACTGCTTCAGTGCACTGTGAAAATCTTTTTTTCGGAAAAGTGCATAGCCTTTTCCGGTTAAGGCGATGGGTGTGCTTAAAAAAAGCAGGTCAGCTGCGGCCTTATCGAAATACTCAACCGCTTTATCCCATTGCTGCATATCGAGATAGAGTGACGCCAGATTATTCAGATATCTCGGGTCGTCGGTCGACAGTTCAAGCGCCTTGAGATAATGACGTTCAGCCTTTGGATAAGAGCGTTTCAGCTGATAGGCCTGTGCAAGAGCCGCGTGGATAGTACCGTTGGACGGGTCCATTGCAACTGCCGGCAACAACTTTTTCAACGCCAACGTCGGATTATTGGCCTGCAGGTGTGACATCGCCATCTTGTAATTGATTTCGGCTTGTTGCTGTTTTTCATCCGGCAGATCAGTAACCGGCGCACAGGCAAACAGACCGACCAGCAGTAAACAGATAAAAATACGCATGCAGAGCACCCGCTCCCTCATTGAATGATGATTCCAGATTGATTACATTGAAGCCAGAAAACGCCCCAGGCTTTCCAGACTGCGCAGTCGATAATTCTCCTGCTCGGACCCTGACGCGGGACGCGCTTTTTTTCCGGCGACTGCCGGCGCAGCGGTGGAAACTTCCGTTGCCCGGCAGATCGGCAAGGACTGCCAGAGTTTCTGTTGATCTTCACTGGTCAGCAGATGGTAGTCCGTTTCGCTGAGAATAAATCCCATCGATTCAGCAAAGACAAAACCTTCTTCGAAAACCTGTTCGATCTCTTCGACCGGAGCCTCGCCCCGTTGCGGCACGA
Organism: Deltaproteobacteria bacterium; assembly: GCA_024280335.1. Classification (GTDB taxonomy): domain Bacteria; phylum Desulfobacterota; class Desulfuromonadia; order Desulfuromonadales; family Geopsychrobacteraceae; genus Malonomonas. Next base: position 137,996 of record JAJRQI010000034.1, read on the forward strand.
AGAAAATCGGCATTTTGCTCTCGGTCAGGTAGAACCCGACCAGAATCAACACCTTATTGCCACCTGACAAAGCAACCAGATAGGCCTCAGCCAGCTGCGGAGGAAAACCGCTGAACGCCAATTGAACTGTCGACACTGAGGTGTTTAAACGAGCAACTTTAGCGGCCGGGACGTTGAGAAATTTCAACTGCTGGTGCTGTACAAACATCGGCTGACCTCCCTGGTGCTCTCTGATTATTGCTACACTTGTTCGCCGTCAGCAAAGAAGAATTGCCTAAAAATCCCCCTCAATCCCCCTTTTTCTAAGGGGGAGGATAGATTCCCCCCTTAGAAAAAAAGGGGCGAGGGGGGATTTTCAGCTCAGATATTTACCGATAATCGGCTCAAGCGCCTGCCTGGTTTCTTCAGGGATCAGACATTTTTCGGTCATGATGGCGAACTCAAGAGCTTTGGCACAGGCACAAAAACGCTCGCTCCGCTGCGCGACGATCTTCTCCACCGCAGTCTTGATGATATCACGTGCCACGGCGATATTCTGCTGAATGACAGCGATCACCGCCTCCACCGAAACATCGTCGTGACCATCGTGCCAGCAGTCATAATCGGTGGCCAAAGCGATGGTGCCGTAACAGATTTCCGCCTCACGCGCCAGGCGTGACTCGGGCAGGTTGGTCATGCCGATGATATCGACACCCCAACTACGGAAGATGTTCGATTCGGCACGGGTGGAGAAATTCGGTCCTTCAATACAGACGTAGGTTCCGCCTTTGTGTACGGTTGCACCGACAGCGGCAGCAGAATCGGCAAGAATCACCGCCAAATCGTTGCAAATTGGATCAGCAAACTGCACGTGACCGACCACGCCGTTGCCGAAAAAGGTCGAGGCCCGCTTCCCTTGGGTACGATCGAAAAACTGGTCAGGGATGACGATATGACCGGGGACGATCTCCTCCTTCATGCTGCCGACCGCCGAAACTGAAATAATCTGCTCGACACCCAGTGTTTTCAGCCCGTAGATATTGGCGCGATAATTCACCTCTGAGGGAAGATAACGGTGGCCACGGCCATGACGGGGCAGAAAAACCATCTTTGCACCGCTGAGGGTTCCCGTGATATAGGCATCCGAAGGGGCACCAAACGGCGTCTCGATCACCTTTTCCTGCACATCGGCCAATCCCTCAATCTCATAGAGACCGCTGCCGCCGATAACCCCGATAACCGGTTGTTTCATCTCTTACTCCTTAGCAATACTGATATTTAGTGCTGCGCTTGGTAACTGGATGGCCTCGGGGTGCCCAATTCAAGGGTGTCTGACGCCAGGATGGCGTCAGCAAGCCCCAGGGATGGGTTCATGCGGCCCTTGGAGTGGGCAGCGCGAGGCCATTTACCGAAGTGCCGAAGTTACCGTGCCTGTTTATCCAGCTTACCCTTCAACTGCCCGCAAGCCGCCGAGATATCCTGCCCCTTGCTGGCCCGGCGCATGGTAATGATCTGCCGCTGCATCAGGTAGCTCTGAAATGTGCTGATCGTCTCTTCGGCGGGACATTTAAACTCCGACCCCTCATGTTCATTGAAAGGGATCAGGTTGATCTTGCAAGGCAGACCGTGCAGCAACTGCACCAACCGCTTGGCATCGGCAATTGAGTCGTTGACAGCGCGGATCAGGATGTATTCAAAGGTGATCTTCTGCCTGGTTTTCTGCGTATAATCGCGACAGGCCGCCAGCAACACCGCAAGCGGATACTTTTTATTTATCGGCATCAAACGATCACGCACTTCGTCAGTGGTGGCATTCAGCGAAACGGCCAGCTGCACCTTGACCTGTTCCGCCAGGGCCGCAATTTCCGGAACCAGCCCGGAAGTCGATAAGGTCACGCGGCGGGTGCCGAAACCGAGGCCGTCATCCAGATAAAGTATCTGCAGTGCAGCAACCACGTTATCCAGATTATGCAGCGGTTCGCCCATCCCCATCAGGACAATATTCGAGATCGGCGCATCAGCCTGGGCCGCGCAGACCTGATTAACGATCTCCGCGACAGTCAGATTACGAGTCAAACCGAAATTGCCGGTCAGACAGAACCGGCACTGCATGGCGCAACCGACCTGAGTCGAGATACAGAGCGTCGCCCGCCCTTCATCCATCGGGATGCGTACCGCTTCAATCGATTCACCATCACTGAGTCGAAATAGATATTTTTTCGTCCCGTCACGGCTCTCTTCAACCGCTTCCGGTTGCCAGGCCGAGACATAGGCGTGCTCGGCCAGTTGCCGACGAAAAACTTTTGCCAGATCGGTCATCTGCTCAAAGTCGCTCACCGCGCGCTGATAAATCCAGCGCAGAAGCTGTTTGACCCGGTACTTCTCCTTGCCGAACTCAAGCAGTAACTGCTCCAACTGCTTAAGCGACAGACCTTTCAGGTCGACTTTACCCTGATTCAATGGAGCCTCTTTATCCTTGAAACTAGTAATTATTCAGCCGGATGGTCTCGGGGCGCCCATTTCAAGGGTGTCTGGCGCCAGGATGGCGTCAGCAAGCCCCAAGGATGGGTTCATGCGTCCCTGGAAATGGGCGGCGCGAGACCATTCTCCGAGATACAAGTTACGAAACTATTACGAAAAAAGCCCCTCGGATTGTACCCGAAGGGCTTTCATACTGACAAGCTGTTTGTGTCGAAATTACAGCAGTTCCAGACCGTTGAAGAAGTAGCCAAGTTCAAATGCGGCAGTCTCGGCGGCGTCGGAACCGTGGGTTGCGTTCTCACCGATCGACGCACCGAACTCCTTGCGCAGAGTACCTTCAGCAGCGTCGGCCGGATTGGTAGCACCCATCAGATCACGCCATTTCAGGATAGCGCCTTCTGCTTCCAGCGCCAGAACAATGCAGGGGGCGCTGCTCATGAAATCAGTCAGTTCACCAAAGAAAGGACGCTCACTGTGAACGGCATAAAAGCCCTCAGCTTCGACCTTGCTCATGTAGAGCTTTTTCAGGCCGACAACCTTGAAGCCTTCAGCGTAGATCCGTGCGAGGATTTTGCCAGCATAACCGGCGGCGAATGCATCGGGCTTGATGATAGCGAATGTTCTTTCCATGACTTCCTCCGTTATATAGTTGTGATTTATCGAATATTTAGCGAGGCGCTTTGTAGCATCCCCCTTCTGACCCTGTCAAGGGCTTAACCGTTCTGCCGCGCCAACTCCTGCAATAGCGGCACGACTTTGCGCAGAGCGGTGCCGCGGTGGCTGATGCGATTTTTGATGTCGAGGGGCAACTCAGCCATGGTTTTTCCATATTCAGGGACCATAAACAGGGGGTCATAACCGAAACCACCAGCGCCGCGCTCAGCACGCATAATCAGACCAGCGACCTGACCGGCAAAGGTTTCGCAGCGACCGTCCGGCCAAGCCAGTGCCATGACACAATGGAAGGCCGCCTGCCGTTGTTCATCAGCAACATCAGTCAGAGCCTGCAGCAGCTTGACGTTATTCGCCGCATCGTTACCCTGTTCGCCGGCATAACGGGCCGAATGCACCCCGGGAGCGCCATTCAGCGCAGCAACCACCAGACCACTGTCGTCAGCCAGAGTCAAACAGTCGCTGAACACGGCCATCTGCACAGCTTTTTTTCGTGCATTGGCAGCGAAGGTTTCACCATCCTCAACCACCTCCGGCGGATTTTCCAGCTGTTCGAGGCCGACCACTACAACTCCACAGCCTTCCAGTAAACGCCGAATCTCCTTGAGTTTGCCCTGATTCCCGGTCGCGACCAACAGTTTCATCGTTACGCTCCGAACGATTGCTGCTGTAATTCCGTCAGTTGCCCACATCCGAACAGAGCTAAATCGCGCAGCGCATCCAGATCATCCACCGAGAAAGGCTCACCTTCGGCGGTACCCTGGACTTCAACAAACTTGCCACTGCCGGTGATGACAAAATTCATATCAACTTCAGCCTTGGAATCTTCCTCGTAATTGAGATCAAGCAGCGGCTGCCCATCAACAATGCCGACACTGATCGCCGCGATACTGTCTTTCAGCGGGATCGACTGCAACAGCCCCTGCTCAACCAAACGGTTCAGGGCATCGTAGAGCGCAACATAAGCACCGGTGATGGAAGCGGTTCGGGTACCACCATCGGCTTGCAGCACGTCACAGTCGATCTGAATGGTCACTTCTCCCAACGCCTCAAGATCGGTTACCGCCCGCAACGAACGGCCGATCAATCGCTGAATCTCCTGGGTCCGTCCGGATATTTTCCCCTTGGCGGACTCACGCATCGACCGGGTGTGGGTTGCCCGCGGCAGCATACTGTATTCAGCCGTCACCCAGCCACGCCCTTCGCCACGCATAAAAGGCGGTACCCGCTTCTCCACCGAGGCATTGCACAGTACCTTGGTTTCACCGCAGCAAACCAGTACAGAGCCTTCGGCATAGCGGGTGAACTGACGCTGAAAGCTGATCGGTCGCAGTTGATTTGCCAGACGACCATCATTACGCTGTTCAGTTGAATCCATTTTTTTTCTCCTTCTCAAGCTGGGCAAAGCGTCGAATCCCCTGATAAATCGCCTGCGCCAGACGTTCCTGATAGCCACTCGTCTGCAACTGGGCCAACTCTTCCGGATGGCTCAGAAAACCGAGCTCTATCTGCACCGTCGGCAGATTACCACGACCCAGCGACAGTAGCCCGGAGGGATAAATCCCGTTAACCGTGATGTCGCTTTCACGTAATGCCAAGGCCAGCTGCTGCGCTAACTGCAAACTGCTGTTCTCAGTCACAACCTCTTCCGTATCCGGGCTAGCGACAACTTCGTCCGCACGAATAAACAGGGTGACCCCCTGCAGGGTTGGCGAAAACGCTGCCTGCGTATGCAACAGTAACCAAAGATCAACCTCTTCGTGAGAGGCCGGCTCCAACCGCTGTTCAACGGTCAATTCATAATCCCCGTCACGACTCAGGTAAATCGGCACCCCCAGCTTCATCTTTAACTGTTTAGCCAATTTCTTTGCCACGGCCAGATTGACCTGCTTCTCCTTAAAACCGTCGACAGCGATGACCCCGGTATCAAGCCCGCCATGGCCCGGATCTATTGCTACGGCACGGATCAAAGGTCCGCTACGTCGCGATTTTTTATTCAGCAAAAAGGAAAAAAGTCGATCTATGCTGCTCGATTCTTCGCTGATAATAGTATCTGTATGGGGATCCAGATTGCGAAAATAGATCGGCCGGCCGACCAGCTGCGATAATTGATTGAGGACAAAGCTGTCGGTCACCCGCAAGCGGCCATCGATAAAACGGGGCTTCTCTTTCAGCGGATAGAACTCACCGGAAAATTTAAGATAGCTGCTGGCAGGTGAAATTTCCGCCCAGCCATGACGGGTACGGATACGAAAGATGTGCTTGACTGAGTTCCAATGCCCCTTTAAACCTACGGCACCGATAACATCCTCGACTGCAATGTAAGGTACGCCATCCTGCTGGTAGACATCCTCCAGACGCAGCGGTTTTTTACCGCGCGGAGCGATGTCAACAGCAGCTAACAGCGGCTCGGCAAACAGCAGAAATATAATCAACAGAAGGGTCGAGCGCATCAATGACTCCATCGGAAAGCCGGTCGGTTATACCCCAGCATCCGGCGTTCTGTCAATGAATGCGCCCAGGCAGGAGCGGCAGGTCAGCCGCAATAATTATTGCTCGACAACAAGGGGTTCTCCCGGCACCGGAGCGAGGTCACGACAAGAGGGGGACATTCTGTCTTCTCCTCGTCGAGTGAGTTTTTGTATGGCTGCCTCGTGATAAGCTTTCAGATAAAAATCAGTTACTTATGTGTATCGAACAACAATCACACGATTGTAATCTCACAGATTCAAGGTAGAATGCTTGAGTAAAGTCAGATAACCGGAAATGGAAGTGAAATTTATGCGGGTTGCAATGCTTTCACCCATTGCGTGGCGAACGCCGCCGCGCCATTACGGGCCCTGGGAAAGCGTGGTCTCCCTGTTGACAGAGGGGTTGGTCGCTCAAGGGGTGGACGTCACTCTTTTTGCCACTGCCGATTCCAGAACCAAGGGGACGTTGCGCGCCGTATGTAAGTCCGGCTATGAGGAAAACAGCAAAATAGAGCCGAAAGTCTGGGAGTGTCTGCATATCTCCGAACTGTTTGAACGGGCCGATGAGTACGACCTGATCCACAACCACTTTGATTTCGCTCCGTTGGCATACAGCGGACTGGTGACGACCCCGCTGCTCACCACCATTCACGGGTTTTCCTCCCCCCGTATCCTGCCCGTTTATGAAAAATACAATGGCAAAGCCTTTTATGTGGCGATCAGCGAGGCCGACCGTTCGCCAAAGCTCGACTACGCGGCAACCATCCACCACGGCATCGACCTCAACGATTTCACCTTTGAGCCGGATCCGGCGGACTACCTGCTTTTCTTCGGCCGCATTCATCCGGACAAAGGGGCCAAAGAGGCCATCGCCATTGCCAGGGCTGCCGGTCGGAAATTGATTATGGCCGGCATCATTCAGGATGAAAGTTACTATGAATTTGAAGTCGAACCCTATCTGGGCGCGGATGTTGACTATGTCGGCAGCGTCGGGCCGGAGCAGCGGAATGTATTGCTCGGCAAGGCGTCTGCCTTATTGCACCCGATCAACTTCAATGAACCTTTTGGGCTTTCCGTTATCGAGGCGATGTCGTGCGGTACGCCGGTGATTGCTTTTAACCGGGGCAGCATGCCTGAGTTGATCCGCCCGGGGTTGAACGGATTCCTGGTTGTCGATGTCGGGGAAGCGGCCGAAGCCGTTGAAGAAATCCACCGGATAGACCGGGCTGCCTGCCGCCAGTTTGTGGAGGAGAATTTTTCCACGGCGCGGATGGTGGATGATTACCTCAGGGTCTATGAGCAGATCATTGCCCAGACAAAACGTGAAGATCATCGGCCGTGGGGATACTACAGAATCCTTGCGGATGAACCGGATCATAAGGTCAAGCGCATTCACGTCTATGCCGGCAAGCGCCTGAGCCTGCAAAAGCACCAGCGCCGGGCGGAGCACTGGACCATGGTATGCGGCGAAGGGGTCGTCACCCTGGACGGCCGGCAGATCCGGCTGAAAAAAGGTGAATTTATCGATATCCCCAGGGGCGCGGTCCATCGCATGGAGAATCAGACCGACGAGAAAATGGCCTTTATCGAGGTACAATTGGGAGATTATTTCGGTGAAGATGATATCGTCAGACTTGAGGATGACTTCGGCCGGACTTAAGGGTTCGCCCAATTCTGCGAACTTTTTTTGAGCGGATCCTTATCGGAGGCAAAACATGCAAGATCCGGTAGTGCAGCGGCATAAAAAAAATCCGATCCTGACCAGGCATGACGTCCCCTATCCGGTGGCAACTGTGCACAATGCCGGGGTGGTCAAACATGACGGCAGATATGTCATGCTCTTCCGCTCCCACCGTCGAAACGGCCGCTCTATTATCGGTCTGGCCGAGAGCGATGACGGTTTCTCCTTCCGGGTGCGGCCGGAACCTTTTCTCACGCCGTCCACGGAGGGGGTGTTCGGCGAGTACGAAGAATTCGGGGTGGAAGACCTGCGCATCGCCGCCCTGGAGGGCGCGTACCTCCTGACCTACAGCGTCTACTCAAGGCACGGGGTGCGGATTGCCCTGGCGCGGACCAGAGATTTTAAGCGGGTCGAGCGGATCGCTTTAATCTCCCAGCCGGATATGCGCAACGTGGTGATCTTTCCGCAGAAAATCAACGGAAGGTATGCGCGCCTCGACCGGCCCCATTCCGAGATATCCCCCTGGTCCATACATATCTCTTATTCTCCCGACCTGGTCCATTGGGGAGATTCCAGGGTGGTCATGAAGCCGGAGACCTATCACTGGGATCAGTTGAAGATCGGACCGGGCGCCACGCCGTTTATGACCGACGCAGGATGGCTCCATATCTACCACGGAGTCTTTGAAACCATGGCCGGGGCCGTTTACCGGCTCGGCGTGGCATTGCACGATCGGGATGATCCCGCCCGGATTGTCGGGGTTGCCGATCAGTGGATCCTGCAGCCCGAAGACCCCTGGGAAACAACCGGATATGTGCCCAACGTAGTCTTTACCTGCGGTGCCGTCCCGGAAAACGACGGCACCGTGAAAATTTACTGGGGTGGCGCCGACACGGTCATGTGCGCGGGGTCGGCCCGGATTCGGGATCTTGTGGAGATGTGTCTTCACAACCCGAGGTCGCCTTATTAGCGATTCACGGTTATCATTTCAAGGGAAACCAGATGCATCCAGCGCCTTTAATAGTACAAAGAAAAAAGAAAATATTTTCAGCAAAATCCTCTCGGGTAATTACCAAATTTTATCTCCCGGGCGCCGCAGAGCGGACCCGGCACATCATCGCGCGCGTTCTCGGGCTGTCGGACCAAGAAGCCCGACAGAACCTGAAACAGGTCATGGACGATTTTGCCGCGCGCCATAAGGACATCCGCCAGGTATTCTACCGGCACTTTGCCGAGATCAAAGAGTTCCTGCCCGAAGGTCTAGAGCTTTCAGAGGAGAGGAAGTGCCTGCTCGGCGCTTTTTTTACTCATGAGTATTCGGTCCAGGCAGCCGCTTTTTTTAACCCTTCCATCGTTATGCATCCGGACCAGAGTCATCTCAATGAAAAATGCATGCGTTTCATCTTGAGTTTCCGCTCCACCGGAGAAGGGCACATATCCTCTATTGAATTCAGGAGCGGCGTTATCGATGAAAAAAATGACATCCGTTTTGATGCGGTCAGCCGGTTTGTGGAAACTCCCGAGGTCATTAAAAACCCGACCTATGACAAATATCTTTTCCAGTTGAAACTTGCGGATATGGAAGCCATGAATGAGGTTTCCAGGGGGATATTGCAGGATCTGCCCGCCAGATTCTCATTCTTTGAACTGCAGGCCGCTATGCAGCAAAAGATCGATGTTCGGCGTGAAGAGCCGGTCACTTTGCTTCATGATACGACGGAGAAGATGCTGTGGCTGACGAGATCCAATTATCAGTTAAAGTTCAGAACGGACCACCGGATATCGGAACGGGTTATTTTCCCGGTGTCGGAAAACGAAAGCCGGGGGATTGAGGACGCCAGGTTCGTGCGCTTTTGCGATACCGGCGGAGAAGTCACCTATTACGCGACCTACACCGCCTACAATGGTTTTGATATCTTGCCGATGCTGCTGGAAACCAAGGACTTTATCAGCTTCACAATCCGGACCCTTAACGGCAAGGCAGTGCAGAATAAAGGGATGGCCCTTTTCCCGAGAAAAATCAACGGCAGATACATGATGATCTCCCGCCAGGACGGGGAAAACATATTTGTCATGTCTTCGGACAATATCCACTTTTGGCACGAAGCCGAAATCCTGCAGGGGCCGAAATATCCGTGGGAGTTCGTCCAGATCGGCAACTGCGGCTCACCCCTTGAAACCGAGGTGGGCTGGATCCTGCTGACCCACGGGGTCGGGGCAATGAGAAAATATTGTATCGGCGCCTATCTGCTGGATTTGCAAGACCCCACCAGGATTATCGGCCGGCTTGCCGAGCCGCTGCTCAGCCCCACGGAAAAAGAACGTGAAGGTTATGTGCCGAATGTTTTGTACACCTGCGGCGCCATAATTCACAACGATGAACTGATCATACCATACGCCATGTCTGATACGTCTTCCGGCATTGCGGTTGTTTCGGTGCCGGATTTGCTCGCCAGGCTGTCAGCTTAGACGGCCAATCCCTGAGAGTTTATAATGAAAAGCATGAAGATCGCGGTTATCGGCAATTACCTGCCCAGGCAGTGTGGCATTGCCACCTTTACCACCGACCTGTGTGATTCCCTGGCCGCGGGTCTGAAAAAGAGCGACGAACGTCTTGCTGTCGTGGCCATGGATGACATTGATAAAGGCTACCCTTACCCGGACCGGATCGGATTCCAGGTACGGGCCAACGTCCAGTCTGATTATCTCCATGCCGCTGAATTTTTAAATGTCCATAAATTTGATGCCGCGATTCTCCAGCACGAGTTCGGCATATTCGGGGGGAAGGACGGTTCCCACATCTTCCAGCTGATAAATAACCTGCACATGCCGGTGATTGCCACCCTGCATACGGTTCTCAAGAACCCTACGGACGGGCAGCGCGCCGTCACTCGAAAGTTGGCGCAATGTACCGACGCTTTGGTTGTCATGGCCCATAGGGCCAGAACGCTGCTCATCGATTCCTATGGCATTGAAGATTCGAAAATCATCTTTATTCCCCACGGCATCCCGGACGTGCCTTTTGCCAAATCCGCTTCCGGTTCATTCCGAACCCGGCTTGGGCTGAAAAACCGGAAGATGATACTGACCTTCGGCCTGCTGGGTCCCGGCAAAGGGATTGAGGTCATGCTCAATGCCATGCCCGCAATTATCGAGCGCCATCCCGAGGTCTCCTATATTGTTCTCGGCGAGACGCACCCTCACGTTATAAAAGATACGGGAGATTCCTACCGGCAGAGCCTGTATCAACGGGTCCGCCGTCTCGGCATTGACGATCATGTGCTGTTTCACAGCCGTTTTGTCGATCTTGAGACTTTGATTCAATATATGACCAGCGCCGAGCTATATGTCTCCCCCTATCTCAACGAAGAACAGATTGTCTCCGGAACACTGGCTTATGCCGTGGGCATGGGTACGGCCGTGGTCTCCACCCCATACTGGCACGCTCAGGAGTTGCTGGCGGAGGGCAGAGGATGCCTGGTCCCTTTCAACGATCCGGCAGCTATGGCCGAAAAGATCAATCATCTTTTGGATCACGAGAAAGAGCGTAATGAGATTCGGGAGAAAGGTTACCGGTTCGGTCGTTCCGCGGTCTGGAAAGCCGTGGGTGAAAAGTACCTCAATCTGCTCGCCGAGACCTTGGAACGTACAATCGATCAGCTGATACCGCAGTATGCCAAAAGGCTGGATGCCGGCACTCCGGAAAGACCTGACATAAGGATTCTTGGCGCCCTGCCGGAGATCAACCTCCAGCATATGCGCATCATGACCGATGATACCGGCATCCTCCAGCACGCCAAATATTCCACTCCGGATCGCACGCACGGCTACTGTGTGGATGATAATGCCCGGGCGCTCATTGCCGCCGCCAGGTACTATGCTCTCCGCAAGGACAAGGGTATCATTCCCCTGATTCAGACCTATCTCTCCTTTATGCACTACTCTTTCAATCCGGAGAATGGGCGGTTCAGAAATTTCATGTCCTATGAGCGGCGCTGGCTCGAAGAGATCGGCAGTGATGATTCCCACGGACGTTCCATCTGGGGGCTGGGGGTTGCCGTCCAATGTGCGCCCCATGATTCGATCCGAAACATGGCCGTCCGGCTCTTTCTCGACGGTCTGCCGGCCGTGGAAAGTTTCAAGTCCCCCAGATCCTGGGCCTTTGTCATCATCGGTCTGCACGCCTATATGGAGGTTTTCGGCGGGGACGCCACGGCCCGCCGGTTGCGCACCCTGCTGGCGGAAAAACTCTTTGCACTCTTTCAGAAAGGTTCCAGCGCGGACTGGCTGTGGTGTGAAGATACGCTTACCTATGCTAACGCCAAACTGCCCCATGCCCTGATCCTGGCCGGGCAGTGGATACCCGCTCCGGAAATGTTCAAGGTGGGCATCAATGCCCTCGACTGGCTGCTGGAAAAACAGCAGGCTCCGGATGGTCACCTTTCAGTTGTCGGCAATTTGAACTGGCATAACAGGGACGGCCTCACTTCTAACTTTGATCAGCAGCCCATCGAGGTTATGTGCCTGATCGACGCCTGTGCTGAAGCCTTCCGTTCTACCGGCGAGGTGAAGTGGCTTGACCAGGGGCATCGTTGTCTCGGCTGGTTTCTGGGCAGTAATGATTTGAACGAACAGATTTATGACTTCAAGACGGGAGGCTGTTGCGACGGTATTCAGCCCACCGGCATCAACGCCAATCAGGGTGCGGAATCGACCCTTTCCTGGCTGATCTCTCTCCTCAGCATGTATGAAATTCTCGGGCAGGCGGGCGAAACAGATCGATAACCCATATATGGTTCCCCCCCCTTTTTTTTGCAAGGGCCTTGTGTTTAATGACAGGAACAGGATTGCCGCCGTCAATGATCGTTCGGCAACAAGGGTTTCCCCGGTACCGGAGCGAGATCCAGCGCCTTGAACAGCCGTCGGGTCAATAAACGCTCCAGTCCAAGCTGTGAACTGGCGTCGACAGCGATTGAGCGGATCTGCCCACCGGCAACCAAGCCATGTCCGCCGGCGGTGCCGAGCCCCTCCACCATCTGTTGAATCGCGATACCGAGATGGGCATCCGGTTCGTTGGAACGCATCGAAAGGATCTGCATGCCGGCGTACCAGCCCATGCCGAGGACATAGCGAACCCCCTCTTGCCGCAGCATAAAATCAGCGAGTTCAGCGACCATGTCCGGATTGTCAAGCTGGTACAGGTTGAATACCAAGGCCTTACCGTAAACCCGTGAGTTTTCGATGGCGGTCCGAAATGCAGAAAAATAATTACGAGGAACTTGCGGATGAACGATATCGAAGAGAATCCGATTGTTCGATAAAGGTAACAGCTGCAGATAAGCTTCGCGATCCGCCCGTGACCATTCACGACCGAGATCCTGGGTTTCTGATTTGATGGCGTAAAAGAGGCTGGTTGCCAACCTGGTATTGATCGATACCCCCTGCGCACAGAGGTATTCGTAAAGAATCGTTGCCGATGCACCATAGTGCTCGCGCACATCGACCCAGCAGACCTGCGACAGGTCGTTTTTCGACGCATGATGATCGATCACCAGATGTACCGGCCGCTCCGCCGGATAGGAATTATTCCCCGCATTCGGCTGAGTATCAACCATGCAGATAACCGCAAACTGGTCCAGGTTCAATTGATTCAGTGATTCCAGCGGAATTTCCAGCAGGGCAACCATACTGCGGTTTTCACCCCGGCCGATCACCCCGCCATAACCGATAACCGCATCCTGTCCGGTCTTCATCAGGATCAGATGACGCAGGGCGACGGCAGCGGCAATCGAGTCGGGGTCGGGATTATCATGGGTAACGATCAACACCTTCCCCTTGCCGCGCAGCCACTCGATGATCGCTGCGATCGCTGCGGTCCCCTCTCCAGCGGCCGGACAGCTTTCAGCTGCCGCTGCGCTATGCTTGCCGTTCTGCATCTCTTGTTCCCTTCAGCACTGCCGCTAACGCCGCAGTTACAGCTTGTTCCGGTGATAGCGCAACAATTGCATCAGCTGATAGATCCCAGCTATCGAGTTGAATCACCGGTTTGCCGAGTTTTAAACCGATCGCCATTTCCGACAGGGTCCCATAGCCCCCGGCAACGGCAATCAACGCCTGGGCAGTATGGGCGATCATGATATTCCGCGCATGTCCCATATTGGTGACAATCGGCAAGGTGACATAGGGATTGGCCGCTGTGGCGTCGGCTCCCGGCAGAATGCCGATCACTTGACCGCCGGCCTCGGCACAACCTCGCGATGCGGCCTCCATGACGCCGCCCAAGCCGCCGCAAACCAGCACTGCGCCCTGTTCTGCAAGCAATTGACCGATTCGATAAGCCTGTTCTTCCCCCTGTGGGGACAACTGTCCGGCACCGATCACTCCAATTATGGTTTTTCGCTGCGACAGAATCATTGTAGTTCCTGCAGACGCTGTTTCATCCGACGTAACAGCAGACTGTTACTGACCACGGAAACACTGGAAAAGGCCATCGCCAGACCAGCGAATTCAGGCTTCAGATAAACACCGAACCAGGGATAAAACAGCCCCGCGGCCAACGGGATACCAAGAATATTATAGAAAAATGCCCAGAACAGATTCTGTTTGATTTTCCGCAGCGTCTGTCGACCGAGTCGAATCCCGCGCACCACGTCGAAAAGATCTCCGCCGACCAGAATCAGATCACCGGTCTCTTTGGCAACATCGGTGCCGCTGCCGATAGCGATACCGATGTCGGCCTGGGCCAGCGCCGGGGCGTCGTTGATGCCATCGCCGACCATGCCGACCGACAGCCCCTGCTGTTGATACTTTTTGACCACCTGCAGCTTCTGTTCAGGCAGGACCTCTGCTTCCACCTGATCAACGTTGATCTGCACTGCGACCGCCTGCGCAGCAACCCGGCGATCGCCGGTCAGCAGTACGGTCTTCAAACCATCCCGTTTCAGTTGCGCAACCGCCCGTTCGGCATTCGGTTTCAGGGTGTCTGTCAGGGCGAGGATCCCCTGCAAACGTTGATCGATTGCCAAAAAGACCAAAGAGCAGCCCATAGCGACCAGCTCATCAATCACAGTTTCGGCAAATGACAGATCGACAGCAGCATCCTGCAGTAATCGCTGGCTGCCACAGAGAACCTGCCTGTCGGAGACACTGCCGCGCAAGCCGTGGCCGCCGATCTCCTCAAGGTTTTTCGCGCTTTCCCAGTCGATCTGGCGTTGCCGCGCAACCGCAACCACCGCACGGGCCAGAGGATGGGTGCTGCCGTCTTCCAGGGCCGCAGCGTACGCCAGCAGTTGCGATTCGGAACAAGCAGAAAAAGTAACCAGCCGAGCGACCTGAAACTCACCGGTGGTGACGGTGCCGGTTTTGTCGAGCAGTAAAACCTGTAATTTGGAGATCTGTTCCAGAGCCGATGCTTTTTTAAACAAAATGCCTCGCTCCAAACCGACAGAACTGCCGACCATAATCGCGGTCGGCGTTGCCAACCCGAGGGCGCAGGGGCAGGCAATCACCACGACGGCGGTAGCCATCTGAAAGGCAAACAGAAAACTGCTGCCGACCAGCAGGTACCAACAGGTAAAGGTGAGCAGCGACAGAAGCACGACGGCCGGCACAAAGTAGTTTGAGACCCGATCAGCCAACCGCTGGATCGGGGCCTTGTCGGCCTGGGCGTCCTCAACCATGCGGACAATTTGTGCCAGCACCGTCTGCTCACCGACTCGGGTTGCCCGAATCACCAGTCGGCCGGAACGATTGATCGTCGCCCCGGTCACCTGACTGCCCGGCTCCTTGGTGACCGGAACCGCTTCGCCGCTGATCATCGCTTCGTCAACGGCAGCCGAACCCTCGACCACCTCAGCATCTACCGGGATTTTTTCTCCGGCGCGTACCAGCAGCAGGTCGCCCGGCTTCACTTGACTGGCCAGCACTTCGCGCTGCTGATCACCATCCAGTAGCAACGCCCGGTCAGCCTGGAGTTGCAGCAATTTCTTCAAGGCGCTGCCGGCTTTGCCCTTGGCGCGCGATTCCAGCCACTTGCCGAAACGGATAAACAGGATCAACATGGCACTGGTTTCAAAAAACACCGTCGCATCAGGGCCGAGGACCCCGAGCAAGGCAAGCAGCGAATAACCGTATGCGGCGCTGATGCCGAGCGACACCAGCACATCCATATTGGCCGAGCGGTTGCGTAATGATTTCCAGGCGCTGCGATAAAAGCCCAAACCAGCGGTAAATTGCACAACGGACGACAGCAATCCATTGACCAGCATGGTCGCCGAGCCGAACAACGGGACGAACATCAACAGCATAATCGGCAGGCTGCCCGCCGCTGCAATCAGCAACAGCCGCAATTCCAGTTTTGAATCATCCTTCTCCGGCGGCGCCCCGAACCCCGGGTCCGGTTCACCGCGGTAGCCGAGCACTTCCAGGCGATGAAGGATCTGTCCCCCAATCTCAGGCAGATCCTGATGAGTCACCAGCATCTTTTCTGCGGCAAAATTCACCTGTGCGCTGACCACCCCCGGCAGCTCCGGCAAACCTTTTTCGATCGACGCCGCACAATTGACACAGCTCATCCCTTTCAGCCGAAAACTGCTGCGCTGCAGGGTTTCCTCGGGAGCAGTCGAACTCCGGGTGCTCTCCTCCAGAAGCTCGGGCGCTGCGCAACGGAACCCGGCCTCTTCTAGCACTGACTGCATTGCAGAGATCGGCAAGGTGTCGCCGGGAGCAACCTGAATACTCGCTGCTGCGTCTTCCAGCGAGACACTCACCTTCTTGACTTCAGGATAGGCTTCGAGCAGAGATGTGACTTTGGTGACACATTTCCGGCATTTCATGCCTTGTACAGGAAGTGTAATTAGAGAGTTCGTCATAGTTTCAACAACGGATAATATCGATTGGGCCGTCGGCAAGCTGTTCCAGGCCGTCCAGCACCCCCCAGGGGGTCGACTCGACCGGCAGCACCGGCACCTGCAATCGCTCGCAAAGGTCATCAAGGGTCAGGTCATCCAGCAGCAACTGCCCCCCTTCCTTGAGCAGCACATCAGGGAGCAGGACCGCAGCCCCCAGGTCCCGGCCCTGTAACTGTTGCAACAGATCGTTTCCGGAAAGGAGGCCGGTCACGGTGACCTGCGTGCCGAAAAATTGATTTTCAATGGGAACGACCTGCAACTCAACACCGGTGCGTAAACTCAACCGCTGAACGAACGTTTGCAGTTCACCCGCAAATGAGTACCCGGTGACCAGAGTCACTCGCTGCAAGTCGAGCTCTTCCGCTTCCAGCAGCACCTCCTCGGCCTGCAGACGAAACTGCGGGATCAGGCCGACGCCGTTTTCGAGCTGGGCAAGATCCTCATATTCGTTCAGCTCGGGAAACTCTTTTTCGGCCTGCAGATAGATTTCGTCGGCAGCAAAAACAAAGCGGCCGGCTTTCTGCTGCAGATATTTCTGCTGGCAGGCGTGGATCAGCTGCAAGGCCTGTGCGGCCTCCTCTTGTGTCAAGGTTCTCAGCTCCGGAAGCCCCTGTCGATGGCGGGTCAAGCCGACCGGTACCACGGCCAAGGACACAAGCTGCGGAAAGAGTTCAGCCAGATCGTCGATGCTCTGCTGCAGGACAGCTCCGGTATTGTATTCGGGACAGAGGACAATCTGGCAGTGCAGTTCAATCCCGGCCGCTGTCAA
The DNA here is from genome assembly GCA_024280335.1 of Deltaproteobacteria bacterium. GTDB lineage: Bacteria > Desulfobacterota > Desulfuromonadia > Desulfuromonadales > Geopsychrobacteraceae > Malonomonas. The sequence continues at coordinate 154,958 of JAJRQI010000034.1, forward strand.
GCGGCGCAGCAGCGGCATAATCGGTGGTGCCGGGCAACCGAGCAGGGTTTCACGAACTTTATCGTCAGTGGCGTGGACTGAAATGTAGAGTGGCGAGAGCTGTTGCTGGATGATCCGCTGCAGATCGGCTTCCTGCAGGTTACTCAAAGTAATGTATGAGCCGTAAAGGTAGGAAAAACGGTAATCCTCATCCTTGATATAGAGGGTCCGCCGCAGCCCTTTCGGCAGCTGATGAACAAAGCAGAAGAGGCATTTGTTGCCGCACTGGTTCGGTTGCGGATGTTCCAGCTCGAGGCCGATATCCTCATCAGCGACCTTTTCCAGGCGTAACTGCCAAAGCTCATCATCCTGTCGCAGGACCTCAAAATCGAGCTGCTGCGCCCCGATCGCCTGATGGTAGTCGATCAAGTCATCAATCTCCCGGTGATTGATCGCGACCAGCCGGTCACCGGCCTGAAGTGCAAGATCGGCAGCATAACTGCCAGGCTCAACAGATTCGATTCTTAACATGACCCACCTATAAAGGCTGACAATGAGCTTCAACTATAACGTAGGCACCACGAACTGGGCAAATAAACCGCGTCAAAATAACAGGGGCCGTGCCTTGGCACCGCCCCTGTTGATCTAGCTAGCTGATTTTCCTATCGCGGTTAATCACGCCCACCGTGCAAGCGGAAACTGCCGTCGGATGAGGTGATTGAGCTGATGGCATGTTTGTAAATAAGGATATCGCCACCACTTTCCGCCAGCACACAAAAACTGTCAAACGATTTGATATGGGCCTCCAGCTTGTCTCCTGACATCATAACAATAGTTACCTTGACCCGCTCTTTACGGGCCTGATTCAGGTACTGATCCTGAATATTAAATGGTGACTTTGGCATATCCGCTCCTTTAATCAAGTAAAATATTTTCAATAGACTGTAACACTCTACCAGACTCGGAAAAGGAATCAACCCAAATTATTTCAGACTCTTTCCTGAACCAGGTCAGTTGCCTTTTGGCATATTGTCGGGTGTGCAGAGCAATCATTTCAAGCATCTGGGCATAGTTCAGCTGCCCGGATAAAAAGTCGAGAACCTCACGATAACCGAGCGTCTGCAATGCTTTCAAATCTCCCGAATAACGTGCGAGCAAACCCTCGGTCTCGGCAATCAGACCGGCCTCAAGCATCTGCCCGGCCCGGTCATCGATCCGCCGATACAGTTCCTCCCGTTCCAGCTGCGGCGCCAGCCGCAAGGTTCGGTAGGGTTGATCGGCAAATTGGTGCTCTGCTTGCAGCTCAGACATCCGGCGACCGCTCAGCTGGTAAACCTCAAGCGCCCGGACTATTTTGATCAGATTATTGGGATGGATGTTTGCGGCTGAAAGCGGATCGATCTGCTGCAACTGACGATGCAAGGTTCCTGAACCTGCCGACTTTTCGCGCCGGTGCAGTTCGGAACGCAACGCCTCATCCGCAGCAGGCAGCGGCGCCAGACCACCGAGCAAGGCGCGGATATAAAGCCCGGTCCCACCGACTACACAGGGGAGTTTGTCGGCCCGATCGATCTCTTCGATCAGCGGTCGGGCCTGATCAATAAAATCGGCCACCGAAAAATCCTGGTCCGGATCGATCAGATCGATCATGTGATGCGGCAGCTGTGCCTGTTCGCCGACCGTGGCCTTGGCAGTACCGATATCCATCTGCCGATAGACCTGGCGCGAGTCGGCAGAGATAATTTCCAGCGGAAAACGCCGGGCAAGCTGCAACGCCGCAGCGGTTTTTCCTGACGCGGTCGGCCCGCAGATCACCAGTATTGGAATCTGAACTTGACTCATGCTGCCAGCCGCCTATCTGCGGAACATCCGCTCAATCTCTGTTAGAGTGAGTCGCTGTATCACCGGTCGTCCGTGCGGGCAGTTCGTCTTAAAATCTACCTGATCCAGTTCACGCAACAGCGCCCGACACTCGACCGGAGTCAACGCCTGATTGGCACGGATCACGCCATGGCAGGCCATCAGAATCAGAATATCATCGATCGATTCCTGCAGTTGTCCGGTACGACCGACCCGTTCCAGTTCAAGCGCAACATCGATCAGCAACTGTCCAGCGTCACGATTCGGCAATATTTGCGGAATGGCCTTCAACGCAAAGGATTTACCGCCAAAGGGCTCCATCTCAAAGCCGAGCCGCTCAAGCTCCTGGCGATAATCGGTTAATGCCGCCGCACTGCGGAAATCGAGTTCGAGGATTTCTGGAAACAACAGGGACTGACTGGCCACCGTCCCGCCGGCGTACGATTTTTTCAGTTTTTCAAAACCGACCCGTTCATGGGCGGCATGCTGGTCGACCAGAACCAGATCATCGCCATCCTGACAGAGCAGAAAACTTTGATGATACTGACCGAGAATCTGCAGATTTGCAAAAAAACCGCCCTGATCTGCAACCGGTAAAAGGATCTGTTCGGCTTCAGGGCTGGAGGCTGGAGGCTGGAGGCGACCTGAGGCAGAAGCGAGTAAATCAGCCGACGGCAGGTTACTGACAGCTCCGGGGACGGCATAGTCAACCGGCGGCTCGTTGACCGTTTTCGGCTGAGAAAATCGATCGACAACAGACATTTCATTGCCGGCAACAAAAGCTTCTGCAGACCGCTTATCCGTGGCCTGAGATGGTGACACCCAATCGGCGGGGCGCAGTGTCTGTTGCAAGGTCTGGGCGATAAAATCGTGTACCAGCGTTTGCTCACGGAAACGAACTTCATGCTTGGTCGGATGCACATTGACATCAACCAGCGCCGGATCGATCTGCAGAAAGAGAATGACGACCGGATAGCGGCCCTTCATCAACAGATGTCGGTAACCGTCCATGACCGCGTGCTGAACAACCCGATCGCGAATATAGCGCCCATTGATGAAAGTATAGATATGACTGGTCGCAGAGCGTGTCAACTGCGGTTGCGAAATCAAACCGTTCAGTTGCAGGTCCCCCCCCGCCTGCTGCTCGACTTCGAGCAGATCTTTGAGCAGAGAGCGGCCGAGCAGCGCCGCTACCCGTTCACGCACCCCTTTCTCCCGACGTAAATCGAGCAAAATGCGATCGTTATGCTTGAGACGAAAGCTGACGGCCGGGTTCGCCAACGCCTGCTTGGTGACAACATCAGCAGCATGGCCCAATTCGGTCTGTTCTTTCCGCAGAAATTTGCGTCGGGCCGGAAGGTTAAAAAACAGATTGCGGATTTCGATCACCGTTCCACGTGGCAGACCGACCTCTTCTGCGCGCTTGATCAGGCCGCCCTCAGCATAAATCTCCTGCCCGAGCCCCTCATCATTGCCACAGGTTTTCAGGTGAAAGCGAGAAACCGAGGCGATCGACGCCAACGCTTCGCCACGAAAACCGAGCGTTGAGAGTGCAAATAGATCGTTATCCGTACGGATTTTACTGGTGGCATGACGTTCGAGAGAGAGAAAAGCATCCTGCCGGCTCATGCCGCTGCCATTGTCGGAAACCCTGATCAGCTTTTTGCCTCCCGCTTCCAGCTCAATCAGGATGTCGCCGGCACCGGCATCCAGAGAATTCTCCAACAACTCCTTGACCACTGAAGAAGGACGTTCGACAACCTCTCCGGCCGCAATCTTGTTACAAAGGTCCTCCGGGAGAACCTGAATCTTGTTTTCCATCAGCGTCCATAACTCAACAGCAAATTGTCCGACAAACAAAGAAAGCGGCCGAAATTACCGACCGCCAGACAGAACAACCAACATGGAACTAAAAATTAATCATCTTCCAACGTATCGAAAATTATCTCGATCTCATCAAGGTCGCTCGGCTCGGCAACAAAGTTTTTTTCAGTTTGCGGCACTTTCCGCAAGCCCAGGTCTTCGGTAACGTTCTGGACAATCTTCTCGGTGACGCCTGTGTCGCGGCGTAAATAAACTTCAAACAATGCATTATCGCAGATGGTATTGATCAAACGGGGAACCCCACCGGAAAACTGATGGATCAACGGCAGCGTTGAAGGCTCGAACGGCGCAGTCTGAGCGCCGGCAATCTTCAGCCGATGGTTGATATAGGCGACCGTCGATGCAGCCGCCAGTGGCTGCAAGGTATATTTAACCGCGATCCGCTGCGCCAGGGGCTCATCCAGTTGCATGATTGCGTCAAGTTCCGGCAGGCCGAAGAAAACAATATTCAGCAATTTCTTGTCGGGAATTTCCAGATTCAACAGACCGCGAAATTCTTCCATCAACTCTTTCGTCTGCAGCATTTGTGCTTCATCGATCAGCACAACCGCCTTGCGGCCTTCAGATTCAATCTGTAAAAGTCGTTCGTAGAGTTGCTTGAGCATCTTCAGGGGATTGCTGTCGGGGCTCTTTATTCCCAATTGCATGCAGATTCGGGACAGCAGCCATTCCGGCGTGATCCCGGAATGGATCATCACCAATAGAGAGGATTCATATTTTTCAATCGGCAAGCTATCCAGCATCCGTCTGGCCAGAGTGGTTTTTCCGGTGCCGACCCCACCGACCAGAACGGCCAGGCCTTTGTTCGAGTCGACAGAGTACATCAGGCGGATCAGCGCCTGATTGTGCTGCTCGCTGGCGAAATAGAATTTTTCATTGGGGGCGTTTGAAAAAGGCTCACGATCAAAGTTGAAATAGTCGGTGTAGCCCATAAACACTCCGGAGCAAGGGACAAATCGGTCAGGTCAACGCGAATTAAAGGAAGGAGATCCGATCTTTGCTTTCTTCGACCGGTTCGGTTGTGACATTATCGCCACCGAGCTTTACCTGCAGGGCACGAACCTTTACCGCGACATCCCGGTAGTTTTCATCCTGAGCAAAAACCGCCTGGTAGCTGGCAGAGGCCTCTGCGTACTGCTCGGAACGTTCATACAGAGAACCAAGCTCGTAACCAAGGTTCTGGCGTTGATTTTCCTCAAGATGTTCCGAATCGAGAGCCTGACGGAACATTTTTTCCGCATTGACAAAATCACCTTTGTCGGAAAAGCATAATCCCCGAAGGGTCTGGCAATCAACAAAACGGGCAGGATCTCTTTCAGCCTTTTCAAACTCACTGATCGCGTCATCCAGCAATCCCATTTCACGATAAGCGATCCCCAGGTTGTAGTGGGATTCCATGTCATCGGCCGCGATCTGCTCATCAACATCGGTGCGAAACACCTTTTTTTCTGTCGCCGGATTAAGCGATGAGGCCAGAAGAGAATCGCCGGAATCAGACAGGTCGGAGAAGTCATCGCTTAACATCTCCGTAGCAAGATCTTGCAGTTCCGATGACGTATCCTGCTCTGAACCACTCAGGTGCGGCATAATTTGTTCAAGCTTCTGCTGACAGGCTGCAGAGTCCGGGGCATAAGCCAGTACCGCACGGCAGAGTTTTTCCGCCTCTGCATACAGCCCCTGCTGCACATAAAATTCTGCCTCTTCAAGGTCTGCCTGCAAATCATGCTGATCTTCCGTAACCGCAGCAGCAACCGGCTCATCGGCCTCCATATCGAAGGAAAACTCCAGATCATCCTCGGCAGCAGATTCGAATCCTGTCGTGTCGCTGAGATTCAACTCAATAATCTCATCTCCAGCTTCATCCGCAACCACCGCAGACTCATCCAGCGGTTCTAACTGCAGATCAAAACCGGACTCTTCAGCCGGGATCTCAAAGATCAGATCCTCTTCAGCGACCTCGGCTGTCCCTTCGTCAAGGCCAAGGTCTATTGTCTGAATCTCGACATCCTCGACAGCGCTTCCCAGAAGCGAGTCGGAAAGAGTCTCCTCGACGTAAACCTCTTGCGGTTCAGCCTCTTGCTCCGACATGATATCGAGCAGCTTTTCTCCATCCCCGGTCAACTCGTAGATCGAATCGAGGGTCTGCATCACCTGCTGATTGTTCTTTAGAATCTCTTTCAGATCTTCATAATACCCCTTGAGGACATCGATACGGTCAGATTTGAAAAAAGCGTCTTTCCAGTCTTCCAGTTCAGCAAGAGCCAGCTCATAGCGGCGGCTGCTGAAATAGCATCGGACCAGAGCTTCACGGATATCCAGGTCGGTCGGATCCATGTCGAGCAGATGCTGATAGGTCTGTTGCGACTGGTCCCAATCCTGCAGATCATCGTACCCTCGGGCCAGCAGGCGAAGGATATCGGGATTTGCAGGATTATCCCTGAGCAGGCTGGAAAGGATGGTTACCCCTTTCGCCAGTTCCCCCTTTTCATACAGGGTTAACGCCAGGCCCATTTGAAGTTTCTTATTATTCGGGAACAGGGGGAGAAATAATTTGTAGAGTTTGAGGATCTTGTCGAACTTATTCTTCTGACCGAGGATCTCCAGAACGCCCTCAAATTCAACCAGACCTTCTTCTTCCCGATCGTTTGAAACATAGACCTCGGCGAGCTTAACCCGTACATTGAGATTTGCAGAATCAAGTTCACGCATCCTCTCAAGGGTCTTGATGGTATCCGCGATCATTCCATTGCGTTCATAATAGTTAGAAAGATTGCGGTATTCGGCCATGGCATTGCCGATCAGGCCCTGTTTTTCGTTCAGTTCAGCCAAACGGTTAAACAGGGAGACCTGACCGGGATCGAGTCGCTGCATCTGTTTATAAATTGCGATCGCCTTAAGATAGAATCCATTACTGGAAAAATACTTGGCGACTGATTCGTATTGCTCGAAGGCATCGGCGTTTTTGTTGGTCCGAACATAAAGTTCGGCCAACTTCTGCCGCGAACGGACGTCACCGGGGTCGATCTCAACGACCTTGGCGAAATCTTTAATCGCGCGGACAATCTGCTTTTTCTTCAGGTTTTTCTGCGCAGACTCAAGCAGCTTATCTTTATTCGTTGCCAAAAAGAACTCCCCCGAAATGGATATTCACTCTAATCATACCATTTGAAACTTTACGCGATCAGCTTAGACCATGTCAAGTAACACGGTTGGATTCCTTTAAGAAAAACAGTGAACTGAAGTTGCTGAATTAGCGCGACAGATTCAGCACGAAGCTATCGGCGTCACAGCATCAGAGTCGCTTCAATCGCTCGACCTCAGTCGAGCTCAAACGTCGATAACAACCGGTCTTGAGATCAGCCAGAGCAAGGAAACCGATCCGCACCCGCTTCAACCTGACCACCGGCAGGCCGAGCAGATCACACATCCGTCGCACCTGACGATTTCGACCTTCACTGAGCGTCAACTCAAACCAGCAGGAATGGCCGGTTGAGCGGATATTTCCCACTTTCGCCGGCAACGTCAGCCCATCATCCAGCACCACCCCCGTTTCGAGCTGTCGTCTGATCCCGGCAGACATCTGTCCACGGGCCTTAATCAGGTAGGTCTTCTCTACATGATGCCGGGGATGAGCAAGGTGTTGCGCAAGGTCGCCGTCATTGGTCAGCAGCAACATCCCTTCCGTATTGTAATCGAGACGGCCGACCGGAAAGAGCCGCTGCGGCAAGGCGGCAACCAGATCGGTCACCAGCTTCCGACCCTGCGGATCTTTCAGCGACGACACATAACCACGGGGCTTGTTCAGCAAAACGGTAACCTTCGCTTCGGCAGCGGAGAGTCTGCGCCCGTCGACCAGCAGTTGATCGATCGACAGGTCGGCCCGATCCCCCAGTTTGGCAACCGCGCCGTTGAGCAGAACCTTCCCTTCGGCAATCCAACTTTCCGCCTGCCGGCGTGACGCCAACCCGGCTTGGGCGATCAATTTCTGTAACCGCTCAGCCATCGACCTGCCCCATCGCTTCCGAGGTTAACGGCACAGCCTCTGTCAATTCCGGGTCCAGAGCGCTGAACTCTTTGAGGGTCGGCAGATCATTCAGGTCGCGAAGACCGAACAGTTCCAGAAATTGACGGCTGGTTCCATACAGCAACGGCCGACCCGGCAGATCCTTTTTACCCAGAATCCGCAACAGGCTTTTCTCCAGCAGGGTTTTCAGCACCCCGCCGGAATCGACGCCGCGTAAGTATTCGATCTCGGCTCGGGTGATCGGTTGGCGATAGGCGATGATCGCCAAAGTCTCCAGGGCAGCCGGGGAGAAACGGAACGGGCGTTCTTTACTCAGTTTGCGCAACCAGGGAGCCAACTCACTAGCAGTACGGAATTGATAGCCACCGGCCACCTCTGCCAGAAAAAAACCACGCTGTAACGGCGGATAGTCGCGCTGCAACTGCTCTATCACGGGACGCAAGTCGGCTCGCTGCCGTTCCAACAACTGACAAAGTTTATCGAGCGACAAAGGAGACTCTGCGGCAAAGATAAAAGCTTCAACCAAACGCTGCAGCTCATCCATAATCGAGTGCCGATTCCTCGCGAAAAATATCCGCGGATTGTTCACCGGAAGCCGGCAGCGACAACCAGATCTCACTGAATTCTCCAGCCTGTTCAAGCTTGACCCTACGCATCTTCACCAGTTCCAACATCGCCAGAAAGGTAACGACCAACTCAGCACGCTGCGGCGCTTGCGGAAACATTTCGCGAAAGGTCCGTCGCGTTCCATCAGCAAGTCGCTCGATAAGCTTCTGCACGTATTCAGCCACCGACAAAGGCTCACGGATAACTTCATGAAAAACCTCGGTCGGTGCCGATTTCAGCAACCGATGGAAGGCTTCCGCCAGTTGATAAATACCGACCGCTACCTCGTCATCGGCTTCATCCGCCGGAATTTCACTCGCCAGAAAATGGTTGACGAACAGATCGCGCGCGATCTGCGGCAGTCGTTCCAGGGAGAGCGCCGCCGCCTTGTAGCGTTGATATTCGAGCAAACGACGGACCAGTTCGGCACGCGGATCTTCCTCCTCTTCTTCAACCAATTCTTCATTTAACGGCAGCAACAGCCGTGATTTGATGTGAATCAGGGTCGCAGCCACCAGCAAAAACTCGCCCGCGACATCCAGATCCAGCTGTTTCATCTGGTCGATAATCCCCAGATACTGCTCAGTGATTTCGACCATCGGGATATCATAGATGTCCATCTCATGGGTCTTGATCAGATGCAGCAACAGATCGAGGGGACCCTCGAAATTATCCAGATGAATTTTGATCGACATCACTAATGTCCGAACAGAAACTGCATTGCCTGCCGCACGAAAACTAGTTCGCTCCCGGACAGCAGCACAACAAACGTATAGATGAGTGGTTGCAGCAGCAGCGACCAGACATCGGTGAAAAAAACCAGAATGAGGATCAGCACAAAACCGAACGGCTCAAGGCGGCTGATCAGGTTCGCCTGGCGCTCCGGCAGGATTCCGGTCAGAATTCGGCCGCCATCCAGCGGCGGCACCGGCAGCAGATTAAAAACACCGAGCAATACATTGATATAGAGACTGAAACCGGCCATCATTCGCAACGGCTTGATGATCTGCATGAAGTATTGAGAACTGCCGAGTCCAGCCCCCTCAAGCAGGCTGAGCCCTTTCAAGAGCAGGGCCGAGCACAACGCCAGCAACAGGTTGGTCAGCGGACCGGCCAGCGCAACCCAGATCATGTCCCGGCGTGGGCGACGAAAATTCCCGGCATTCACCGGCACCGGACGTGCCCAGCCGAAACCGAACACAAACACCGCCAAAGTCCCGATCGGGTCAAGGTGGCGGACCGGGTTCAGGGTTAAGCGTCCCAGCAGCCGTGCCGTGGGATCACCGAATTTCTCAGCGACATAGCCATGTGCCACTTCGTGCAGAATGACCGCCAACAGAGCCGGCACCAGCATGACTGATATTTTCGAAATAATTGCTTCCATAAATTCCTGTGGCGAGTTGGCGGTTGCCTGAAGCCATCCATCACGGTGCTGAATAGATTAAACATCGGATTTACCAGAATTGTAGCCCTCGGGTCAATAGCGACAGGCGTTTGAATCACGCGTCTGCAGCCGATGGATACTTACGCCGAACCAGCGCAATTTCATCTTCTCGGCTAAAAATCTGCCCGTCCAGCCTGGCATCAAGTAACGTCAGGAATATCTTATGGTATCCAGGTCCCGGTGGAAAACCAAGCCCGATCAAATCTTTTCCATCCAATAATACGCGGATTTTTCGCAGATCGGTGACATACTGAGAAATCCACTTGCGGACCCGATCATCGCTGGTTCGTGCCATCAGAAACAGGATAATTTCCAGCGACAACCCGCAGAACCAGTGATAAATCTTGCTATTTTCAGCGGCCTTGCCTGTTGCGGATTGACGTAAAGCAAGCTTCAGCGCGGCACACCCCTGCGGCATCTGCTCAAGTAATAATTGTTGATACTTCGGTTGCAGATCGAGCCAGCGACTAACCCGTGCGACCCCCTTGTCGGAGAGCGGGTCGAGCAAGCAGAAAAAGTAAACCAACCAACGCTGGTATCTTTCACCGGTGTAAAGCAGATCGAACCAACTGCTTGAACGTTCTGCAGCAAAGAACAACTGAGCGGAACGCTGATCAAAGTGCAAACGCAGATCGATGAACTTCAACAACTCGAACTGCTCCAGACGACGTAACGCCGAGACCACTTGCGGCTCATCGAGGATATGGCGCAGCTCATTGAGAATCCGTGTTCCACCGACCTTCTTCACCAGGTTCAGCCGCACCGCGCTACGCATCAACCGCTCGGTCTGCCGACCGATCCGGAAGCCGAGCCTTTGCTCAAAACGGACCGCACGGAACAGTCGCGTCGGATCCTCAATAAAACTGAGATTATGTAAGACCCGCACCGACTTATCTTTAAGGTCGCGCTGGCCGCCGAAAAAATCGAGCAGCTGGCCGTAATTATCCTGATTGAGTGAGATCGTCAGGGTGTTGATGGTAAAGTCACGACGATACAGATCGTGCCGGATCGACGCATGCTCGACTCGCGGCAATGCCGCCGGGCTTTCGTAGTATTCAATCCGCGCCGAAGCAACATCAATCTTGAAGCCGTCCGGCAAAATAATCACCGCCGTGCCGAACTTGTCGTGGGTGCGGATACGACATTCCGTGGTCTTGGCAAAGGCTGCGGCAAAGGCGATGCCATCCCCCTCGACCACAACATCGACATCCAGGTTAGCTTCACGCAGCAGCAGGTCACGCACCAAACCGCCGACCAGATAGATCCGTACCCCCGCCTGATCGGCAACGGCTGACAATTGCTGCAACAACTGACGGAGAAATTTAGGCAGCTGGGATTCAAGCAAGCGTCCCAAGTTCTTCCGCTTCAGCCGCATCCCGCCTCGGCTGAATTCGAGCTGTTGATTCTCTTCCGCCTGCCGGCGATCTCCGATCATATAACGCAGCAGATCGGTACGCGTCACCACTCCGGTCAGCTTACCTTCCTCCAGAACCGGAATGCAACGCTGATTATGGTCGATGATCGCCTGTTGCAAATCCGTCAGCGAGGTATCCAGTTTCACCTGGGTAAAATCGGTGCTCATCACCTCAGCGATATCGATCCGCAGCAGTTTGTGGTGGGCGATCTTTTCCACCACCTGCCGGGAGATAATACCGACGACCTGCAACTGTTCATCGACAACCGGTACCGCGTTGAAACTGAAACGGGTCATCAGTTCCCGGGCGTCCTCAATCGACGCGGTCAACGGCAAGGTTTTTACCGGACTCGACATCAACAGCTGCGCATCGCAACCGGAACGCACATGTCTACCGAGCCACCCCTCCAGCCGGTCGAGCAGCTGCACCAACGGGATGTCGCGCACCGTCCCGGAAGCAGCAAACGCATGTCCGCCACCGCCGAACTCCTGAAACAGCTCGCCGACATGCACTTCAGGCAAGCGGGAGCGGCCGACCAGAAAAATCCGGTCTTCCATCCGCACTGCAATGATCAGAACATTGAGGTTCTCGATATCCTTGAGCTTGTGTGCCAGGGTAGAGATATCACCGACGTAATAATCGATTGAGGCATGAGCGATGGAGATTTTGACCCCATTGACCAGATGGGTTCGGCATGATTTGATCAGTTCGTTGAGCAGATCGACCTGCTCCGGGGTCATTTCGCGGACCAGAAAATCGGTCACCGTGTTCAGGTTGGCGCCATTCTCCAGCAAAAATGCCGCCGCCTGGTAATCGCGCGGAGTCGTTCCGGAAAACAGCAGATGCCCGGTATCCTCGTAAAGACCGAGCATCATCATGGTCGCCTCATCCGGCGTCGGGGTAATATTCCGCTCGATAAACAGATGAGCCATGATGGTTGTGGTCGCGCCGACCGCTTCAATATGCTCCAACTGTCCACGAACGGTTTTATCATCCGACGGGTGGTGGTCGTAAATGTGCAGTTCCAGCCCCGGTTTATCGACAATTTCGGCAAAAGAACCGATGCGTGCAGCACTTCGCACATCGACCAGAATCAGGCGGGTCACCTGCTGCAGGTCGATATCACGCACCCGCTTGACATCGTAGGCGTAAAGAGTGCTTTGCAGCAGAAAATCACGCAAGCCACGCTCTTGCCCGCCGGGAAAAACCAGCACTGCCTGAGGATAAAGTCGCTTGGCAGCGATCATTGCCCCGAGACAATCAAAATCAGCATTCACATGGGTTGCGATAACTTCCATAATGGGCCCAGTGACTTCAAAGACAGTGACGAGTGACTAAAGATCAGTAACGGGTGACGAGTTTTCTACTTAGTTACCCGTCACTCTGTCACTGTTTTAAGCTTCCGATCAGTTCGTTGATATCAGCGATCCCTTCATTCTGACAGAATTCCTCCAGACCGTCGATAACCGTCTGCATGGCGTTGGGATCGACAAAGTTGGCGGTCCCGACCTGCACGGCCGTGGCGCCGACGATCAGAAATTCGAGGGCATCGATCGCCCGAGCGATACCGCCGATACCGATGACCGGCAGCTTGACCGCCTGTACCACCTGATGTACCAGGCGTACGGCGACCGGCCGGATCGCCGGACCGGACAGACCACCGATGGTATTGGCCAGCCGTGGTTTGCGAGTCTTCACATCGACCGCCATTCCAGTCAGGGTGTTGATCAGACTGATTGCGTCAGCCCCGGCATCCTCAACCGCCCGGGCCAGCACACGGATATCGGTGACATTCGGCGACAGCTTGACGATCAAGGGTTTATCGGTCCGCTTGCGCACCAGCGACACCACGTCCTGGGCTGCCCGGGCTTCGGTGCCGAAGACAATTCCGCCCTGCTTGACGTTGGGGCAGGAGATATTCATTTCCAGTCCGGCAACCCCCGGCAGATCGTCCAGTCGTGCGGCAACCTCGGCATACTCTTCTTGGGTATTACCGAAAAAATTAACGATTACCGGTGCGTCGATCTGTTGAAGAAATGGCATTTTGTCAGCGATAAAGGCATCGATACCGACATTCTGCAGACCGATGGCGTTCAGCATGCCGCTGACGGTCTCGCAGATGCGCGGGGTATTGTTGCCCGCCTTCGGCTTGAGCGACAAGCCCTTGGTGACAATGGCGCCGAGCTGGTTCAGGTCGAGATAAGGTGCATATTCTTCGCCGTAACCGAAGGTTCCAGAGGCCGGCATGACCGGATTTTTCAGCTTGATGCCGGCGATTTCTACCGCCATCTGCGGACGTTTGCTCACTACTTCAGTCTGCTCTGCCATCAGTCACATCCTCCACAGACGCTATCCTGCTGTTCCAGTCGACTCCAATCCAACTGCTCGGCACGAAACACCGGCCCTTGCTTGCAGCTACAGAGGTAACGCGGTTCAGCATCGGAATGACCGGCTCCTTTGACCACACAACCGAGGCAGGCACCGACGCCGCAGGCCATCAACGCCTCCAGCGAAACCTGCAAAGAAGTACTGTACCCGGCACAGATTTTCTGCACGGCATCGATCATCGGCATCGGTCCGCAGGCAAACACCGCAGCCTTGGGCTGCGCGGCCAGTTTTTGTTCCAGCACGCTGGTGACCAGTCCCTGTTCGCCGAGGCTGCCATCCTCAGTCGATACATAGGTTTCCACCCCGAGCCGTTCAAACTCGGTCACGGTGATGATATCGTCACGGGTCCGCCCCCCCATCAGCAGGCGTACCTTGGAGGTTTGCACCAGTTTTTCCGCCAGCATGTAGAGAGGCACCAGGCCGATCCCGCCGCCGACCAGAATCTTCTCCTCCGCTGGATCGCCCGTTTCAAACCCGCGGCCCAAGGGGCCGAGCAGTTCAATCCGATCCCCCTGATGCAGCTCCTGCATGATCTCGGTACCGCTGCCGACCACCTTATAGATAATTTCGATAAATTCTTTTTCCGGCATAGCGTCGCAGTCGGCAGGCATAAAACCGACGCGAAAAATCCCGAAGGGGCGGCGCAACAAGGGTAAAAACGTGTGCTGAACACGGAACATGACAAACTGCCCCGGCGTCGCCAGTTGTTGATACTCGGGTGCCAGAATTCGCATCCGATAGTAGCCGGGCGCGATCTCCTGATTCGACAAGATGATGGTTTTGTGATTCTTCATAAACCTCACTCCTAAAGTTCGCGGGCAATCTCCTGGAAATTACGGACCATCAACAGAGCATTTTCGCCATCCCGATAATAGCCCGGACGGCTGCCCTCAACAACAAATCCGTGCCGACGATACAGTTGGATTGCCGCCCGGTTCCCCTCACGGACCTCAAGCCAGGCGGAATCGAGTCGTTGGCCAAGACAGGGCTCTAAAGCATGTGTCAACAAGCGATCGGCAACACCCTGACGACGCCAGGCGGGAGCGGTTGCCAGATTGAGAATCTGCATCTCGCCGACAATCAGCCAGAAGCAGATGTAGCCGCAAAGCTGCCCGTCAACGCAGAGCAGATCAAGCTGCGCGACCGGGTTACTCAACTCCTGAAGAAACTGCTCGGCAGTCCAGGGATGCGGGTAACAGAGGCGCTCAACGGCAACCACCCGGTCCAGATCTGCGGCCGACATCGGCTGAAAGGAAAACTTATTTTGCAACAATTTCGCGACTCGCAGAAAATGACTTTTTTTCATGCTAGAATTTCGTCTGGTGACTACGGATTCAGGTTCTAGCACAATTTCCCTCCACGATACAGATAAAGATGTAACACCCTGTCTGCAAACGCCTTTCAACGGTTGACAAAGGTCTTTTCGGGTGCTCTACTGTCCGGCCATTTGACAACAAGGAGTCGCAGCTTTGAGCAAAAAAACGATCACCTATAAAGACGCCGGCGTCGACATCGATGCAGGCAACCAATTCGTCAACCTGATCAAGCCACTGGTCAAAGCAACCTCCCGACCGGAGGTACTGACCGATATCGGCGGTTTTGGCGGCCTGTTTTCACTGAACAGCAGCAAATACAAGCGCCCGACCCTGGTCGCCGCTACCGATGGTGTCGGCACCAAACTGAAGTTGGCCTTCCTGATGGACAAACATGACAGCGTCGGCATCGACTTGGTCGCCATGTGCGTCAACGACGTGATCGTTCAGGGTGCGGAGCCGCTGTTCTTTCTTGACTACCTGGCCACCGGCAAGTTGGCTCCGGATGCGGCATTCGAGATCGTCAAGGGGATCGCCGAAGGCTGCAAGCAGGCGGGCTGTGCTCTGCTAGGCGGAGAAACAGCAGAAATGCCCGGCATGTACGGTGGTGGAGAATACGACCTGGCCGGTTTTACCGTCGGTGTTGTCGACAACGACAATATCATCGACGGCTCATCGATCACCAAAGGGGACCAGGTGATCGGCATCGCCTCAAGCGGCCTGCATTCCAACGGCTACTCGCTGGCGCGAAAAATCTTTCTCGAAGAGATGCAACTCAATCTGCACGACACTCCAGCCGAGCTGGAACAATCGCTTGGCGATGAGCTGCTGACCCCGACGCGGATCTACGTCAAGAGCATCCTGAATCTGATCAGGGATTTCACCATCAAAGGGATCGCCCACATCACCGGTGGCGGGCTGCTGGAAAACCTGCCCCGTGTCCTGCCGCAGCACTGCAAAGCGGTGATCGATCGTGGTAGCTGGGAAAAGCCGATCATCTTTGAAATGTTACGTGACGGCGGCAACATCCCCGAGGACGAAATGTTCCGCACCTTTAATTACGGGATCGGCATGACCCTGGTCGTCCCGCCGACCGAGGTCGAAGATATCGTCGGGCGGCTTGCCGGACTGGGCGAACGCGCCTACCTGATCGGTGAGATTGCCGAAGCAGATGAACCGATCGTCGTTCTGGATTAAAGCGGGAAAAGCATGAGCACAAATCGCAAACTACGCCTCGGGGTGCTGGCCTCAGGTGGCGGCACCAACCTGCAATCGATTGTCGACCAATGCCAGGCGCTGAAAATCGATGCAGAAATCGTTCTGGTTCTCTGCAACAACCCGGATGCCGGGGCACTGCAACGCGCAGAAAAAGCCGGATTGCCGAATACCTGCATCAACCATCGTGACTTTGCCGATCGGCAAAGTTTCGACCGATCGGTGGTCGCGGCGCTCTTGAAAGCGGATGTCGAGCTGGTGGTTCTGGCCGGGTTCATGCGGATCATTTCTGAGGTCTTTCTTGATGCCTTCCCGCAGCGGATCATCAACATTCACCCCTCTCTGTTGCCCGCCTTTCCGGGGCTGCAGGTACAACAAAAGGCTCTCGACTACGGCGCCCGGTTTTCCGGCTGTACGGTTCATTTTGTCGACAATGGCGTTGACACCGGTCCGATTCTCGCCCAAGCGGTCGTGCCGATTTTGGCTGAGGACACGGAAGAAACTCTTTCTGCACGGATTCTGCAACAGGAGCACAAAATCTACCCGCACGCGATTCAGTTGATTGCCGAGGGTCGGGTTACGATCGAACAACGCCAGGTACGCATCGCCTACGCAGAAAAGAGCGAAACAGCGCTGATCAACCCGCCACTCTAAACCGGTTCGAAGTTCGCGGTTCGATGTTCGAGATTGTCAACATTGAACTTCGCACAACGAGCCTCGCACGAGGTTCTTATGCGTACCGCCCTGGTCAGCAGTTGCCTACTCGGTCTGGCTACCCGCTATGACGGCAGTGACAACTACAACCAAGCAGTCATCGACTACCTCAAGCGTCAGCAGTTAACACCGATACCGGTCTGCCCGGAACAGTTGGCCGGTCTGCCGACCCCTCGGCCGAAGTGCTGGTTCGCTGCAGGTTCGGGCGAAACGCTGCTGGCGGGAGACGGCTCCCTGGTCAATGAATACGGCGAGGAGGTCAGTGCGATTTTCCTCAAAGGGGCGGAAGAAAGTCTGAAACTGGCACAATTGACCGACTGCCGGACCGCGATCCTGAAACAACGCAGTCCCTCGTGCGGCAGCCGAACCATTCACTGCAACGGTGAACTTATTGAGGGGTTGGGAGTTACCGCGGCGCTGTTAAAAGAAACGGGGTTACAGGTCCTTAGCGAAGAAGACCTGTCCTTGTAATTGCGCCGAAAACTATTTGCATCAACATAAAAAACGTGTTAATAATGCGCGTTCGAAACCTTCAGGAGGATAGTAAAGATGGCTAGAGAATGTGAAATCTGCGGCAAAAAGCCCGTTACCGGAAATAATGTCAGTCACGCACACAACAAAACCCGTACCGTCTGGAAGCCCAACCTGCAAAAGGTCCGGGCGGTACAGAATGGTTCGGTGAAAGCAATTAAGGTCTGCACCCGCTGCATCCGTTCCGGCAAGGTGCAAAAAGCGGTCTGAATCTAAACAGACCGACGAAGACAATCAAAAAGGGATGGCCAGTTACGGTCATCCCTTTTTCTCGTCAAATTTACCATTGCGCTATTTGCCGCAATAGACAATCGCATCGATTTCGACCAGCACCCCCTTAGGCAGTGCGGCAACCTGAACCGTTGCCCGTGCCGGTGCCGGATCAGCACAGTAGCCGGCATAGATCTCATTGACGACGGCAAAATCCCCCAGATCGGCAAGATAAATGGTCGTTTTGGCGACAGCTGCGAAGTCAACCCCGGCAGCGGCTAAAACGGCGACGAGGTTCTCCATCACCTGCCTGGTTTGCGCCTCAATCCCTCCGGCAACAATCTCACCGGTTTCAGGCAGTAACGGAATCTGCCCTGAGCAGAAAAGATAATCTCCCGCCTTGATCGCCTGAGAATATGGCCCGATTGCCGCAGGTGCTTTTTCGGTTTGAATCTTCTCCAAGCCCATATTTTTCCTCCTTAATCTAGATCAACCCCTGAGTCGCTCGACCCGAAAAACCCCCTTAACCTTCTTTACCTCACGAATAACCTGATTCAGATGCTCCAGATTGCGTACATCGATCTCGAACAGATTGACACCTTTGCGCTCTTTGGAACTGCTGACATCGGCGCTGACGATATTGGCATCTGCTTCAGTGAGCGCACCGGAGATATTGACCAGCATCCCCTTCTGGTCACTACAGTGAATCTGGATTTTGACCGGACGCGAGGTTTTACGCTGCATATCCCAGTCAACATCGATGCGCCGGTCCGGATCACTGGCAAGAACCTGGGAACAGTCGACCGTGTGGACCGTTAATCCCCGCCCCCGGGTAATGAAACCAGTCACCGGTTCACCGGGCAGTGGATTGCAGCAGTTGGCAAAACGCACCAGCACATCGTCGACACCGTCAATCCGGATAACACTGGTCGACTTGCGACGGCTGAACTTGCCCAGCATCTTACCGATCGCACCGGTTTTCTGCGGGGCAATTTTAAGCTCATCCCGCGGCAACAGCTGCGAAACGACCTGTCCGGCCGTTAACTTGCCGTAACCGATCGAAGCCAGCACGTCAGCAACGGTCCGAAAGCCGAATTCAGTGACCATCAAAGCGAAAGAGTCGAGAGCCTGTGCACGCTTCATGCTGTAATTATGCTTGCGCAACTCCTTCTCCAGCAACTCTCTGCCGATTGCGATGCTTTTCCCCCGCTGTTCCGATTTTACCCAATGACGAATCTTGTTCCGCGCCTTCGAGGTTTTGACAAAAGACAACCAATCCTTGCTGGGGTGCTGATTATTCGAAGTCATCACCTCAACGATATCACCGTTTTTCAATTCGGTTTTTAACGGACAAAGCTTACCGTTGATCCGCGCCCCGACGCACTGGCTGCCGACATCGGTGTGAACAGCGTAGGCGAAATCAACCGGCGAAGCCCCCCTCGGCAACTCCTTGACATCACCATTGGGAGTAAAGACATAGACCTCTTCAGGGAAAAGATCGATAAAAGTCGTCTGGGAGGATTCACCAGAGCTGCTGACATCCTGATGCCACTCAAGCAACTGCCGCAACCAACCGAAACGCTGATCGTCGCTACCAGTCGCAGCAACAACCCCGCCCTCCTTGTATTTCCAGTGAGCGGCTACCCCTTCCTCGGCAATCCGATGCATTTACACAGTACGGATCTGCACCTCCATCCGCTCGCCGTAAGGACCGATGACTGTCGTGTGCAGCGACTGGTACATATTGACCTTCGGCATGGCGATATAATCTTTAAAGCGCCCCGGAATCGGCTTCCAAGTGGCATGGATCAGACCGAGGACCTCGTAGCACTCGCGGACCGAATCGACCAGCACCCGAAACGCGGTCAAATCATAAATCTGCCCCAGATCGACACCGGTTCGTTCCATCTTTTTATAAACTGAATAAAAATGCTTGAATCGCCCGGTGATCTCCCCTTGAATCCCATTTACGCCAAGCAGATCACAGATCCTTTCGCGAACCTGAGTTACATAGCGGTTGCGCTCTTCCTTGTGAGCGGTGATCTGGCTGGCCAACTCTGCATATTTTTCAGGCTCGAGAAAGCGCAGAGAACGATCTTCCAATTCACTCTTCAGCCAACTGATTCCCAAACGATTAGCGATCGGCGCGTAAATTTCCAGGGTTTCTCGGGAATAATCAACCTGATCGCGGTCACTGCTACCGTCGAGCGCGCGCATATGGCTCAGGCGATCTGCCAGACAAACCAGGATCACACGCAGATCCCGCGCCATGGCAACAAACATTTTGCGAAAACTTTCGACTTGCTGCTGATTACTTTTACGGTAGGGGATGCTGCTGATTTTATCGGCGACTTCGACCAGAGAAAGGATCGTACCGCCGAAACCGGAAGAGAGGTCTTCTGCAGAGACTGCCTGGTCAGTCAGCACATCATGTAACAGACCGACCACCAGGGTGGTTTCGTCAACCTTGAGCCGGGCGAGAATCGCGGCAACTTCCAGCGAGTGCTGTGCGCAATCCCTGCCGCAAGACAGCTTCGGAGCTTCGTGGGCATGAGTGTTAAATTGACCGGCCCGGCGGATCAATGTTGCATCCAGCTGCGGCAGATAACTGCGGGCCTGCTCAATAATCGTTTCGATTGTCGTCATAGGCATCGATCAGTGCGTAGCATACTGGATCAACGAAGACAGAAGGTTGCCGAACAGCCTCCTGGGAGGATTATCACTGCCCCTCTCCCCCGCCTGTACGCAGGGGAGAGGAGATAGATCAGGAACTTTTTTTGCTTGGGATTTCAAACTCGACTTTACTGGCAGCAATTTCACGTAAAGCCACAACAACCTTCTTGTTCTCCGACTTGTTTTCAATCAGCGGCTCAGCGCCTTTGTATAGTTGCTTGGCGCGCTTCGATGCGACCATCGCCAAAAGAAAACGGTTCGGAATCACTTCAAGACAATCTTCAACGGTAACACGTGCCATGGATAAACTCCCTTTGGTTATTATCTATATTACTTTATCAGCGCCGGGTTACGTGAGGCCCGGCAGCGCTCAGCTACAACAATTGCAGATAACTGTTGCAAAGCAGTCTGAAAGTCATCATTGACGATCAGGTAATCGTACCAGCCTGCTTGCGACATTTCCTTCTCTGCATTCTTTAACCGACGCCTGATCACTTCTTCAGAATCGGTACCGCGCCCACGCAGACGCCGTTCCAGTTCAGCAAGATCAGGTGGCAGGATAAATACAAACACTCCCTGCTGATAGTTCTTTTTCAGCTGAGCGGCACCCTGATAGTCGATATCGAGCAGTAGATCAACGCCCTCGACCGCCCCCTGCTCCAACGTCGCCAGCGAGGTACCGTACATATTGCCGTGCACCTGCGCCCACTCTGCAAGTTGCTGTTCGGTGATCATCTGTTGAAAAGCCGCATGACCGACAAACTGATAGTCGACCCCGTCCCGCTCACCTGCACGCACCTGGCGCGTTGTGAACGAAACAGACTGCCGCAAATCGGCAAAGCTGTCAATCAATTCCCGACACAATGAGGTTTTCCCGGCACCGGAAGGAGCAGAAACGACAAACAGGACCCCTTCTCGTTGTTTTGATTCACTCAATGTTCTGCACCTGTTCACGGATTTTTTCCAACTCGGACTTCAGAATCACCACCTGACGGGTCAATTCGGCATCATTCGACTTGGACCCCATGGTGTTGGTCTCCCGATTCAACTCCTGAACCAAAAAATCCATCTGCCGCCCGACCGGTTCATGCTGTTGCAGCAGATCACGAAACTGATCCAGATGACTTTTGAAACGGGTGACCTCTTCGCTGATATCGCAACGATCAGCAAAGATCGCAATCTCCTGCGCCACCCGTTGTGGATCACCGGCATCATCACTGAGACGTTCAAGGCGATCCTTCAGTTTCTGCTGCCACTCCAGCGCCACCTGTGGAGCACGGGCAATAATCTCCTCCAGCAGGCCATCCAGCAAATCGAGTCGCTGCCGAATATCAACCGCGGTCGCCTCACCCTCTTTTTCGCGCATAATCAGCAAAGCCTGCAAAGCAGCAGCCAACGCATCAGTCAGGCACGCAGAGAGTTGCTGTTCCTCGACATTTGTTTCTTCGAGGCTCAACAGATCTTTCTGCGCCGTCAGTAGTTCCAGGCTTACACCACCCGACAAGTTATAGTCGTCGATCAACTGCCGGAACAGTTGCACATAGGCATCGGCCAGCGGACGATTGACTATCGGCTGAGCGGAAACCTGCCCGACATTCTCCTGAGTGATAAAAACATCCACCTTGCCACGCTTCAAACAAGCGGAAACCTGCTTCTTGATCTGTGCCTCAAGCGGCATCAGCAGGCGTGGGGCCTTAATATTAATATCCCCATAGCGATGATTTACCGCGCGAATTTCAACAGAAAAGGACAGCCCGTCAACCTGAACCTGTCCACGGCCGTAACCGGTCATACTTTTGATCATAAAATATCCTTTAAATGCAGGCCGGAAGCCGGAAGCCTCAAGCCTCAAGCCTCAAGCCTATTATTCATGAACCACACTGGCTGGATGTTGAATAACTTTGGACTTTTGCTTATGTTCAGCTGGCAGGTACTCAGGAACAATATCCTGCAGACCCGCCCGCACACCCGGCAAATCGAGTGCCTTTGCCGCAGACAGCAGATTATCCAGTTTTTGAATTAATTCTTCACGATCAGGGGGTGCAGAACTGGCCACGCATATTTTTTCGTGTCGGGTCGGCAACACTCCTTCTTCGTCCAGAAGCAATTCCTCATAAAGTTTCTCACCAGGACGTAAACCAGTATAAACGATTTCGATATCCTCATGCGGTTGCAAGCCGGAGAGGCGGATCAACTCTTCCGCCAGAGAAACGATCTTCACCGACTCACCCATGTCAAACAGGTAAATTTCTCCCCCTTGCCCCATGCTGCCTGCCTGCAACACTAGCTGGCTCGCCTCAGGAATGGTCATGAAAAAGCGCGTCACCTCAGGATGGGTCACAGTCACAGGGCCTCCATTCTTGATCTGTTCCTTGAAGGTCGGAATCACACTGCCGTTGCTGCCCAGAACATTACCAAAACGGGTCGTCACAAAATGGGTCCGGCTTTTTTGTGCCAATGATTGAACATACAATTCAGCAACCCGCTTGGAAGCCCCCATAACATTGGTCGGGCGGACCGCCTTGTCCGTTGACACCATGACGAAGTTCTTGACCCCGAATGCATCCGCCGCATCCGCCAGCAGACGTGTCCCCTGCACATTGTTATTGATCGCCTCAGCAGGATTAGATTCCATCATCGGCACATGCTTGTAGGCCGCGGCATGAAACACCACCTCAGGCATCTGTTCATCAAAAATAACATTGACCCGCGATCGATTGCGAACATCACCGATAATCGGTACGATATAGATATCAGGGCAGGTTTCGGACAGCTCCTTTTCAATCAGAAACAACGGCGTTTCAGCGTTCTCAAACAGAATAATTTTCTCTGGATTGAAACGAGCCACTTGCCGACAGATTTCACTGCCGATACTGCCACCGGCGCCGGTAACCAGAACACGTTTATCCTGTAAATAATTGCTGATCTGTGCCTGATCCAGAGAGATAGGTTTACGGCCGAGAAGATCTTCCAACTTTACGTCACGAAGTTGCTGAACCGATACACTTCCATTGATCAGGTCCCCAACACCGGGCAAAATCTTGAATTTCACCGCTGCCTGTCGACAACAATGGACAATTGAACGAATTTGGCAGCCCGTTGCTGAGGGAATAGCAATGATAACTTCATCGATATTGTGATCACGCACAACACACTCTAAATCCACATGTTTACCTAGAACTTGAATCCCTTGAAACAAACCGCCACGCTTCACAGGATCATCATCAACAAAACCGACAACCTCTGTATTTAATCGAGGATTTGAACGAACTTCACGGACAATGCTCTGTCCGCTTTCACCTGCCCCAACAACCAAAACCCGATTTTTATTATCGCTGTCACCCAGCCCCCCTGGCAAATAGTTTTCACGAAAAGCACGGGTAGCGAAGCGAACGCCTCCCATGAGCATAAAACAGAAAACACCATCGAGGATCAGTACCGAGCGAGGAATCTGCTCCAAGCGATAGACAAAAACGGCATAGCCGACAAAAATCAGCGAGGCAATCAGGTTCCCTTTGAGAATCTGAACCAAGTCCGGCATCGACACATAGCGCCACCAGCCCTTGAACAGGCCAATTCGCCAGAAAACCACCAGTTTCATCCCCAGCAAGGCTGGCAGGAGGGCGGATATTCTCGGCCAGTACGGCTGTGGGACAGACAGGTCGAATCTAACGATAAAGGCTAGAAAGAAGGCACTGATAACGATCAATACCTGAATCGCAACGACAAACCACAAACGATTTTTATGAATAGCTGACTTCATCAAACTCCCCAAGGAATAATCACTTGGTAGCAACCTTCAAAACTTTTTCTACTGCAACAATTGTATCCTCAATATCCTTCCTAGCTAAGGTTGGATGAACCTGGAACATGAGACTGGACTCGCCAAGCTTCTTAGCTGTTGGCAATCTCTGTTTCGGAGCGATTCCATTCTTCTGAAACGCTTTTTCCAGATAGATTTCACTGCAACTGCCGCTGAAGCAGGGAATGCCCTCAGCATTTACTGCTGCCATGATTCGCTCCTTATCCCACCCTTTAAGCAAAACTTCAGATCGTAAAAATACGTAATATTTATAGTACGCATGATAAATATCCGCGGCAGGCTCGGTCACGCGCAATGCGGGCAGAGTTTTGAACGCGGCGGTCAGCATAGCGGCATGACAACGACGAGTTTCGACCCACTCCGGTAACCGCCGCAGCTGGATTCTTCCGATAGCACTCTGCATTTCAGTCAGACGCCAGTTAGTACCGAACGATTCATGCAGCCAGCGAAAACCGGGAGGATGCTCGCAAGTGTATACCGTATCATACTCCTTGCCATGATCCTTAAATGCCCAAGCTTTTTTCCATAACTGTTCATCACTGGTGACCAGCATCCCTCCCTCTCCACCCGTAGTCAGGATCTTGTCCTGACAGAAAGAGAACGCAGCAATATCTCCGATCGAACCGACCGGCTTCCCTTCATATCTGGCACCATGGGCCTGGGCGCAGTCCTCAATTACCTTGAGTCCATACTCCATAGCCAGCTCCATAATCGGACCCATTTCACAAGGCCAACCGGCAAGATGTACTGTAATAATAGCTTTTGTCTTTATAGAAAGAACATCCTGGATGGTGTCAGCGGTAATATTTTGAGTAACCGGATCAACATCAGCAAAAACAGGAACCGCCCCCCGCATGACAACCGCACTCGCTGAGGCGATGAAGGTACGGCTGGTAACAATAACTTCATCCCCGCTACCGATCCCGAGGGTTGCCAAGGCCAACTCAAGAGCCACAGTACCGTTGGCTAAAGCAACAGCATAGTCACTCCCGGCAAAAGCGGCAAACTCCCTTTCAAACTCCCGCCCTTCATTACCCGTCCAATAATTGACATTTCCAGTCTTCAGCGGGGAAGCAGCAGCCTCAATTTCATCCTGGGCAAAATAAGGCCAAGGGGCAAAAGGTCTGATCCTAACCGGTTGCCCCCCACCGATTGCCAGCGAACTATCACACATAACTGCCTTCTTAAACATCTAAATAGGATTCATAGCTTTTGCTGGAGTCCCAACGACAGTTACTCCATCGGACACATCCTGAACCACCGTCGCCCCCGCGCCAACCGTGACATTTTCACCGATTGTCAAATTCGGTGCCACCGTTGCCCCTGCACCGATAAAGCTTCTGGCACCGACACGGACCGAGCCACACAGGGTTGCGCCTGGCGCAACATGCACTCCATCTTCAATAATGCAATCATGGTCGATGCTGGAGCTGGTATTGACAATGACATTGTTGCCAATCCGTGTCGCCGAATTGGCTACGGCATTCGCCATAAATATCGAACCGGAACCTACGCATACCCCTCGACCCAATTGCACAGAAGGATGCACTGACGAGATCAGTTCAAACTCATTATCAACTAACCATTGTGCAACCTGAGTCCGGGCGAGGTTACTGCCTATTGCGACGATAACGCCAGAGGGTCGTTCAACCATTGCAAGCAGTTCAGCTTTGCCACCGATGACATCATAGCCAAAAAAAGTTTCTCCCATGAGCTCTAAATCGTCATCGACCAGACAAACAACCTCATAAACACCTTGTCGCTCTAAAACATCGATTACGACCTTCGCGTGTCCACTCGCGCCGAAAATCACTATTTTCTGTTTATTCTTTGTCATTATGACAAGATCCCATAAATTTATTTACTGTCGCATGACCATCTTCACTAATACCATCCCTCTTAAAGACTTTGGCAATTGTCATCCAGAGGATTTTAATGTCAAGCAGCATAGATCGATGATCAACATACCAGACATCCAACGTGAACTTGTCTTCCCAACAGATGGCATTACGACCATTCACCTGGGCCCAACCGGTTATTCCAGGGCAGATCTCATGGCGGCGAGCCTGCTCTGGTGTGTAGCGGGCGATGTATTCCATTAGTAACGGTCGCGGTCCGACCAGACTCATGTCGCCTTTGAGAACATTGAATATCTCTGGAAGCTCATCCAAACTGGTACTACGCAGGAAATTGCCGAATGCGGTTAACCTTTCAGCATCAGAGAGTACCCCCCCCTGAGCATCCACCCCCTCTGTCATTGTCCGTAACTTCAGGATCTTAAATGGCTTGCCGCCTTTTCCAGGGCGCATTTGCGTAAAAAACACTGGTCGACCAAGAAAAATAGCGGTACAACCAGCCAATGTGGCAATTAATGGCAACCAGAGAAATGCCGTAGAGAT
Organism: Deltaproteobacteria bacterium; assembly: GCA_024280335.1. GTDB lineage: Bacteria > Desulfobacterota > Desulfuromonadia > Desulfuromonadales > Geopsychrobacteraceae > Malonomonas. The sequence goes on from JAJRQI010000034.1 coordinate 181,436, forward strand.
AACGATAACCAGATCAAAAAAACGCTTATACATTACTGCTTTTGATTCCCTGTCAATGGCAAAGCCAATATCTTTTGGTAGTAACCCAGTAGCGCTTGGCTGAGAATCCCCTTTGCAAAGAAAGTTCTGGCACGATCATAAGCCTTTACCCCCATTGCCGTTCTTAACTCTTCATCCTGCGCTAGTTTCTGCATACATGCAGATAATTGTTCAACTTTTCGGGGTTCATACAATAAGCCGGTATCATTCGAAACAACAGCATCGACAATCCCATAGATACGTGAACCAATGGCTGGAATTCCACAGCCAGCGGCCTCGATAATTACACTACCAAAACCTTCCCGATAACTGGGTAAACAAAAAACATCGGCAGCCGCCATATAGTCCTGAGGGACGGTGGTCATACCAACAAAATAAACTTGTTCACCAAAACAACCCGAAGTAGCAAGAATTGAAGCCTTCAGACCAGCTTCATCGGGCCCCACAATCAGCAACACCCCCTCCCCCCCGGCAAGCCGAAACAGACGATAGGCCTCTGCTAAATCAAGAACTCCCTTGTCTCGGTTCAAACGACCTAAATACAAAAAGACCAGGCAGTCGTCAGCGATGCCAAGATCGGTCCGGACCCTACTTCTTACAGCTGGTGAAATTTTGAATTTCTCAATATCTACCCCAGAAATTGAACCATGGCCAAGGACGGTACCTTGACCCGGCCGGAGCACAGATTCTGAAAAAAGGAAATCGCGCTGAGAAAAACTATCAACCAAAATCTCGCTGGCCAGCCTCGCCATAAACCAATCAAGGGATTTGAAAAAAAATCGCCCCGCCCCTCGTCGTGTCGCCCACACCTGACCGGTAAACGTATGGAGGCGATTTGGCACATGAGCAAGGCGCGCTGCGATCATCGATAACAACCCAGCCTTTGGCGTAAAAGAATGAACGACATCAAAATCTTGCTGACAAAAATACGAAAAAAGCCTCCATAGCGCCTTGAAATCAGCCAGGACCTCGATCGGCCTCACGATCTGAACTTGCTTGAACGTCACATTCGGGAAGTTATTTTTCCACTCCTCATCAGCTGCATGATTCATAATCACCGTAACATGAAAGTGTTGACTGAGAACCCGAATCTGGTCGCTGAGAAAAGCACACACGGTAAGCGGGTCTGACACAACTACGCAGACTGATTTAAGAACACTCATGTAAATATCTCAAATTGAAAAGTAAATAAAATCTCAACCCGCGGTATAAATGGCAGGCCTTTCATGCATGGCCTTCCATTGCCCGGTAATTTGCAAAACGTAAGCAAACAAAATTACAATGATGCCGATATAACTCTTAAAATGGATACAAAACGTCAAAGTCAAAAACAGAGACCAGCTCATAACTATCAGAACGCCGTTGTACCAGGACACCTCTCGCATAAGCAGAAAAATGATTAATAGCAGACTCGAGGTCACAACCAGAGATATCGTTGTGGCAAGAGCGATCCCTGCCGCACCCATCCGCGGCATTAGCAACAAATTAAGCAGGATATTAACAATCAAACCAAGCGCCGTCGCCAAGAGGACAAACCCGGAACGTTTCCTCGCTGTGGCAAAACGCATAAACAACATACCGCAGGTAAAGAAAGGCAGTTGCAAAATACCATATTTAAAAACACGTGCCATTCCCGCCACATCCCCAGCCTTCAGAACCCCGCCCTGAAAAATCAAGCTGACGATCTGATTGCTGGCGACAAACATAATCAGTGTCACTGGAACCGACACAAAAGTCGCAAGAACTAAAAAAAAGGACAATTCACGACTAGCCTCAGTATGTTTTTTATTTGCCATGAAATTTGAAAAATAGGGAATCATCACAGTCGCGATTGTCGTACCGACAAGACCAGATACAAAGATCACCAGCTTTGTTCCAATTCCAAGCGTTGCAACACTCCCCTCATTAAGACTTGCCGCCATAGCATTATTGATTGGGATAGCGGCCCCCATAAAAAATCCTGCGCCCACCAGAGGGAGATATTGCCCCCAAAGCTGATTCAACACCTTAAAACTGAAATCGAACTTGGAAATCAGTGACAATCCGTGTTTTCTTAACAAAAATTCAATCAACAGAAGATTGAACAACTGTCCTATAACCATTCCAATCGCAACTGAAAAGACCCCTAGTTGAGCGCCCCAAAAACAAAGTGAAACGATCGCGGTGATAGGAACGACCAATTGTGCCAATCCTGTTATCAGATATTTTTTCATCGCGTTAAGGATTGAATTGCCAATAATAAGAGGGCCGCTAAAAAAAAGTACTGGTAAAAAACAGTACATTATCCGGGAACTTTCAACAACTTTCTCTGCTGAAAAGCTGAAACCGAGAACCGGCATCAATATTGAGGAAAACATATAGAGACAAGAACAAACGATAAACAAGATAAGAGATCCGGAAAGGACAAGAGAATGTACGAATCGTTGCGCTGCTACCTGTGATTTATTCAAGTGCAAATCTATAAAGAATGGAGTCATTGCAGAACCAAGCGGAATTGAAAATACCGAAACTAAAAACATGGGAATCATCAATCCGATGATAAAGATATCCAGCTCTGCTCCCATTCCGAACCAACGAGCCATTAATACATCCCGAAAAAAAAATCCGACAAAACTGAGAAAGGTAAAAAAAACAACCGTACCCCCTGCGCCAATCACCTCGCCTCTGTTTTTAGTGGAACCTAGGTCTGGCTCCAGTAAGTTAGCTGTATCATTATTTTCAAACAATCTCCTGTAACACCTTCTGAATTTATGATGCCGTGGAAACTTATCCGAAATCAACTCTACCCAACCAACAGCGCCCAACAAAAGGACGATAAATAAATATAAATATCTGACCCGGTAGAGCGTCCCGATATTTGGCACAACAAAACCGAAAACGGTTAAAAACACGGCGGCAAACAACAAGCAGATCCACCTGTTTGGAGTACCGTTACGAAACAACGCCAACACCACACCCGGGATAAAGCAATACCAGATTAGCATTTCAAATACAGAGATCATGCGCGTTATTGACACCTTCTCGAACCAAGCAACCGGGAAAGGTGCAAACAGGCCAACGTGCAAAGCGCGTGGCAGATAAGCTAGCACAGAAAGAACATTGTTCGGTTTGACATCAGAATCAATTAACGAATCAGCTCCCTCGAGAATATTGTATTGAATCATTCCTGCACGAGTTAAAGCAGCAGTCTTAATCAGATCTTCAATTCTATTCGGCAGGATATTCCCACCCTGCCATTCATATTGTTCATCCTCTGAGTTTATCTCCGTTGAAAAATATACGGATTTGGCATTGAACATTTCCACATAAGCATTTTCGTTCTGTCCCCTGATAAAAAGACAACTAACGATAACCACTACAAGTAAAACAGCTTGGATCATTACGCCGAAAATCTTACGAGACAGTCCCCCCCGAAACAACATCACGAAAACATTCAGTATCCAAGACACCAATAGAGCTATTGCCAGAATTTTCAAAACATATGGACGCGTAAATCCAACTAAGAAAAGTCCCCCACATGTTCCCATAAAAACATATAGCCGTCCCTTTCTCCCACAATCGCGATCAATAGACCTCAACCAAACGTAAAAAACCAACAGTACGCCAGCGATTACGTAGCCATCTTTATGAACCTGACCGTACCAATTCAGCGAGGATGGGAATATGATAAAAAGACTTGCAGCAAGCAGCCCAGCGACAAAACCTCTCCGTTCTCCACCTATCCTTATCCCTAGCAAAAGCAGAAGTATCCCAGCACTTGCATGAAGAGCCGCATTGACCGGTATTATCAAAGCCGGGTTGGGTCCAAAAACTACGTAGAGTGCAGCAAGCAAGGAAACATTACCAGTCGCGCCGACTGCGGGCCAAGCACTCCAGGCACTCCAGCCATGCTCCTTTATGGCTTCCGCTATCTGAACTGCCACCTGATGAAAATAAATGGCATCATTATTCATCAATCCGTTCGACGCATGCAGGGTAGGGAGTTGTGGCAAAATTAATTTCTGAAAAAGGATAGCAACAACGGTGGAATAGCAAAAAAAAGCAACCCAGATGATTAACAGTTTATTGCTAGAAAGGCTCGCAGATTGATTTATATTTTTTTTCATACTTGGATTCAACTCGTAATCTCACAGAAAGGAAGAAGGAATCTGACGCAAACAATTCAGAACGTTCAACCTCTAGAAAACAAAAAACGCCGCACAAGGGAACGTACCCTTGTTCCAATGCCTTTATCAAATCGCTGTTTAAACTGCCGAGGCAGGAACTTCTCTAGCAACCACTCAGCAGCGTAGGATATTCTCAGGGCACGCACCCCCTGGCGATAAGACGTTCTCTGTTGCAAATTGTAATATTCTCCCATTAACTGATAGACCTCAAGGGTTGCCTTAACATTGTTCAAGCGCGATGTTCCACTGGCCAAACCGCCGCTATGGATACGGTAGAAACCCATAACCTCATCAATAAAGCCATAATCTCCGCGTAACAAATTAGCCGCATGAACAATCATATCGCCAAATAATGCTGACTTTATCCACTCCGGCGCAACTTGAGTATGATTGCGAAAAACCACACTGAACATCGGGGAAAAATTACTGTTACGCAAAAGATAATCTAACGAATACGACGATTGTCGAAGGGGAGGATAGCCCATATCTGGACTTAACTGTCGACCAACTGCATCAACCATGCCCACCTTATGAAAGCAGCCGGAACATTCAGGGTGCAACTCTAAAAAGTCGACTTGTTTCTGCAACTTATACGGGTCGCTCCAATAATCATCACCATCACACATCGCAACATAACGCCCACGACATGCTTTGAACGTTTCTATGAAATTAAACTGCCAAACACCTGCGCAACCCGTACGGGCAGGGTCTTTACGGTCACGAAGAAACAGTCGAATGATATCTGGGTACTTGTCTGCGTAGCGCTCGCAAATCTCGCGCGTACCATCACTTGATTCATCTTCCCCTAAGCATATTTCAAATGAATAGCTGGTTTTCTGAGCCAGGATACTATCTAGACATTGCTCAATGTAACCAGCATGATTATAGGTAATAACCCACACACTGACAAAAGGAGAAGCTACAATACCCACATCAACCCACATCCATACTTAGCAAAGAAAGAACCCTCAAGTCTTGTTCTTCCACGGAAAATCTCCGCCCCGCTGAGGAAAACCAAGAAATGCGCATAAGCGACCGTATGCTTCTGAGTCCCCTACATTAAGGACCAGAAGATCACTTGGTCTCTCTGAAAAATAATTTTGAATTTCCTGGTTATAGCGCTGATAAAAAGACAGCAGAGCTTCACGATTGTACGGGTCACTAGAAGGTGTTTGAAATACTTCTCTACAATAATCCGCCAACAACCCCTTCTTCCAATAAACAGTTTTGGCCAAATCTTCGCCGGTTGGTGGGATACACCCGGAAGGGGACCAGCGTTTTCCATGAAAATTAATTAGAGATTCATACCATTGATCCGCAGAGTCTCTTACTGTCAGAACAAACTTACAGTCAGGGAAAGCACGATCAATCGCTTTGTAAGTGTTGGGCAGGCTAAATGGAAAATCTTGAAAAACCTGTCCATCAGTCCGGCAATAATTAACTATCCGGCGAAAATCCCCATCAACCCAATCGTAGAAAAACATTGTCGCAACAGTTTCTGACCCAACAACATATCCCAAATCTAACATAGCTTGCGACCAGGAGGTAGTTCCGGTTTTATTCAGGCCAATACAGAAAATTTTATCTCGTGCGTTGGCGCTTCGCATTTTCTGGCGATTGCAAAAGGTCTGAATCGTTGCAAGTATCTGCCATTTGCATGCTGAAACCATAGTCTTATACATATTCCACACGTCAGTTTCTTCTAACCCGGCATGAGAGAACAAATGAGATTAGCAGCAATGCCGCATTTATAGCGACAACCGAGACAAATACCCCCTGTAACTTCCAGAAATAGGCGCTGAATGTATAGGTAAAGACTGCAACTATTGCTACCCCTCCCCATAGAAAAGCAAGGGGTAGGGTTCTGAATTCACAAGTCAACTTCAACAACAGCTGTTGAGATGCAGCAAAACAGCCTCCAGCGAACAATAACCATGGAAACATCCAGCTGTATTGTCGAAAGTCTGGACCCAGAAAAAGTCGACCAATCAAAGAATGATATTTCAACAGAAAAAGCGCGCCGACAAATGAAATGACGAGCACAATAAGCGCAATAAATCGGTTAATTTTGAGCGCCTGAGATAAATTACTTGTTCTTCGATCGGTGCCGATCATTTGATAGATGATCGGTGTTGACAAAAGCAAAAGAAAGTTACTGACAAGCATCATCGGCATAAAAGCCAACTGATAGACTGCAGCATACCCCCCCACATCAGCCAAACTGCCGAAGGATTGCAATGACCATCGTTCAGCCATCATGACAACCCAGATGCATGCATTACTGACTATCAACGGCCATAAAAAGCTGCGCATAGCCGAGCTGTCCTTGGCTTCAAGGACTTCAACTTGAAAATTATTGCAGGAGTCCAGCCTGCCCAACTGCGTTTTAAGAAAAAACGCATGTGCAATCATTGCCATAAACCCGGCAGCCACAAATCCCACAAACACCGTTGCTGCATTTTCACGTCCGGACAGGCAAATGAAGCCGAATGCTAACGCAAAACGACCGACTTCAAAAGCACATTGAATTATGGCTCTAGCACGCCTTGCCCTCGCTGCATCCTCTAAGGCAAAAGCGATTCGATTGAGAACCAACTGCGCTGCAAAAACACCGATCAGCAGAATATATCCCGCCCCTGGAAAACCTTCAATCCATGGGCCGAAGAGAACTGAAATTAAAGTAACAGTAAAAACAAAAGTCAAAGCAACAGCGGTAAATCCTTGCACATTCCGTAGCAATACCGTCAATTTATTATTATTACGCCAATCAGAATAAAAACGTATGAGCGTTTGTGAGATTGGTGTGGCTCCAACCTGAACAGCCAGAGTAGCTAAACTTATAGACAGTGCTAACTTCCCGTATTCTTCCGTAGACAGTAACGTTGTCAACAGCCGTGTTCCAACAAGCAACGCAAGAACACTGATGCCGAGACCAAATCCCACCCAGAACGCTTCACGCATCCAAGTCAGAAAGCCTTCTTTAGACATCTACAGTATCCGCAATAAGGAAATAAGAGATTGTGCCAAAATCCAGTAAATTGGCAAGGTGTGGCTGAGGGCATTTCACGCCGCGTTGAAATAAATTCGCAACACAACTGGTGCGCAAGAAAACAATCAAGCTACGAAAATCCATGGGGGAATAGGCACTAGCAATAAACAGATTTATACCACGCAACAAACCTGCCCACCCCCTTCTCGATACTGGTCTCCGGCTTAAAGCCGACATCGGCAATCAAATCATCAACATTGGCGTAGGTCTGCGGCACATCACCCGGCTGAATCGGCAGCATTTCTTTTTCGGCAGTCTTCCCAAGGGCTTTCTCTAATGTTTCAATCAAATGCATCAATTCAACCGGCTGATTATTGCCGATATTATAAATCCGATAGGGGGCGGCACTGGTGCCCGGATCAGGGCTATTGCCGGTCCAGTTAACATTAGGCTCCGCAGTTTTATCGAGCGTCCGCACGACCCCTTCGACAATATCGTCGATATAGGTAAAGTCACGCAGCATTTTACCGTAATTAAAAACCTTGATCGGCTCACCCGCAAGAATCGCCTTGGTAAACAGGAACATCGCCATATCGGGGCGGCCCCAAGGGCCGTAGACAGTGAAGAAGCGCAAGCCGGTAGTCGGCAGATTATAGAGGTGACTGTAGGTATGGGCCATCAATTCGTTGGCTTTTTTGGTTGCGGCGTAGAGGGAAACCGGGTGATCGATATTGTCGTGGATGGAAAACGGCATTGAGGTGTTTGCGCCGTAAACCGAGGAGGAGGAGGCATAGACCAAGTGCTTAACCTCATTATGCCGACAACCTTCGAGGATATTGGTGAAGCCAACCACATTGGCGTCGATGTAGGCGTGGGGATTTTCCAGGGAATAACGCACCCCCGCCTGAGCAGCCAGGTTGACCACTTTTTCAAACTTCTCCGTTTTAAAAAACTGTGCAATCCCTTCGCGATCGGCCAGATCCATGCGCACAAAACGGAAGGTCTTCTGCTCTGTTAGCTGTGCTAAACGGGCTTCCTTGAGGCTGACATCATAATAGTCATTCATGTTGTCGAGACCGACAACCTCGTCACCACGAGCCAGTAAATACTTCGACAGATGGAAACCGATAAAACCGGCAGCGCCGGTGACAAGAATCTTCATGATAGGTTCCTATAAAAATGATCAGGAAAAGCAGACAGCATCCTTGAAAGCAATGCCTGCAGCATCTTTTCCAGAAAGGACTGGTTTTCCATCCAAAGGCCACTCAATTGCCAAATCGGCGTCATCCCAACGGATACATTGTTCAAACTCAGGTGCGTAGTAATCAGTTGTCTTGTAAAGAAACTCTGCCGATTCGCTTATCACCAAAAAACCGTGGGCAAAACCCTGCGGCACCCAGAATTGACGTTTGTTCTCAGCCGACAGATGGCAGCCCACCCATTGACCGAAGGTTGCCGACAACTTACGCAAATCGACCGCGACATCGAATACCTCACCCTGGACGACTCTGACCAACTTCCCTTGGGTCTGCTGCGTCTGATAGTGAAGTCCGCGCAGAACACCCTTTTCTGAACGGGAATGATTGTCCTGCACAAAGGTCGTTTGCAGGCCGGTCAACTCCGTCCAGCGCTGCTGGTTGTAGCTCTCGAGAAAAAAACCGCGCTCATCACCGAAAACCTGCGGCTCAACAATCAACACATCAGGAATTCTTGTCGGGATAATTTTCATTTTATTCCTTCAGAATTCTTCTTTGAGAATCTGCTCTAGATATTCACGGTAACTCGATTTCGGTGTCTGCTCGATGACACTCTGGAACTTATCCCGACCGATAAAACCTTTGCGGTAAGCAACTTCTTCCAGACAGGCGATCTTGACCCCCTGACGCGCCTCGAGGGTGCCGATAAAGTGACTGGCTTCGAGCAGACTCATGTGGGTTCCGGTATCGAGCCAGGCAATGCCGCGCTCCAACTTTTCAACCATTAACTCCTGACGCTGCAAATAGACCAGGTTGAGGTCGGTAATTTCGAGCTCACCTCGCGGGGATGGGGCCAGTTGCCTGGTCAGTTCAACGACCTTCTCGTCATAGAGGTAGAGTCCCGGAACCGCATAACGCGATTTCGGATGAGTCGGTTTCTCTTCGATGCCGATCGCTTGACCACTGCGATCAAACTCGACCACACCATAACGCTCAGGATCATTGACCGGATAACCGAAAACCCGCGCACCGCTGTCAAATTCAGAGAAAATCCGGCCCAGTCCCATCTTGCCATAGAAAATATTATCCCCAAGAATCAACGCTACCGGCTGATTATCAATAAACTCTTCGCCGACCAGAAACGCCTGGGCAATTCCCTTCGGTTCCGGTTGCACGACGTAGCTGAGTTTGATTCCCCAGCGACTACCGTCACCGAGCAGGGCTTCAAAACGGGGGGTATCCTGCGGAGTCGAGATAATCAGGATATCCCGCACTCCGGCGCGCATCAGTATCGACAGCGGATAGTAGATCATCGGCTTGTCGTAGATCGGCTGCAGCTGCTTGCTGGCGACCAGCGTCAGCGGATAAAGACGGGTTCCTGAGCCACCTGCCAACACGATTCCTTTTTTAATTCCCACAATACTTACCTCGATTATTTATCTTTGCGTTAAATAGGTATTTAAACTCTGCTGCCAAGATGGGATTACGAGTCCTGTTGTCTGCTTGATTTTCCCCTTCGACATGACTGAATATTTCGGCCTTTGCGCGGGCAATGGATAACCATCCGTCGGGATTGGCAGAACCGCTGCGACCTTCAGCTTTTCAAAGACACCGATCTGATCAATGATCTCACCGGCAAACTCGTACCAGCTGCATGCGCCGTCATTACTGTAGTGATAAAGTCCGTATTGCTCCGATTGAAGCAGTGCGAAAATGGCTCGGGCCAGATCTTCGGTCCAGGTCGGAGTCCCTTGCTGATCAGCAACAATCTTCAACTCAGGCTTTTCTTTGGCCAGCCGGATCATGGTTTCGACAAAATTGTTACCGCCAGCTCCGTACAGCCAGCTGGTGCGGACAATAAAATATTTTAGCAATCCGGATTGCTGAACCTGCTGTTCGCCAAACAACTTACTCTTGCCGTAAACTGAGATCGGCTGCGGATGATCATCCTCGAAGTATGGGCTACCTTTGCTGCCATCAAAAACAAAATCGGTTGAAATATGGATCAAAACAGCGTCAGTTTTTTTTGCCAATTCAGCCAGCAGACCTGCCCCATCTCCATTAACCCGCATGGCCAGTTCTTGCTGTTCTTCACAGCCATCGACGTTGGTAAATGCTGCGCAATTCATAATGATATCGGGAGCAGCTTCCGCCAACGTGAGAACCTGTTCACGGTCAGTCAGATCAAAATCTGGCAGATCATACGGCAAAATTTGATAGTCAGTAGGAGCCAGTTTTCGAATCGCTGGCGCCAACATACCGTTGGCACCGATCAGAGCAACCCGTGCCACTAGTTATTGCTCCCGTACATCTTTTCGTAGTACTCCTGATAAGAGCCATCCAGCACGGAACTCACCCAATCAGAATTCTGAAGATACCAATCAACCGTCAGCCGAATACCCTCCTCAAACTGCAAGGTCGGCTCCCAGCCCAAGTCTGCTTTGATTTTACTGGCATCGATCGCATAACGACGGTCATGGCCGGCACGATCCTGCACAAAACGGATCAACGACTGACGCGGCTCGCCGGAGGCAAGTGGGGCAGTTTTCTCATCCAAAATGTCGCAAATCGTGCGAACCACATCGATATTCTGTTTTTCACTGTTACCGCCGACATTGTAGGTCTCGCCAAGCGATCCATCTTGCAGCACGGTCAGAATCGCCCGGCAGTGATCCTCAACAAACAACCAGTCACGGATATTTTTACCGTCGCCATACACCGGCAGATCCTTGCCGTTCAAGGCATTGTTGATAATCAGCGGAACTAACTTCTCCGGAAACTGATAAGGGCCATAATTATTGGAACAGTTGGTCATCAGAATCGGCAAGCCGTAGGTGTGAGAGTAAGCACTGACAAGGTGGTCAGAAGCGGCCTTGCTGGCCGAATAGGGAGAACGAGGATCGTAGGCAGTGGTTTCCGTGAACAGTCCGGTCGCGCCGAGCGAACCGTAAACCTCATCGGTACTGACATGCAGGAAACGCTTGGTCGCAGCATCCTGACCTTCCCCCAACCAGGCGGCGCGGGTGGTTTCTAACAGCGCGAAGGTTCCATTGATATTGGTTTGGATAAATTCTGCAGGCCCGGTGATACTTCTATCTACGTGGGATTCTGCGGCGAAATGCACAACGGTGTCGATCTGCTCTTCAGCGAACAGTTGAGTCAGCAATTCAGCATCGCAGATGTCACCTTTGACAAAACGATAGCGCGAATCGTCCTCCAGATCACGAAGGTTCTCCAGGTTGCCGGCATAGGTCAACTTATCCAGATTGATCAATCGGATATCGGACAACTGTTGCAAAATCAACCGAACAAAGTTCGCTCCGATAAAACCACAACCACCGGTGACTAAAATATTTTTCACTACGATATAACCTTTGCAGAAACATGTTAAAAAGTCAGGGAGAGGAATAACCTCTCCCTGACTGCGCGAAAAAGGCTCAGGACCTTAGAACTAATCCAAAAACTAACTGTCAGCCAAAATCAGATACGGCAGCAGTTTTTCCAGAGTCTTGCCGCCAACTCCTTTGACATTATCCAATTGATTCAACGATTTAAAAACACCGTGCGCTTGCCGATATTCGACAATCCTCTGCGCAAGCACTTCACCAATTCCTTTGACTTCAACCAACTGCTCAACGGTTGCGGTATTGATGTTGACCTTTGCTCCGGCAAAAGCAGGAAAACTGCCAACAAGCAAAACCAATACCAACAGTGAGACACAAACTAAACGTTTTACAATCTTCATCATAATCCCCCATTTATGAAGCCCCCTCACAGGGCAATTAAAGAGCTTTATAGCCCTTTTCGCGGCAACCGAAAACGTATTGCACAAGCCTTGATGATCTCGCAAAAAAGAATACGATGGCTAAGCAAACAACGGATAATAGCATTTCAATTGACGATTGGAAAGACGCAAATCGCGGGTCACACAGGCCTGTCGGATAGAATAATCTTGACCGCCTCCGGCAGATCGGCGGCGATTTCAGCCCCTCTGCTTTCGGCACTTTCCAGCCCTTTGTGGCCATGACCGGTTTTCACTAATATGGAGCTACAGCCTGCAGCAAACCCCGCCAGGATATCGGCCTCCTTGTCACCGACCATGTACGATTTCTGCAGGTCGACAGCTAAATCCTGAGCCGCCTGCAACAGCATCCCCGGCGCTCCTTTGCGACAGCTGCAATTTTTTGAATACTCCCCGATTCCAGCTTCAGGATGATGGGGGCAGCTATAAACCCCCGCCAGCTTGACTCCATACGTTTGCAGCAATTTTTCCATGTAATCGTGCAGGCGACGGACCTGCTCCAGACTGAAATAGCCCCGCGCCACCCCGGACTGATTAGTCACCACCACCAGCAGATAGCCAGCATCCTGCAACCGTTTCAACGCCTGCGGCACTCCGGGGATAAATTCAAACTCAGCAGGATCGATCAGATAGTTTTTTTCGACATTGAGCGTACCGTCGCGGTCGAGAAAAACTGCAGGACGAAGATTGGCAAATAGCATGAACGACCTTTTATTCTACCTGGATCCGTGAGTAAACGCTGGAGAAAGAGTGCAAGTGCTTGGATTGAATAAGTGTTTCTGAAATTCTTAGTTTCACCCAAAGGTTAAGCGGTGATTTTGGGGACGCTTAGGCAATTCAATGACTTGTGCTATTTGCCAGCGGGTACCCACGGATTCAGGTTCTACAAAAAGCTTGCAGACTGATCAGCATCTGCAATGACCCTGATTCTCTTTAAACCACTGATAAGTATCCCGCAGCCCCTCTTCTAAACTGATTTCAGCCGACCATCCCAAAACCTGTAAGCGCGACACATCCAACAACTTTCGGGGAGCCCCGTCAGGCTTACTGGCATCAAAAATCAGCTTTCCCTGAAAACCGGTGACCCTGGCGATGGTTTCGGCCAGAGTGCGAATCGAACAATCAAGCCCGGTACCGACATTTACATGCGACAACATCGGCGAAGCATGTTTCCGATAGGTGGCAGAATCAAGCTGCATAACATGTACAGACGCTGTTGCCATATCATCAACATGCAGAAATTCCCGCATCGCTGCACCGCTCCCCCAAATAGAAATATTTTCATCATTATTATTCACTGCTATGTGAAACCGCAGCAGCAGCGCAGGAATAACATGACTGTTTTCCGGATGAAAATTATCCTGCGGCCCATAAAGGTTGGTCGGCATGACGCTACGGTAGTCGCGGTCATACTGCCGATTATAACTTTCACAGAGTTTGATACCGGCTATTTTGGCGATGGCGTAAGGCTCGTTGGTCGGCTCCAGAGTGCCGGTCAGCAGAGCCTCCTCCGCCATCGGCTGATTGGCTAATTTCGGGTAAATACAAGATGAGCCGAGGAACAACAATTTTGACACATCATGTCGGTGGGCCGCATGAATCACATTGGCCTCTATCATCAGATTTTCGTAGATGAACTCAGCCGGATAGGTGTTATTAGCGTGAATCCCACCTACCTTTGCGGCAGCAAGGTAAACCTGCCTGGGTCGCTCCGTGGCAAAAAAGGATCGGACTGCCGCCTGATCCAACAGATCCAGTTCAGCACGACTCCGGGTAATGATATTTACATAACCGAGAAATTGCAGTCGGCGCACAATTGCCGATCCGACCATGCCACAGTGGCCGGCAACAAATATCCTGTCTGTTTTATCCTGCAACGCTTAATTCTCCACTGTAACCGGGATCTCAAAACCGTGAGTTTTCAACAACGCGTGTCGCTGAGCAATTTTGAGATCTTCCTCCATCATCTCTGCACACATCTCCTGCACGGTAATTTCCGGCACCCACCCGAGCAGCTTTTTTGCCTTGCTTGGATCACCGAGCAGGGTTTCAACCTCCGCAGGACGGAAGTAGCGCGGATCAACCCGGACAATAACATCTCCCACCTTCAATGCAGGGGCGTTCTCGCCGGTGATGGCAGTGACAACCGCTGCTTCATCCAGCCCCTGCCCGGTAAATTCCACATTGACACCTAGCTCATCAGCCGACCAGCGGATGAACTCTCGCACCGAATACTGGACGCCGGTTGCAATAACAAAATCTTCCGGTTGCTCTTGCTGCAACATCATCCACTGCATCCGCACATAATCCTTGGCGTGCCCCCAGTCACGCAGCGCATCCATATTCCCCATATACAGGCAATCATCAAGCCCCTGAGCGATATTGGCCAGTCCACGGGTAATCTTACGGGTGACAAAAGTTTCACCACGGCGAGGAGATTCATGATTGAAGAGGATGCCGTTACAAGCATACATGCCGTAGGCCTCGCGATAATTCACGGTCATCCAATAGGCATACAGCTTTGCCACAGCATAGGGCGAACGAGGATAGAAGGGGGTGGTCTCCTTCTGCGGGGTTTCCTGCACCAAGCCATAAAGCTCGGATGTTGAGGCTTGGTAATAACGGGTTTTCTTCTCCAGACCTAGCAAACGGATCGCTTCCAGCAGCCGTAAAGCACCCATCGCATCGACATCTGCGGTATATTCCGGAGACTCAAAACTGACCGCAACATGCGATTGTGCGCCGAGGTTGTAGACCTCATCAGGCTGCACTTCCTGAAGAATCCGTGTCAGGTTTGACGAGTCCGTTAAATCGCCGTAATGGAGAATAAAGTTTTTATTCTCGACATGGGGATCCTGATAGATATGATCGATCCGCTGAGTGTTAAACGAAGAGGCACGACGCTTAATGCCGTGCACTTCATATCCTTTAGCTAAAAGAAATTCAGCGAGATAGGAACCATCTTGGCCGGTTACACCGGTAATCAGTGCTATTTTATTTAACAAGGTATTCTCCTTGATTGGGGCTCAAAAATAGTGTTCAAATTCACAATATTCAGCCCTGAAAACTGGCCCAGGGTGCGTGCAGAATAGTGACAACCACTGTAGCTAAAAGGGAGTAATCGATGAAAAAAATATCCGCATTTGTCACTACTTTCAACAATGCCCATACCTTGCGCATCTGCCTCGACAGTGTCAAGTGGGCGGATGAAATTGTCGTGCTCGATTCATTCAGCACCGATGATACCATGCAGATCGCCGGAGAGTTCGGCGCCGTAACCTTTCAGCACAAGTTTCTCGGTTACGGCCCGCAGAAACAGTCGGCGTTGGAAAAGACCAGCCACCGTTGGGTGCTGTTGCTCGATGCCGATGAGGCGCTGTCGCTGCAACTGCAGCAGGAAGTGCAAGAACTGCTGCAACGCGGGCCGGATTGCGCGGGCTACGAGCTACCCCGTCAGGAGCAAATGTTCTGGCGGATGGCCAGCAGCAAATCACGGCTGAACGGCTTTTTACGTCTGTTTGACAAAAGCAAGGCACATATTTCTGACATGCCGATTCACGCGGCACCGAAAGTTAACGGCAAAATCGGTCGACTGAAGGCGCCTTTCTATCATTTCGGCGAAGTCGATATCCACACCAAGGTCGACAAGGTCAACCACTACTCGACCGGACTGGTTGCGGACAAAATCGCCAAAGGGAAGAAAGTCTCCCCCTGGATGTTGGTTTTTTATCCGCCCCTCTATTTTCTGCGGATTTTCCTGTTTAAACGCAACTACCAAAACGGCTGGGCCGGTTTTATCGCCTCGGCAACCATGGCCTTTTACGCGTTTATGAAGTACGCAAAACTGTACGAATATCAACAGCAACAGAAGCACGGCACCAGCCTATTGCCTGATTGCGCACCGCAGCCGGAGCAGAAAAACCGGCCGAAATAATCAGAGAGCGCCCATCTGCTGCAATTTCTCGACTACCTGTTGCGGGGTCACCAGTTTCATGCAACGGTGATGGTCGCAGGGTTTCTTACAATAACAGTTAAGGCAATCAAGTTCAGTGGCCTGCAGCGCTTGCACATGGTCTCCGATCGGCTTGACCCGGCGCGGATCGGTCGGACCGCAGACCACCAGCAGCGGCCGGTCGGACGCCGAGGCGACGTGGGCAGTGCCGGTATCATTGCCGACAATCAACCGCGCCTGTTCGGCCAGCGGCACAATATCAACAATCTGCGTCTTGCCGCACAGGTTGACCAGCCACTCCTGCCCGACGGCGGTCCTGATCTTTTCACACTCGTCCATCTCATCCGGGCCGCCGATGATTGCCACCTTCAGCCCACGTTCATGCAACAATCGGGCAAGCTCCGCATAGTTGTCCCCCCCCCAGCGTTTCAGATAACCGGCTGCCTGACAACCAGGCAGAAAGAGCGCGTAACCATCCGAGGGCAAACCGTACTCTTTTTGCAACTGCTCAGCTCTTCGCCGTGCTGCGGCATCGACATGCAGTACCGGCCGACTAGTGAGCGCCGGGATACCGGCAGACTCAAGGGCCTGCTGTTGCACAGTGAAGGGATGAATCAGCAGTTTTTTGGCTGACTCAGGGGCAAAATTATAGGGATAGCGGCGGTGATTCCCGAGGCGATACGGTACCCTGCCGGCAGTCAGCTGCAACGCGGTCATCAGCCAGCGGCTGCGATCGTTCGACTGCAGATCAACAATCAGATCGTAGTTACGGCTGCGCACCTCACACAGCCAACGCCAGAATCCCTTCGGTCCCCTCTCGGTTTTACGCAGATCGACGACAATGATCTCGTTGAAGCGAGGATCATCTTGAAACAAGCGATCCCAGGGGGGCAGGATATTCAGATCGATGCCGGCGGTGGGAAATGCCCGACGAATATCTTCAAAAAGCGCCGTGGAAATAATGATATCCCCCATGGCGCTCCACTTGATGATCAATATTTTAGCGATTGATTTGTCAGCCGGCAGATTTATCAACTTATTCGTCCCGATACATGCTCAAAATTTTGTCGATGATGTTGGTCGTCGACTTGCCATCGACAAACTGAATCAACTCCACCCGACCCCCGTAGCTTTCGACCAACTCTTTTCCGACCACCTCAT
Source organism: Deltaproteobacteria bacterium (assembly GCA_024280335.1). Taxonomy (GTDB): domain Bacteria; phylum Desulfobacterota; class Desulfuromonadia; order Desulfuromonadales; family Geopsychrobacteraceae; genus Malonomonas. The sequence goes on from JAJRQI010000034.1 coordinate 198,741, forward strand.
CCGGCAGGTAATCCCCACCCTTGACCAGAATATCGGGGCGTACAATCTGCAACAGTTCCAGCGGCGTATCTTCATCAAAAATGGTCAGGTAATCGATACAGTCGAGCGCAGCAAGAATCTGCGCTCGCTCGCTCTCATCCAGCAGCGGCCGTTTCGGTCCTTTGAGTCTGCGGATTGAATCATCCGAGTTAAGGCCCAGAACCAGCAGATCACCCAGGTTGCGCGCCTGTTGCAGGTATTTGACGTGTCCGGCATGCAGCAGATCGAAACAGCCATTGGTAAAAACAATCTTCTTGCCCGCAGTACGCTGTGAATCGAGCAGAATTGCCAGTTCATCACGGGGCAGGATTTTCCCCTCCGGTCGGCGGTTGCGACGGGCCGATTCAACGAGAATTTCGCTGGCGGTGACCGTGGAGGTTCCCAGCTTTCCGACCACGATCCCGGCTGCCAGGTTGGCCAGACTTGCCGCATCGCTCAAACTTGCACCGACGGCCAAAGCCGCACCGATGATGGCAACAACCGTATCCCCGGCACCGGAGACATCGAACACCTCACGTGCTTCGGTCGGCAGATGCTCAACGCTGCCGTCAGCGGCAAACAGGCTCAGCCCTGCTTCGCTACGGGTCAACACCAGCGCATCCAGCTGCTGCGCATTCAACAAATTCGCCCCGGCCTGGAGAAGCGCTGCATCATTGTCGATCACGATCCCAGTAGCGACCTCAGCTTCACGCCGGTTCGGGGTCAGCAGGGTTGCGCCGCGATAACGACTGAAATCTTCCCCCTTGGGATCGACAATCACCGGGATTTTCGCTTGCCGACAGAGCCCGATGATTTGTTGCAGCAGTTCGGGAGCCAGTACTCCCTTCAGGTAATCTGACAGCAGCACCGCCCCGACCTGCGGCAACTGCAGCTTGACGTATTCGAGCAGGGCAGCCTGTTCTTCGCTGGATATTGCACCGGTGCTTTCCCGGTCGATCCGCAACATCTGCTGATGACTGGCCAATACCCGACTCTTGCGACTGGTGGTCCGTTGCGATGATTGTTGAATGCCACCGATGTCGATACCTCGCTGCGTCAGCAAGTTCAGCAACTTCTGACCATCCTCGTCAGCACCGACCACCGATGCAACGGCAACCTGACAACCGAAAGAAAGCAGATTATTGACGACATTGCCGGCACCGCCGAGACGCAGCTCGTCCCGTTCGACTTCAACCACCTGTACCGGCGCTTCCGGTGATATCCGGCTGGTTTTCCCCCAGATATATTTATCAAGGATCAGATCACCGACCACTAATAGTCTGGTTTCAGTGATTGCTGAAAAAACCTGTTCCATCTGCTGCCGGTTCATCCGAGGTCCTCCCTGCGCAAGCCATCAAGGATGGCATAGGCCAACAACGGGATGTTAATCTCATGATGACCGGTAATGGTATAACCGCGGCCCTGCCCCGAGGTCGGCCGCTTCACCACATTCTGTAACGGTCGGTAGTGTTGAATCATATCGAAATTCGCCGTGGTAAAGTTGTCCACCTGGTGACCAAGGTTCTGGGCAATCGAAAGAGCTTTGAGAAAAACTTCAGGTAACAACACTGCCGAGCCGACATTCAGCCAGACCCCGCCATCGCCAAGATCTGCAACCACCGAAGTAAGCAAACGGAAGTCCTGCATCGACAGCTCACCGATCACAGCTCCATCGGCCTGCGGATGCTGATGGATGATGTCGGTGCCGAGGGCAACGTGGACAGTTACCGGAATATCATTTTCAACACAGGTCGCCAGCAGGCTGAAATCTTTGTGAGGATGATTCTGGTCTAGAATCGCCCGGCCGATCGCTTCGCCGAAACCGACGCCCTGTTCCAGACCCGCTTTCAACGCGGCATTCATACCGCCGCCGGTCTCTTCCGAAAAACCGAAATCCCCCGATTGCAGCACTGCGCCGACATCCTCAGAGGTTGCCCCGACCAGCGAAACCTCATAATCGTGGATCGCCGCTGATCCGTTCATCGCCACGGCGGTGATAATTCCGCAATCGATCAGCTTCTTCAGCACCGGCTGCAAACCGCACTTGATTACATGGCCGCCCATCGCCAACACCACCGGTCGACTTTTGCGGTGGGCATGAATAATGGCATCCACAACGCCACGCAAGGCTTCGACACCCAGCAGATCGGGCAGGCCGGCAAAAAAATCGCTGAATGAGCTGTCCCTTGACGGCTCACTGGCGAAATGTTCAGCGATGTTCACCTTGTTGTTGCGGGTGTTAATCGAATAGGTACGAATGCCGTCAAGACTGACGGGAGTATATTTTTTCATCGGCCAGCCAATTCATCAGTCAGGTACTGCCTGTCGATCAACTCGCACAGCAGATGAATGATCAGGAGATGCATCTCCTGAATCCTGGCCGTTCTTAAGCCAGGCACGACCAAAGAGCAATCAACTGCGGCGGCAATCCTGCCGCCGTCATGACCGGTCAAGCCGACAGTTTCACAGCCCAACTCTTTTGCTTTGAGTAAGGCCGTCAACACATTTTGTGAATTGCCGCTGGTTGAAATCCCGATCAGCAGATCTTTGCCACTGGCCAGAGCCTCGACCTGACGGGAAAAGAGCCGTTCAAAACCGTAATCGTTGCCGATAGCCGTCAAGCAGGAAGAATCGGTCGTCAGGGCGATTGCCGGCAAGCCGCGACGCTCCGCCTCAAAACGTCCGACCAGTTCGGCCGCAAAGTGCTGGGCATCGGCCGCAGAACCGCCGTTGCCGCAGATGAGAATTTTTCCGCCGTTTTTCAAACAAGCTGTCAGCTTCTTTGCACAAACGGAAATCTGCCCTGCCAGTTCCGTTCGAACCTGTTCAACCAAGGCAATGTGTTCAGCAAATGAGCGATCAACCACAGAGTTCATAGCACTCCTACCGTTCTTCTGAAAGCAAGGGGTTCAAAGCTGAAAACAGACTAGCTGAAATCGATGCCATAGAAAAGTGCGTTTCGTAGGTTTTACGAGCCTGGCAACCCATCTCGGCAAGTGTCGCACGATTGATCATCAATTCAGCAACCTTATCTGCCAACTGTTGCGGATCACCGGGTGCGACCCAGCCGATACCTAGGCTATTGTTATTTATAAAGGAGTCGGGGTAAGCAGGCGCAGTCCGGGTCACCAGCGGTTTTCCGCAGGCAAGTGACTGATAAACCTTGTTCGGGATCACCCGACCTGCTTTTGCTGAGGTGCCGAAGATTCCCAATAAGATATCTGCCTGATGGATAAGATCGGGGAGCTCTTCGTAAGGCAGCCAGGGGATAAATTCAACATTCGTCAGACCTTCTGCCCGCCGACGGCATTCATCAAGCAGCGGCCCCTGTCCAACCAGTTTCCAGACTGCTAGCGGTCCAGTGTACTTACGTGCCGCGTCAATAATTACCTCCGGCCCTTGCAGATTAAGAAAGCTGCCGTAGAACAGGACAGTCGGGATCGAACCAGCTCTGGAGTCGTGGATATTAGGCTTAAAAACATTCTCTTCCGCACCGACCGGTACCACAGCAATCCGTTCGGAATCAACACCCAGTGTTTCGGAAAAAAATCGTGCATGTTCCCAAGTATCAGCAAGAACAAGATCCGCACGCTGAAACAAAGCAGATTCCCATTTCAGCAGACGTTTTGCCCGAACGTTCGGTGCTGAAAGTTTTCTCCGTTCAAAGACCTGCTTGTCATAGGCGCTGATCAACGGATCAAAAACAACTGAAACATTCCTCTTTTTACCCCAGCGCACCGCCGCCGCCAAGTCTCGCTGTCGAAAGCAGGGGATCCAGAGTAAGTCCGGACTATCAACAGACACGAGTCGTGCTTCGAAATCACCCAGCGTAGACAATCGAGGAGTAAATTCTGACAGCTCATACCCCTGTTGTAACATTATCTGGCGAAGGATACGGTTGCGGGAATACTCTGGAGCAAAACGCCCCCACCAGAGAATTTTTCGGCAGGAATTAATCATCTACTATCTGCAAATGATCTCCCTCTCTGGAGGGACTGATCAAAAAATGTATAGCTCCAAGCAGCATAAAAAGATACACCGTAAGCTGTGGTGACGTATAAGAAAAACTGAAGAGTGCCGCTGAAAGAATTGCCCCGACAGCGGCCAATAGTACAGTGCATGACAACCTGTTATTACCATCGCTACGGAAGAAATAGCACAGTCCGGACAACAAAATATACGCCATAAATAATGATAGAACAGTCAAGCCGATAAAGCCGGTTTCATACCAGACATCCAGCAGAAAATTATGCAGATGGCGAACCTTGACATCAGATCCCTTAAGTGACGAAATGGTAATAACACTGTCGACATAACGTACATTCCCCATCCCAACACCGAGCCAGGGATTCTCAGGAAAATGTTCAATCGCTTGCTGCCAAAGTTGTATGCGTCCAGATGTCAGTTGGTTCAGGATTTCCGCTTTCGTAGCTCCTGGCCCGACACCGCGAAAAAAAGAGGTTCCACTGGTAGCAGCCACCACAAAAACGAGCAGCAGGATAGCAGGAGCTACAACTACTATTTTTTTTCTCAATTTCACACTTAAAAGAATCAAGCTCGCCACAAGGAAACCTACCAAAGCCGATCGACCTGCAGAAAACACAATAATCAGGAAATAACTGAAAAAAACCGTAATCCAAACAGGGACGGCATAAGCAAATCTATCCCGTTGCAGAACAGCCCAACAGACAAAAGGCAACAGAAATGGCATGTTTCGCTCAAGAAGTTGATGGCGCGGCACAAAAGTCTCGCCGCCCGTCAACAGGGCCGTTTTAAGAACCAGAATGAGAGGGACCAGCAAACCCACGGTTGCAAGGACAAAACAGAGACGTTGAAAATTTTCTGATCTTTGTTGTAATGCCGCTAAAGTATAGAAAAATGTCAAACATAAAAAGCTGTACTTGCCCCAAGCCTTCAGTCCCCTTAAAGGGTCATGAGCCCCCAATACCCCCAAGCCAAAACTAAAAATCAGCACAACAAACAGAATTTTCACGAAGCGATTTCCTGGCAGTTTGTCAAGGGGTAACGCAAACAGCCCCCAGGCTATATACAATGCAGTTACCGTGTTAAAGGGTCCTCGCCCGATCAATTCAAAAGATGGCAGAACCGCGGGTGTCAACCAGCCCCATTCAAAAAACGAAACTTTTAGTTTAGAATTTTGATCGAAAGTTGGCATCCGTAATATCCCCACAGGTCAAATCTAGGTATAGACTCAAAGTTCTATTAACCATTTGCTGCAAACTGAAATTATTCACAACTGTTTCTCTCAAATCGCCAACCTCAAGATTCCGATATTTATAGATACCGGCGACGATCCCCGCTACATCTTCTACCGCAATCAGGACCCCACTCACCCCGTCCTTGACAATATCCACCACCCCACCATGTCTGGTAGCGATGACGGGCACGTTCATGGCCAGAGCTTCTGCTGCAGTGCGGCCGAAGCTCTCCGGCTTCCTTGAGCAAGTAACAACAATATTGCTGAGAGCGTAAATCTCGGCAATTTTCTGCTGGCTGCCGACAAAATGGACAATTCCCTCAACACCCAGATCCTTGACAAGAATCTGCAAGAGCTGAAAATATGCTTGTTTATCCTGACGTACCCCACCAACAATCAGGCCGCAGACCTCCGGGATTATTTCCCTCGCAGCGACGATTCCGCGGATAAAAGTCTCATAGTCCTTGAGTTGCGTTATGCGTCCAATGGCCGTGACAACAAATCTACCCTTGAGCCTATATTTTTCTGTTAACTCATCGACAAATTTCGAGTCTACCCGTTCTGGGTCAAACAGTTGCAGATCAACCCCGCGCGGGATGACGGCAATCTTCTCATCCGGAACCTGATAATGTTCCTGGATGTAATCCTTGATGGCATTACTGACACAGATCACTCGATCACCATAAGTCATCACCCGGCTGTAGGCATTAACACTATTAAACCCATGCACAGTCGTCACGAAGGGGATCTTCAGGTTTTTATTCGCCAGATAGGCCAGCCAGGCTGGAACCCGGCTGCGGGCATGCAGGATATCCGGCTGCAACTGCTTGAGAATTTTTTGTAACTGCAATACGCGTAACGGTGCGGTAAGAGGATTCTTGCTGACCACATCAAACCTGACATGCCTGCCGCCGTCCACATCAATCTGCGCGGCCTGCTTGCCGCCGGCGCTGATGACGATACTTTCAACGCCACGCTTGACCAGTTCGCGATTAAGTTCGACAACCCCTCTTTCGACGCCGCCTTCGTTCAGTTCCGGCAGCAGTTGCACAACCCTCACAAGCAAACCTCGGCAAAATGTTGCGACAGGCCAATTTTTCGGGTGGCATTGGCCAACGTACCATCAAACATGTGCAAACATCCTGTTTGGCAAAGGGATGACAGCATCCTGCCGAGTTTATCACCAGTCGGCAAAGCTCCCGATAGTGGCAGGACTTCGACAGCAGCAGAACCGAAGCTCACCGCTTCACTGATCATTGAGGAGGAATCCGCGGTCAAAAATAGATACTCGCTATGCTGCAGAAAATCGGGGATCGGGTTGATCTGCTCCGTCGAATAATAGATCGCACGGTCAAAACTGAATTTTTTAAGCATCACTTCTATTTCGGCCGGGGTCCGACGCGACGTTGTCAGCCAGAACCGGTGTCCGGGAAAAAGGTCAAAAATTCTCTGCAGCTGCTGTTCTAACAGTTTCGGTTCCAGATCGACCTGCTTGCTGTTGCCACCGATGATAATCGAGACATAGCGGCAATTTGGCTCGGGCGTGACCAAGCCCTGCGGTTCGACATAGGTCAGATTGATCGGCAAGCTGAGAATATTTTTCCGCAGCGGCGGATTATCGTGCTGCTGGGCGACGATCAGATCGTAATCGAGTCGATAGCCCTGCGGCAGCATGATTGCCACCGATTTCGTTCCTAGCTTATCTGCCAATAGCCGGTTGGCATAATAGGTTTCTGAACCTGCGGAAACGACTGCCCGGTAGCAGCCGTCGATTTCATCAGTAGTAAAGAGGGTTTCCAGCTTGACCCTGAAGCGATCAGCTAGATAGGAAACTGATTTTGAGAATCGGGACGTAAATGCAGTTCGACAGAGATCATATTCGTAGCCGAGGTGCCGGGCAAAGGCGATCGACTGGTTGACGTGACCCGGTTTACCGTCACTGAGGATCAGTAAACGATGTGGGTTCCTCATCGTCAGAAAGATTCCGCGTCATCGATCAGCATCACCGGGATATCGTCACGCACCGGAAAGCGCAAGCGGCAGACGTCACAGACAATCGATAATTGATCTTCGGACAAAACCACCGGCTGCTTGCATTTCGGGCAGGCGAGGATTTCCATCAGTTCAGGACGTACAGGCATTTATTATCTCCATAATCGCTGATTTATTTCGCTTAAAAAAGCTTCTTCCTGATCAATCACAATACTCATCGGCACCTGGTAGCAGGGGATGGCAAACATCCCGGCAGCAAGTTTGACGGCATCCTTTTCGGTCGTCAGCAGGGCATCACAGCCCTTGCTCAGTGAAACGACCTCGGCCAAACTCTCCGTATCGAACTTCACATGATCACTGAAAGATCGTTTTTCTGTGATGCACAAGCCCGCAGCAGCCAAGGCGGTATAAAAACCTTCAGGGTCGGCGATGCCGGCAAAAGCCAGCAACTTCTTCCCCTTCAGTTCTGCAAAAGATACCCGTTCACCGGTCAAGCTGACTGCATAATCAGCTATTTGATGACGGCTGGTCCAGATCGGTTTAGCGATATCAGCTATCCCCGCTGGTTTTTCTGCGCGCGTCAACAGCAACAGATCGGCCCTGTTGAGTGCCGTGGGGAACTCACGCAACAGGCCGCCCGGCAACGCCAAACGATTACCGAAGGGACGCTCAGCATCGAGTAACAGCAGATCCAGATCACGTGCAACCGCCCGATGCTGAAAACCATCGTCGAGAATCACAATATCGGCGGCATACTGTTCAACTGCATGACGTACCCCGGCCGCTCGTTTTTTAGCGATCATGACCACGGTTTGCGGATTCCGCCTGGCCAGCAGGAAAGGTTCATCGCCCGCCTCTGTCGCCTGCAGCAACAATCCTTCACCGTCGGAAACAACCCCGACCTCAGCAGCAAATGAACCGCCGTAGCCACGACTGACAACCGCGACGCGCTTCCCCTGTTGTCGAAAGGCCTTGATCAGCCAATCGACCACCGGGGTTTTGCCGGTTCCGCCGACGGCAAGGTTACCGACGGAAACAACCGGAACCGCGGCTCGATAACTTGAACACGACCCGTAATCATAACACTTGCCACGCAGCCAAGCGATGATTCCGTACAACAACGAAAAGGGCAGCAAGGTGCAGAGCAGACAACGCTCAGCATAATTATTCGGCCCTTCGCTGACCAACCTGCGATGGAATCTATCCAGTCGGGCCATTATCCCCTTAAACAGTCTGCGACATGGCGCATAGTACGCTCTGTCGCTCCGGCATTTTCAACAATCAAGGCACGTCCGGCCTGCCCCATGGCCCGGCAACGCACCGGGTCATCGAGCAACAGAACGATAGTCTCGAACAGCTCAGCCGGCCCCGCAACCCTCACTCCGGCCCCGGCCTTGACCAATTTTGCAGAAATCTCCCTGAAGTTATGAATATGCGGGCCGAATAGCACCGGTTTTCCCACCAGTGCAGCTTCCAACAGGTTGTGGCCACCGATCGGGATCAAACTTCCGCCGACAAAAACCAACTCAGAAACAGCATAGAGATTCAGAACTTCCCCCAGGGTATCCACCAGCAGAACCTTACCCGTGCTCAGCAGCGGAGTCTCAGGCTGCAAACTGCTGCGTAAACAAAAATCAAGACCCTGCCCCGTTAACAATGTTTCCACATCACGGGTCCGCTCGGGATGGCGCGGCACAAGAATCAGTAGCAAGTCCCTGTCTTGAGCCAGAAGCTGCTGGTACACTTCCAGAATCTGCGCCTCCTCCCCTGCATGGGTGCTGCCGGCAACCATAATCCGGGTCTCTTCCGGCAACCGGTAGCGCTGTTTCAGCTTGCTGATTTCGTCATCATCCAGATCGCGTAATTCGTGATCAAACTTCAGGTTGCCGGTATTCTCCACCTGATCATTCAGCGCCCCCAACTGCACGATCCGCTCTGCATCCACCTGAGACTGCATACAAAAGGTGGAGAAGCATTGCAACACCGGCCGCAGCAAGGGTCGAAAGAAACGATAGCGCGGGAACGAACGATCAGAAAGGCGGCCATTTACCAGCAGCAAAGGGATGTTCAGCGACTTAACCTGCCGAACAAAATTGGGCCAGATTTCGGTCTCAACGATAATAATCAGTTCGGGACGGATCAGTTGCAAAACATTTTTGACCGTCCAGGAAAAATCGAAGGGAAAGAACAGACAGAGGTCGATATCTTTATTTTCACGGGCTATCGCGTGCCCGGTTTCGGTCACATTGCTGACCAGTAGCAAATGTTCCGGGTATTGACTGCGCAAGCGCTTCAGCAATGGAATTGCCGCGCGCGTTTCACCGACCGAGACCGCATGCAGCCAGATGATCCGCTGCCCGTCTAGTCGTTGCCGTTGTAGGTCGGAATAGTGCCCCAGACGCTCACGGATGCCTCGTCGACTTTTGCCGTGACGGATACCACGCAACAGATAATAGGGCACCAAAACCGCTGCCGAAAGCAGCAGTAACAGATCATACAGCAGATACACCGAATTCCTCCAGGCGGGCTTCTGCCCGCTGCTGGTTCTCCGTAATCGATTGCAACAAGCGATCGCGAAAGCCCTCTACCCCCTCTTCCTTGTCAAAGATGACCGGTTTACCGAAAGAGTAAACACCCCGCCCAAAAGGATACGGCAGCAGAAAACGATCCCAGGAGCCGAAGCGATGGCCGCGACTGCTGACAAAAGCCATCGGCACAACCGAGCGTTTGCTCATTCGTGCCAGTTGCACGATGCCATCCTTCAACTCGTGTCGCGGTCCTTTGGGTCCATCCGGGGTAAAGACCAGATCAACCTTCTCTTCGGTCAGTTTGAGCATCTCTTTAAAGGCCGCCCGTCCACCACGCGATGAAGAACCGCGCACCGCATCCTGACCGAAATAACGCATGGTCCGCGCGATCAGTTCGCCATCTTTCGAAGCGCTGATCAGAATTTTAGCCCCGGGGCCGCAATAGCCCAGCACCATCAACAAAAGCTGATCGTGCCAGAAGGAGAGAATCACCTGTTCATCTTTCGCCCAAATGGGACGAATATTCTCTTCGCCGATCGTTTCCGTTCTGATGGTCCAATAGAGCAGGCGGATAATCAACGCTGCCAGCGGCGGAGCGATAGCGATCAGCAGGCGATCCTTCAGTTTCATGCCTGCTCCTGAAACTGGATATTGTAGAGTCGCTGGTACAAACCACCCGCCGCAAGCAACTGCTGATGGTTGCCGCTCTCCTGCAACCGACCATCTTCAAGCACCAGAATCCGATCGGCATGCATGACCGTCGACAACCGGTGCGCAATCACGAAAGTGGTGCGGTCGTGCATCAAGTTGCCGAGTGCCTGTTGTACCATCGCTTCGCTCTCGGTATCGAGGGCACTGGTCGCTTCATCCAGCATCAGGATCGGCGCATCGCGTAAAATCGCCCGGGCAATACAGATCCGCTGCCGTTGGCCGCCGGAAAGTCGCAAGCCGCGATCCCCGATCATGGTATCGTAACCTTCCGGTAACAAACGAATAAATTCATCGGCATAAGCCTGTTGAGCAGCTTTTTCGACCGCCTCATCAGCAGCGGTCTGACAGCCGTAACGGATATTGTTGCGAATCGAGTCATTGAACAGGAAAGTTTCCTGATCGACCAGCGCCAAGTTGTCATGCAGACTCTGCTGGGTAACGTTGCGAATGTCGTGCCCATCGATCATGATACGGCCGGCTTGCGGATCGTAGAAACGATTCAACAGGCCGATAATGGTACTTTTGCCGGCACCACTTGGTCCGACCAGCGCGACAACCTCTCCTGGTGCAGCCTGAACGGAGAAATTCCGCAACACAGGTTCATCATCATAGGCAAAATCGACCTGTTCGAAACTGACCTGACCGCGACTGCGCGGCAGGACTACGGCATCGGCGGCATCAACAATTTCCGACTGTTGATCGAGGATTTCAAAGACCCGTTCACTGGCACCGATCGCCTGCTGGATCACATTATTGACTCGGGTCAGACGCTTCAACGGGGTGTACATCAACAGAATTGCCGCCAGAATCGAAAAGAGCTCCCCCTTGGTGATCTCCTCTGCAATGACCAGGTTCAACCCATACCAGAGGACGGCGGCAACACCGAAAGAGGTCAAGAGCTCGATGACCGGTGACGACGCAGCACCATAACGGAAGGTTTTGCGGATAAAGTTAAAGAAATTACGATTCTCAGAGCGAAACTTTTGATCTTCCAGTTCTTCGGTGCCGAACGATTTGATCACCTTGATCCCGGAAAAAGTCTGCTCAAGGATGGTGGTAACGGTCCCCATCGCCCCCTGTCCACGACGCGAGAATTTCTTGATTTTTTTGCCGAGCGCAGCAGCGGGAAGTGCGGCCGCCGGGATGACGATAAAGGCCATTAAAGCCATCCGCCAGTCTGCATAAAAGGCGTAACCGGTCAAAGCGATCATCGTCAGCGACTCACGCAGGATGGTCACCAGCACATCGGAAAGCGCCGACTGCATCACGTTGACATCGTTGAGAATCCGCGACATCAAGCTCCCGGAGGAGTTACTGGTGTAAAAACGCATCGACAGTTTAATCGCGTGACCGAAAACCTGGTCGCGAATATCCTGGATCGCCTGCTGTCCAGCCGTGCGGATGTTGTATTCCTGAACGTAGCGTGACACGCCCTTAAAAGCAGCCAGGCCGACCACGAAAAAGGGGATCAATTTCGCCATGTCGAGATTACCGGCGATGATCAGTTCATCGACAAACGGCTTGACAAGGTAGGCAATGATCGCATCAGAACCGGCGATTCCCAACGAAGCAAACATCGACAGGGCAATGCGCCATTTATAGGGTGCGGCATAACTGATCAGCCGTTTGTAAATATTCGTCTGCTGTTCTTCCAGTAACACCAATTCTATCCTTTATTTCCCGCCCGACTCATCTCAGACGCCATCCGTGCAACCCTGGCAGAGCAACCCGGTTCTCCCAGCAACTGTTGCACGCGGTGCAATTCCTGACGCATGGCAGCAATATAGTCTGCATCATCGAGCAACCGCAACATCTCCTCACTCAGGGCCACAGGATTTGCCGCGTCCTGAATAAATTCACGGACAATCCCTTTTCCAGCAACGATGTTGGTCAATCCAGCGTGCTCGATTTTGATCAACCGTTTACCGATCTGGTAGCTGAGCGGGGCAACCTTGTAGAGGATTGCCATTGGTGTTCCGGTCAGGGCGATCTGCAGGGTGACAGTACCTGAAACCGTCAACACCGCATCACAGGCTGCGGCAACCTCGTATATGTTTTTCTCCACGATTTCAATCGGTAAGCCGCCAGCCTCTATTTGTTGCTCGAAAAATTGCCGTGACAGCGAAGGGGCCAACGGCAGGACGAATTTCAACTCCGACTTCTGTTGCGACAAACGCCGCACGGTTTCGCGCAGAGTCGGGAAGATGTATTTCAGCTCGCTGTTGCGGCTGCCGGGAAAGATCCCCACCACCTGCTGTTCAGCGGATAAGCCTAACTGATGCCGCAAAGAACCATCGGGCCGATTCGCTGCAAACTCATCGAGCAGCGGATTGCCGACATACGTTGCCTGCACCCCCAAACGGGCGTAGATTTCCGGCTCAAAAGGAAAAATCAACGCCAGCCGATCAACCCGTGCCGCGATCGTTTTTGCCCGTCCGCTACGCCAGGCCCAGACCTTGGGACTGATGTAATAAAGAACTGGAACGCCCAACCCTTTGGCAACTTTTGCCAAGCGCAGATTAAAGTCGGGGAAATCGATCAACACCAGCAGGTCCGGCCGTTCGGTCCCGTGCAAGATGGCTTTCAATTGCCGGAAACGGGCCAACAATCGCGGTAGTTGACCGAAGACCTCGACCAGACCCATCACCGACAACTGATCCGATGGGAAAACGATTTCGCATCCGGCCGCTCGCATTCGCTCCCCACCGACGCCGAAGAACTGCAGCTGCGGATCAAGCTCTGCTGCAGCCCGCAACAGATTGCTGCCGTGCAAGTCCCCGGAGGATTCTCCGGCGACGATCAAAGCTCGGCGTTTTTTACTCTCAGTAGCTGCCATCTACAGTTCTGTCCCAAAAAACAAAAGGCGAGACCCGTTTCGGCTCTCGCAGTTTCTGTGACCAATTCAAGGAATAGCGAAGCCTTTATCTTGCCAGACCGCGCTCACTCCGCTTGATAAAATTGAGGTAGGTTGCCACCTCCGCAGCCGAAGTGTCAAATTCATCTTCAATTCGAGCTACCGCATCTTCGAGCTTGAGATTCGAACGGAAGACGATCTTGTAGAGCTGTTTGACATTCGTCAGTGCGTCAGAGCTAAACCCACGGCGTTTCAGACCGGTCAGATTCAAGCCGACAGTTTTTGCCCGATCCCCCTGTACGATAGAATAGGGAGCGACATCCTGAGCGATCATCGAGCCGCCGCTGGCCATCACATGGCAACCGATCCGGCCGAACTGATGCACTGCCGACAAACCACCGAGGATTGCGTAGTCATCGACTTCAACATGTCCGGCCATGGTGGCCCCGTTGGCAAGAATGACATGGTTGCCGATAATGCAATCATGGGCAACATGCGAATAAGCCATAAACAGACAATCACTACCGACGGTTGTCACCCCGCCACCATCTGCGGTACCGAGATGGATGGTGACAAACTCGCGGATTTTATTCCGGTCACCGATCTTCAGGGTCGAAATCTCCCCGTGAAACTTGAGATCCTGCGGAATCGCACCAATCGATGTGAACTGGAAAATCTGATTATCCTGACCGATCTCGGTTCTTCCCTCGATCACTGCATGAGGGCCGACGCGGGTCCCGGCGCCGATCATGACATGTTCGCCGATTACAGCGTAAGGAGCAACCTCAACAGTCGGATCAAGCTTTGCGCCCGGGGCGATAATCGCGGTCGGATGTATCATCGGTGACTCCCGTTTATTTTTCAGCAAAGGTTGCTTTCAGTTCCGCTTCGGCGACCAGGGTCTCTTCGACATAGGCCTTGCCGCGAAATTGATAAATCCCGCGGCGCCTGGAAACCAGTTCCATCTCCAGTCGCAACTGATCACCCGGCACAACCGGCTTACGGAAACGCGCCTTGTCGATACCGACAAAATAGGTCACCTGATCGTCGTTGATCTCATCCACCACGGTTACGTAGGCACCACCAACCTGAGCCATCGCCTCGACAATCAAGACCCCCGGCATAATCGGGTGATCCGGGAAGTGCCCCTGAAAAAACGGCTCGTTGATGGTGACATTCTTATAACCAATCGCCTTGACACCCTCTTCCACCTCTTCGATCCGATCCACCAGCAGGAACGGATAGCGATGCGGCAGTACCTCCATAATCTTCTGAATATTCATTACCAACATATCAATCCTCTTTCACCTGCGTTTCTAATTCTTCCAGTCGTTTCGCCATCCGCTGCAACTCTTTGCGCATTTCCGGTAGCTTGGCGAACGAAATAGATGCTTTCAACCATTGTTTATGTGGTATCAGCGGCACCCCGGAGAGCAGCTGATTCGAGGCAACGTTTTTGGTCGCACCGCCACGCCCGCCGATCATGACATTATCGCCCACCGTCAGGTGCCCGGCAACCGCAGCCTGACCGCCGAAGGTACAATGACGGCCGATCTTTGAACTCCCGGCAATCCCGGCCTGGGCAGCCATGACCGTATCTTCGCCGATTTCGACATTGTGGGCAATCTGCACCAGATTATCGAGCTTGGTACCACGCCGGATCCGGGTCTCCCCCAAGGCGGCACGATCAATACAACTACCGGCACCGATTTCGACATCTTCTTCCAGCACAACAATCCCGACCTGCGGGATTTTGTAATAGGCGCTGCCGTCCGGAGCAAAACCGAAACCATCTGAACCGATAACCGCCGATGGCTGCAAGATCACCCGATCATGCAGAATGCAGTTTTCCCGGACAATGGCACCGGCATGCAGCAGACAGTCGCTGCCGATGACTACGTCATCGTAAATAACAACCCCGGGATAAAGGGTGGTTCCGGCACCGATCTGAACTTTTTCACCGACAATACAGCCTGGATGAATCGTCACCCCTTCTTCCAGCGAGGCACTCTCCGCAACATGTGCGCCGGCCATCACCCCTTTGGCCGGGGTTCGTGACCCCTGCAGAAAGGTCAGAATCTTGGCAAACGCCAGATAAGGGTTGGCACAGATCAGCAGGTTGCGTCCTGCGGCCTCTACACCGGGAGTGACAATGATCGCCGAGGCGCGGCACTGATCAAGTTTGCTCAGATATTTCGGGTTGGCGACAAAAGTAATGTCGCTCTCCCCGGCCTGATCTATCGGGTAAACCCGTGCAATTTCCAGGGCGGGATCTCCCTGAACCTGACCGCCGACCAGTTCTGCCAACTGCTGCAGGGTCGCCATATGCAGATCCTATTTTTTGCTTGCGTCGTAGGCTTTAATCAGCTTATCGGTCAGATCGATGGTTTCGTCAGCATAAATGACCGCACCCTCGTTCTTTTCCAGAATCAAGCTGTAACCGCCTTCTTTGCCCAGGCTCTGCAGGACTTCGAAAAGCTCGTTGAGGATACGTTTGGTCAAATCGTTATCACGCTGCTGCAGTTCATCCTTGATGTCTTTTTGAAAGCGCTGCAACTCTTTGATGCTCTGCTGATAATCACGCTCTTTTTCTGCCTTGGCACTGTCGGAAAGGAGAACCGCTTGTTTTTCCAGTTCCTCTTTCAACTTCAGCAGATCGCCTTGTTTGGCCTTGAATTCTGCTTCATATTTCTTGACCTGACTGCCGATCTGCTGTTTGGCTTCAACTCCAGACTTCGACAGATTCAACGCTTTCTGCAGATCAACATAGGCAATTTTGGTCTCTGCCAAGGCTGGAACAGCCAACAGCATGATAGCGAGCAAGGCAACGATTAGTTTGTTCATTGTATCCTCCTGTGTTGCGACTTTTAAAAAGCCGACCCGATTGAAAATTCAAATACCGATTGTTTTTCATTATCACGCGGAGCGAGGTTATAACCCCACTCCAGGCGCAAGGGTCCGAGTGGACTATTCCAGCGGATACCTGCACCGACACTGTTACGCATATCTGTAAAGAAACCCTCACCACCAAGCCAGGCGTTGCCTGTATCGTAGAAGAGGAGTCCTTTCAGACCGAGACTTTTTATAATCGGGAAGGTGTATTCGAAGTTGAAGTAGGCCATTTTTTCACCGCCGATGAAGACAGTCCCTTCCTTGGGGCCCAATTCAAAGGTTTCGAAACCACGCATCGTCCGAATCCCCCCCAGAAAGAAACGTTCAGTGATCGAAACGGTTCTCCCGGAGGTAGGGACCACATAACCGACCTTGCCATGAATCGTGAAAACCGTTTTCCAGAACAGCGGGTAGAACTGACGATGTTCAACGATCGCTTTCAGAAAGTTCTCTGTACCGATAAGTCCAGCATATTCCAGACTAAAGTTCGACATGCCGCCACGACTCGGATCAGGATGATAATCGGTGCTGTTCCTAACAATTTCACCGGTTACCGAAGACACAGTCCGGTTACCGAAGAACCTGCTTGAAACACCCAGATCTACACCCTGGTATTCCTGCTGCTCATAGCGGTAGGACAAAAAAGCCTTGCTGTATTTACCGATCGAATGTCCCGCCCTGAGCGAGCCGCCGGTTCGAAACTGGTCATAAGAGTCATATCGGCGCTCTGTTTTATAGGCGTCCATCCCGACAGTCCAGTCACTGTCGAGAAAATAGGGGTCGGTCAACCCCAAAGAAAAGGTTTGGCTTCTACTGCTGTAAGCAGCAGAAAAGTTCAGCTTATAGCCACGGCCCAGAAAATTGTTCTGCGTGACAGAGCCCTGCAGAATCAACTTGTCGACCGAGGAATAACCGGCGCCGACAGAGAAGGTTCCGGTCGCCTGTTCCGTCACATCTACGTTCAGCACCGTCTGGTCAACAGCGCTGCCTGGGGCGGTAGTTAGATTGACCTCTTCAAAGTAACCGAGGTTGCGGAGGCGACGGTTCGCCTCCTTGATCTTGCTGGCACTGTACTGCTCACCTTCTACAAGCGGAATCTCGCGGCGGATGACCTTATCGCGCGTCTTGGTGTTGCCGCTGATTTTGATCTTCTCGACAAAAACCTTAACGCCCTGTTCGATATCGAGGTTTAAACTGATGGTCTGTGCTTCGCTGTTTTTACTGGTCAGCGGTGAAATATTGACGTTGGCATAGCCGTGGTCGGAATAAAGATCGGTCAAGCGCAGGATACTATCGTGCAGTTTCGAACGGTTAAACACGTCTCCCGGCTTTAAACTGACCAGCGGCAGCAACTCCTCTTTAGAGCGCAGCAGATCGCCCTGAATGTCGAGTTTGCCCAACCGGTACTGAATACCCTCGTCAACTTCGATCAGCACATCCAGATATTTATCCTCTTTGATCAGTTCAAGTTGCGGCTGCCTTATCTTGACATCCATGTAGCCCTTGTCCTGATAGATCGCCTTGATCCGTTCAAGGTCAATCCGCATCGTCTCATCCTGGTAAGCCCCGCGTCCGGTAATCCAGGACAGCCACCAACGCTCCTTGGTTTCGATGCCGTCCTGCAACTCATCCTCTGCTACCGACCGGTTCCCCTGAAAACGGATGCTGTCGACCAGAACTTTCTGTCCTTCCTCGATCTTAAAGGTCAGAACCGCTTCGTTCTTCTCATCAACATTCAGCTGCGGATCGATTTTTGTGGCGCGATACCCCTCTTCGTCATAGGCTTTTTCGATCTCCCGCACACTCGCCTTGACCTTGGCGTGATTGTAGAGTTCGGGAATCTTCACACTGACATAGGTATGCAGCTTCTCATCAGTGATCTCCTCGTTGCCGTCGAAAAGAATATCACGCACCAGCGGCAGTTCATGGACGACAAAAGTGATCAGTTTAGCGCCCTGAATTTCGGTCAATTCCGCTGAGATATCATCAAAACGGCCGAGACGAAAGATACTTTGCATCGCCTGGTCGATATCCTCAAGGGTCACCTGATCCCCTGGTTTGATAGACACGGCGGCCAGAATGGATGAGGTTTCGATCCGGTCGTTCCCCTCGATCAGGACATCGGACACCTTGAACCCCTCAGCAGCGGCAAACGTAGCCACCAGAAGCAGACAAAGTGTCAACAGGATTTTTTTCAACATCGATATTCCTCAAAATTGTGGCAAAAAACAAAAACGGAATTATAGAAAATCGCCGCTGTCAGTTCAACCTGAATCGAATTCAGGTTCAATTCAAAATATCATCGACCAGACGGCCATCTTCAATCCGTAACACTCGATCGAGGCTTTCAGCCAGCCGGTTGTTGTGGGTGACGATGATCATTGTCAAGCCGCGAGTCCGGTGCATCTCGTTTATCAATGCGAGAATTTCATCCGAAGTGCGACTATCCAGATTTCCGGTCGGTTCATCCGCCAGCAACAGTCGGGGTTCACGGACCAGGGCGCGGGCAATCGCGACCCGCTGCTGTTCGCCACCGGAAAGCGCCCCCGGCTTGTGGGTCAAACGCGGCCCGAGACCGACTTCCTGCAAGAGAGCGGAAGCTTTCTGTTTTGCCTGCTGCCGGGCGACACCGCCGATCAGCAACGGCATCATCACATTCTCCAACGCGGTGAATTCCGGCAACAGTTGATGAAACTGAAAGATAAAACCGATGGTCCGGTTACGAAAAGCATCCAGGGTAGCACCACGCAAGTCAAAAATACTTTGTCCTTCGAACAGGATTTCACCCGCTGTCGGCTGATCCAGGCCACCAATGGTATGCATCAGGGTCGTTTTGCCCGCTCCTGAGGTTCCGACCACGGCGACCCTCTCGCCGGCACAGATCTGCAAATTGATCCCGCGCAGCACCTCGATCTCGCCGCTGTCGGTGTTGAACCTTTTGTCCAGATCGCGGATCTCGATCATCGCCTGTTCAGTCATAGCGCAGAGCCTCTGCCGGATCCATCCGCGATGCCCGCCAGGCCGGATAAATGGTTGCCAGCAGCGAAATCACCATCGCCATGATCATCACCGCAACCACATCCGCCACGACAATCTCCGAGGGAAAGTGTTCCATGCCGTACACCGCCTGATCAAAGATCCGCAGACCGAAGGTCTGTTCCAGCCACTTGATGATGCCATCGGCATAATGTGCCAGCAACACGCCGCTAGCGGTGCCGAACAGGGTCCCCAGCGTACCGATGATAAAACCCTCAAGGACAAAGATCTTCATAATACTGCGTGCGTTGGCGCCCATTGCCCGCAAAATGGCAATATCGCGGCTTTTATCCATGACCACCATAATCAGGGTCGTGGCGATATTAAACGCGGCGACCAGAACAATGATGCCGAGAACAATAAACAGGCCGAGCTTTTCCAGTTTGAGTGCCGACAGAAAAGAGCCGTAAATACTCTGCCAGGGACGAATCACGTAAGGAAATTTAAATTCGTTGCTGAGAGCAGCGGCGACCTGCGGTGCCAGATCGAAGCGTTCAACCTCCAGCTCTATGCCACTGACCACCCCTTCAAAATCGAAAAACTTCTGCGCAACCGGCAAAGGGATATAGGCATAGAAACTGTCGACCAGGCTGCTCTGTTTCTCAAAGATTCCGATCACCCTGAAAGGCTTCATTTTCGGAATCATGCCGAAGGGAGTAATGGTGAACATCGGTGGAATAACATTGATCGAATCGCCGACCGCAACCCCGATACTGGTGGCGGTGTCGATGCCGATGATGATCCCGGGCCGTTCTGCATCGGCGTCGAAAAACAGTTCATCAACCGGTCGTTCATCAATGCTCAACAACGCCTGGCCGAAGATTTTGTGTCCTGGCCCAATCCCCTTGATATTGACCGCAGAAACATTTCCCTGCGACAGCAACATGCCTTCTTTCGAGACAAACGGAGTCGCCGAGATTACTTCGGGGAGGCTCTTTGCTGCAGCAACCAGTTCTTGCGGGTTATCGATCCCTTCACCGAACTTCTGCATCAGTACATGCGGGACGTTGCCGAGGATCTGCTGGCGAACCCCATCGGTGAAACCGGTCATCACCGCCAGCACCAGGATCAATGCGGCAACACCCAGGGTCACTCCGGCAATCGAGATAAAGGAAATAACCGAAATAAAGGTCTGCTTCCGCTTGGCCCGCAGGTAGCGGAGGCTGATAAACAATTCATAAGACATCGTGGTTCGTTTCAGACCGGGCTATTAAACTTGATGGTCTCAAAAAAAGGATTTGATGGCTAAGCCATCAAACTTCAGGGCGTAATTGCGGGAAGAGGATGACGTCGCGGATCGAAGCCGAATTGGTCAACAGCATCACCAGCCGGTCGATGCCGATCCCTTCGCCGGCAGTCGGCGGTAGACCGTACTCGAGCGCGCGGATGTAGTCCTCATCCATCGCATGCGCTTCCTCGTCACCGGCGGCTTTCTCTTCCAGTTGCTTGACGAAACGTTGCTTCTGATCGATCGGGTCGTTCAACTCGGAAAATGCATTGGCTAATTCCCGGCCGACCATAAACAGTTCGAAACGATCGACCACATCGGGGTTCTCGTCATTTTTCCGCGACAGCGGGGAGATCTCGGTCGGATATTCGGTGATGAAGGTCGGTTGCCAGAGGTTCGGCTCGACCACTTCATCAAAAATTTCCGCCAGCAATTTGCCGTGACCGATTCCGGCATCCAGTTCCAAGCCGAGGGATTTGGCGTAATTGAACAACTGCTCAGGGTCCGCAAGAACCGCCATCTCAACCTTGCCATACTTGACGATCGACTCCTTCAGGGTCAAACGATCCCAGGGCGGGGTCAGATCGACCTCCTTCTCGCCGTAGGGGATGACCAACCCGCCACAAACCTTGTCAGCGACATGGCAGATCATCTCTTCGGTGAAGTTCATCAGATCCTGATAGGTCGCGTAGGCCCGGTAGAACTCCATCATGGTGAATTCCGGGTTGTGCTGGATCGAAATCCCTTCGTTGCGGAAGTTACGGTTAATCTCAAACACTCGATCAAAACCACCAACCACCAAACGTTTCAGATAGAGTTCCGGGGCGATGCGCAGAAACAGATCCATCTTCAGGGTGTTGTGATGGGTCACAAACGGCTTGGCCGTTGCGCCGCCGGCGATCGGATGCATCATCGGGGTTTCTACTTCGAGGTAGTCGTTATCGAGCATGAACTCGCGCAGCAGGCTGACAATCCGGCTGCGTTTGCGAAACAGCTCGCGCACATCGGGATTCACCACCAGATCAAGATAACGCTGCCGGTAGCGCGTTTCCACGTCGGTCAAGCCGTGCCATTTCTCCGGCAACGGCAGCAACGACTTGGTCAGGATCCGAATCTTTTTGGCGCGTAATGACAATTCATCGGTCTTGGTCCGAAACGGCACACCGCAGATGCCGACGATATCGCCGATATCGAACTTTTTAAACTGCTCGAACGCTTCATCTCCGACCTGATTTTTAGCGACATAGACCTGAAGCTGCCCGGCACCGTCCTGGACTTGCAAAAAGGCTGCTTTACCGAAATCGCGCCGGGCCATAATCCGCCCACCGATGCTATAACTCAGCTCACAATCTTCCAGTTTTTCCTTATCATCGGCAGCATGTTGTTCCACCACCTGAGCAGAACTGCTTGTCACCTTGAAATCGTTGGCAAAAGGATTAACCCCAGCCTGCTGGTAGGCCTCGATCTTGGCCCGGCGCTGCTGCAATAATTCGTTCAGTTCTTCCATGTTCTACAATCCTTGGACAGTCATTTTTTGCTGCGCACAATACCCTTTGCAACCTTAATCCGTCAAGGAGAAAGCCGGTATCCCGGCGCCTTTGCAGCAAAGCGGAGCGGTTTCTTCCGGCGGGGAGATCGACAAGCCGTCAAGGTAAGACAGTAAAAGCCGGTGAAAGTTATCAGAGCGGGTCAAATCGGAGCAATGCCTGACGAAATTCTTTCGGCATTCGGCAAGGTTTATGGGCCTGATAATCGAAGCAGATCAACGGGGTTTCCCCCTCTGCGGTCAAAAGTCCGCTCCGTTCAATCCGGTAGATAAGCACAAAGCTGGAACGTTTCAACTCTTTACAGCACACACCTATCTGTATCTCATCGCCAAGAAACATCTCGGCGCGGAAATAGACATGAGCTTCCGGCATGATTAAACCACAACCGCCGAGGTCGACTTCCGAATAGGGCCCAAACTCCGCCAAGTAGCCGATGCGGGCATCCTGAAAGATATTCAGCACGGCAGAGTTGGCGACATGGCCGCCATAGTTGATGTCGGCAACTCCGACCCGATACGGAAATTTGAAACGAAAGCTTTCCATCAGTCACCTTTGGCATTTAGTGCAGTAAAATGTTGAGCGTTGCCCCAAACGGATCACCCTGATCGGCTGTCCGCAAACCCGGCAGGGTTCACACTCACGTCCATAAACCCGTAATTCCTGTTTAAAGTAGCCCGGTTTGCCATCCGCCTGTTTAAAATCGCTGATCGTTGTCCCGCCGGCGGCAATCGCCTGCCGCAGTACCTGCTTGATCTCCTTCGCCAAACGCTGATAGCGCTGCCGCCCGATCTTACCGGCCGGCACCCGTGGATCGATCCCGGCGCCGAACAGCGCCTCGCTGGCATATATGTTCCCCACCCCGACCACCAGCCTCTGATCCATGACAAAGGGCTTTACGGCGATTTTTCTTTTTCGGGAAGATTGATAGAGATAGTCACCGGTCAACTGCTCGGCCAGAGGTTCAGGGCCGAGCTTAGCCAGCAACGGATGCAGCAAAGGATCGTCTTCGGTCCAGAGCAGGGCACCAAATTTACGTGGATCAGTAAAGCGCAGGCAGCTGCCATCAGAGAAAATCAGATCGACATGATCGTGTTTGTTCTCTGTCGTTTCCGCCGGGACAATCCGCAGACTGCCGGACATCCCCAGATGCAGAATCAGCGTACCTTTATCCGTGCGCAGCAGCAGATACTTGGCGCGCCGTTCGACACACCGGATCGCCAGTCCCGGCAGCAGCAGGCAGAGGTTCCGATCGAGTGGCCAACGGAGTTTTTCGGTCCGCAGAACCAGCTCTGCAATAGTTTTGCCGATGATCAAGGGGGCGATACCGCGACGGGTCGTTTCAACTTCGGGAAGTTCCGGCATCAGTAGATGATCTTTTGAGGTGCCTGATCAAAATGACAGAAATCGATCTGTTCAGGATCGCCGGGATAATCCTCCTGACCCAGCTTTTGTGCGGAATGGTAGCGCCAGCCCGCCGTTGTCTTGATCAGCAAAGCCAATTCGTAGAAATACTGACCGACACCATCGACGGCTAGCTCCATCAGCAAAAGATGTTCTTCCCGAGCGGCCGCCAAGCTGCGCCGGCGCAAAGCCCGCCAACTGCGGACCTGCACCGCGTTGAGCTGCTGCTCGGCAAAAGCGACGTAAGCCGCACAATCGGAAAAATTCTGCAGAAAGGGCGCATCGGCATGATAACTGGCATAAACGGCCGCGTAGTCCACATGACTGAGTGCCGCAAAGCGGCTTTCCAACAGTTGCCGGGGTGTCATTCTTTCAACCTTGGATCGAGGGCGTCACGGACTCCTTCACCGAGCAGGTTGTAACCGAGCACAGTAATCAGGATCGCCAGACCGGGAAAAACCGACAGCCACCAGGCGCTGCCGAGGGTCTGTTTACCGGTAATCAGCATGTTCCCCCAGGAGGGGGTCGGTGGCTGTACGCCGATGCCGAGAAACGACAGGGCGCTTTCGGTGAGGATAGCTCCGGCGACGCCAAGGGTTGCCGAAACCAGCACCGGCGACAACGCGTTGGGCAGGATATGACGAAAGATCAGTCGTAGATCGGAAGCCCCCAGCGCCTGTGCCGCCAGGACAAAGTCACGCTGGCGCAAGCTGAGAAATTCAGCGCGGACCAGCCGCGCCACCCCCATCCAGCTGGTCAGGCCGATCACGATCATGATGTTCCAGATTGAGGGCTCTAAAAAAGCGATCACCGCCAGGATCAGAAAGAAGGTCGGAAAGCAGAGCATAATGTCGACAAAACGCATGATCAGAGCATCAACCCAGCGACCGTAATAACCGGCCAACGAACCGAGGACGATGCCGATAATACTGGAGATGCCGACCGCGAGAAAACCGACCAGCAGGGAGATTCTGGCGCCATAGAGCATCCGCACCAGAACCCCGCGACCGAGATCATCAGTCCCCAGCGGATGCTGCCAACTTGGCGGCAACAGACGCTGACTGATATCGATCGCCGCCGGATCCGCGTCAATCAGGGAGGCGGTCGCGGCCATCAGAAACATGGTCAGCACAATGACACCGCCGGCCAGCGCCATGCGGTTGTGGCGCAACCGCTGCCAGACGATATCGCGTAAAAAAGAACGTTGTGTCGTAAACATCAACCGAATTTCACCCTTTCAACCTCGATAGCACTCAAGATTCCCTTCTCGTTCAAAACCTCCAGCAACCGATCCAACCTGGGATCGGTTGTCGACAGTTCGCCAAGGTCGGCCAGGTTGTAGTCGATAAAAGCATCGGTCGCCGCAACCGGGGATGGCTGTAGTTTCTCCGGCGACAGGTTTTTTCGTAACGCCTGACGTATTTCATCCTCGGAAGCCAACACCGGCAACACCCGACAGCCGCTGGCAAACTGCAGTTCATCGACCAGTTGCAGGTTGGTCGGATCGGTCATCGCCACCCGCAGGATTTTCTCTTTGCCCGACTGACGCAATTCAATCGGGATGACCAGCAGATGCAGCAGCCGCTCTCTGGGAATCAGCGTAAGGATTTGTGGCGAAATCTCCAGATCGTCGAGCGCCACCCGGGAATACTTCGCCTGTGACTCGAGAATTTCCAAGATCGTCTCTTCCGGCAGGTAACCGAGCTTGACCATGGCGCTGCCGATCCGGCCACCGAGATTCCGCTGCAGTGAAAGTGCTGAATCGAGCTGAAACTGGTCGATCAAACCTGATTCCAGCAGCATTTCACCTAATCTGTTTGCTTTGAGCTGCATCGTTTCCCCCTTGCTTCATTATTTAGTAACTTCAGATCGCTGGCCTCGGGGTGCCCACGGAAAGGGTGTCTGTCGCCCGGATGGCGACAGTCAAGCCCCATGGATGGGTTCATGCGTCCCTTGGAGTGGGCGGCGCGAGGCCATTTGCCGAGGTACTTAAGTTACCATTATTTTACCCTTCACCCTGCTCCTGATGACGGATGCGTGGATCGGCCAAGGCATAAGAGATATCGGCCAGCAGATTACCGAACAGGGTCAGCACCGCACCCATGACCAGAATTCCCATAATCAACGGATAATCCCGCATCATTACTGCGTCATAAAAAAGCTTCCCCATCCCGGGGATGGCAAAAATAGTTTCAAAAATCACACTGCCGCCGATCAGTCCCGGCACCGACAGACCGAGGATCGTAATCACCGGCAGCAGCGCGTTGCGCAGCGCATGTTTATAGATAACAACCCGTTCGGATAACCCTTTGGCGCGGGCCGTCAGAATATAATCCTGCCGCACCACTTCGAGCATATTCGAGCGCATATAACGGGAGAAACCGGCCAGACCGCCGATCGCCGAGATGAACACCGGCAGCACCAGATGACTGATCCGGTCAAGGATCTGTCCACCGAAGCTCAGGTATTCGTAACCGAGCGATTTCAGCCCGGAAATCGGCAAAACCCCCAAGCGCACCCCCAGCCAGTCCATCAGCAGCAGCGCCAGCCAGAAAGACGGCATGGCAAACCCGGCGAACACCAGCAGCGTGGTCGAGCGATCGAAAGCTGAATTCCGGCGCACGGCGGAGATAATTCCCAGCGGAATAGAAACCACCAATATCAACAAGATGGAAAGCACATTGAGCAGAATGGTGATCGGCAATCGCTCAATCACCTTGTCAAACACCGGTCGGCGATCGGTGGCGAAGGACTCGCCGAAATCAAGCTGCACCAGGCGCGACAACCAGTTGAAGTACTGCACGTATAACGGTTGGTCGAGACCGTACTGAACCCGCAGGCGCTCCTGCAGATCGCTGCCGGCCTGCGGATTCATCTGGGTCTGCAGATCGGTCGGTTCTCCCGGAGCCAGATGAATCACCACAAAAGAGATCAGGGTAATTCCCAACAGCAGCGGGATCATCATCAACAGACGCTTTGATAAATATTGCAGCATCAGGCAAAACCGATCGATCTATCTGGCATATTTCTGCTCTTTTTTCGGCACAAACCACTCATTATGAAAATTATAGCGAATCCCGGCCGGTGCCGGCTCGACACCGCGAAAACGTTTCGACACCGCCGGCAGCGCTTCGGCGATATACAAAAAGGTGTACGGCTGCTCTTCGGCGAGAATTTCCTGAAAACGATCATAGTAGGGCTTGCGCTGTTGCTGGTCGAAAATCCGCCGCCCGTCTTCCAATAATTGATCAACCTCGGCATTTTTGAAACCGATAAAATTGAGTTGTCGCGGACCGGTTTTACTGGAATGCCAGATGTTGTACTGATCCGGTTCAGGACCACCGGTCCAGCCGAGAAGGGTCGCATCAAAATTGCTGGGATTGATGAATTCCTTGAGGAAAGTCGCCCACTCGATGATCCGCAGTTTGACATCGACACCGATCTCTTGAAAACGGCGCTGGATAATCTCGCCGGTCTTGGCACGCAGATCATTGCCCTGGTTGGTGACGATGGTAAAAGCGAGCGGCCGGCCATCTTTTTCGAGAATACCGTCACCATCGCTATCCTGCCAGCCCGCCTGTTGTAACAGCTGTCTGGCTTTTTCCGGGTTGTAATCATACCTGGGGACGTTCGGATTATACACCCAGCTGTCCGGCTTATAGGGACCAGTGGCGGCAACTCCGTAGCCGAGCAGAACACCGTCGACAATCTCCTGCTTGTTGATGGCAAAGGCCAATGCCTGGCGCACTCGCTTATCCTGAAACAACGGCCGATTCAGGTTGTAACCCAGATAGGTATAGCCAAAATTGAGATAACGATACTTGCTGTAGAGACGCCGGAACGCAGAGGTTTCGGTCTGCCGATCAAACTGCAGCGGGGAGAGGCCCATAAAATCAAGACCGCCGGTCTGCAACTCGAGAAACTGGGTCGAGGTGTCGGGAATAATCCGCAGGACCACCCGCTTGATATAGGGTTGCCCCTCAAAGTAATCGGCGTTCGCCTCCAGAACGATCTTCTCACCGCCCAACCACTCCTTAAACCGATAGGGCCCAGTACCGACCGGATTGCGCGCCAGAGGGCTCTGGGTCACATCCTCCCCTTCCAGTAAGTGCTTTGGATGGATTGAGGTTGCCCAACTCATCAGCGCCGGTGCGTACGGCTTGGCATAAGAGACTCGAAAGGTATAGGGATCGAGAACTTCAGCGTTTGCCACCTGTTTGAACGCTTCGGCATAGGCTGTCGGGGTGCTCGGGTCGGTATAAAGCCGATAAGTGAACAGCACATCCGCCGCAGTAAACGGTGCCCCATCGTGCCACTTCACCCCCTTGCGGAGATGAAATGTGATCACCAGGTTGTCCGCAGAGACGTCCCAGGATTCGGCCAGCTCACCCTCGATCACCAAGTTTTTGTCATAACGAAGCAGGCCGTTGTAAACCAGCCCGGTGATACCGCTTGAGGTAGAATCCGATGCCAGCACCGGCAGCAGGGTACTGGCATCACCGATCGAAGCTTCAATGAAGGTATCTCCGAACTCAGCAGTTAAAACCTTTTCAACCCCGGGATGCTCGGTTTCCTGCGTACCGTTGCAGCCGAACAGCAACAGCAGCAGAAGTCCGATCAACAGCTGTGACATGACACAAATCTCCGGGAAAATTGTTTTATCTGTTGCTCTCACGGTAAAGCCTCTATCGGCAGATTTTCCGGTGGCTGCAAATGAAACCGCTCAGCTGCGGGAGCGATATTGATCTGCAGCTCGTTGAAGTTGAGTGCCAGTTTGGTCTGCTCCGCCGGCAGCTCAACCTGGATACGTCGCGGAAATTGATCTTCTGCGTCGATGTTCTGAAACAGAACCTCTAGAAAGCGCTCGCCCTGGACAAAATAACGGCTGCCGACCAAACGCAACTGTTGATCAAACAGCAGTTCCTGCTCACGATTATCCGCAATCAGGCGCAACAGCAGCTGGCCGTCGATAAGTTTGACTTCGTTCTGCTGCGCGGCAATCAGCGGCGGATCGTACAGCAACAGGCGCACCAGATTGGTTATCGACAAGGGGACCCGGGTAAAGCGGGCCAGATTTTCATCAGTGGCCGCCCCGCGGAAAAAGCGACCGGGGGCCGGGGTGTTGAGAAAAACGGACAATTCATCGCCGTCGGACGTGAGCTGCAGGACCAGCTGACCAAAACCGGTCAGCACGTCAGCGCGCAACCGGTCCGGTTTCTCCAGCAGTAAAAACTGCTGAGTCGATCGGTATTTGCCCTTGATGGTCAGGCCGACTTTCGCCGCAGCATCCAGAGACACAACCTTGCCGGTGGTTTCAGTCAGGCGCTGCAAGAGACGCTCGGCAGTCGGCACTTCTGTCCAGGTCGGCTCGGGCGGCCGGGCACAGGAGACCGGCAGAAACAAAAGCAGGAACAGGATAAAGCGGAGCATCAGTTATTCTTCCGCAGGATGATCTGCAATTTCTCTTCGACCCCCTCAGCTTGAGGATCGATTTCCAACACCTTGCGGTAGGCTTCGACAGCCTCTTCCCACAAGGTCAGGGATTGATAAAGATCACCGAGATGTTCCAGGATAACCGGATCGTCCGGCTGCAAGTTGGAGGCTTTTTCCAACTGTTCGCGACTCTCCTCAAAGCGGCCCAGCTTGAAATAGATCCAGCCCAGAGTATCGATGATATAACCGCTTTTCTTGCTCGACAGAGCTTTCAGCGTACGGCTTAAGGCCAGCTCCAATTCTTCATCGTTTTCGGCCTGGTGGTAAGCAACAAAATTGAGCGCATCGGGATGATTGCCGTTCAACTGCAGGACCTGCTGCATCAGCTCCAAAGCCTTGCCCCGTTCGCCACGTTTCTCGTGAACAACGCCGAGCTGGTAAAGCAGGTCGACATTGTGGGGAAACTGCTTCAGTCCGGCGGCAATGACCTCTCCAGCCTCGTCCAGTTGCTCACGATCACCAAGAAAAATAGCCAGGTAGTAGTAGATCTCCGGCCTCTGAGTCCCCTGCACGATAACCCTGCGTAACGCGTTGATGGCTTCTCCATCCTGCCCGGCAGCCCTGTAAAGGTAGGCCATCTGCAGAATCGCCTCAGCAAAAACAGCCGATGATTCCTTAATCGGTGCCATCACCTCAATCGCATCGGTATTACGTCCCTGACTGAGCAGCGAAAGTCCTAAGTAATAGCGATTCTCATCAGTCTCGGGATTTTGGTTCAGCAACGCGCGGAAAATCGCTTCTGCCTGCGTCCAATTCTTAAGTTCCATCTGAATCAGACCGATCCTGCCGAAAATCTGTTGATTGCCCGGCAGCTGTTGCCGAATCGCTTGAAACTGCTCCAAAGCTTCCAGCAGTCGTTTCTGTTTCAAGTAGAGAAACGCCAGCTGTTCGCGCACGGCAACAGCACGCGGGTTTCCGGCAATCCCCTGACGGTAGAGTTCGTAGGCTTCGGCTTGCAGTTGCTGAGTTTCCAATAATTTTCCGTATTCAAGCACAGCCTGTTGATGTGCCGGATAATCAGCCAACAACGCACGATAGGTCGCCATCGCCTTGTCGAACTGAGCGGTCTCCTGATAAAAACGGGCCAAAGAAAGCCTGGCTAGTTTGGCTTCCGGATGCTTGACAACCAGCGATTCGAGCACTTCGATGGCCTCATCGTTGCGCTGCTGGCGCCCCAAAGCCATCGCCAGACGCATCTGCAACAGCTGCCTGTCCGGTGCCGACGTCAAGGCCTTGCGGTAGTGGCTGACGGCTTCAGCATGCTGGTTGCGATAACTGAACAGATCTCCAAGCAGTTCATGCGTTTCCACCTGCTCGGGGTGTTTCTGCAGCAGCTTTTGCAGGATTTCAATCGAGCGATCTGCTTCATCCAGATGCAGCAAGGCTTTAGCCAGACTCAATTGTAAATAGTCCGCTCGTGGATCAAAACTGATCGCTCGTTCGAGGGCAGATATCGCCTCCGGCCAGCGCTCTTCAACAGCAAGAACGCGAAATTGACTGAACGCAAAAAGGGCCTTGGCGTCGGCATCTGCCAGTTCGGAGCGATAAAACGGTCGATCGTCGGAAGGTTGCAGCGGTCCCTGCAAACCGGCGCAGCCGGAAAGGAAAAACAGAATCAGAACAACAATGTAGCTGCGGTGAAATATGATTGCCCGGAAATGATTGTTCGGCACACACTGACCCTTTAAAATAGAGCTGCCTTCCCACAATCGGGACAGCAGTGGCAGCAAGAATAATCTATTGATAACTAGCACACCCAGACAAACAGCGTCAAACCCTTAAAGGGTCCCGGTCAACACTTTACAGCAGTGAAATCTCTGATAAATTTCAAAAATGATCTGTCGATATCAAGTGCGTTGGAAAACCGCTTACGCGTGTCTGAAACAGGTTGACAGGCTATGATAGAAACGCGATAACAAGGCTGTCTGATAACAGCCGCTGGCCATCCGGGGATGAATGATGAAAGACCCTCACGGGAATTCAACAAAAGAAGCCTGGATCCTCTGCCTGATTCTGGGCATTATCATGATCAATTTCCCCTTTATTCACATTTTCAGCAATGAAGACCTGATCTTTGGCCTGCCGACACTGGTGCTCTATTTCTTTGTCGGCTGGCCGGCGTCCATTCTGGTGATCTGGTTCTTTGCCAGACGCAACGGTGCCGAAGACGAAAACAGCAGTGTCGATACCGGGAGAGAGTAACCGATGATCTCTGCCAAAACCGTCCTGCTGATCTCTCTGGCCTATTTCGCCCTGCTGTTCCTGGTTGCCTATTGCGCCGGGAAGCGACGCGAAACAAAGCGCAGTCTTCTTTCCAATTCTTACGTCTATTCCTTTTCTCTGGCGATTTACTGCACCAGCTGGACATTTTACGGCAGCGTCGGCAGGGCGGCGACCAACGGTCTTGAATTCCTGCCGATCTACCTGGGGCCGACGCTGATCGCATTCACCTGGTGGTTTTTCCTGCGCAAAATGGTCCGAATCAGTAAACAGCAGAATATCGTCACCATTGCCGACTTCATCTCCAGCCGCTATGACCGTTCGGCGCTCCTCGGAGCGATTGTCACCCTGTTCTCGATCTTCGGCATCATGCCCTATATCGCCCTGCAACTTAAAGCAATAGCCCACAGTATCGATCTGCTTTCGACACCGCTGACGGCACCGGAACTGGGCTTCTACGCGCTGAGCAACAAACTGCCGCCCTATATCGATACGGCCTTCATTGTGGCCTTGGTGCTTGCTCTGTTCGGGGTTCTGTTCGGCGCCAGACATCTTGACTCGTCCGAACGACACGAGGGGCTGGTGGTCGCAGTGGCGTTCGAGTCACTGGTTAAACTGGTCGCATTCATAGCGGTCGGAATTTTTGTCACCTACGGCCTGTTTGACGGGTTTGCCGATATTTTTCAGCGTTTCTTCGAGCAGTTCCCGGAACGCCGCGAGCTGTTCCGCCTGGGGACGGAACAGACGCCGTACACCAAGTGGTTCACGCTGATTATCCTGTCGATGATGGCGATCATGTTTCTGCCCCGGCAATTTCATATCATGATCACGGAAAACGCGGATGAGAACCACATCAAAAAAGCGATGTGGCGCTTTCCAGCCTACATGTTTCTGATCAATCTGTTCGTCATTCCGATTGCTCTTGGCGGCATGATTCTCAACGGCGGCGACACCTCGCAGGCGGACTTCTTTGTTCTCACCCTGCCTCTGTCCGCGGGACACCCCTGGCTGGCGCTATTGGTCTTTATCGGTGGACTTTCCGCCTCCGCCGGAATGGTGATGGTCTCCTCGGTAACTATTTCAACCATGATTCTCAACCACCTGGTGATGCCGTGCATCCTCAGGCTGAAACTCAACCGTCAGGATTTTTCCGGGGTTCTGGTCAATCTGAAGCGGTTCGGGATCGTCGGCGTCGTCTTTCTCGGTTATTTCTACTTCCGCCTGATCGGCGATTCTTATGCCCTGGTTAATATGGGCTTAATCTCCTTCATGGCCGCAACCCAGTTTGCGCCGTCAGTCATCGGCGGTCTTTACTGGAAAAGAGCCAATCGCAAAGCGGCAACCGTCGGCCTGTCGCTCGGCTTTCTCCTTTGGTTTTACACTCTGCTGATCCCGTCATTCGTCCGCTCCGGCTGGATCAGCGCCGATATTCTGCAAAACGGCCTGTTCAATATTGCCCTGTTGAAACCGCTGGAACTGTTCGGCCTGAAAGATTTTGATATTTATACTCACTCGCTCTTCTGGAGCCTGCTTTTCAACCTGGCTGCCTACCTGTCGCTCTCCTTCTTCACCCAGCAGACCGAAAGCGAGGCGCAACAGGCTAATGAATTTGTCGATGTTTTCGGTGAGCAGGTTCAACCAACGCAACTGAAACGGATCAGTAAAGCACCGACGATCATGGAATTCGTTGAGCTGATGTCGAAGTTCATTGGAGAAAAGCCAGCCCATGCGGCAATTACTGATTTTCTCTCCGACCATGAAGTTGATGCGCGTGGAAGCCTGCCGGACCATGAAATTCCGCAATTGAAAATTTTTACCGAACGTACTCTGGCCGGTCATGTCGGTGCAGCTCCGGCACGGATCATCCTGGAAAACTACCTCTCCACCCGCGGCAGCGAGATGGAAAATGTCTTCGACATTTTCGGCACGGTCACCATCAGCCATGCTGCCAGTCGTGAGCAGTTGAGCGTTCTCTACGATGCCTCACAGATCGTGTCAAGTGGCGTCAAACTGCAGGAAACTCTTGATAATATTCTTGAACTACTGGCACAGCAATTCAAGTTCGACCTCTGTGTCATCCGCTTTCTTGAAGAAAGCAACATGACCTTGGTGGTTAAAAGTCAAAACGGGATGACTTCAGATCATTTCGGCCAATCGGAACGCAATCTCAATATGGAAACCTATATTGGACAGGCCTTCCTTTCCAATGCCACAACCGTGGTCAACGACACCGATTTTCTCGACAAACCAGCTTCAGCACAAATCATTCA
Source organism: Deltaproteobacteria bacterium (assembly GCA_024280335.1). Taxonomy (GTDB): domain Bacteria; phylum Desulfobacterota; class Desulfuromonadia; order Desulfuromonadales; family Geopsychrobacteraceae; genus Malonomonas. The sequence goes on from JAJRQI010000034.1 coordinate 232,149, forward strand.
GCGTGAAGGGATCACCTGTTTCGCCCACACCCCGATCGTTGTTGATGGGGAATCAGTCGGTATCTTGTCGGCATTTTCACGCAGTGTAAAAGGGATCTTCACCAGCGAATTCATTGCCCTGTTTGAAAACCTGGCAGGTCAGGTCGGGATCGCCTGGCGCAACGATAAACAGTTGTACGAATTACTCCATGCGCGAGAACAGGAACGTGAACTGCAGATAGCCAAAGATATCCAGATGAGTTTACTGCCGTCTGAAATTCCGCAACTGCAGCAAATTGCCTTTGCCGGACTGTGCGTACCTGCTCACCATATCGGTGGCGATTATTACGATTTCATTCCGCGCGATGCCGACAGCTTCGACCTGGTTATTGCCGACGTTTCCGGGCACAACCTCGGCTCGGCCCTGATCATGGCGGAAACCAGAACCTTCATCCATGCCCTGCTCGACAGCATTGAAACACCAGCAGAAATGCTGCATGCTTTAAACCGATTTTTTTACAACAACATGAGCTGTTCCGACCTTTTTGTCACCATGTTCTACCTGCAATATCATGTAAATACTCGGACACTTAGCTACACCAGCGCCGGACACAACAATCCGCTCCTCTGGCGCTGTCGACAAAAAAACCTGGTGTTGCTCGATGCTGAAGGATTGATTTTCGGCATTAGACAGGATGTCGACTTCGAACAGAAGGCCACCAAACTGGAGCCAGGTGACACCCTGCTGCTCTATACCGATGGCATCATTGAGGCTGAAGACAGTAGCGGTGAATTTTTCGGCATTGAGCGACTGGGGAAACTGATCGAGGAATGTGACCATATGCCGCCGCAGGAACTGATCGACAGAATTATGGATCAAGTCCGTATTTTCACCGGCTTGCGCCACTTCAACGACGACATCACACTGGTGGTCATGAAAGTGATCGAGTAACCACCGGCTATTTTGCAACAAACAACATTGCTGACAAAGAATACTGTATAATCACAAAAGTCTCATAATACTTTAACAGAAACGAATAAGGGAGTCATTTATGCAACTGAATATTGTCGAACAGGGGGAAATTGTCAAAATCGAGGTGCAGGAAGAACGGATGGATGCGCACAACAGTGGCGACCTGAAAGAGCAGATGCTGCAACTTTTTGATGAAGGGAAATGCAACCTGATCATCGACCTGACAGCTGTCCGCTTTGTCGATTCATCGGGGCTTGGCGCTCTGGTTTCCGGTTTTAAAAACGCCAGCGCACGTGACGGCAACCTCAAGCTCTGCTGCCTGCAACCGCAAGTTCGTTCCATGTTTGAACTGACCAGACTGCATCGCGTTTTCGAAATTTTCACCTCTGTCGAAGAAACGATGGAGAGTTTCTAAGCCTCTTCTTCAGGTCGAACCTTTCGCTCAGGAAAGTCGCCATGTCGAAACAGATTAAAATCGACATAACAGTCCCTAACCAGACCAGATACCTTGCGGTTATCGGGAAAATAACCGAATGCCTGGTACATTCGCTCGGCTACTATTCCGGCGACAAGACTGAACTTGCCTACCAATTAAATCTGGTCGTAACCGAAGCAACCGCCAACGCAATGTGCCACGCCAACGAATGTGACCCGAGCAAGCAGATCAAAGTATCGATCTCTGTTGCTGATGATCTGTTAAAGGTCTGCGTCTTTGATCAGGGTAGCGGGTTCGATATCAGCAAACTGGCGAAGACCAGGGCCAAAGATACTGACGAAGGTGGACGTGGGGTACCGATTATTTATAAATTAATGGATCGTGTTGATTATGTGAAATCGGAGACAGGCTATGTCCTGAAAATGACCAAACGCTTGCACTGACATAAGCCGTAATCAGGATTGCTGTCAGCGTCAGTTTTTTGCTCTACAGTCTTCAATCCATCAGCAGATAATCGAGCAGTTGCAAATGGTTGTCCAGCGATAACTCCCCGGAAACCAGTCCACCGTAACCGGAGAACCGTACCCCGGCGCGCAAGGCCGCCTGCTGATCCAACTCAGAGTCACCGATAAACAGACAATGCTTCGGCAATACTCTTAATTGCTCTGCTGCCAACAGCAACATATCCGGGGCCGGTTTAGGCCGAGTCACATCGCGACTGGTCACCACTGCGGAGAAATATTTTCCAATCTGAAGTGAGAGAGGATCGGTTCGATGCTGGTCCCTCTGTTCGTTGCAACCGCCAACGGGTACTGGGTCGACAACTGCTCCAGAACCTCTTCCAAGTTCGGCTCCGGCTGCATGTAAGGGATAAACTCACGATAATCGAGAGTCGCTGCATAGTTAAGCGCTGGCCGTAAGTCATCTTCAGACATCAGTTCAGCAAGCACCACCGGAGAGCTTGCGGTATGGCAGAGGTGGGCTTTTTGTGACTGCTCCGCAGCTACCGGCGGGTAATCAAACTCAACAAAAATCCGATTGTAATACGCCAGATTCGCCTGACGACTTTCAAATAAAACCCCATCGCAATCGAAGATGACTCCCTCAATCCGACTCATGCGCGCTCCTGTCTCAGCAGATAAATAAGTCCGGCAATCCCGACCAGAATCATCGGCAGGGACAATAATTGCCCCATTGTCGCCCCGCCCCATAAAAACCCGAGATGCTCATCCGGTTGGCGAACAAACTCAACGAGGAAGCGGAAACTGCCATAACCAAGCAAAAATGTAAAAGTCGGAATCCCAAGACGCACCCTGCAGCGATGTAAAGCGTAGATAATGATCAACAGCAACAACCCTTCGAGTCCAGCCTCATAGAGTTGACTGGGGTGGCGCGGCAGAGGACCTGCGGCAGGAAAAACAACGCCCCACGGCAGATCGGTAACCCGCCCCCAGAGTTCAGCATTGATGAAATTTCCGAGACGGCCGAATCCAAGTCCGATCGGGACCGCAACAACGACAATATCACCAATCATCAGCAGGGGGATTTTGTATCTATAGCTGTAAAACAATAAAACGCTCGCCACCCCGAGCAACCCGCCGTGAAAACTCATCCCCCCCTCCCAGACATAGAGAATCTGTAGCGGGTTGGCGAGATAATAATCAGCATTATAAAAAAGCGTATACCCTAATCGCCCCCCCAGAACGACCCCGAGTACCCCATAAAACAACAGGTCTGAAATCTGCTCTTTGTTAACGCCAAAATTGCGCAACCGGCAGACATGGCACATGGCAAAGTAACCACCGATAAAACCGAGCAGGTACATCATCCCGTACCAACGAACAGCAAGTGGCCCGACACTGAAAATAACCGGATCGATCTGCGGAAAAGTCACGTTAACTACCCTTATTTTATTGTAACTTCAGCAATTCCAGCATCTGCAAAAAATCGATCGGCAAATCAGCTGAAAATTCAAGGAATTCATTGGTAACCGGATGGCGGAAAGCCAGCGTTGAGGCATGCAGCAACGGACGAGCAAGTTCCCTCTGACACCAGGTTTCAGGACCACCGTAAAGAGTATCACCCAACAAAGGCCAACCCTGTTCCGACATGTGAACTCGAATTTGATGTGAGCGACCCGTCAACAGTTCAATGTCAAGCAAGGCAGCTTCAGCATAGCTTTCTACCACTCGATATCGGGTGAGCGCTTCCTTGCCCCCCTTCTCTACCGAACGGACACGGTTCTGCTTTCGAGAACGAGCGAGAAAGGAACGAATCTCCCCTTCTGTAACGCTCGGCACTCCTGCAACCAAAGCAAGATACCGTTTCTTCACCTGGTGTTCCACAAAAATTTTCGTGAGATTTTTGTGGGCTTTAGGATGGATCGAAAAAACCATCAGACCGCTGGTCCCGCGATCAAGGCGCTGAACCATTCCCAGTTCAGGTTTCAATCGAGGCCGAAACGGATCCTGCAGATGGAGCTGGAGCGCCTCGTAAACCGTCCCCTTGAAACGTGCATGGGTGGGCTGCGTGTCCACAGAGGACGGCTTGTTCAGGACAATAAGGTAAGAATCCTGGTAGATGATCTCTTCAAGTGAAATTCGGTAAGGATCTAACGGAAGCCGATCGAGATAAACCTCGATCTTGTCCCCGCCTTTTACTAATTTGGAGCACCCGCGGATACGCCGCCCGTCAAGATGCACGCCACCTAAGTCGATCACTTTCTTGGCTGCCGTCCGTGACAGGTCCGGACAGTTATTTGCCAGATATTGATCCAGCCGCTGCCCCGCGTCAACAGATTCGACACTCAGTCGATGAATCGTCCATTTCATACTACATCAATCAATATGAATGTCTGTTTTTTATAATATATCATTTATTTAATCTAATTTTCTACTTGACAGGAAAATCATTATTGGTATGATCGAAATACGTAAGAAGCTCTTTGATTTTCTGGGATGTGCGGTTAGGTTTCGACGCCTTGACCAACATACAGTTTGACCTGTCAATCTGTGGAGTAACGGTGTGCAGGCCTGCCGTTGAGCAGGACGCCTGAAGTTGCTCCCGAAGACAAGCATTGTCGTCAGGTCTTTCGTCCGAGATTTCACCGGCATCCCGGAGAATATTTGACAATTGACATCGACTTCCTGCCAGATTTCGGGAAGTAGGGCAACCGAAACACTGATTACGCGGCTAGTCAGCATTGATTACCCCCGGATCTTTTGAGTAGGACGCCTGCGGGTCGTACAGGAATGTCGAAGTCAATTGTCGAACTGTAGAGAAAAGCCTTGGAAAATCCCAAGGCTTTTTTTCTGCAATTTCAACCATCAACCCGTTCGCGCAATTCCTTCCCCGTTTTAAAAAATGGGGTCTTGCGTGAAGGAATCTTGACCAACTCCCCACTCTTTGGATTCCTGGCCTCCCGGGCCTTTCTTTCACGAACCGAGAAGGAACCAAAACCACGAATCTCTACACGATCACCATCGGCGAGAGCCTCACCGATACCACCAAAAACCAGATTGATAATCGATTCAGCATCTTTTTTGTTCAGGAGATCATGTTCATCAGACAGTTTTTCAATCAATTCACTTTTGGTCATTTTCACCTTCCGCTAATCTGCATAGAGTGACAACTACTCTCATTGCCTCATATCAATAACCATTCCACAAATATTGTGGCCCAGCTGAAATCTGCGGTTTTAATGACACCCCCAGATAACGACTGGCAGCTCCCTGGATCAAACGCTCTAAAATACTCTGTTCTTCCGGTTCAGGATAGACGACCTTTGGATCATCACCAAGGCCAACAAGCTGCCCGGCATGGCGAACGGCGTCACTCAAAGTACCAAGTTCATCGATCAAACCGGCAGCCAGTGCCTGTCGACCACTTAAGATACGTCCATCTACAAAGGGTTGTAACCGGTCAATAGGGATATCTCGTCCCGCACTGATGGCAGCAACAAACTGTGCATGAACATCATCAATCATCCCCTGTAACAGTTCACGGTCGGCCGCGGTCAGATCACGTGTCGACGACCCGATATCCTTAAACCTACCGCTCTTGACTACCTCAGTCTTGATGCCGAGCTTCGACATGATCCCCTGGTAGTCAGGAAAACTCATAATGACACCGATACTGCCGGTAATGGTTCCGGGATTAGCAAAAAGGTGCTCGCCAGCTACCGCAAGATAATATCCACCCGATGCAGCAACGGAACCCATCGAAACAATCAGCGGTTTTTCAGCCGCCAATCGTTTCAGCTCCGAATAGATTTCCTGTGAAGGGCCGACCCCACCACCGGGAGAATCGATCCGCAGGACTACCGCCTTCACCGTATTCGCTTCTCGATAATCTACGATCTGCTCTATCACACGCTGAGCATCAACAATTATCCCACGTACTTCCAGAATACCGACTTTTTCACCTACTGGTACCACAAGGGATCTGCCTTGCAGCATTCCAGAGACAAAAACGACCAGTAAAAAAAAGAGGAAGATGGCACCGATTACCAATGATGCCATTAAAAATGGGTGTTTTTTCATTCTATTCTTCACAAAAAAGGGGACTCCAGGTATCCACCCGGAGTCCCCGTTTGCCACTAATGCTGTTAGTCGTCAGACTTACGGCCCAGAGCACCTTGCAGCAGGGCTCCAAGGTTCGAGGTTGCACTTTTCTGTGCGCCCATGAACTCATTGACTTCAGCTTTTTCTTTCTGCTCGCCGACATTCTTGATCGACAGGGCAATTTTACGGTCGACATTATCGACCTGCAAAACAGCAGCTTCGAGAACATCACCAACGTTGGCAAATTCCTTCGGAGCCTCGACCTTTTCTTTGCTCAGCTCAGAAACATGGACCAAGCCTTCAATCCCTTCTTCCAATTCTAGGAAAATCCCGAAATCGGTTACCGAGGTGACCTTGCCTTTAACAACGGTGCCACGAGCATAGCGAGTTGGAACAGTATCCCATGGATCAGAAGCCAACTGCTTAAGACCGAGAGAAAAACGCTCATTCTCGCGATCGATATTCAGCACAACAGCTTTGACCAAATCGCCTTTTTTATAAATATCAGAAGGATGCTTGATCCGTTTGGTCCAGGACAGGTCGGAAATGTGCACCAGACCATCGATCCCCTCATCAACACCGACAAAGATACCGAAGTCGGTAATATTCTTGACTTGGCCTTCGATGATGGTGCCGATCGGGAACTTCTCACCGATGACATCCCAGGGGTTCGGCTCAACCTGCTTAAGGCCAAGCGAGATCCGACGATTATCGGTATCCAGTGCCAACACGACCGACTCAACTTCGTCACCGATATTGAGGACCTTATTCGGATGCTTGACCCGTTTGGTCCAGCTCATTTCCGAAACGTGAATCAGGCCTTCGACGCCCTCTTCCAGTTCGATAAATGCACCGTAATCGGTCAGGCTGACAACCTTGCCGGTAACTCTTGATTCAACCGGATACTTATCGGTAACGCCGAGCCATGGATCGGGAGCGATCTGCTTGAGACCCAGGGAAACACGCTGTTTCTCACGATCAAATTTGAGGACCTTGACATTGATCTTGTCGCCGACAGCAAGGATATCTGAAGGGTGCTTGACGCGGCCCCAGGACATATCGGTGATGTGCAGCAGACCGTCAATACCGCCGAGGTCTATAAATGCGCCATAATCGGTGAGATTCTTGACCACACCCTCGATGACCTGGTTCTCTTCCAGGGTCTTGAGGGTTTCACCACGCTGCGACTCGCGCTCGGTTTCAAGCAGGACACGACGTGAAAGAACAATATTTCCGCGGCGCTTGTTCAGCTTGATAATCTTGAACTGGAAGGTCTCACCGATCACCTTGTCCAGATTACGAACCGGGCGAAGATCGACCTGAGAACCGGGCAAAAAGGCATTAACGCCGATATCGACCGACAGACCGCCCTTGATGCGACTGACGATACGACCCTCGACAACAGCATCTTCCTCAAGGGAGTTCCAGATTTTCTGGCGATCCGCTTTCTCTTTCGAGAGTACGATCATGCCGCTGTCGCTTTCGCCGCCACCGAACAGCACATCGTAAACATCACCGACGTTGACGTTGATTTCGCCTTTTTCGTCGGCAAACTCACGCAGAGAGATAACCCCTTCCGACTTGTAGCCGACATCGACCACAACCGAATCCGGGTTGACCTGAACGATCGTCCCCTGAACCACATCATTGCGCTTCAGTTCGAAACCAGCTTGTCCGTCCTGCTCATAGGCATTGAGCATGTCCTCGAAGCTACCTTCGAAATCTTCTCCCATTTCTTCCATTTCATTGTCATCCAGCATTTCTTTTTCTTCTACCATTGGGTTGAACCCCCTTGCGAATTTCCCGACGCCTCTCGACGGCGGACTCTTTCGAGACTGCGGAAGTTAGCACAGCCCACAACAAAAAACAAAGCAATATTTTTCAAGCAGTTATTCTACTTAATCCACTCTGGGCAAGTTTCTCATGAAGGAGATTCGGGACGAATAGCGGGCATCAGATTCAGTGCTGAGAGATTATTTCCAGCCGTTCCAGAACCTCGTCAATGATCCAACGGGGGGTTGAAGCCCCGGCGGTTATTCCAACCGTCCCGATGTTTGCAAACCAGTCAGGCTCCAGTTGCTCAGCTGTTTCGATATGAAAAGTACAGGGTTGCTGCTCCTCACAAAGGGTGGCAAGGCGGGTGGTATTGGCACTGTTATAGCCACCGATCACTAACATCAGATCAACCCCTGCGGCAATCTTTCGTGCTTCATCCTGACGCACGGTCGTAGCGTCACAGATCGTATTGTAAACACGCAGTTCCTTGGCTTTATCCAGACAGACGGAGACGATCTCCCGCAGGTTTTCAATCGACTGGGTGGTCTGGGCGACAATGCCGATCTTTCTGCTGTTCGGCAACGAACGGGCCTCAGCGGCGCTGGCAACGACAATCGCCTCTCCCTCGGCATAGGAGTAAATCCCCTGAACCTCTGGATGGTCCGCTTCACCGACCAGCACCAGCAAATAACCCGCTTCACTCAAATGGGAGGCATACTCCTGAGCCTTCTTGACAAAAGGACAGGTGGCGTCAACCACTTCAAGGGCTTGTGCTGCCAACTGTTGCTGCTCTTCAGAGGTAATTCCATGCGAACGAACCACTACCGCCCCGCCGGGAATTTCTGCAACCTCCTTACAGACCCTAAGCCCCTGCTGTTCAAGTCTTTCAACAACCTGCGGCGAATGGATCAAAGGCCCGAGTGAATGAATCTGCGCATGCGTCTGGGTTGCGTCAAAAGCCATCTGGGTGGCACGTTTGACGCCGAAACAGAATCCGGCACTCTTTGCCAGAACAATTTCCATCATTCACTCCGTAACTGCTGTTGTCCGTTGTTCCCGCTCGACGATAACCCTCAGCATTTCAACCAGCACCTCATCAATCGACAGCTTGGTTGAATCAATATTGATGGCATCCTCGGCCCGTTTCAGAGGGGCATGCTCGCGGGCGCTATCTGCGGTATCACGTTCTTTCACCTCGGCAATGGTCTGCTGCAGATCCACATCGATCCCTTTGCCTCGTAATTCTTCGTAACGCCTGCGACCCCGTTCCTCAGCCGTAGCAGAGAGAAAGAACTTCACCTCAGCCTGCGGAAAAACCACGGTGCCGATATCGCGCCCCTCGAGTACCACCCCACCGGCCTCACCCATCTGCCGCTGCAAAAAGACCAGCGCCTCGCGAACCGCCGGGCAGGCTGCCACTTTGGCCGTAAGCAGACTCAACTCCGGGGTACGGATGGCCTGCGAAACGTCTTCGCCGTTGATGAACACCCGTTCCAGATCCGCTTCGCGGACAAACTTTATCCGCAACTCGCTGCACAGTCGCTGCAAACCCTGCTCATCAGCGGCAGCTATCTGCCTGCGCCGAGCCAGCAGGGCAACGGCACGATACATGGCCCCGGTATCGATATTTGTGTAACCGATTTTTTTTGCCAGTGCCTTACTCAGGGTACTCTTTCCGGCACCGGATGGCCCGTCGATCGCAACAATCAGTTTTTTCGCCACGTGAAATCCTGTTTTGCAAGTTAAAACCGGCAAAAGCCGTCTGGCCCCTGCCGGTCGATATGGTCATAGAACAGTACCATAGCAGAAGCCCCGTGAGAAAGATCAACCCTGATGGACTCGCAAATTCTCTTGAGATGGCTAAGCAAAAATTTCGCACCACAAGGCGTAGTGATTTTTCAGGGGCGAAGGCCTACATATTGTAGGTCGAGGTCCTGAAAAAGCGCTGCAACGCAGTCGGGCGGACTTTTTGCGACGCCATCAACCCTGAATGGCTATCAATAACTCCCAAAATCCGGGGAAAGAGGTTGCCGTACAGCCGCTATCCTCAATCTTAACCGCCGCGGTGGTCTGCAATGCCGCGACCGCCATGCTCATGGCAATCCGGTGATCACCGTAAGAACTGACCGTCCCGCCGCATAACGGCAGGCCGCCGGTAATCCGCATGCCTTCTTCGCGTGGCTCGATCCGGGCGCCGAGTTTGCCGAGCGTTGCACAGATAGCAGCGATCCGGTCGGTCTCTTTGACTCGTAACTCTTTGGCATCACGGATGGTCGTAACACCGTCGGCAAAAGCAGCGGCAACACTGACCACCGGGAATTCGTCGATCGCCCGCGGTACCAGTTCACCGCCGATTTCGATCCCGTGCAGATCGCTGCTTTTCACCAACAGATCGGCAACCGGTTCGCCCGACAGTTCGCGCCGATTGAGCAGTTCAATCGAACCGCCCATCTGCTGCAGGATGTCGATGATGCCGCTGCGGGTCGGGTTGACACCAACATTCTTCAGCAGCAGTTCCGAATCGGGCACAATCAGGCCGGCAACCAGAAAAAAAGCCGCCGAGGAGATATCCCCCGGCACCTCGACCTCGCGTCCCGTAAGCGAAACCGGGCCGGTGACCCGCGCGCCACCTGCGAACGATTCAATCTCCGCACCGAAATAACGCAGCATCCGTTCACTGTGGTCGCGCGACAGATGCGGTTCGTAAACGATCGTCGTCCCCTCGATCTGCATTCCGGCCAGCAGCAGCGCCGATTTCACCTGGGCACTGGCAACCGGCGAGCGGTATTCGGTCGGTTTGAGGCCGCCGCCGTCGATCGCCAGCGGTGCCTTACTGTTGCCAGCGCGACCGAGGATCTTCGCGCCCATTGCTGCCAGCGGCTTAATCACCCGTCCCATCGGCCGCTGGCGCAGATACTGATCGCCGGTCAATACTGAAAAGAACGGCTGGGCGGCCAGAATCCCGCTCATCAGCCGCATGGTGGTTCCCGAGTTGCCGCAATCGATCAGATCAGCCGGCTCCTGCAAGCCATCCAGCCCGCGCCCCTGAATAATCAGTTCATCGGTCCCCGACTCGACCACCTCGATACCCATCGACTGAAACGCCTTCAGGGTCGACAAACAATCCTCGCCGCGCAGCAGGCCGCGCACGCGGCTCTCTCCTTTGGCCAAAGAAGCGAACATGATCGCCCGGTGCGAAATCGACTTATCGCCGGGAACCATTATTTCACCACGCAGAGCACGAGATTTCTCAACGGTTCTGCTTTCAAATTTATGCATCTGGATTTGACCTTAACAATAGAAACGGGCGACCCAGCGGGTCGCCCCTACGGGGTATCGGTTCACGGGGTATCGGTAGGGGCGACCCGCTGGGTCGCCCGTCGTTACCTGATCGCATCACGTAACCGCTTCGACCGCTGAAAAAACTCAAATAATTTTTCGCCGCTGCCTTGCGCTACATCCGCTTTTAATTCGGCAAAAAAGGTTTCAAATTGTCCCATCATTTCCAACAGTGCCTCGCGATTGGTTTCAGCGATATCACGCCACATGGTCGGATCGGACGAAGCAATGCGGGTGAAATCACGGAAACCACCGGCCGAATATTCAAGGATATTCTCTTCGTAGTGGTCGTAGGAACCGACCGCATTGACCAACGAGTAGGCTACCATGTGCGGCAGATGACTGATCGCCGCAAGCACCTTGTCGTGTTTTTCCAATGACATCTGCACCACCTCACTCCCGACCAGCCGCCACATCTTTTCGACCAGTGCCAACGCCTGACGATCGGTCTTTTCGGTCGGCGTGAGGATACAGCGCTTGCCGCGGTAGAGGGTCGAAAATGCTGCTTCAGCACCGCTGTTTTCAGTCCCGGCAATCGGGTGTCCGGGAACAAAATGGATCCCCGCTGGCATCAGCGGTTCAAGCGCTTTCGCCACTTCTCCCTTGACACTGCCGCCATCGGTGACAATCGCACCCGGTTTCAGACCGGGCAGCAGCTGTTTGGTCACATCGGCCAAGGTCTGTACCGGCGTCGCCAGAAAAACCACGTCAGCGTCGGTGACCGCAACCACCGGGTCGCGCGAGTAGCGGTCGATCACTCCCAGTTCGAGCGCTTTTTCCAGGTTCGGCTTGCCGCGACCGTAGCCGACAACTTCACCGACCGCCCCGGCCTCTTTCAGCGCCAGTGCCAGCGAGCCGCCGATCAGACCGACACCGATAATTGCCAGTCGTGGAATCAGAATCTCAGCCATGTTTACTACTCCCCCGCAGAACGGTCATGCCGAGCGATCGGGTAGGAACCGAGCACCTTGAGAAAATGACAATGGCTCCGCAACTCTTCAATCGCTTCGGTAATCGGCGCCTCATCGATATGCCCGATCAGGTCGAGGAAGAAAATATACTCCCAGGCCTTCTGTTTCATCGGCCGACTCTCAATTTTCGCCAGGTTGATATCCCGCTTGCTGAACGGTTCCAGCATCCGATAGAGGATTCCCGGCTGATCCTTGACGCTGAACATGATCGAGGTTTTATCCTGCCCGCTGCGCTCCGGCGTCTTTCTGCCGATCACCAGAAAGCGGGTAAAATTATTCGGATTGTCCTCAATCTTCGCCTTGACCGTCTGCAATCCGTACTGTACGGCCGCAGCCTGGCTGGCGATCGCCGCAGCCGATTCATCTTCGACCGCCAGTTGCGCGGCAGCTGCGGTACTGGAGACATCGACCAGCGGTACATCCGGCAGGTTCGCCTCCAACCAATGACGGCACTGCGCCAGCGGTTGCGGATGCGAGACGATTTTACTGATCTGCTCCAGGTTGCCGGTCTTTGACAGCAGATTGTGCGAGATTTCCAGCATGATCTCGGCAATCACCTGCAGGTCGGAACCGATAAACATATCGAGGGTGTGATTAACCACCCCTTCCGTTGAGTTTTCTACCGGCACCACCCCGTAGTGGGCACGACCGCGCTCGACCTCTTCAAACACCGAAGGGATACTTTTCAGCGGCACCAACTGCGCCGAAAGGCCGAACTGCTCCATCGCCGCCAGGTGGGTGAAGGTCGATTGGGGGCCGAGAAAAGCGACTTGCATCGGCAATTCCATATTCAGGGATGCCGAGATAATCTCCCGGAACACCTTGACGACTGCTTTGTCCGGAAAGGGGCCGGGATTGCACGCCGTCAGACGCTGATAAATCGCCTTTTCGCGAGTCGGTGCATAGAAGGGTCCATCGCTGCCCTGCTTGGCTTTGCCGACAGAAACCACCACTTCTGCTCGTTTGTTGAGCAGCTTTAGAATCTGGTCATCGATAGAATCGATCTGACCACGAAGTTTCAACAGATCTTTTTTTGCCATTAATTGAATCCAACTCTGCGGGAGAAAACTAAACCTGAACCCTCGGGCTCAGATTGAATGCCGAAATGTAGCCTAATGCGGGGGAAAAATCAATTTCTCGCTCGGCTTCAAGCGGGGCAAAACTTTGGTTCGGATCATGGAAATTCGGCTAGCTGTTTCGCGACAATCATCAGTTCATCACGGCCATCGACAGCATTTTCCAGATTGTCGAACCAGCGCGCCGGAAACCAGTCTCGGCCATGCTGGGCACCGACCAGCGCACCGGTCATCGCGCCGATGGTATCGCTGTCTCCGCCCAGGTTGACCGCTTGAACAATCGCCTCTTCCGGGTCGTCGTTGAAGCGCAATGCCGCCCAGAGCGCTGCCGGCCACGAGTCGGCACTGCGCACGCCGCAACCGAAGGCAGCAACCACCGCCTCGGCCGATGCCTGCTGACGTAGCAGGGTCGCGAGCAGTCGCAACTTTTCATTCAGAATCGATTCAGGGGCATAATCGAACAGCTGCTGCAGAAAGGGTTCACTCTCCAGTTGACAATCTGTAGCCAGAAAGATGCCGATCGACCGCGCCTGCAACAGGGCAGCTTGAACTGCTTCCTGATGGGTATGGGTCATCCAAATTGCGGCTTTGACCTTTTCGAGCAACGGTCCGCCGTTCAGCTGGCCGTAAAGCAGGCCGACCGGGGCGATCCGCATGGCAGCGCCGTTGCCGAACGAGCCATCAGGAAAGAACATCGTCCCAGTTTTTCGCCAATCAGCACCCTGTTGCAAAGCCTTCAGAATCAGCACCGCACTACGACCATAACCGCGTTGCGACGAAAACGCTTGCGCATAGGCGCGGGCGCAATCAGCAGAGTTGACATCCCTCATCCGCAGAATCGACCTCGCCAACGCCAGCGTCATCTCGGTATCATCGGTGTAGCCGCCGAAACCGCGTCCGGTGGCAAGAAAATCCCGCAGCAAGCCGCCGTGTCGGGCAAGAATATGGCTTCGCGGCTGCATCTCAACCGATGCGCCGAGCACATCGCCAAAAGCACAGCCGAGCAGACAACCAACAAAACGGGCGCTGCGATCAACGGTTTTTGTGAACATGGCGATCCTCCTTGACCCTTCGTTGTCGCGCAGATAAACTGCGTCACAATCGACCATTCAGAGAATGGGTCCCAACCCAAAAAAGCTTAGAATCAAAGGATAATTAACATGGCGATTGCAAAAAAAGTCAATGAGTGTATTGAGCGGTCATCCTGGATTCGCAAGATGTTTGAAGAGGGCGCTGCGCTGCGGGAAGAGTACGGCGAAGACCAGGTGTTTGATTTTACCCTCGGCAACCCGACCGTCGAGCCACCGGCCGAACTGCAAAAGGAGTTGAAACGGATCGCTGACAATCCGCTGCCGGGGATGCATAGATACATGAACAACGCCGGTTACGAGGAGACCCGCACGGCGGTGGCCGAAGTGATCGCCGAAAACTGTCGGCAACCGGTTACCGCCGCCCAGATCGTCATGACCTGCGGCGCGGGAGCGGCGCTCAACGTGGTGCTGAAAACCCTGCTCAACCCCGGCGATGAAGTTATCATCCTCACCCCGTTCTTTGTCGAATATAAATTTTACATCGACAATCATCAAGGGATTGCGGTCGCCGTTGCATCGAAGAAGGATTTCCAGCCCGACCTGGCCAATATCGAAGCGGCGATCAGCAACCGGACCCGCGCCCTTATCATCAATTCGCCGAACAACCCGACCGGGGTCATCTACCCGGAAGCGACCCTGATGGCTCTGAACGAGCTGCTGAAAAGGAAAGAACAGGAGTTTGGCCAAGCGATCACCGTCATCTCCGACGAGCCCTACGCCAAAATCAGCTTCGGCGAAAAAGTGCCGAGTGTTTTCAACTGCATCGAGAACGCAGTGATCGTCACCTCGCACTCCAAAGACCTGGCGCTGCCGGGCGAGCGGATCGGCTACCTGGCGGCCAGCCCGGCGCTGGCGGAGGTTGAGCTGTTTATGCAGGGGGCCATTTTCTGCAACCGGGTGCTCGGTTTTGTCAACGCCCCGGCGTTGATGCAGCGACTGGTCACCAGTCTGCAGCGCAGCAGCGTCGACAGTGAAATCTACCGGCGCAAGCGCGACCTGCTCTATAACAAGCTGACCGAACTCGGCTTCGAAATGGTCAAACCGGGCGGTGGTTTCTACCTGTTTCCAAAATCACCGCTCGCCGATGAAATTGAATTTGTCCGCCTGGCACAGAAATACCGCATCCTGCTGGTGCCCGGCTCCGGTTTCGGCGCACCCGGCTATTTCCGCATCGCCTATTGTGTCGATGACGACATGATCGAACGCAGTCTGCCGCGGTGGGAAGAGCTGGCCAAAGAGGTCGGCCTGTAATAACCGGCGGCAGCTACAATATGAAGGCCGTCAGGAAACTGGCGGCCTTTGCTTTACCCCTTCACGGTTTTCTTGGCAGCAATAATATCCCGCACCAATTGCAGCCCGGTTTTGTCACAGGGGGGCAGATCGACATCGGTTGTTCCCAGCGGCTTGATCCGCGCTCCCCAGTTCAGCAGATGGGCACTCCAGGTGAGTCCACCGCCGAAAGCCGGCAGCAACAGCTTGTCTCCGGGCGCAACCCGCCCTTCTTCAAGCGCTTCGACCAGGGCCAGCGGGGCGGTCGCGGCCGACATGTTGCCATAGCGCTGAATATTGATGTAGACCTTCTCTTCGCTGGCACCCATCCGTTTAGCCAGCGCATCAATGATTCGCAGATTGGCTTGATGCGGGACCACCAGGTCGATCTCCTCTTTGGCGATTCCCGCTTTTTCCAGAACAGTATCACAGGCTCTGCTCATCCCGACGACGGCTCGCTTGAAGATCTCCTGGCCATTGAAATTCCATTTGGTATCTCCGAGCATCAGGCCCTGGTTGGCATATTTCAGCCCCCAGCCGGTGACATCAAGGATATCGCGATTTTTGCCGAAGCAACCGAGAGATTCCGCCACAACACCCGATTTTTCGTCACTCGCTTCAAGAAAAAAAGCGGCGGCACCGTCGCCGAACAGAATGGCTACATCGCGATCCGACCAGTCCATCAGGACCGAAGTCACTTCGGCTCCGATAACCAGCGCATTTTCCATCGATCCGCTCTTGATCATGGCGGTTGCCACGCTCAAAGCATACATACCGCTGGTACAGGCCGTATTCAGGTCCATGCAGGCGGCATTGTCAGCGCCCAGCAGCTGCTGCACGCGTGAAGCGGAATTAGGCACCAGCTGATCAAAAGTACAGCTGCCGAAAATAATCAGATCAACATCGGCTGCCGATTTACCGGCGGCGGCCAATGCCCGTGCGCAGGCAACATGTGCCAGATCGCTGACCGGGACATGCGCTATGCGCCGTTCTTTCATCCCGGTCCGACTGACGATCCACTCATCATCCGTGTCGAGAATCGTTGAGAGATCGTCATTGGTCAATATTGCCGGAGGGGCACATTTGCCCCAACCGGTGATATCTGCGTAGCGCATAATTGTCTCCTCAAGGGCCCGGGCAAAGCCGGGGGATTTCTATGTTACAACGTTGTGAGATTACAATTTTCACCACAAACAATCAACCCGGGGGAATTCAGCTATCCTGAAATTAATTCCCAGAAGTATTGCCGGCCGTTAAATGTGCCGGTGTTACCAGCCCGGCCGGACTGACATAACGAACCTCGCAGCAAAGATCGAAGCCGATCCGCTGCTGCACGGTTTTCCGGATATGGTCGATCAGGGTCAGCACATCGTTTGAGGTCGCGCCGCCGAGGTTGACGATAAAATTGGCGTGCTGCCGAGAAACTTCAGCCTGACCGATGCGGGTTCCCTTGAGGCCGGCTGCCTCAATAATCTTTCCCGGAGGCCCGATATCGGCGTGCATCTCGGCGCTGCTCAAAAACACGGAACCACAGTTCGGCTGCTTGCGTGGAAATTTGTATCGCCGGTTGCGTAGATCGCAGACCATCTCACGACGAATCTCATCAATATCGCCGGGCAAACACTCCAGCTCCGCTTTGACCACCACCGCGCCGGTTCCCTGCAGGGCGCTGTGCCGGTAGGAGAATTGACACTCCGTCCGGCTGAGAAGCTGCTGTTCCCCGGCAGCGGTGACTATCTGGATCTGCTTGATATTTTCACCGATCCCTTTGCGCTGACTGCCGCCGTTCATCATCACCAATCCGCCGAGCGTACCGGGAATCCCGATGCAATGTTCCAGTCCGGTCAATCCAGCGCGCATCGACAAACGCGCCAGTTGTGGCACCCAGGCACCCCCTTCGGCAACAATCCGTTGCCCGTCGAGCTGAATATCCGCCATCTGCGCACCGATCTTCAACACGATCCCACGCACCCCGGCATCATCAAACAACAGGTTAGTTCCCTGCCCGATCACCACCAACGGAATCTGCTGCCGATGCGCAAAACGAACCAGAGTCACGATCTGCTGCGGGTTGCTCGGTTCAATCAACAAATCAGCCGAACCGCCGATTTTCCAACTATTATGCAACGAGAGGGGTGCATCAAATGTGACCCTGCCGACATCCTCAGCAGCAAGTTGCATCAGCGTGTGTCGCAAACCCTTGTCCATCATCAACGGCTCTGCCCGACATCTGAACAACGAAAGTCGACCAGCTGCAGCTGCACCGAGGTCTGCCCCCGCCATTTGTTGATGCCGGGACGGAACAGTAGATCGACGTTGCCGACCAGTTGCTCAAAACGCTCCGCCATACCGAAGGCGATACAACCGAGCCGACAACCGTTCTGTTCGACATCAAATTTGAGATGTTTACCCGCCAAAACTCGCGGCGACAAAACCCGGCAGTTTCTGCTGACAAAAGCCGGCTGCGGGTTCCCCATCCCGAACGGGTTGAGTGACTCCAGCTCCTGGACCTGCCCTAATGTCAAATCGACCAGATTAATATCACCGTCGTGTGTAACCGATGGCAGCAGGTCCTCGCGACTCAAACTTTGCCGGGCGACCTGTTCGAACCGGTCGGTAAAGTCGGCCAGGTTTTCTTGCGAGATCGTCAATCCGGCGGCCATGGCATGGCCTCCGAAACCGGCGAGAGGTTCCGCAGCCTGCTGCAACGCCTGATAAAGATGAAAACCGCTGATGGAACGGGCCGAACCTTTGCCCAGTCCATCTGCCAAAGCAATCAGGATTGTCGGCCGATGATAACGCTCAACCAGACGACTGGCAACGATGCCGATGACCCCGGGATGCCAACGCTCATCGGCCAGCAGGATACTGTAGGGTTCGACAGCCCCCGGTTCTTCCAGGCGAGCAATCGCCTGCTCCAGAGTCTGCTGTTCAAGCTGCTGTCGCTCACGGTTGAAATCATCCAGCAACCCAGCCAGTTCAGCGGCCTCCTGCGGATCGCTGCCGAGCAGCAGTTTCACCCCGAGCGCGGCATCCTCCAAACGACCGGCGGCATTCAATCGCGGTGCCAATCGAAAACCGACCACGCCGCAACTGACCTGTTTGACTTCAGCCACCTTTTTCAAAGCCGCAACCCCGGGTCGCAGCCCCTCCTCCAGCAGTTGCAGGCCAGCCCGAACCAGAATCCGGTTTACTCCGCCCAGAGGAACAATATCGGCAATGGTTCCGAGCGCCACCAGATCGAGGCCCTGCTTCAAATCCGGCTCTGGGTGACTGTTGAAATAGCCGTTCTCGCGCAACCGACGCCGCAGGCCGACCAGTAAAAAGAAAGCGACGCCGACGCCGGCAAGTTCTTTCCAGGGAAAACGGTTATTGGGCAGGTGGGGGTTGACCAGCGCCAGACAGGCGGGGAGTTCATCCGGTGGCTGATGATGGTCGGTGATGATCAGATCGATCCCCAACTCAGCAGCCAGGTCCGCTTCAACCAGCGCAGAAACACCGCAGTCGACCGAAACGATCAGCTCACAGCCACTCTCCTGAGCCTGGCGGATGGCGGCGGCGGAAAGACCGTAACCATCCTTCAATCGCAACGGGATGTGGTAGTCGACAATCCCGCCAAGCTTGCGCAGCGTTTCAACCAGCAGGGTGCAGCCGCTGATCCCGTCAACATCATAGTCACCATGCACAGCAATCTTTTCACCACGCAGCAGCGCCTGTTCCAGTCGGCCACAAGCGACTGCCATATCGGGCAGCAGGTCAGGATCGGGAAGCGCACCAAGTCGGGCCTGAAGAAACTCCCGCCCCTGTTCAGCAGTTTCGTAGCCGCGCAACAACAATATCCGTGCGGTCAACGGCAGAACCCCGAGCGTCTGAACCAGACTCTCGGTCAACGCAGGATTCATCTGATCATCACGGATTTTCCAGTGTCGTTCAGTTACCGGTTCCATCGGATCCCTACATCGCTGTCCGGATTGCTGCGCTGCGGTAGATAATTGATCACTCCCAGCCAATCATCCAGTCGCCCGTCGTAAAAGTAAGTTTCAAGACCGGCAGCGACATCATCACCCCAAAAATTATTGCCCAATTGAACCGGCTCCGTCACGCCTTCGCCGAGATTGACTTGGTAGGGACGGTTATTGAGGAAGCTGTTGTTTTCTATCTGGTAACCCCAGGGAGCCGAGGTGATGAAGAGCCCTTTCCGGTTGTCACGGATTTCATTTTTGCGGATTACCGGGGAGCCGAAATGGAAGCGGATCGCAGCACCGTTGTGATGCAGCAGATTATTCTCGATCAGGATATCGCTGTCGTGAAAACGGATGCCGACCAAGTTATTGAAAAAGAGCGAATTCTCGACACTAACCCACGAATTGCGTGAATGAATCGCACTATCGGCCTGTTGGAAAGAGCAGTAGTTGAATGACGCCCGCTCCGATTCCTCAATGTTGATCCCGCCCCAACTGGCCGGGCCTGCTTGCGGATCGGCAGATTGCAATAAAATCGGCGCTGCGGCAGTCCCCTCGGCAGAGATCTGTCCACGCACAATCAGCTCACTGCCTGGAAAGTAGGGATGATCCGTCAGTTGCTCCTCCCCCGCTACGGGCAGCAGGAAAAGCACCCTGGTTCCGGCTGCAATGGTCAGTTCAGCATCAGCAGCCAGGATAACGTCGCCGCGTAAACGCACCACCCCCTGCCAGTAGTGCTGACCGTGCAGTTTGCCACGGACAACTGAGGACGGCGAGGGTGACAGACAGCCGTGCAAAGACAGGGTAAATAAAACTAAAAGAAATGTCCTGGATATGACGCGAAATGACATCATCGAGCCTTGAAAACAGCTCAGGCCGGGGCATTCCCCGGCCTGAGTTTAGGTTGACTTACTGTTGTGCGGCTGGAAGTGATTTTAGGTGTTCCAGTTCAGTTCGTACCTGTGAAGCCCCCGGCCCACTCGGGTTCAGCGCCAGAAAACGCTCCCAGGCGTCTAGCGCCTTGGGTAGATCCTGGATGTCGTAACGATAGACAATCCCCAGGTTATAAAGGCTTTGCTGGTGATTCGGACTTACCTTGTTCGCCTTGGTAAAGTTTTCCACCGCCCGATCAAACCAGCCGAGGCGACGGAACATAACCCCCTGATCCGTCAAAACGTTAGCATCACTGCCGTTCAGCGCCAAGGCCTTATCGTAGGCATCGATCGCCTGCATCGGCTGGTCCGAATCAAAATAATTGTGCCCCAACTGCACCCAGGCGTTGCGATTGTTCGGCTCTCTGGCGACAACATCCTGCAACATTTTAATCTGCTGCGGATTATTGACCGTCGGTGCCGCAGCTGGTGCGGCTGAGGTTGCAGGAGAATTTTTTCTGGCATTGGTAAAAATAACCCCGACCAGTACTCCGACAACCAAAGCGATAACCACAAAAAGAATCGATTCTTTCTTCATCAAATCCTCCAGAACAACCTATTTAGCTTTTGCTGTTTTGCGCTCTTCCCAGTAGATCAGTAGCGGGCTGGCAACAAAGATCGAAGAATAGGTTCCGACCATAACCCCGATCAGCATGGCAAAAGCGAAGTTATGAATCACCCCGCCCCCCAGGACAAACAGGGCCAGGACCACCAACAAGGTCGTCCCGGAGGTCAGCAGAGTCCGAGAGAGGGTTTCATTGACGCTGCGATTGACCACGAAGGAAAAACTCTCTTTATGATGCTTGCCGAGGTTCTCGCGAATCCGGTCATAGACGATGATGGTATCATTCAGTGAGTAGCCGATAATCGCCAGAAAAGCAGCAATGATCGGCAGATCGATTTCCTTGCCGAAGATACTGAACATGCCGAGCGTGATCAGCACATCATGCGCCAGTGCAATAATGGCCCCGACCGCAAAACGAAACTCAAAACGCCAGGAGACATAAACCAGAATCCCCAGCATGGCGTAAAGGATCGCCTGCAATCCTTTACTGCGCAAATCCTTACCGACCTGCGGCCCGACCATTTCGACTCGTCGGACATCAACGTTGCCCTTTTGGTAGGTCTGCTCCAGCGCCGCCAGGATATGTGATGAAAAACCCTTCAGTTCGGCAGAGGTCTTTTCGACTCGAATCAGAAATTCAGACTGTCCGTCGCCAAAATGCTGGACCACGGGACTTCCCAGGTCGAGACCGGCGAGAGCTTTTTTAACTTCAGCCGCATCGGTCGGATTAGAAAATTGAACCTGCACCAGCGTTCCACCGACAAAATCGATCCCGTAATCGGGGCCTCCCTTGACGACCAACGAGGTCAGTCCAACCAGAATTAAAATGGCGGAAAATATCAGCGCCAGTTTGCGCTTACCAACAAAATCGATATTTGTATCCGGCTTGATCAGCTGCATGCCGCCAGCCTCCTTATATACTCAGCCGCTTGACGTTGCGGCCATGCAGGAAAAAATCGAAGATCACCCGCGAAACAAAAATCGCGGTAAACAATGAAGCGACAATACCGATCGACAGGGTAACAGCAAAGCCTTTGACCGGTCCGGTACCGAACTGGAACAGAACCAACGCCGCCAACAGGGTCGTCATATTGGCATCGATGATGGTCAAAAAAGCCTTACCGTAACCTGACGCCAGCGCCAGTTTCGGGGCCTTTCCAAGCCGTAATTCTTCGCGTATTCGCTCAAAGATCAGCACGTTGGCGTCAACCGCCATCCCGACCGTCAATACGATGCCGGCCAAACCGGGCAGGGTCAAAGTAGCCCCGAACATGGAAAGTATTGCCGAAATGAACAACAGATTCAGGCTCAGGGCAACGACCGCAACAACCCCTGAGATCTGATAATAGACAATCATCGCGATCACGACCAGCAGGCCGCCGACCAGAATCGATTTAATTCCCTTGTCGATGGAATCTTGACCAAGGGAGGGTCCAACCGTTCGGTTTTCGAGGATTTTTACCGGCGCCGGCAAAGAACCGGCACGCAAGACGATCGCCAGATCGGTCGCATCCTGCGAGGTGAAGGAGCCGGAAATCTGGGCACTGCCACCGGAAATCCGCTCACGGATCACCGGCGCGGAGTAGATGGTGTTATCGAGGACAATTGCCATCCGCTTGCCGACATTGGCCGCAGTCAGTTGATCAAAACGTTTAGCACCGACAGCATTAAAATCGATGGAAACATAAGGCTCGTTGAAACGGGTATCGATCCGCACGTTGGCATCCGAGAGCAGATCGCCGGTCAACACCGTTTTGGTGTTGACCACCAACGGAGTTTCAGTGACCACGCCGGTCGACGGATTGACATTACGCTCATAGAGTAACTGGGTGCCGGGCGGTAGCTTGCCAGCAATCGCATCCTGAACATTGGCCTGCTCGGCGACCATCTTGAATTCAAGCCGGGCAGTCTTACCGAGCAGGGAGATCGCCCGATCGGGATCTTCGACACCGGGCAGCTGAATCAGTATCCGATTGCCGCTCTGGCGCTGCAAGGTCGGCTCGCTGACACCGAACTGATCAACCCGGTTACGCATGGTTTCCAGTGCCTGGCGAACCGCGTAATCCTTGACATTGGCAATCTCATTGTCACTCAACCGGTAATGCTTCTCGATGTAACCACCGGTTCCGGGGAAGGTTTCCGCCTCCAGCGAGGGGAAGGTCTCGGTCATCAGCACATCAACCTTGGCTCCCTCCTCCTCGTCATAGACCAGGACCACCAGGCGGTCCCCCTGACGACGCTCAAGACGTTTGAAGATGATATCCTTCTCCCGCAATTGAGTTTCGGTCTGATCGATGATGGTATCGATACGGCTTTCGACCGCTTTATCAACATCAACCCCGAGGACCAGGTGCATTCCCCCTTGCAGGTCGAGCCCGAGATGGATCGGGTCGACGCTATCCAGCCACCACTGGGGCAGGCTGTCGCGCATAAGGGTTGGAGCCAGTGAAAAGAGTGCCAGGACCAGACAAAACAGGACCAGCGCACCCCGGTATTTTAGACTATTGGACATCTGCGTCATATCTCCCTTTGGACATTCAACGGCAAGCCCTTGGGCGAGCCGTTTAAACGCAATCATTCGCGATTACTTTTTAACTTCAGTAATCGCAGAACGGTTCATCTTGACTTTGACGCCGGTTGCCACTTCAACAGTGACCGTGGTTTCCTCAACTGCAGCGATCTTGCCGTGGAGACCACCGGCCGTGATCACCTGATCTCCGGCCGAAAGCGCTGAAACCAGTTCCTTGTGCTGCTTGGCGCGCTTCTGCTGCGGGCGGATCAGCAAAAAATAGAAAATGGCGAACATCGCCACCAACATAATGATCCCTTCGTAACCACCCTGCTGCCCGCCGGCGGACTGTCCTGCCATGGCAAATGCTTCTGATACCATTTTGTTCCTCCTTGATAAAGTGTGTCAGGCACATGCTGTGCGCCCGATAATTTGCATTTTTCAGATGCTATGAACGTTTACGATAAAACTCTGACCGGTACGCGGCAAAGGTTCCCAGCTCGAGAGCTTGACGTGCTCCAGACATTAACTGCTGATAGTAGTAGAGATTGTGGTGCGTGTTAAGTACCGATGCGAGAATTTCTCGACTCTTGTACAAGTGGCGTAAATATGCCCGGCTGTAATTACGACACACATAACACTGGCAATCAGCATCGATCGGCTGTGAATCGTCCCGATATTGCGCCTGTTTGATACTGATTTTGCCAAAACTGGTAAAAAGATTGCCGTTGCGTGCATTGCGGGTCGGCATCACGCAGTCGAACATATCACATCCGCGCGCAATCCCCTCGATCAAATTCTCCGGAGTTCCCACCCCCATCACGTAACGGGGACGATCCTGCGGCAGCAGCGGCAGACAGTACTCCATCATTTCGTACATCAGTGAAGTTTCTTCACCAACCGACAGGCCGCCGAGGGCGTAGCCTTCGAAACCGATCTCCTGCAACTGCTCGGCACTCTGCTTACGCAGTTCCTGCTCCATCCCCCCCTGAACAATGCCGAACAGGGCCGAAGCAGAACCGGCCGGCAGCACCTGGCGACAGCGTTTTGCCCAACGGGCCGAACGAGCGGTCGAATCGGCAACGTATTGCCGCGGTGCCGGGTGCGGGATACATTCATCGAAAACCATGATGATATCGGCACCGAGCGCCTGCTGAATTTCTATCGACAACTCCGGGGTCAGCAGGTGCTTGCTGCCGTCAAGGTGCGACTGAAATGCAGCTCCCTCTTCGCTAATCTTTCGCAAATCCCCCAGACTGAACACCTGAAACCCTCCGCTATCGGTCAGGATCGGCCGGTCCCACTGCATAAAGCGATGCAGACCGCCCAAGCTGCGAATAAGTTCATGACCGGGGCGCAAGTAAAGGTGATAGGTGTTCGCCAGAATGATCTGGGCACCGATCTCTTTCAGTGCCTCAGGGAGCAATCCCTTGACCGTTCCTTGCGTCCCGACCGGCATAAACACCGGTGTCTCGATCACTCCACGCCGGGTGGTGATCCGCCCACGGCGTGCCTGAGAATCGCTATCTTGCTGTAAAAGATCGTATTTGAACTCTGACAAAATCAGCCCGCTCTATAAAATCAACATGCAGTCGCCGTAACTGAAAAAACGGAACCGCTCGGCAACTGCCTGCCGGTAGGCCGATAACACAAATTCGCGCCCGGCGAATGCCGAAATCAGCATCAGCAGCGTCGACTTCGGCAGATGAAAATTCGTGATCAGAGCATCCACTAGTTTGAAGCGATAGCCCGGATAGATAAAGATCTCGCTCTCACCACTGCCCGCCTGTAAACGGTCGGCGCTAGTTGCCGCCGTTTCCAACGCCCTGGCACTGGTTGTCCCTAAGGCAAAAACCCTGCGCCCGGTGTCCCGCGCCTGATTGACAGCATCCGCGGTCGCCTGTGGGATCGAGTAAAGTTCCGCATGCATCTTGTGCTCGCGGATATTTTCTACCCGCACCGGCAGGAAGGTTCCCAACCCCACATGCAGGGTCAGCGGTGCAATCACAACCCCGGCTGTGCGCAATTTCTGCAGAATCTCTGCGGTAAAGTGCAAACCGGCAGTGGGTGCCGCAACCGCGCCGTTTTCACGCGCAAAAACAGTTTGATAGCGAGAACGATCCGCTTCCCGATCTTCCCGCTTGATATAAGGCGGTAGCGGCAGATGGCCGATTTCTTCCACCCGCTGCATAAAGTCACCGCAACCATGGAAACGAACCTTGCGGTACGGCGCTTCTGCCTCGCCCAGAATCTCAGCGGTAAGATCATCGGCCAGCGTAACCAGGGTTCCCGGTCGCGGCGACTTGGAGCTTTTCGTCAGACAGAGCCACTCTTCGGCAGCAGCAGTTGCGATCCGCCGAACCAGAAAAATCTCTATTTTCCCGCCACTACTCTTCTGCCCCAGCAGTCGTGCGGGAATCACCCGCGTATCGTTAACAACCAGAACATCGCCGGGGCTGAAACAACCCGGAATATCTGCAAACAGTTGCGCACGAACCGAGCGGTCCCGGCGATCCAGACACATCAAACGGGAAGCATCCCGTGTAGCAGCCGGTTGCTGGGCAATCAACTCATCCGGGAGTGAAAAATTGAAATCTTCTAAGCGCATCAACCCTGTTCCAAAACGTGTAAAATACAGCGACACAGAAAATCACAGAACCTCCCCTAAAGTCAAATAATTTTGACCTATTCCAGCCGCCGTGACGACGAAAACATTTATTTGATTTCATAAATTCAAACCGTTATATTGCCGCTGGAAATGGCTTGCAAGTTGCAAAAGGTCCAGCGACGGGGGATGGTAACAGAGCACAGGCTTCATTTGAACTGACTAACCAGCTAGAACTTGTTGATTTTGACAGGCGGTGGAAATTCGATTCCATCACTCGTTTCGTCAAACGGTCATAGCCAACAGTTCGAGTAGCGCCATTTGGCACTTCGTTGTCCGTGTTTTGACGAAGAACAAAAAGGTTTTAGTCGCCGATGAACTCCCTCAAAATAAAAATACTGGGGATTACCATCCTGATCACCATCGCTGCCGTTGCTGCCGCGACCTGGCACAATATGCGGACGCAGAACCTGATGGTCAAACAGATGGCGACACAAAACGGTCGAATCATCGCCCAAGCCATTCATAATAGTATCATCACGGCGATGCAGACCGGCTGTGACTACGAAGTCATCAATATTCTCAAAAAAATCGATTCGGAACCGACGATCAGCTCACCGCGCATATTTGATGAGAATGGTCGAATTCTGGTCTCGACCGACCCGCAGGAGGTCGGCCAAACGGTTGCCGCATTAGACCTGATCACCTTTCGCAACAACCCGGAAGGTTTTTCACAATCGTCAAAAGATGGGGCCAGTTACGTCTCCACCCTGCCGATCAAAAACCAGCCACGCTGTCACGGCTGCCACAATCCACAAAAAGAGTTACTGGGAATCTTCAACGTCAAGCTGACGCTGAGCGCACTGCAAAACCTGAAACAGGAGGGGCAAAAAGCCAATCTCGCCTCATCCTTTTCCTTGCTGGTGATCCTGGTTGCCAGCCTGATAAGCTTTATTCTTTACTACGTCGATACACCGATCCGCAAACTGATCTCGGCCATGACAGAGTTTGAGCAGGGCAACTTCAGTGCGGCCAATGCCTCGATCCAAAACTCGCGGGAGATGTCGCTGCTGGCAGAAAAGTATAACCGGATGGTCGATCGGTTAAAAAAACTGCTTGACTCTACGGTTCACTTTGAACGTGAACTGGCGGTTAATCGGGAAAAACTGCGGCATAAAGATAAAATCGCCAGCATGAATCTGACATTGGAAGATCGCCTGAACGAGATCGAACAGCTGAATATCAATCTGGAAGAGCGGGTTGAAGAAGTTGAAGATGCGAACTTCAAAATTGCCGACCTGGCAAGCGAACTTGAAGATCGCAATACCAATTTGGCAGATGCGGTAAAACGCTTGTCATCGCTCTACGAAATGGGTCTGGTGATCAACTCGACGATGGATCTGAAAAACCTCTTCAGTCTGCTGCTCCGTAAAGCTCTCGACTCGCTGGGTGCGGATATCGGCTACGTCCTCCTCTACGATAAAAATATCGGTAAATTGACAATTGGTGATGCTATCGGTATCCCGGTTGCCAGCTACGATCCACAGATGGAAATCCCTCTCAATCCGGGTGGCGCATCTCACTGGGTGATCGAAAACCGCGCGCCGCTGCTGATCCAGAAAATCGATAATGAACCGAATTCCTCCCGCATGAGTCGGCTCGGGTTTGCCCGCGAGTCGATCATCTGTGCTCCGCTGATTGTCTGTGATGAAATGTTCGGCACGATTACTATCGCCAACAAACCGGACGGCTCGCCATTCTACGAACAGGACCTGGAGCTGCTCTCAACCATCGCCGCCCAGGCTAGCGTCGCGATCAAAAATGCCGGCCTTTACGAAGAGCAGCAGGATACCTACCTGAACACCGTCCAGGCGCTGGTGTCGGCGATTGAGGCCAGCGACCCCTACACTCGGGGCCATTCCGAACGGGTAACCCGTTACTCTCTGGACCTGGCGACCAAGCTGAACCTCGATGAATCTGCCTTTAAGGAGCTGGAACAGGCCGCGATCCTCCACGATATCGGCAAAATCGGCATCGATGATTCCTTACTGCACAAAGTTGATGAGCTTTCACTCAACGATATTGACCGCTTACACCAGCATCCGTTGATCGGCATGCACATTCTCGGTCCGATCCATTTCATGGCGCACGTCCGCGAAATCATCGGCCAGCACCACGAACGCTTCGATGGTACCGGCTATCCGCTGGGGATCAGCGGGGACAAACTGCTGCTGGAGGCGAAAATCCTCTCCGTCACCGACAGCTTTGATGCCATGACCTCTGACCGCCCGTATCGCAAGGCAATGCCGACAGAGGTCGCCCTCAGTGAAATTGCCAACCACAGCAGCAGTCAATTCGACCCGGTCGTTGCCAACGCCTTCATTGAACTGATCAAATCCAACCCGCCAAGCTGACGGGTCCCACCGATGCTGAATAAATTTCGCTATTCACACCAAAAAACTGAGCAGAAACAAATCGGTTGACCCTCGACGAACATCAGGCGGAACGCAACAACCCGAAAAGCATGAAAAGGCCGGCACCCGTTGCGGACACCAACCCTTTTTTTGCTCTGTACTCAGTGAGAGATTGATTCTATTCGATCTTGGAAATCGTCCGCTCACCAAGGATTACCAACTCGCCGCGCTCCAGCCCTAACGCCAGGACCTTCATGACCTGATCCTGATAAGTACTCGATTGATATTTCTGGCGAAACATAATCTCGGCCCTGCTCCCTTCTTCGGAGACAACCTTGATCTTGGAAACGGTGATCTTGATCGATTTTGGCCGGGTCAGGCGCAGCTGACGTTGTTTGACCCATTCCTCTCTGCTGAGCCCACCTTCCGGTTGGTACTGCTGGCCGTAACACGCAAGGTATGCATCAACATCCTGAGCCGACCAGGCGCTGGCCCACTTATTCAAGATCGGTAGATAGACCGCCTCTGCCGTCTCGATCATGCAGCGCGCCTGAAAATTGAACTCTTTGCGGTCAAACATATAATCTTTGCCATCGACAAAGCTCACGCCCCAAACCTGATCCGGTTGCTGCTCCTCACGACTCAAGGTCCAGTAAACCTCAGCCTGCGATCCGGGGAAAACCTTCTCATCCAGCAACGAGCTGCCACCAGTGTCAGCGATCAGAGTTTTCAACTCATCCCGAAACGGCAATCGCCAACCGCGGGCGCCGGCCAGATCCAACTGGTTACAAAAACGAACCGCTTCCAGCCAAGGCATTCTTCCCGAAGGTTCCTGCTGCCAGATCAGCCCGCTGTGTTGATCGAGAACCGTTCCGTCCCCTCGCTCCGACAAGGTTGCGGCCCTCAGGTCGGCAGTTGTCAGGACCATCAACAAACCACATAGTGCTATCCTATAACGGTACATTTCAGTTGCATCCTCCCGGCATCAATTGACTACTGGCGCCCTTCATAAAGAACCTTCCAACGTCCCTGTTCCTTGACCATATAGAGACGCTTGCGCATATCACCATTGTAATTGTTCGATCGATATTGCTGGACAAAGTTGGCGACCACCATCTGCGTACCCTCGCCCACAGTCGGGTAGGCAAACAACGAAATCTCTGACAGATCGATTTTCTGAAATTTTTTACCCGCAAACACCCGCTTCTTGTGTCGGCCCCAACTGCGACTGTCATGGCCCTTGGCCCAGAAATCTGCGGAATACATCTGCAGATACGCCTTGAGGTCAGCCCGCTCCCAACTTTGCCGCCAATGTTCCAGCGTTGCCTGAACCTCGATATTTTTATCCAGCCATTCGCGACTGGATACCCAGGCGACCTGTTCACTGATAATAACCGGCGTGCGACCGATCTCAACATATTGACCGATACGGCTGAATTCTTCGTTAGTCAGCACCACACAACCCTCGGTATCGAGCGGCGGGCGGCTGTAGAATTCCTTGTCGGTACCGTGCAGCCAGATACCGTTGCCGGTTTTGCGCAGGTGACGGTCAAATTCGTTCGGATAATTTACCGGGAACGCCCCGCTGCCATAAAGCGGCGGCAACTTTTCATCCGGCAGATAGCTGGTGACAAAATAGACGCCGTTCGGGGTGCGCAGATCGCCTTCTTTGAATTTATCCCCGGTACTTTTCCCCAGAACGATGTAATAGTCATCCACCAGTTCCGGTGGCAAGCCGGGGCCCAGATTGCGATAGACATAAAGCCGGTTTTTGCTCTTGTCGACCACCAGGGCGTATTCAGTAGCAGAACTCAGGCTGAGCAGCGCCCTGGGCACCTCAACGCCGTCAACCAAAGTCAGATAGCCCTGCAGCCTGGCCCGGGCCTCAAGACGCAACTGCTCGACCTGTTGTTCCTTATCGCTATCGAGCCTTTGTAACAAGGCACTTTCGCCGATCGATGCAACCAGGTCGAAGCGAGCCAGCAGCAGGTCACCAAGTACCAAGTGCGCCAACTGAAACTTTGGCGCCCGCTTGGTCAACTCCTGCAGTTCAGTTACGGCAGCACTTAAACGCGCCCCCTGAAACAACAACAAGCTTTTCAGCAGGCTGGCCTCATAATCATCCGGATTCTTTTTTAAACGCGCCTCCAGATGCTGCCAGAAGGTCAGCTGTCGATCATCGAGCGTCAAAAGCCAGTCAGCGCCGGAGAAGTTCTCATCAACCAGCGACTGCTGTAACGGAGCGACTTTCTCCTTTTGTGACCAGAGCGCACGGACCTTGACACCGGTAAACCCGAGCAGAATCAGAATCAAAGCCGCTGTCAGCAAACGCCGTCCCATCAACGTACTCTCCCGAGAGAGCGTTCACGCAAAATGGCCCAACGATCGCCCTTGTGTTGCAGATCAAACAGCTTACGGGTCCGGTCCGCATAGCGGTCACTCCGGTAGCTCTGCGTTACTTCCAGCTGCATTTTATCGTCACGCATCCGCACCATAGAAAAATTTTCCAGGCTGATTTCAATCGTCTTCGGCCGGGTCAAGCGCAGCTGACGACTTTTCTCCCATTGCTGCCGACTCCGGCCGTTGGAAGGGACAAAACTGTCGGCATAAAAGGCAAGATACGTCTCAACATCCTGTGCCGACCAAGCTGCGGCCCAACGTTGCAGAAAGAGTTCAGCAGCCTCCGGTTCCGGCTTCAAAACGACCGTGGCGACCTCCTTCTGAAGCGCGGGTGGAACAGCGGCGGCCTGCGGGGTTGCGGGTTCACTCGACTCAGTTTGCGCGGCTTCTTCCACCGGCTGAACAACTTCACCTTGCTGTTCAGGGGCTGTCACTGCCGCAACCTCTGAATCGGCAGCAGTGCTTGCCACAGGTTCGCTTGACAACTTATCCAGCGGTAAAGGGAGTGGTCCGTCGGCAGCGAACATCTGTAAACTGACCGCCTGTCGACCCTTCTTCAACTGCAGGGCGCGCCCGTAGGAATCACGCGCCATTTCAGCATAAACGGTGCCAAGGTTTCGATAAACCATCGTATAGCTCTCGTCGGTCGCCAGGGCCTGCTCCAAACTCATCCGAGCCCGGTCCAGATTCCCCTGTGACGCATAAACAACGGCGAGGTTATTATAGGGCTGCGGATATCCGGGAAACTCTTCTATCAACGCGACAAAGGTCTGTTCGGCCGCGGCTGAATCGTCAGCTTGCAGTTGAAGCCGACCGGCCTCAAGCGCAGCGGCCAATTCAACCGGCACTCCTGCTCCGGCCGGCGATTGTCCCTTTTGGCTCGGTTCGTAAATGAGCAGATAGAGAACTGCTCCGATGGCAATCCCCATCAGGGTCAAAAGCAGGAACCTGCTCCAACCGGATTTTTGTTGATAGCGTCTTCGATTCATAACCTTTGAAACTTGTCCGTCCTGTCGATTGATTGCTGCCATTCGTGCCGAATCGGCCCGTTCATTACCGCTGCCTTGGGCAGATAACTGCAGAGCAGCGGCGCGCTCCTTTAAACGTTTTTCAATACGTGCGGCAACATCTGATTCAACCATCAGTTGTTCGAGCCTGGAAGAATTCTCGGACGATGCGACCTTTTCACTACTTTCCGGCTCCTCAACCTCCTCAAGCGTCAGCTGAATCGGCGACTGCAGTTCGTCCAGCTCCGGCAGTGCCAACAGTCGATCCAGATTCTGCTTCAGTTCCTCTGCCGTTATTCGTTCGTCAGCCAGCGGC
Source organism: Deltaproteobacteria bacterium (assembly GCA_024280335.1). Taxonomy (GTDB): domain Bacteria; phylum Desulfobacterota; class Desulfuromonadia; order Desulfuromonadales; family Geopsychrobacteraceae; genus Malonomonas. The sequence goes on from JAJRQI010000034.1 coordinate 264,331, forward strand.
TGCAGCAAGGAGTGAATAACCGATTGACAAACTGCCAGAGGTTCAGGGAGAAGCGGGATCTCCCCCTGCAGATGCTGCATGGCGATGGCAAAGGGCTCATCACCGGTAAACGGCAATTTCCCGGCCAACAAGTGGAAGATGACAATTCCCAAACTGTACAGATCGGACGCGGGCCCAAGTGCTTCCCCGCGGACCAGTTCAGGGCTGCTGTAGTTGGGATCGACACCGGAATTGAAGTCGAGTCGCACCAGGCTGCTGAGGGCAAAATCAGCCAAAACCGGGGTACCTCCCCCCAGAAAGATTGTCCCTGGAGAAATATTGCCATGCCATAGTCCGGAGCTGTGGGCCAGACTGAGACATTCTGCAACCTGACGGACAACTTCCAACGCCTGGCGGACGTTAAAACCTGCTCCAAGTTTTTCCGCTAAGGGTTGTCCGACAGGGACCGGATAAAGAGCGTATACATGATCGTCGTTTGCAGCAGCCCGAAGTAAGGTACAGATATCTGGAAGCGACTGACCGAGCAAAGGTTCAGCAGCGGCGATATATTCATGTCGAGCTTTTTCGTCTGGAAACAGGCCGCTGTTAAACAGATGGATCCAGGCAAAACCGAATTCCGGAGATTCGACCAGGCAGGTTTGATAACCCCGATTTTCTGCAAGCGGCTTGACAATCTGACAGTCAGCAATCGAACGGCCGCGCTCCAACATTCAAGGACTCCCAGAGTAAAGTGTAGGCAGATCGTAAGAATCTATTAACTCTCCACTATACGATTATTTTCTACTGAACACTAGGGGAAAAGTGGCACAATTCCCAATCCGAGCGATTCCGCAAAACCATAAAGCAGGTTCATATTCTGCACAGCCTGACCGGCAGCACCCTTCACCAGATTATCGATTGCAGAGACCAGAATCACCCGTCCGGTTCGCTGGTCACTAACCAGCCCGAGGTCACAGAAATTTGTCCCTTTGACGTAAGCAACATTGGGCAATTCATTCCCCGGCATCACCCGCACGAATGGTTCCTTGGCATAATACTCGCGATACAGATCGATCAGTTCAATACTGCTCTTTTTTTTCAGCAAGGTCGCGTAAATAGTCGACAGGATTCCCCGGTTGATCGGCAACAGATGCGGAGTGAACGTCACTTTGACCGGGGCTCCGGACAGTGCGCTCAGGCTCTGTTCAATCTCCGGGGTATGACGATGGCTGGCGATGCCGTAAGCCTTGAACCCCTCATTGACCTCACAGTAGAGGCTTCCCTGCTTTGCGCCGCGACCGGCACCGGTGGCCCCCGACTTACTATCGATCACCAAAGAAGCGGGATCGATCAAGCCCTTGGACAACAAGGGTGCCAAGCCCAGTGCAACGCTGGTCGGATAGCAACCGGGGTTTGCCACCAGGCGAGCCGCTGCGATCTGCTCACGGAACAGTTCCGGCAAGCCGTAAACTGCCTCGCTCAGCAATTCAGGGCTGGTGTGTTCCTGATACCACTGCTCGTAAACGTCCTTATCCTTCAACCGATAGTCAGCAGACAGGTCGACCACCTTGCAGCCGGCAGCTAGAAAGTCGGGGACAACCGCCATCGCCGACTTGTGCGGCAAGGCAGTAAAGATCAAATCTGCCTGAGCGCTGATCGCCGGAACATCAAGCGGACTACAGACCAGCTCACAGAACCCGGCCAGTGACGGAAAAACCTGGCTGATCGGTAAGCCTTCATGCTGACGCGAGGTAACGCAGCTGATTTCCACCTCGGGGTGGCCGACCAGCAAGCGAAGCAACTCTACGCCGGTATAACCGCTGGCACCGACTACCGCAACCTTGATCATAACTATCCTCGTCAGTTCTCTGTCTTTCGGGACGGGGGAACAATTTCAGCATCATACATTTCACGACTTCCATTGTCGATGATTGCCCTTCCAAAAAACTGAAAAAAAAGAGGGAAACCCGACAGGGCTTCCCTCTTTGATCGATCGATGTGACTGCATTGCAGTCGTAAGCGGATTAACGCTTGGAGAACTGGAAGCTTGCTCGCGCACCTTTGCGGCCGTATTTTTTCCGTTCTTTAATGCGGCTGTCGCGGGTAATAAAACCGGCATTTTTCAGCACTCCACGCAGGGCCGGATCGACCTCAAGTAGAGCCTTGGTGATACCGTGCTTGATTGCACCAGCCTGTCCGGAAGCTCCGCCGCCACAGACATTGACAGAGATATCGAACTTACCGATATTATCGGTCAGCTCCAACGGTTGACGAACCACCATCTTGGAAGTATCGCGACCGAAGAACTCATCGATACTGCGCTTGTTAATGGTGATCTCACCGCTGCCGGGTTTCATCCAGATCCGGGCAATCGAGGTCTTTCTTTTACCAGTTGCGTAATATTTCTGCTCAGCCATCTAGCTATCTCCTAAATCGTCATTTCTTTAGGTTGCTGGGCGGCATGAGGATGTTCGCCACCGGCGTAGACCTTAAGTTTCGTAAACATCTTGCGGCCCAACTTATTCTTGGGCAACATCCCTTTCACTGCAGCCTGAACCAACATTTCCGGTTTCTTGAGCAACAGTTTCTCGGCGGTGATCTCGCGGATACCACCGGGATAACCGGAGTGATGGTAGTATTTCTTATCCGCCAGCTTATTACCGGTCAATTTAATTTTGTCGGCATTCAGCACAACAACAAAATCACCGGTATCGACACTCGGGGTATAAATCGGCTTATGCTTGCCACGTAGAATTCGGGCAATTTCAGTCGCAGCACGACCAAGGACAACATCCTCAAGATCCACGACAAACCAGCTTCTTTCGATATCTTGCTCTTTAGCGACCTGAGTACTCATCGCGTTCCTCTCCAGATTTCACACTCTTAGGGTTGGGGGGACTCACAAAGCGAAGAATCTAGCCGAATAACCTATAGCTGTCAAGGGAATTCGTGTCGACCTTTTCCACTATTTCTACAGCAGCTCGTGCCGCAGAAAGGTTACTCAATAATAGACCTTGACCAAGCATAAACCCTGCGGCGGAGCAGTCAATGCCGGGGATACTTCAGCATGACCTGAAAGCAGTGCCGAAATATCGCTAAGCGGCCGTTTTCCACGACCGATTTCGATCAGGGTGCCGACCATCATCCGCACCATATTCTTCAAAAAACCGGAACCGCAAATATCTATCAGCAGCAGGTTGCCAGTTTCGTTCACTTCAATAGAAAAGATCCGGCGGCGAGTGGTTTCAGCGGCGCAACCGCTGGTACGAAAAGCAGCAAAATCATGCTCTCCGAGCAACAGCCCGGCGGCCTGCCGAATGGCCTGCAGATCTAGTATTTGACGCACCTGCCAGCTGGTCTGTCTTTGCAGCGGTGAACGGACCGCTGAACGCAGGATACTATAGCGGTAACACTTTCCTGTCGCCGAAAAACGAGCATGGAAATCATCGGCAACAGCTTCAGCGCAGCGCACGACGATATCATCCGGCAAAAAACGGTTCAAACCCTCCCGCCAGGCCGACTGCGGCAGATCCCGCGCTGTCTCCAAATGACAAACCATACCGAAGGCGTGAACGCCGGCATCGGTACGCCCGGAGGAATAGACCCGGACAAATTCACCGAGTAATTTCTGCAGTGCTTCCTCAACGCGCTGCTGAATCGAAATCCCGTTCGGCTGCAACTGCCAACCGACATAGGCCGTGCCGTCATATTCAATCGTCAATTTAATTTTTGCCATTCAAATCATCCAGAGCAGCAACAGAACCAGCAAACCGGCAGCAAACAACCATAAATCTCTGCGTTGCAAACCTTTTTTCCTGAAAAAGCGCTCGATGCCGAACGATTCCTTACCTGAGACGATCTCGGCAGCCAACTGGTCGGCTCGCTCCACCAAGCGAAACAGCAGTGGTCCTATCATGTCGGCCGCCCCCCTGATCCGCAGCAGCAAACCTTTTTCTCGCGGCAACCGCTGCTTTTTCAAATCAGCGACTTCGGCTTGAATCAGCGGGAAAAAGTGCAACACCAGCAGCAGCAACTCAGCGGCCTCCCGAACCGGCACCCGCAAGCGCTGCAGCGGCGATAACAAACGAGAGAAGGCCCACGCCAGCACTTCCGGACGGGTCGTCCAGGCGAGCAGCAAAGAGAGAAAGATGGCCAGCAACAGTTGACTGTCGATCAACAACCCGCGCAGCAGGCCGTCGTAGGACAGCCAACGACTACCGAACAGGGTTCGTCCGGGAGTCAAAAAGAGATGTAAAAGCAGCGCAAACAGCAGTAACCAACGCATCAGCTTAAAGACCTTCAAACTGTCACGCAAGCCACCTCGACAAAAGCTGGCCGCAGAAATCCAGAACAGAAAGATCAATAACAGACGCAGGGGTGATGTCGCAGAGAAAAGACAGGCAACCAGGCCGAGCATCAAGAGTAACTTCAAACGCGGATCAAAGCGATGCAGCCAGCTGTTGCCGCCGCGATAGATTCCGTGACTGAAAGTTCCTGCTGTCTGCATAAAAACTAACCGGGGACTGAAATCAGCCCCCGGCCCTACAGTGAATCAGGTGTTGGGCAGCCAGGTTGCCGCCAGCTGATATTTGCAACAACGGTAACGCAGAGACCGCCACAACGAGTTACAAACGTGCGATGATCGCGTCGCCGATCTCGACCGTATTGACCTTCTTCTCTCCTGCTGTCCCCTGATAGATATCACCGGTCCGATAACCATCGTTCAGGGTTTTCTCAACCGCAGCATCTAAGGCATCGGCAGCCTCAACCATACCGAAAGAGTAGCGCAGCATCATCGATGCCGAAAGAATCTGGGCGATCGGATTGGCAATCCCCTGACCGGCGATATCAGGCGCGCTGCCTCCGGAAGGCTCATACATGCCGAAAGTACCTTCGGCCAGAGAAGCACTCGGCAGCATCCCCAAAGAGCCGGTCAGCATCGCCGCTTCATCGGAGATGATATCACCGAACATGTTGCCGCAGAGCATGACATCGAACTGCTTCGGCCACTTGACCAGCTGCATGGCAGCGTTATCGACGTACATGTGCGAAAGTTCGATATCCGGGTACTGCTTGGCGACCCGCTCGACCGTTTCGCGCCAGACAATTGAGGTCGACAGGACGTTGGCCTTATCGATGGAGCAGACCTTTTTGCCGCGCTTGCGAGCGGCTTCAAAGGCCACATGACTGATCCTTTCAACCTCGCCGGCGGAATACTTCATGGTATCAAAACCGGTCCGTTCGGCCCCCTCGCCTTCGATCCCTTTCGGCTGCGCAAAATAGATACCGCCGGTCAGTTCACGTACCACCAGCAGATCAAAACCACCTTCGATGACACTCTCTTTCAAACTCGAAGCACCGATGAGGGCCGGAAAGATGATCGCCGGGCGCAGGTTACAGAACAGACCGAAAATTTTGCGCAACGGCAGCAGCGCACCGCGCTCCGGCTGCTCATCCGGCGGCAGACTTTCCCACTTGGGACCGCCGACGCTGCCGAACAGGATGGCATCAGAGGATTTGCAGATCGCAACAGTGCTGTCGGGTAACGCCCGGCCTTCCTTGTCGATACCAGCACCACCGACGTTCGCCAGCGTGCGCTCGAAGACTACATTATATTTCTTCTCGATGGCGTCCAGCACCTTCAGTGCCTCCGCCATAACCTCCGGCCCGATACCGTCACCGGGCAGTACTGCAACTTTAAATGTCGACGCCATGTTAATTACTCCTGAAAATGATTTCAAACCCCCGGAAAATCGTGGGTGATAAAGCGGCTAGGACTATAGGAAGGGGTCGTTTTTTTGTCAAATCTTTTTCGACGACCGGTGCGGCAGGGTTATGAACGGCGCAACAACCGAGCCACCGCCTGACTCAACCGTTCGATGCTCGCCGGTTTTTTCAGGATTTCCGCATCTTTCGGCAGAGCCTTGCGATCCTCGACCTTTTCTGCATAACCGGATATAAACAGTAATGGCAGCTGTGGGTTAACTTTCCTCATCAGCTGCCCAGCCGCCACCCCGTCCAGATTCGGCATCACGATATCACTGATAACCAGGGCAACCTGCGGCTGGTGCTGAAAAGTCTCGACCGCTTGCTGTCCATCGGCAACCGCCAGGACCCGATATCCCAACTGAATCAGGACATCCTTGTGAGAATCACGAACAAATGCATCATCATCAGCCAGAATCAGCAATTCACCCTGTCCGTAAACCAGACCTTCTTCCTCTGCGGGCGATCCGGGAACAGCCTGCTGCACCCAAGGCAGAAACACCCGCACAATGGTTCCCTGATTGAGATTGCTGACAATTTCAATCGCACCCTGCTGGCGCTTAATGGCGCCATAAACCATAGCCAGCCCGAGGCCTGTGCCCTTATTCACCTGTTTAGTGGTGAAAAAGGGTTCGAATATTTTCGTCTGAATCTCCGGAGAAATTCCGCAGCCATTATCGATGACAGAGATACAGACAAGGTGACTCTGACTGAGGGTCTGGTGCTTTGCCAGAAAAACCTCGTCGGCCTCAAACTCCTCAATGGAAATCCCGATGGTCGGATTGGCACAGCCGGATAAAGCATCCCGCGCATTGGTCAGCAGGTTGACCATGATCTGCTGAAACTGGGTCAAGTCGGTCAGGACAGTAAGCTCTTCGTCCACATCGCCAAGTTCAAAGCAGATGTTTTCCGGGATTAAAACCTGATACATCTTGCCGAATTCGGCAAAAAAAGATTTAAGTTTCAACGGTGTAATCGCAACGGCATCTTTGCGGGCGAAGATCAGCAACTGGCTGACCATGCCGGCGGCAGCTTGACACATCTGCTGGATCGATTTGAGTCGCTCCTGTTGTGTCCCGGGTGCAGTCTTTTTCAGCAGCAGAAAAACATTCCCCATAACCCCCGCCAGAAAATTATTGAAATCGTGTGCAATCCCCCCGACCAGGGTACCGACGGCTTCCATTTTTTGTGCCTGGACAAACTGCTCCTCGAGGCGCCTGAGTTCACGCAGATCCCGATCGATACAGAAAATGTTTTCAACCTCGCCAAGCTGGTTTTTCGGTGCGACAATCGTTTGCAGAGTGGGAATAATCTCATTATCGGCAGACAGCAGCTGGCTCTCGCCGATCCAGATCCCCTTTTCAATCGCCTCCAGAATCTTCTCCTGATGACGAAACAACACACTTGTTACCGGCAGCAGCTCAGCTATATTGAGCGAAACTTCTGCTTCAGCACCGATATTGTAAATGTTTTTTGCCGCCCGATTCAGATACTGCACCTGCCCTTCCGGAGAGGTCATGCAGACAACATCCGGCATAGTATCGAGCAATAGATCGAACTTCTGCTGAAGCTGTTCAACTTCGATCTGACGGGACAGGTCCCTGACCAGAGCAAGGTAATAGGACTCATTCCCCAACTTAACCCGACTGACATTAACTTCGACCGGGATCTTGTGCCCATCCTTATGTCGATGATACGAGCGCACCTGCTGATAGTTGTCAGAGTTAAACCCTTCCAGAAAAACCTTAAGGGTTTCCTGTTCGAAGCCCGCATTCAGATCGCCAATCCGCATCTGCAGCAGTTCAGCCTTGCTGTAGCCGAGCGTTTCACAAGCGCGCTGGTTGACCTGTAAAAAACGACCCTGCTCATCGTGCAGGAAAAAACCCTCGAAGGCCTGCTCAATCACCCGGCGAAAAAGCTCGTCACTTTTTTTCAGGGCTCGGCCCCGCTCCGACAATTCCTGACCCAGTGCAGCATTGGCCGCGAGGTATTTCTGCAACAAAAGGCGGTTGGAAACATTCATTATCAGAATATCCAACGCACGACAGAATAAGCTGCGGCATTGAGTAAATGCAGCGGTATCATCGCTAGCGACAGCCAGCAGCAAAAAACCTGAACCGTAGATCTCTACCGCAAAAGGGAGCAGTAAAATTTCTGTAATGTACGAAAAATCCGGACCAAGGACGGCTGGACAGTCAGGGCCGGAAATTTCCAGAAGACCATCCGCAGCTTTTTTTATGCCGGCAGGCAGCTGAAAAATGTGACCGTCAATATTCCGGTCAGCACGTCCATCGTAGGAACTTTCTATCAGCCAACGGGAGCCTTGAGCACGACATATCGCGGACAGGTCCAGCCCTTTAAGCAGGACTATTTTTTCCAGAACCGCTGCAAACATCGCATCGATATCGGTTTCGGCACTGACCACTTCCGAAATCAATCCGAGCAGAAGAAAATCCTCGGAGCGCTCGACCAGCATCGAGTTCTCCTGCTCCAGAACCTGCAGGCGCGCCTGCAACTCTGCGGTTTCCTGCTCAGCGCTGCTCATGCTGCTCCTGTATAAAATCGCTGATCTGGCGAGCCGTCCATTCCGGTTCATCTTCCATCAGGTAATGGGATGCGGTCGCTATGCGTCGCAGACGGCTGCCAGGGATCTCCCGATGCAGTTTCTCAGCGATAGCCGCAGAAAGATAGGGATCTGCATCCCCGCGCAGAATCAAAGCGGGAAGCTGCAAACGGCGCAGATCTTCTTCGAGGTCGGTCAGGTTGTGGTTATCCAGACATTTGGCAAAATGCAGAAAGGCTTTGCGTCCCAACGAAGAGCTGAGTGGCTCCCAGAAAAGATCCATCAACTCATCGGTCAACAGATCTTTGTGGTAAAGCCCCCGTTGTACAATCACACGAAATAATCGTCGATCAACAATACTCATCAAGAACTGTCGGACAATCGGCGTTCGCATAATACTGATCGGCTGGACCGGCCAGAAATCGTGACCGACCGAATTGATCAGAGCGAGACTGCTTATTTTCTCCGGATACTGAGTCGCCACAATCTGGCCGATGCCGCCACCTAAATCATGGCCGATGTAATGAGGCCTTTCCAGCGGGATCGTGTCGATGAACGCCACCAGGCGTCGGGCATGCTCGTTAAGCGAATAAGATTGATCAAGGGGCTTTTCCGAGCTGCCGCAACCCAATAAATCTACGGCAAAGACCTGGAATGACTGACTGAGGAGCGGGATGACTTTACGCCAGATAAATGAATGGGTGGTAATCCCATGGACCAATAACAGCGGCGCGCCGGCACCGGATTGCTGATAGGCAATTCGGTAGCCATCAATAGTACAAGTCTGCTGTTGTTGCATGGCAAACGCCTCTCTGCCTGTCAAAATTTAAAACACTGTAAAAATTGTAACAGAAAAATCGGCTTTTTTATGACGAGAGATAACGGCTTCTCGAGGAAAAAATGTTCAGCACGCAGCGAAGAACGCCTTGAACGCTGCGGTCACTTCAGAAACATCGGCGGGATCGACATCAAGATGCGTCACCAGCCGCAGATTGCCATAGCCGCCGATAAGAATGCCGCGCGCCTGTAAAAAATCCTTGAGTGGCTGCTGCCATTGCTGGTCGCAGTCAACAAAGACCATGTTGGTCTGGACAGCCTCCAGGTCGACTGACAACTCTTCGATAGCGGACAACTCCTCGGCAAGCTGGCGGGCGGTGGCGTGATCCGTCGCCAGCCGCTCCATCTGGGAACCGAGGGCGAACACTCCCGCCCCAGCAATCATTCCGGCCTGGCGCATGCCGCCACCGCAGACCTTGCGCCAGCGGTGAGCCGTTTCGATCAAATCGCGGCCACCCACCAGGAGCGAGCCGACCGGTGCGCCAAGGCCCTTCGACAGACAGATCGAAACTGAATCGTAATGGCGGCAGATCTCCTCCAGGGAGACTTTAAGCGCAACCGCCGCATTGCAGACCCGCGCCCCGTCGAGATGCAGGACAAGACCGTTATCCCGGCAGAGCTGGGCCGCCTCGGCCTGATACTCCAGCGGCAGCACCTTGCCGGCCTGGGTGTTTTCCAGGCATAACAGCCGGGTGTTGGCAAAATGAATATCTTGCGGTTTGATCGCACCCCGGACCTTTTGCAGATCCAGCCTACCGTCCGGCTCGAATTCCAGAGGCTGCGGCTGAATACTGCCGAGCACAGCGGCACCGCCCCCCTCATACTTGTAGGTATGAGCCTGCTGCCCGACGATATATTCGTCACCGCGCTGACAGTGGGCAAGCAGGGCAATCAGGTTGCTCATGGTCCCGCTCGGCACAAAAAGGGCAGCCTCCTTTCCCGTCAGCTCGGCAGCCATCTCCTGCAGCCGATTGACGGTAGGATCTTCCCCGTAAACATCATCCCCGACCTCGGCTCCGACCATGGCGTCACGCATCGCTGCAGTCGGCTTGGTCACCGTGTCACTACGTAGATCGATTATCTTCATCGGCCCTCTCACTTCTGCTTACCTGCGGATACTAAACCACTCTGCACTAAAGTGCAGAGGTTTGAGGGGGACTGAAAGTCCCTTTACCAGCAAAGTCACAACCCGCTTCAATCGTCATCCTCGCGAATGCGGGGATCCAGTCCCCATGATAACCTCTGGATTCCCGCCTACGCGGGAATGACAAAAAATGAGTAGCATCTGAAAGACTTGGACTAAAGTCCATAGTTTTTACAGCGTAATGGAACAATAAACTTCAAGCGGCCGGTGTCTTTCTGCGCGAGCGGTTCGGTCGCCGATTGCGCGGCTTATCAGCGCCAGCGGCAGCTTTCTTCCGGACAGGCGTTTGCTGCTTATCTTTTTCACCCCTGGCCGAATCGGCGGCCGACCAGGGTTCCCCCTTCTTCTGCGCAAGAGCCTTCTTGACCCTGCGCGGTCCGCTGCCCGGAGCCGGTTTTCTGGGTGGACGGGAGAACTCCTGGCTTTTTTTCGGTGCCGGTGCCGTAAGATCAAATCCCTGCAGGGTGCGGCGCTCAATGGAACTGCCGAGGGCTTTCTCGATCGCCCGGACCATCGCCCGGTCCTCGCCGGTGACCAAGGTGAAAGCATCCCCGGTACGGGCAGCCCGTCCGGTACGGCCGATACGATGCACATAGGCTTCGGGCGTATCGGGGATATCGTAGTTGATCACGTGGGAAATCTGGCTGACGTCGATCCCCCGGGCGGCAATATCGGTGGCCACCAGAACCTGAAAGGTTCCGTCCCGAAAGCCGCCGAGTGCTTCACGGCGCCGGTTCTGAGACAGGTTCCCCTGCAGGGAGGCGGCCTTGAAACCTTTTTTACCCAACTGTTCAGCCAGCCGTTTTGCCCGGTGTTTGGTGCGGGTAAAGACCAGTACCGACTCGGTGTCGGTGTGCCGCAGAAGCTCAAGCAACATGGCGGTTTTAAGGTGCTGAGGTACGCTGTAAATGGCGTGGCTGACAGTGGTCGCCGGAGCCGTATTGCCGACCTGAACGGTCACCGGTTCGGTCAATATCTCGTTGGCCAGGCGCCTGATTTCATTGGGCATCGTTGCCGAGAAGAGCAGGGTTTGCCGCTGTCGAGGGAGATGGGTCAACAGTTTGCGGATCGCCGGGAAAAAGCCCATATCGAACATCTGGTCGGCCTCATCCAGCACCAGCACTTCGAGATGTGACAAATCGATGGTCCCCTGCTGCAGATGATCAAGCAGCCGGCCGGGGCAAGCGACGACAATTTCGACGCCCTGCCGCAGTTTCGCTTTCTGCGGGTTGATGTTGACCCCGCCGTACACGGTGATGCAGCGCAGTCCGGTCTCACGACCCAAGGCATTGATCGCATCGTGAATCTGTTCTGCCAGTTCGCGGGTCGGTGCGACGACCAGGGCGCGAACAACACGCCGCTTACCCTGCAGCAACCGGTGCAGGATCGGCAGCGCGAATGCTGCGGTTTTCCCGGTACCAGTCTGCGCCAGCCCCATCACGTCGGCACCCTGCATCACTGCCGGGATCGACTGGGCCTGTATCGGCGTCGGCGTTACATAGCCTGCGGCTTTGACGCCTTTGGCAACACTGGGGTGAAACTCAAATGATTGAAAATCCATAACTTATATCTTTCTGTTCTGTTGAGCCTCTTGCAAAAGTCTGAAAAAACAAGTGCCCGTCATTCCCGCGCAAGCGGGGATCCAGAAGTTCTCGGGGACGATCAAAGAACTGGATCCCCGTTTTCACGGGGATGACGACTTTTGCAAGAGTCTCTGTTGTTTGACGAAAAAAAGCCGGGAGCATCTGCTCCCGGCACTTATCGTAAGCTTTTCGATGCTACAGATCAATAACGCGCGTCGGCAAACTCGACCCAGCCACCGGCGTTGACCAATGCTTTGTCGAACGGACTGACCGCAAAAGAGAACGATTTCTCTTCGCAACCCGCTGTTGCGATAATCTGCTGACCCTCAAGATCGACGGCAATCTCTACCTTGCCGTTCTGCTGCAGGGCAATCAACTGATCGATATCCTCTTTGGGCAGTTCAATCGCCAGCATACCGCAGTTGAACATGTTCTGCCGAAAAATCCGGGCGTAACTCTCAGCAATGATGGTATGGACATCGTTGACCTCAAAAACCCAGGGTGCGTGTTCACGCGAGGAACCGCAACCGAAGTTTTCACGCGAGATCACCACCCCGGCGTTTTTCAACGCATCCCCCTTGGGATCGAAACCCGTCAGGGTCAGATCTTCAAGGATGTAGGGGGTCAGAGCCTCCTTAGTGACCTCGGTGAGGTACTTGGCCGGAATAATTTCGTCGGTATTGATATCGGAGCGGTCGAGGAAGATTGCCGATCCACCAAATTTTTTCTGCATACTTAAATCTCCTTGCCCCGATTAGAGGGTTCTGGCATCGGTGATCACACCAGTAATAGCGGTCGCAGCAGCGGTCGACGGGCTCATCAGGTGCACCATACCGCCCTTGCCCATCCGGCCGTTGAAGTTGCGGTTACTGGTCGCGGCGCAGACTTCATCTTCGGCCAGCACACCGTTGCTCATCCCCAGGCAGGCGCCGCAGGTCGGGTTAGTGACGCAGAAGCCGGCATCCATGAAAACCTTGATGATCCCCTCTTCAAGCGCCTGGCTGAAAATCTTCGGCGTCGCCGGAGAGACGATACCGCGCACCGAATCGGCAACCTTCTTTCCCTTCAGTACAGCGGCAGCCTGACGCAGATCCTCAATCCGGCCATTGGTGCAGGTGCCGATATAGATCTGATCAACCGGGGTGCCTGCCATCTCACTGACCGGCTTGACGCAATCCGGCTTGTAGCCGAAGGTCACCTGCGGTTCCAGAACGGAGACATCGATATCCATGACCCGGTCGTAAACCGCGTCAGCGTCGGAAACCCACTTGCGGTAGTCGGCCAGCGCTGCTTCCTTGCTGGCAAACTCAGCCTGAATGAACGACCAGAGATAGTCGACCGTGGTCATATCCGGCATGCAGATCCCGCAAGTCCCCCCCGCTTCGATGGCCATATTGCAGAGGGTCATCCGCGCTTCCATACTCATCTGCTCAACGATCGGACCGCGAAATTCGATCACTCGGTCGGTTGCGCCGTTAACCCCCAACTGGGCGATAACATAGAGGATCACATCCTTGGCGTAAACGCCCGCAGGCAGTTCACCATTCAAATTGACCCGGATCGTCGTGGGTTCGCGAAAGGCACAGACCCCTTTGAGGATGCCGACCTCCAGATCGGTGGTCCCGACGCCGGCGGCAAAGGCGCCGAAGGCACCGTGAGTACAGGTGTGACTGTCTCCCATGATTGCAGTAAAACCGGGGCGGATGTAGCCCTTCTCCGGAAAGATCGCGTGGCAGACGCCGTTGTGACCGACATCGAAGAAATCGGGGATCTCATGACGGCGTGCCCACTCCCGCAGGATCTTTGCCTGGGTCGCGGTTTTGCTGTCCTTGGAGGGGGGTACGTGATCGATGACCACCTTGATCTTATCCCGGTCAAAAACCCGATCCTTATTCCGCCAGACCAGGTCGGCGATTGCCACCGGTGTCGTAATTTCGTGACAGAGCACCCGGTCGAGGCTGAGCACCTTGGTGCCGGGGAACGGCTCGTCTTTAAGGTGGGCGTCAAATATTTTTTCAGCTAACGTCTTACCCATGAATTCTCCTATAAATCTATCTATAATTAATCTTCATCGTAAACTATTCAGCCAGATGGCCTCGGGCTGCCCACTTCAAGGGTGACTGTCGCCTGGATGGCGACAGTCAAGCCCCATGGATGGGTTTATGCGGCCCTTGGATTGGGCAGCGCGAGGCCATCCATTACGGTTTTGAAGTTACTTTCCGTCAAACCGTACCCTGCATCCGCTTGGTGACGCAGGCGATTTTATTCAGTGCATTGATATAAGCCTTGGCGCTGGCGACAATAATGTCCGGATGCGCGCCCTGCCCGAGCACCGCGCGCCCTTCGGCATTCTGCAGACGAACGGTGCACTCCCCTTGCGCATCGGTGCCGCCGGTAATCGCACCGACCGAGAAGTTGAGCAACAGATCCTTGCTCTTGGTCAGCTTCTTGATCGCTTTAAAGGTCGCGTCAACCGGACCATCCCCCAGCACTGCAGTCTTCTTCACCTTGCCGTTGATCTCCATCTCCACGGTGGCGGTCGGCGCAGCGAAGGACCCGGAGCTGACATTCATCTGCAACAGCTTGAAGCTTTCGCTCACCCGCAACACCTCATCGGCGACGATGGCATCAAGATCTTCGTCGAAGATCTCCTTCTTCATGTCGGCTAACGCCTTGAAACGAATAAAGGCCTTTTGAATCTCTTCCCTGGTCAGGTCGTAGCCGAGGATCTTCAAGCGATCGATAAAAGCGTGACGCCCGGAATGTTTGCCGAGAACCAACTTGCTCTGGTTAAGACCGACCGATGCCGGGGTCATAATCTCGTAGGTCTCGGTGTTCATCAACATGCCATGCTGGTGAATCCCGGCCTCGTGGGCAAGGCGTTGGCACCGACGATCGCTTTGTTCTGCTGCACCTGAATGCCGGTAATCGTCGACAGCAATTTGCTCGAAGGGATGATCTGCTCGGTCGCGACAACGGTGGTAAAAGGGAGGATGTCATGCCGGGTACGCAGGGTCATGACTACTTCCTCAAGAGAACAATTACCGGCCCGTTCACCGATACCATTGATGGTGCACTCAACCTGACGGGCACCGGCCTGTACTGCGGACAGTGAATTGGAGACCGCCAGGCCGAGATCATTATGACAGTGAACCGAGATGATCGCCTGGTCTATATTACTGACGTTCTCCTTCAAGTAACTGATAATATTAAAGTATTCTGTCGGGATCGTATAGCCGACGGTATCCGGGATGTTGACGGTGGTCGCACCGGCCTCGATGGTCGCCTCGATCACTTGGGCAAGGAAAGGCAAACGGGTCCGGGCGGCGTCCTCGGCCGAAAACTCAACGTTCGGCGTATAGCCAGCCGCACGTTTAACGGCAGCGACGGCGGTATCGAGCACCTGCTGCTCGCTCATCTTCAGCTTATGTTCCATATGGATAGCGCTGGTGGCAATAAAGGTATGGATGCGACCACGCTCTCCGGCGTACTTCAACGCTTCCCAGGCTCGGTCTATATCCATGTCGTTGGCCCGGGAGAGACCGGCGATCTGCGGTCCCTTGATTGTCTGGGCGATCTTTTTCACTGCAGCAAAATCACCATCGGAGGCGATCGGAAAACCGGCTTCTATGACATCGACATTCAACCGCTCAAGCTGGTGGGCGATGCGTAATTTTTCTTCAATATTCATGCTGGCGCCAGGGGACTGCTCGCCGTCGCGCAAGGTGGTATCAAAAATAATGATTTGCTCTTTTTGACTCATGGCATATTCCTTTCAAGTTCCGGTGCCCTTCGGTCGATCGGGACAGTTCTTCTCACTGCAAATGTGGCTGTCAGAGATCCTCGTTGTAGGTCACTCAGGTCAGATTCCACAGAACCACCCCCTTTCTACCGCTTAAAACATAAAAAGCCCCCGCCCTGGAACAGGGGCGAGAGCTTGAACGCTTCGCGGTACCACCCTGATTCAACCCTGCCCGGTTGCGGCAAGATCCTTGTTTATCCCTTTACGCAGGCTCACGACAGAAACTGGCCGGTGCGGCTTCATCCCTGCAGCTCCAAGGCGAGTTCAGCGTGTTCCGTACCGGCTTGCAGCGACCGCCGGTTCTCTTGAACGGAAGTGAACGCTTACTACTCCTCTTCATTGCTTTTCACTTAACACGGGATTCAACCGGAAAAAGGCTGCCAAGTCAAGCAGTTTTCCGGAGAACCCGGCAAAACTGGGCGATGTTCGATCATCACAAACTTGAATCTTATCCAACAAAAAAATCAGGGTTTAGTATCGACCTTAGCTGCACCTTCAGCCGCCTGCTTACGGCGGCGATTAAACATGTAACCGAGCGGACCGGAAGCCATATAAACCATACCGATAACAAACAGCATAATTTCCGGTCGGGCAACAATGACAATCAAGGTCATAATCGCGAAGACCAGCAGCATAAACGGCTGACGTTTGAACAGGTCCGGATCTTTAAGGGAAAAGTACTTGATATTACTGACCATCAGAAAAGCCAGCAGAAATACCAGCAGGACCACAGAGAACATCTTGATCGTACCGGTGCCGCCCAGTTCGAAAAACAGTAACACGCAGGTCGCAACAATGCAGGCCGCGGCCGGAATCGGCAGGCCGATAAAGCGCCTTGATTCCACCGTTGAGACCTGGACGTTAAATCGAGCCAGGCGTAATGCCCCACAGACCACGTAGAGAAACGCCGCCAGCCAACCGAGCTTGCCAAACGGTTTGAGCGCCCAGGTGTACATCAACACTCCCGGCGCAACACCGAAAGCGATGACATCAGCCAGCGAATCGAGTTCAACACCGAACTTGCTGGTGGTCCCGGTCATCCGCGCAACCTTGCCGTCCAGACCGTCCAGGATTGCCGAAAGCAGAATAAACCAGGCGGCACGGACGAAGTTGCCATCGGTCGAGGCAATGATCACATAAAACCCGGCAAACATACTGCCTGCGGTAATCAGATTCGGCAGCAGGTAAACCCCCTTGCGCAGGTTTTCCCGTTTATCGCTTTTGACAGGATCGGTCAAGAGAGTGTCCCCAGAATAGTTTCACCGGCAACGGTCTGTTCGCCGAGCGTGACCTGAACATCGCTCCCCTTCGGGAAATAGATATCTACCCGCGAACCGAAGCGGATCAGGCCGTAACGCATACCGCGCTTAAGCAGATCGCCGATCAGCGGGTAGGTGACAATCCGCCGCGCCACCAGACCGGCAATCTGCACAAACAGAAGCTGCTTGCCGTTATCGGCTTCCAGCAGAATTCCCGCCTGCTCGTTGCAATTGGCAGCTTTATCGAGTGAAGCATTGAGAAACTCGCCCTTTTGATAGTACATATCGACAACCTTACCATTGCATGGAACCCGGTTGACATGCACATTGAAAACGTTCATAAAAATACTGACCTTGGTCACCCGCTCCTTGAAGTAACGATCTTCCTGAATCTCACCGACAAAAATCACTTTACCGTCGGCCGGAGCAACGACCAGATCATCCCCTTCAGGAATCACCCGTTCCGGGTTGCGAAAGAAATAGATCGTGAACAGGGTCAATGCCAGCAGCAGTAGAGTGAGAAACCCCCAGTCGAGAAGAGCGAAGACCAGCGTGATAAAAGCGAACAGAGCAATAAAGGGATAGCCCTCTTTTGCAATCGGCTGATTCTGGTTTTGCATCAGATATTTTCTCCAAAAATACATTTAAAAGGACAGCGCTGACACTGCCCCTTCAAGTTCAGAAAGATTGTCGCATGTCAGTTAAAAGGTCAAACCTTATAACACAATCCGATCAGGTGAAGCAAAACCATTCAGCCATGAACAACTGGGCTTGATTCAAGCTACGCGGCAACCCCTTTTGCGCCACGACCGATTACCACCGGACCGGAACGAACCACCTCTTTAATCCCCATCGGTCGCAGCAGTTCCAGCAAAGCATTGACCTTTACCGGAGCACCGGTAATCTCGATCGTGTACGACTTTGCAGTCACATCAACCACCTTGGCCCGAAAGATATCGACAATCCGCAGCGCTTCGGCCCGCGATTCGGCTTCAGCACTCACCTTGATCAGCGCCAGTTCGCGCTCAACATAATCCTCACCGGTAAAATCGATCACTTTGATGGTCGAGATCAGTTTGTTCAGTTGCTTGTTGATCTGCTCCAGAACCCGGTCGTCACCGGTGGTAACCAGGGTCATCCGCGAGATCCCCTCTTCCATGGCCGGAGCGACCGAGAGACTTTCTATGTTAAAACCACGGCCGGAAAACAGCCCGGAAATCCGCGACAACACCCCGAATTCATTCTCCACCAACACCGAAATTGTATGTTTCATCTTCAACTCCTCCCGGCCGGAATCAGCCAGCGATAAGCGTACAGGCATCGATCAGGACGCCAAAACCATTTCGTGAATCCCCTTGCCCGCCGGAACCATCGGCAGCACATTCTCTTCGCGCGCAACTTTGAATTCCATCAATACCGGGCCGGGAGTCTCCAGCGCCTGCTTGATGGTTTTCTCAACATCTTCAACCTTGGTTGCCTGCAGGCCGGTTGCCCCGTAGGCTTCGGCCAATTTGACAAAATCGATCGGCAGCTCCATGCAGGTCTGACTGTAACGCTTGTCAAAAAACATCTGCTGCCACTGGCGGACCATGCCGAGGAAATTGTTGTTGAGAATGGCAATCTTCACCGGCAACCGATATTGCACCAGCGTAGCCAGCTCCTGCGAGTTCATTTGAAAAGAACCATCACCGGAGATATCGATGACCTGTCGATCAGGAAATGCGACCTGTGCGCCGAGCGCCGCGGGCAGACCGAAGCCCATGGTGCCCAAACCGCCGGAGGTCAAAAAGGTACGCGGCTGACTGAACTGGAAGAACTGCGCGGTCCACATCTGGTGCTGGCCGACCTCAGTAGAGATGATGGCATCGTCAGCTGTCAGTTCGCGAATTTTTTCGATAACAAACTGCGGCTTGATCAGCGACTCAGAGGCCTGGTATGACATCGGGTGTTGCTGCTTCCACGCATCGATATTTCCTCGCCAATCAGCCGTCCCCTTCACCAGACTCTGCAAGTCATCAGGATTTTCGTTCAGCTTGACATACAGCTTGCTCAAGACATCCTTCAAATCACCGACGATCGGCAAATCGGCAGCAACATTTTTTTTGATCGAGGTCGGATCGATATCGATATGGATCACTTTCGCCTTACTGGCGAAACTGTCGATCCGGCCGGTAACCCGATCGTCAAAGCGCGCACCGACCGCGATCAACAGATCACATTCGGTGACCGACATATTGGCATAAAAGGTGCCGTGCATGCCGAGCATCCCCAACGCCAGCGGATGCCGCTGCGGGAAGCCGGACATCGCCATCAAGGTGGTGGTGACCGGGGTCTGAGTCAGTTCAGCTATCTTGAGCAACTCATCGTTAGCAGCAGACAGGTTGATACCGCCGCCGACATAGAGCACCGGCCGCCGTGCTTTTAGAATCATCTTTGCCGCTTTGCTGATCTGCCGGCTGTTCCCGGCGTAGGTCGGTTTGTAGCCGCGCATTTCAACCTTATCGGGATAGCTGAACCTGTGTTTCTGGACCTGGATATCCTTCGGAAAATCGATCAATACCGGTCCTGGACGTCCGGTCCGGGCGATATAGAAGGCCTCCTTGATGGTCCGGGCCAAGTCACGGATATCCTGAACCAGAAAGTTGTGCTTGGTACAGGGACGGGTGATACCGCACATATCCGCTTCCTGAAAGGCGTCATTGCCGATCAGCGGAGTCGGCACCTGACCAGTAATCACCACCAACGGGATTGAGTCCATGTAGGCAGTGGCGATACCGGTAACCGTGTTGGTCGCACCGGGTCCGCTGGTGGCAATCACCACCCCGACCTTGCCGGTGCAACGGGCATAACCATCGGCGGCGTGAACCGCTGCCTGCTCATGCCGATTCAGGATATGCTCAATCGGAGAGTCGAACAGGTCATCATAAATATTGATAACAGCGCCGCCCGGATAACCGAAGACGGTTTCGATTCCCTCTTTCTGCAAACTCTCGAGTAAGATTTGTGATCCGGTCAATTCCACCTGGTTTTCCCCTTCTGCATAACAGCGTAGGTCTCTCGCAAAAACATGAAATACCGGCAGTGAAAAAGCCCGATCAACCACTGCCAACGGAAAAAAGGAGTTTAACGCTCCACAGAGTCAAAAATCAACGATCCTAAAACAAACAAAGGCTGAGTTGCCACCAAGTCGCCAAGAGCACCACAGAAACCTAACCATAAAGCATATTGCCCCTCTTGGTGCTCTTGGAGCTCTTGGTGTCAATCAAGTCTTTGATTAGGTTATAGGATCGAAAATCAATCAGCGCTGCAGATTGCCCCGGTCCCGGCGTTGGTGACCACCTTAGCATAACGGGCCAGCCAGCCGGTCTTGATCTTCGGCTCGGGGGCTTGCCATTGACTGCGCCGCTCGGCCAGAACCGCGTCCGACAGATCGAGCGTCAAACTCCGATTGGGAATGTCGAGAACAATCGGGTCGCCATCTTCGATCAGGGCAATCGGTCCACCCTGAGCAGCCTCTGGAGAGATATGCCCGATACAGGGTCCCCGGGTACCGCCGGAGAAGCGGCCGTCGGTAATCAGCGCCACGCTGTCGCCCAGGCCAAGCCCCATCAGGGTTGCCGTCGGCGCCAGCATTTCACGCATACCGGGTCCGCCCTTCGGCCCCTCGTAGCGAATCACCACGACGTCACCGGCGGTCACCTGCCCGCCCATCAGCGCCGCCATTGCCGCCTCTTCCGAATCGTAGCAACGCGCCTTGCCGCTGAAATTCATCATCTGCTCCGACACGCCCGACTGCTTGACGACCGCACCTTCCGGGGCCAGATTGCCTTTCAGGATGGCGATGCCACCTTCCGGACGCACCGGGTCGCTGACCGGATGAATCACCTCTTCATCAACGCTGGCGACCGACTCGACAATCTGCCTGATGCTCGGCCCGAGCAGGGTCGGATTGTCGGCGATCCGATCGCGCAACTGATAGAGGACTGCGGGCACCCCGCCGGCGGCATCGAGATCTTCCATAAAGTGGATACCACCCGGGTTCATCGATGCCAGTTGCGGGGTGCTGCGACCAAGTTCATCAAACAGTTCGAGCGGCAGCTCAACCCCCGCTTCATGGGCGATCGACAGCAGGTGCAGGACGGTATTGCTCGATCCGCCGAGGGCCAGGTCGACACGGACAGCATTTTCGAAGGCCGCACGGGTCATGATCTGACGCGGCGTGACATTGTTGCGCACCAGCTCGACAATCTTCTCCCCGGAGGCAAAAGAAATCCGCCGTTTCAGGGAAGAGACCGCAGAGGCGGTAGCGCAGCGGGGCAGGCTCATCCCCATGGTTTCGGTGAGGATCGCCATGGTGTTGGCGGTGAACAAACCCTGACAGGATCCGGCGGTCGGACAGGCGCTGTCCTCGCACACCATCAACTGCTGTTCGTCGATCACCCCGGCCTTGTATTGGCCCATCGCCTCAAAGGTATCGGTGACAAAGGAGAAACGTTTTCCTTCGCGCCCGGAACCGGTCTGCGAAGGGCCGGCGGTAACCACAATACAGGGGATATCGAGCCGAGCGGCAGCCATCAACATCCCGGGGGTAATTTTGTCGCAGTTGGTCAGCAGAACCAAGCCGTCAAGTCGATGGGCCTCGGCGACCGACTCAACCATGTCGGCGATCAGTTCGCGAGTCGGCAGTGAGTAGTGCATCCCCTTGTGGCCCATGGCGATACCGTCACAGACACCGGGAATGCCGAAGATAAAGGAGTAGCCGCCGCCGCTGTGGACCCCCTTTTCGATAAACCGCTCCAGGTCGCGCATCCCGATGTGACCAGGGATCAGGTCGGTAAATGAGGAGGCAATGCCGATAAACGGCTTGTCCATCTGCTCATTCGGCACGCCGGTACTTTTCAGCAGCGCTCGGTGGGGGGTCCGTTCAAAACCTTTGGTGATTGCATCGCTACGTAGTTTACTCATAAGAGTCTGTCCTATCTGCTGGGTTCAACCGACAGTAAAATACAGCAAAGGGCTTAAGCCTCTGCTTAAACCCTTTGCGGTATAAAACTTATCGGTCTTTCTGCTATCGAAATCAGGCCGTCACGGTGTGGAGAATTCTTTCCATCTCATCCTTGCCCGACAGTTTCATTTTTTTCACCTTATTTTTCTCCTGCTGTTCTTGTGGTGAAAGAAAGGATTTTTTTTCATACTCGTATAATTGTTTTTCGAAAAAAATGTGTTCTTCATAGAGCTTACGAAAGCGGGAGTTACTATCGAGAAGAGTTTGCAATACATTCTGATCAATGTCCATCGGCACCTCCTGCGGGTAGGAATTAACAGCTGAAAAGCTTACTTATAGATAAACAAACCGACTTAAAATTGTCAATACGGAACAACGTTTTGGCCAGGATTAGTTTTGGGACCGATTCAGTTCCGCATCGGAAGGGCGGATATAGGTCGGCAGCAATTCTTCTGCGGTCCCGGCCTGTCCCTGTTGATCGTCACGCCAAGCCAGCCAGGCGGCCTGCGCGGCCCGCGGCTGATGTGCGGTCATCACCGGCAGCAACGCTGCCGGTCCAAGGATCTCGTCAATCAAAGACCGGTAAAGTGGCACAGCATCACCGACCAGTGCAACCGGGCCGCTCAATTGTCGCAACAGCCGCTCAGGAGGCAGAACCTGAGCAGTTCCGACTGCAACCGGGCCCTGCTTACCCCACTGAAAAAGCTGAGAATAAACCTCTTGCTTGCGCGCATCAAGAAAGGCACAGATCGGCACGGAACAGAGCGGCAGGTTCATCGCCAGCATTTCCAGCGAAGAAACCCCGACGACCGGTTTGTCGATGATTTGTGCAAGCCCTTTGACGGTAGCAATGCCGATCCGCAAGCCGGTAAAGGAACCGGGTCCGGTCACCGCCGCCAACAGATCAAGATCAGCCGGCTGCCAACCGGCTTCAGCCAACAGCAGATCGATCTGCTTAAGCAGCTTTTCGCTGTGGGTGCTGCGCACGTTCAACAGTGACTCGGCAATCAACCGCTCACCCTGACAGAGCGCTACGCTGCCGGTCATCGATGAGCTGTCAACAGCCAGAATTTTAGGCGAATTCTCAATCAAAACGGCTCAACCCGGCCACAAGCGGACAATGTCATTATAGAAAGCCAGAACCATCAGCATCAGCAACATCGCCATGCCGACCTGTTGCGCCATCTCCCGAGCCCGTACCGACACCGGCCGACGGATAATCAACTCAACCAGATAGAACAGGATATGGCCCCCGTCCAGAATCGGGATCGGTAACAGGTTGAGGATACCCAGTTGGATCGAAATGCACGCCAAAACCGAAAAGATTGCCGCCAGATCGGTCTGGGCAGCCTGCCCGGCAACCTGCACAACGGTAATCGGTCCGCCGATATTTTTTGCCGAGACACTGCCGGTGAAAAGTTTTTGCACAAAGACAACAGTCAGCTCGATCAGCTCCCAGGTCCGCGTCGCGCCTTCTTGAACGGCATCGACAAAACCGAAACGCTGCAGTGTTGAATCACGCATCGGGGCAATCCCGATCAGAAAATCGCCCTCATCTTCACGTTGTTCCGGCACCAGTTCGACGCTCAGACTTTCTCCGTCACGCTCCAACAATACCTGGACAGGACTCTGCCCGACCGACTGAATCACCGTCTTGAGGTCATACCAGGAAACGATTTCAGTATCACCGATCTGCAGAATCAGGTCGCCGGCAACAATCCCGGCCTTTTCTGCCGGCATGCCCGGCTGCAGACCACCGACCCGGGCAAGTTGCTGCGGCAACAAACCCAGTGCCTGCAGACCTTCAAGGCTGTTATTCTCTTCAGCCACCTGTAGTTCTACGCTTCGACCGCTACGCAGCACCTCGAAGGTCAAGGCTTCGCCGGCATTGGTAACAAAGGATTTATTGGTATCGCTCCAACTATCAACCGGTTGCCGGTTGACCGCAAGGATGCAATCACCGGCAACAAACCCGCTGTCGGCAGCAGCGGTTGCCGGAACCACATAACCGATGCAGGGCTGTTGCTCTACGTAGGTCGGGATCTGCACACCGATCATAAAGGAGATCGGCAACACCACCAGCGGCAACAGCAGGTTCATAATCGGCCCGGCAGAAACAATTGCCAGTCGTTGGGAAATCGGTTTATGAGCAAACGAGCGCGGGATCTCCTCCGCGGTTAATTCCGCTTCTTCACCCTGTTCTCCGCCACCTTCGCCGAGCATCTGCACGTAACCGCCGAGCGGGATCGCGCAGATCAGATACTCAGTCTCACCCCACTGCCGGGAGAGCAGTTTGGGGCCGAAACCGAGGGAAAATTTCAAAACCTTCACGCCACAAAACTTGGCAACCCAGAAGTGTCCCAGCTCATGAACAAAAACCAGCACACCGAGCATCAAAATGCCTGCGATAATGGTCATCATTTAAGTCCTTCACGAATCAAGTTCCGTGCCTCCTGTCGTCCCGCTAAATCAGCCTGCAGAACCTTGTCGATAGCGACCAACTCTTCCCGCTGGTGGCGAGCAACAACCTGCTCGATCACCTTCGGAATACCGAGAAAATCCAGCCGCTGCTGCAAAAATGCCTCTACCGCAACCTCATTGGCAGCGTTCATCACTGCCGGAACGGTACCACCTGCAGCGAACGCCTGGTAGGCCAGCTGCAGACAAGGGAAACGCTCCAAGTCCGGCTCGGCAAAGGTCAATTTTTCCGCCCGGCACAAATCCAGCGGTTGCAGATCCAGCGGCAAACGCTGCGGCCAGGAGAGCGCATAGGCGATCGGGGTTTTCATATCGGGCACACCAAGCTGCGCCAGCACCGCACCATCTTTGTATTCTACCATCGAGTGGATAATGCTTTCAGGATGGATATGCACCGCAACCTGCTCAGCAGGAAGGTTGAACAACCAGCAGGCCTCGATAACCTCAAGTCCTTTGTTCATCATGGTTGCCGAGTCGATGGAAATCTTGTTCCCCATGTTCCAGTTCGGATGGGCCAGCGCATCGGCCGGGGTTACACTTTTCAGCTGCTGCAGACTGTGCTGACGAAACGGGCCGCCGGATGCCGTCAGGATGATCCGGCGGACATCTTCGCTGCGCTGCCCGGCCAGCGATTGAAAAACCGCCGAATGTTCGCTGTCGACCGGAATCATGGTGACACCCTGTCGAGCGACCTCATCCATCACCAGCGAACCGGCGGTCACCAGGGTTTCTTTATTCGCCAGCGCGATATCTTTGCCCGCCTTGATTGCTGCCATGGTCGGCACCAGACCGGCCGCGCCGACAATCGCCGCAACCACCATATCGCTTGCGTCATGAGTCGCACAGCGGATCAGCCCCTCGACGCCGGAGAGGATCTCGACATCCTGCCCCTGGAGACGTTTTGCCAACCGCTCTGCCCCTTGCTCACTGACTACCGCAACCAGCTGCGGCCGAAACTTACAGACCTGCTCAACCAGCAAATCAATATTGTTCCCGGCCGTCAGCGCAACAACCCGGTAGGCGTCGGGAAAGCTCTCAACGATCTGTAAGGTGCTGACACCGATCGAACCGGTGGAGCCGAGTATGGTCAGATTCTTCATAGGTCCTGTCATCCGCCGTAAGCGTATCTGGCGATGTAATAAACAAGCGGAAACGCAAACAGCAAACTGTCCAGTCGATCCAGGATACCGCCATGCCCCGGGATCATAGTTCCTGAATCTTTCACCTTGCAGGCGCGCTTCAACAGAGATTCGAACAGATCTCCCAACTGCCCCGCCACCCCAAGCAACAGACCGATCAGGACCGCATCGACAATGCCGATGGTCGGCAGAAAGGTTGCGCGAGCAATCAACACCGCCAAAACGGAACCGAACAAGCCGCCGATCCCCCCTTCAATGCTCTTGTTGGGGCTGACCGCGGGATAAAGTTTTCGTTTGCCGAATTTGCTGCCGACAAAGTAGGCAAAGCTATCACAACCCATGATCACCATCAGGGTCAGGAAGATCCATTCGCGCCCTTCCGCCAGCATCCGCAACGGAATCAGATGGCCGAGCAACAGCGGCAGGTAGAGCAGGCCCAGGCAGAGCCAGCCGAAACGACCCTGAAATTTATCGATCGGCGGCAGGTTATACAGAAACAGCAAGGCAAGCAGCAGGAAAATTGCCATCAACAGCGCCAGCAGCAACTCAGCCTGTTGATAGTACAACAGCGGAGCAACCAGCGTTCCGGCAAACGCAGCACCGATCTGTTCTGCTCGCTGCTCACCAGCCAGTCCCATCCGGTTGAACTCGAACAGACCGAGAAACAGGACCAATGACACAAACAGACAAAAAATTGCAGGATTGGCAAACGCGATGAGCAGGCACAGGAGCGGCAAAGCAAACGCTGCTGTCAAGAGGCGCTGTTTAATTGGTTATCTCCTTGTCGTCAGTCACAGAGACAGGTTGCAACTGATCGTCAGTCAAACCGAATCTGCGCTTGCGGCATTGATAATCATCGATGGCCCGCTGTAGCTCAGCAGCATCAAAATCGGGCCAAAGAACATCAGTAAAATAGAGCTCCGCGTAAGCGGACTGCCAGAGCAGAAAATTACTGATCCGCATCTCGCCGCTGGTGCGGATCAGCAGATCCGGTTCCGGGATATCGGTGGTATCGAGAAAAGTCGAAAACTGTTTATTGTCCAAAGTTTTAAAATCGACAAGCCCCAAAGCTGCTTGTTCGGCAATTTTCTGCGCCGCACGGACAATCTCGTCACGACCGCCGTAGGAAAGAGCCAGCACCAACGTCAAGCAGCTTCCGGCTCTGGTTTCCTCCTCGGTGGTGGCGAGTGCCGCACGCACGGAATCGCTCAAACGGCGGCGATCACCGATCACCCGAAGACGAATCCCGCCATCGAGCATCCGTTGGCGCTGTGAGGCAAGGAATTGCAGCAACAACCCCATCAGGGCATCCACCTCCGGCTGCGGACGCCCCCAATTCTCGGAACTGAAAGCAAACAGACTCAGGTAAGCGATGCCATGGCTGATACACTCATCAACGATCCGCGTTACGGTCTGTACACCCTGATGGTGTCCGGCAACCCGTGGCAAACCTTGCTGCTTGGCCCAGCGGCCGTTGCCGTCCATGATAATCGCCAAATGATTTAATGGCGGGACGTTCTTTATCGTTGAATGAGCTACCATCAGCAGATTCCAGTAAATAGTTGTCGCAAAAGCATAAGGATGAAAAATAGCATGTTTATTGTCAGAACGGCAAGGTTGGAAAGCTACAATTTCGCCATAAAAAAAGGGTGCCCAGCAGGACACCCTTTAACAACCGACACAAAGGCTCAATCAGTCAACGATGGCATCAACCGGACAACTATCAACACAGGCACGACAATCAGTACACTCATCGGTAATTGTGTAGACGTCACCGTCTTCTACAATAGCACCGAGCGGGCAGGCGTCGACACAGGTACCACAGGCGATACACTCATCAGTGATTTTCATCTAAATCCTCCTGTTGAAAAATTGATTTTATGGAAATCAGACTTCCATAACTTCCTTTTCTTTATTTTCCACCACAGAATCGATGGTACCGACAAATTTGTCGGTCAGCTGCTGAACCTCTTTCTCTGTGCGTTTGAGATCGTCTTCGGTAATCTCTTTCTCTTTTTCCAGCATTTTCAAAGTGTCATTGGCTTCACGCCGGGCGCTGCGCACAGAAACCTTGGTCTCTTCACCCATCCGTTTGATGATCTTGGCCATTTCCCGCCGCCGCTCCTCGGTCAGAGCCGGAACCGGCAGACGGATCAGCTGACCATCCGAAGATGGCGTCAGGCCGAGATCCGCTTTGAAAAGCGCCTTTTCAATATCGGGAAGCAGGTTCTTCTCCCAAGGCTGCACGGTAATCAGACGCGGTTCAGGAGCCGACAGGGTCGCCACCTGACTCAAAGGGGTCGGCACACCGTAATAGTCTACCCGGACATCATCAAGCAGGGATGTCGACGCCCGCCCGGTGCGAACCTTGGTCATCTCTTTCTTCAGTGCCTTGACCGCTTTATCCATTGCAGTCCGGGCATCACTCAGAACTTCAGCGATCATCAGCGTCACCTCCCTTGACTATGGTCCCGATTTGCTCGCCGAGGACAACTTTTTTGATATTGCCTCGGCAAGTCATATCAAAAATAATCATCGGCAAATCATTATCCATGCAGAGCGAAGTCGCCGTGGCATCCATCACCTGCAACCCTTTCTGCAGAACCTCCAGATAGGTCAGGGTCGACAACTTGACCGCAGTGCTGTCCTTTTTTGGATCGGCGGTATAAACACCATCCACCTTGGTCGCCTTGAGGATGACCTCAGCGTTGATCTCCATCGCCCGCAAACTGGCGGCCGTATCGGTGGTGAAATACGGATTACCGGTTCCGGCACTGAAAATAACCACGCGCCCCTTTTCCAGGTGACGGACCGCGCGGCGCCGGATGTAGGGTTCAGCAATCTGCTGCATTTCGATCGCCGACTGCACCCGGGTGACCACGCCCTGTTTTTCCAGAGCATCCTGCATCGCCAGGCTGTTCATCACCGTGGCCAACATCCCCATGTAATCGGCGCTGGCACGATCCATCCCCTTGGATGATGCCGCCAGCCCACGAAAAATATTGCCGCCGCCGATCACCAGCGCCACCTGCACGCCGAGATCGTTCACTTCCTTGATCTCGGCCGCGATACCGGTAATCACATCAGGATCAATACCGTAGCCTTGATCACCGGCCAAGGCCTCACCGCTCAGTTTGAGAAGAATACGTTGATACTTTTCAGCCACGTCAGCTCCTGCAGGGTCAGATAATTACTTACTTAAAGCAGCAACCTCGGCTGCAAAATCGTCCTCTTTCTTTTCGATCCCTTCGCCAAGCTGAAAACGGACATAGCTGTTCAGCTTGATTTCAGTGTCCAGCTCTTTGCCCAGAGCGTCAACTATTTTGCCGACCTTCTGATCCGGATCGATCACAAATGCCTGCTCAAGCAGGCAGACTTCTCCGAAGTATTTGTTGATCTGACCGATGATGATCTTTTCAACAATATTTTCCGGTTTGCCGCTATCGAGAGCCTTAACCCGCATAATCTCTTTTTCTTTGTCAACCACAGCCGAAGGGACATCATCGCGCTGCAGGTATTGGGGAGCGGCTGCCGCAACATGCATGGCAATCTGCCGTCCAAGTTCTGCAACCTTGGCATCGGTTGATGCCGTCTGCAGTTCAACCAGAACACCGATCTTGCCGCCGCCATGAACGTAAGAGGTGACCACGCCCTGCCCGGCATCGACACGTGCCAGACGACGGATATTCATATTTTCGCCAATCGTGGCGATCTGGTGGGTCAGTTCTTCTGCGACACTGCGGTCAGTGCCAGGATATGGCAGAGCCTTCAACGCTTCGATATCGACGACTTCATTCTCCCGGACAACCGTCTGAATCCCTGCAACAAAACCTTGAAAAGCATCGTTTTTGGCAACAAAATCGGTTTCGGCATTTACTTCAACCAAGGCCCCGACGCTCCCTTCGGAACCGGCGGCTACCATCCCTTCAGCAGCCACCCGGCCAGATTTTTTCGCCGCGGCGGAAAGGCCCTTTTTACGCAGAAAATCGACTGCTTCGCCCATGTTACCAGCGGTCTCGGTCAAAGCCTTTTTGCAGTCCATCATACCTGCGCCAGTTTTTTTACGCAGTTCAGATACCATCGCTGCTGTAATACTCACGTCATTTCCTCCATAGTTGTGACAGGCTTTCGCCCGTTATATTCAGATTCTGTAAACCAACGGCCGGACCGAGGCCCGGCCGCAGGCCATTACACTTATGATCTTTTCAGTCTACCGGAAATTACTCAGCAGCAGGAGTTTTCTCACTTGCCACAGGTGCTTCCTCGGTGGCAGCCGGAGCGGCTTCAACTGCAGGAGCAGGAGCAGCATCGACCACAACCGGAGCGACTGCGGCAGGAGTCACTGCGGCAGGAGCCGCCTTGACAGTCGGCTCGTCCTTGCCTTCTGCTTCGGTCTGTTTTTTGTCTTTGCGCCGCTGACCACCCTCAACGCAGGATTCAGCCATCTTGCTGGCGAACAGGCGGATCGCACGGATCGCATCGTCATTCCCCGGGATGATGTAATCGATGTTGTCAGGATCGCAGTTAGTGTCGACCACGGCAACCACCGGAATACCAAGCTTGTTGGCTTCCTGGACAGCAATCGCCTCTTTTTTCGGATCGATAATAAAAATAGCCCCGGGCAACTTGGACATATTTTTAATCCCGCCAAGGTTTTTCTCCAGTTTTACCCGTTCGCGCTCCAGCTGCAGAGCTTCCTTCTTGGTGTACTGCTCGATGGTACCATCGGCAACCATCGCTTCAATCTTTTTCAGCCGGTCGATACTCGCCTTGATGGTGGCGAAGTTGGTCAACATGCCGCCCAACCAGCGATTGTTGACAAAGTACTGACCTGCCCGCAGCGACTCTTCCATGATGGCGTCTTGCGCCTGCTTCTTGGTGCCGACAAAGAGCACCTTTTCGCCGTTGGCGACGGTATCCTGAATAAACTGGCAGGCAGTGCGGAAGTAACGTACGGTTTTCTGCAGGTCAACGATATAGATACCGTTACGCGCGCCGAAAATGTACGGCTTCATTTTAGGGTTCCAGCGTTTGGTCTGGTGACCAAAGTGAACGCCGGCTTCTAGTAGTTGCTTCATGGTGATTTGTGCCATCTTTTTTACTCCTGTAACCTGGTTAGAATCCTCCGCTCCAGTCATCTCCGGCAGGCCTCATAATACCACTGAGAACCATCCTGTCCGGATCCTGAAACGTGTGTATTGAATAACTGCACGTCTATACCACCGACCAGAGCGGCAGGCAAGTGAATTTTTTCTCGTAAACAACCAGAGCATTTGTTTTCCGGCGGTCAATTAACCTGCGTCTGGCAGTGGTTTACTGTATTTACAGAATGCAGTCGCTGTACTAATATGCGCCACCATGTCAAACCTGAGAATTCATCGCTATATCCTCAAGGAAATCAGCGTTCCGGCGCTGTTGAGCCTGCTGATTTTCACCTTCGTCCTGCTGATGGGAAGAATCCCCCGCCTGACCGAACTGGTCATCAACAAGGGAGTTCCGATCGGTGAGATGCTGCAACTGTTCAGCTATCTGTTGCCGACCTTTTTCAGCATCACCGTTCCGCTGTCTTTTCTGCTCGGCATCCTGCTCGCATTTGGACGCCTTTCTTCAGACAATGAGTTCGTTGCCCTAAAGGCATCCGGGATCAGCCTTTACACACTGCTGAAGCCGGTCATCATGCTCGCCCTTGCCTGTTCACTGCTGACCGCATGGCTGACCATCAGCGTTGAACCGGCAGGAAAAAGTGCCTCTCGCAGCACCCTGTTCCAGATTGCCGCCAGTCGCGCCAGCGTCGGTATTCGCCCCGGGGTCTTCAACGATGATTTCGAGGGGATCGTTCTCTATGCGCGCGGCATGGATGAGCGGCGCGGCATCATGAAAAATGTCTTCATCTCTGATGAGCGTGAGGGGGAGACCCCGGCAACCATTCTGGCCCAACAGGGGCGCTTCATTCCCGATCCGGCCAACTACAGCATGACCCTGCACCTGCGCGACGGAAGCATCCACCGACAACCGAAAAATGAAAATAAATCGACCTACCAGATTGTCAACTTCAGCAGTTACAACATCAACCTCGATATGGGCAGCCAACTGGCGTCAAATCAGGGGCGACATCGCTCACGCGGTGAACTCTCGTGGCATGAGTTACGAACAGCACAGAACGACAGTAAAAATGAAAAGTCCCGCCTGCGGTTTGCGGTAGAGCTGCATAAACGGATTTCCATCGCCTTTGCTCCGCTGGTTTTTGCCCTGGTCGGCGTCCCCTTGGGCCTGCAATCGAACCGCTCCGGAAAAGGCGCCGGGTTCTCCCTGTCCCTGGCCATTGCCCTAGTCTACTACCTGCTGCTGAGCATCGCCAGCACCGTCGCCGGAAAAGGATTGATTCCGGTTGCAGTGGCCCTTTGGCTGCCGAATCTCTGTTTCCTCTGCGGCGGCAGTTATTTTCTGCACCGCACTGCCATTGAGCGGCCGCTGAAACTGCTACCGCAACTCGCCGCCCTGCTGCAGCGCAAACTGCGGAGGCTGCAGAGATGAAACTGATCAATCGCTTTTTGCTGAAACATTTTC
This sequence comes from Deltaproteobacteria bacterium, assembly GCA_024280335.1. Classification (GTDB taxonomy): domain Bacteria; phylum Desulfobacterota; class Desulfuromonadia; order Desulfuromonadales; family Geopsychrobacteraceae; genus Malonomonas. Next base: position 296,453 of record JAJRQI010000034.1, read on the forward strand.
TGCGCATCCTGGCGTTGAGCATCGGTGCTTTTGTCGGCATCTACCTGCTGATCGACTTTTTTGAAAAGATCAGCGACTTCATCGATCACAAAGCCACTGCCGGCGACTATCTGAGTTACCTGTTCAACAGCATGCCGATTATCCTGGTGCAGATCCTGCCGCTGGCGATCCTGATGGCTGTAGTTCTGACGCTGGGTGGACTCGGCCGAACCAATGAAACCACCGCCATGCGTGCCTGCGGAATCAGCTTGTGGAAAATCGTTCAGCCGTTTATGGGCTTGGCGTTGCTGCTGTCGATTCTGCTGCTGCTGCTGAATGAATTCATCATCCCTTACAATGCTAAAGGGTTGAATCAACTGCTGGAGGTCAAACTCAAGGGGAAGCAGCAAGTCTCTTTAACCCGCGATGAGATCTGGTATCGGGACGCCGAGCGAATCATCAAAATCGCCCTGGTCAATCCGACTCAACAGACTCTTGAAGGGGTGACGATTTTCAATATCGACCGTAATTCATTACTGCGCGAGCGCCTGTCAGCCCCCAAGCTAAGTTACAGCGGCAACAGCTGGCTGGCGAGTCAGCTGGAGACAAGAAGCTTCGATCCGCAAACCGGTGATCTATTGGCGACAAAAACAGCGACGGATGTGGTGCTGAAGATCGGCCGCACACCGCAGGACTTTGCCGCCAGTGAAAATCGCAACAATGAACTGAATTTTCGGCAACTGCGCCGGATGGTCAAAAAACTGGAGCGGGAAGGGTTTGACGCAACCCGCCAGCGGGTCGACATGCACAACCGCCTAGCGGCACCCTTCACCTGCCTGATCATGGCCTTCCTAGGCGTCCCCTTTGCACTGCAAAGAGGCCGCAGCAGCAACATCGCCCTCGGAATCGGCCTGAGTCTGGCGATCGGCATCGTCTATTTCATCCTGCAATCGATGCTCACCGCCTTCGGCTATTCAGCCGCACTACCGCCGATTGTCGCGGCCTGGACCAGCAATATTATTTTCCTGATGGTGGGAGTCTGGATGTTGTTGAGTGTCAAGGAATAGTTGATAATTGAGATGTGACCCTACCACTACCTTATCATGGATGTCCCCGGAACGGCGCTGGCATGCAGGCCTCCTCGAAACTTGACAGCCTACCAACAAAAACCTACACTAATCACATCGACCATCAAAAAGGAGAATTTATGCAGACAACCATTTCAAGCAAATATCAAGTTGTCATTCCAAAACCAGTTAGAGAGCATCTCAACCTCAAGCCGAAGCAAAAGCTGACGGTCATCGAAAAAGACAGAATGCTCATCCTTATTCCCCAGGCATCACTCGATGAATTAAGGGGTGTTGCAACCGGTGCCAGAATCGATAATTACCGGGAGAAGAAGGATCGGCCCCTATGATTATTGTTGATTCCTGTGGCTGGCTGGAATGGTTTACCGATGGACAGCTGGCCGACCGCTATAAAGAATATTTGGCAAACACGGATAAGATCCTGATCCCGGCAATTATACTTTACGAAGTCTACAAGGTTCTTAAAAAAGAGGCGGGCGAAGAAAAAGCCCTGCTTGCTGCGGGATATATGCAAAAAGCGACGCTGGTTCCATTTGACGACGCCCTTGCCTTCGCGGCTGCAGACATTGCCTTGCAAGAAAAGCTGGCCATGGCGGATGCCATAATTCTGGCAACCTCACAAGCTCATTGTTGTCAAATCATTTCTTCCGATGCAGACTTTAAAGACCTGGCAAATGTGAAATATATTCCGAAAGGATAATGGCAGAACCAGATTTCGTTACCCTTCCGGCTGGCAAACCGAAGATGGAAGATGTCAGACGATTTCACCAGAGCTATCAACTATTTGATGGCAGACATGGGAACCGCACAGCAATAGCGGTACCATTCTTTGACAACCGCGTACGCCAAGCAAGCAGAATGATGAGATACGAAAGCGGTGGCATTTGGCCACAACGCAGCTTTTGTATCCTTCATTGTCTACTCTGGCAGGGGTCATTGGTATGTCTGAGTTCGGTATACTGTCCCCGGAACTCTCGTAAGAACTCGACAAGTTGAAGCGCCATGAACGGACCGGTCGACCCTTGGGTGGAGATGATTTTGTTGCTGCCCTGGAGCGGGATCTTGACCGAACTCTGCGACCACAGAAGCCTGGGCCGAAAAGACAAGAGAAGCAGCGTTAGATATGGTGTCCCCGGAATATCGGAATATACGCAATCCGAAGATGAGTCTGAAGAGTGGGTCTGAAAACATTACTGATCTGGTTTGTTGTTCGTTTTTCTCACACGGCAAGGTGAGCATATATGCCCACCTTGCCGTGTGAGAAAAACGGTCCTGGTCTGCCCTTCCCTACTTCAGAACCTGGCAGTCAAAAAAAGATTTCACTTTTCGATATCATTACCCCTTGACTCGATATCTTTTTTTGATATCATGTAGGCATGCAGTCAAAACACAAGAAAACACTAGTACCATGTAACATTTAAATCTTCGCAATCGTTAGCGCATAATATATACTTACGGCAACCCAAGGAGGTTGCCATGCCACCGAGATATCGAATTATACTGACTGAGCAGGAGCGTAAGGATCTTGAGGCACTGACAC
>JAJRQI010000035.1 GCA_024280335.1 Deltaproteobacteria bacterium
CAGCAGTGCGGCCAATTTATCGAAGGTGTGGTTCTGCTCGCCGGTCAAGACCCGTTCTCCGCCTTTAAGAATTGCTAGGCCTTCGTCGGCATTCAGACCACCAGAGTGGAACTTGGGCACGAACATGCCGCCTTCGTGAAATGAGGGATTCGCCCCCAGGCTGAAATTACTGTAATCCCCGAAGCCGAGGCCTGAACCGGCGATTGTTAGTGGGGCCCCTGCCGCAGCAGCGGTGCCAGGAAAAAGACCCCCGATAAAATTCAAACCCGAACTCAGCAGCGGCTCGACGATCTGTTTCTGGATCACCATCTGGGTAAGCATGCGGCCGAACGATTCAAGAATACGACTGAAGCTGAAATCAGCCGACCAGAAGGCATCGTTGAGTTCGTCGCTGAATCCGCTGGCCCAACCCTGTACGGCATTGCTCATCTCCTCAAAAACCGCGCCGCTCTTAGTGCCCAGATCTTCAATCGTTTCATCGTAAAGGGTCAGTCCGGCGGTGATTTCAGTCATGGCATCGTCGGTCAGGTTCAGCCCCTCGGCGAAGGTTTGGAAGGCACCCAGCGCGTTATCGGTCGTGCCCTCCAGATCTTTGAGTTCACCCTTGAGTAACGCCAGATCTTTTGATGTTGCAACGGCCCCGACCTGCGCCTTGCGCCACACCTCGATTTCGGATAAATCGCCGAACTTCTCACGTAACTCAGCGGCCTTGGCGTTGATGTCGGCAATCTTGGCGTCAAACTTGTTCAGGCCGAGTTTTTCGACATCGAGGGAAAGGCCGGAGAGGGCGTTCTGGAGTTTAGTGGCATCCTTTGGGTCTTCTGGCTTTTCGCGCTGACGATATTCCAGTAGATCAAAAGGCTTGGCCGCAATATGCTGATCGGCGTTCTTGAGGGCTATAACGTCTTGAACTTGGGCTTTATAATTTGACACGGCCTTAATGGCGCGCTGTAATTCATCTTCTTGATGCGTGGACCACCAAAGGTTTCCTAGCTTCGTACTTTTTAAATCCTTCACCCGAACCTGCAGCGACATCAGGGCGCGATCCTGTTTGCCTAAATCATCAAGAATCTTTTGAGTATCTTCAGGAGATGCCGTCATCCAATCAAGAAATCCGACATTCCCCTGAGAGTATTCACTTGCCATCCGAATCGCATTTGCATAGGCCACGGCAGATTCGGCCAGCCGCGCAAATGAATATGCTGCGGCGTCAACAATTCCGACATCTTCCAAAAGTTCATAGTGCGCTTTGAGAACTGAGAGGGTACCTTTTAGAGCTGCATAGATGGATGACAGCAGGTCGGTCAAACCTTCAAATTTTGCATCAATTTCAAGTTCGCCTGTGGCTTCGTTGATTGTGATAAATTCATCGCTTATTCCGCCAAGATCCTTTTTTATCTGTTCAAACAGAGGCTTGCTAACTTCGGCGCTAATCTGCTTAAAAATATCAACCGCGTTACTCCAGACCCCGGCCCAAGTCTTCTGCGACTCGATCCCCGCCTCTCGGTAGGCAGACAGCTTATCCATCAAAAAACTGAAGAGTTCATCGGCGTTGCCTTTGAACTGAGCAATATCTGCATTGGTCAGGCCGAGCACGGTAGCAATACGGCTGGTACGCGGGTTGATCGCACCAGTTAAGATACTGCGTGTCTCTTCGCCGAGCTGGTCGAGTGATAAACCGATAGAGCCCGCAGCCTGGACCATCGCAACTGTAAAATCTTCTACCTGGGATCGGTCAAATCCCTTTGACATAGCGACCGGTAGTGTTTCCTGATAGGCACGAACCAACTGGTCGAGGGTGGCAATAGTTTGCAGGTTTGCCGCCTGTAGTTTTTTCGTAATAACGGTTGCGTCGGCTTGGGCGGCTTTAAGGGCATCTTGCCCCTCAAGCACTTTGCCGGTGGTCTTGTCGACATACTCACCACCGGTCAGAAAGGCGCTGGCAATTCCCAACTGAGCGGTTTCGAGTTTAGCGTTAAAGTCAAAGACCAGCGTATCAAGCATTTTGGCGACCTTGCTGATCGCCAGCTCCAGAATCAGAAACTTACCGGCCATAACCGAGACGCTACGCCCGAAACCTTTACTGGTGCTTTTGGCCTTGCGTTCTAATTTGTCGAGACTGGCGGTGCCTTTTTTGCCCATCGTTTCAACGCCATCAGCTGTGCGCTTAACATCACGCAAAAGCTGATTGAACGCCTTGTCGGTCTGATTATTGGCTGTAAATATAGTTTCGACTGTATTTGCCATGGTGCCTCAATAATCCCTTAATCCGGGCAAGTGCTACATACTTTGACCAGCGCCTCACCGAACATGGCGCGACACTCTTCAAGATCTTTCCCTTTACAATATTCACCGATCTTCTGATCGATCTTTACCGGGTTGTTGTCGGTGCTCGACTTAACGCCGAAGCCCTGGCAGAGAGCTATGACTGAATTTCTGAACTGGACGTCTCTGTTTTGATATTCGATCCAGGGTCCGACGTCTGGGTATCCGTAACTCCAGAGGATGTCGTCTCTTCTGGTGATGTCTCCGCCTGCAAGGTGGCAGACAAGCTCTTCAATGCTGTTGTCACTGTCTCCCCGACCGCTGTTGCCAGTTGGGCTAAGGCGGTCAAATCCAAGGCAATCGGGGTGAGAGCCAAAAAATCCTGTACCACGGCGGCCGCAGTCGGCGCGTCAATATTCTCTTCGAGAAATTCTGTCAACTGATCGAGATCCTTATCGCTCAGTTTCTGGCCCTTTTCCCGCAAGACAATGGCGATAAAGCGGGGGGTCTGTTCTGCCAATACACTGGTCAGGGAACCTGCGTTCTCGACCTGACGAATCTCGTTAAAGATCTGACCGAAGATCTCTTTAATCTGCAAGGTTTGGCCAAAGACCAGACGGGTCTGTTCGAAGCTGCGTCCGCCGATGTCATATTTTTTAACGTTGTTCAAAACTGCCTCCCTAGGAAAATTCAAGAACGAATTCGTCATCACCGGCATTCATCGCCAGTTGAAAATCGATATTGAGGATCATCTTACTTTCGCGATCGCCTTCCTGAACGTTGGTCATAACCAGTTTCGGGGCGGTGATCTTCAGCTGATTGTACTGAGTCGGACCGTAGGGTCCGAGAACCAGCGCAGCTTCAGTGCCACCGGTCCATTCTCCGTAAAAGTCCTTGTCGGCGACCTTGACCATTTCGGGATCGATACGCCCACGGCTGTCGCCGTCGGTAATTTCAAACCCTCGATAACCGCTCGCTTTAGAACAGTCCGGAATCCCGGCCAGCTTGTTGCTCATATCCAGATCGAAGCTGGAAAAGGTCGATTGAAAACCGCCGATCGTGCCGGGCGCGTTGAGCAGTTGTGGTGGGCGGATATCGTCGTAACTGGCAACTAGCTGAGCACCGTCGGCCGGGGCGACATAGGCACCGATAAAGCTGAACTCAGCATAGGTCTGGCCACCGACAGCGGTGGTGAATTTGACGTTGCCGCGAGCACCGACCAGCTGCTTGATCACCGCACCACCGGCACCGTCATCATCGAGAAATGCCATGGTCAACGAAGGGATATTTTGGCTGGAACGCTGATAGCTGACCTTTTCGGCACTGGCGGCGATATCGACCGTCTCTTGCAGACCGCAGGCGCGTAAGTAAGAAGAGAGACGCGGCAGAGTGCCAGCGGCATAAGCCACCCCGCGACCAATCACCTCGGCCTTGAATGCGATCCGCGCCAGCTGCACGCCGACCAGATCGGGGAGTTTACTAAAGCTGGCCAATAGCACGTCACGCGGCAGCATCTTGATATCGGGCGTATAGCTGGCGTTGGTGACCAGGATGCCGGTTTCGGCAGCGGTGAGGATCTCCGGTGTGCCTTCGACGGCTTCAATCTTTGCGGCAATAATGCGGCGTTTGGTCTGCATCACTTGGCCCCTTTCTGCGGTTGCGGCTGGCCAACAACTTGCTGTTTTCCGCCGTCGTTACTGGTTATTTTTCTGGTTTCAGGCTTCTTTACTGGCGGCTTAACCGATTCTTTTTCAATCGGCTGATCGGTGCCGGCCTTTTTTGTGGTCATAGCAGTACTCCTCTATTTATTTAAGGAACGATCCGTTCGGTAACACTGATATGGATTTCGGCGTGGTGGCAGAGCACGCTGCCGAATATCCGAATG
>JAJRQI010000036.1 GCA_024280335.1 Deltaproteobacteria bacterium
TATGTGTCAAATAGTTACATGATTTCACTGGTTGTTTGTTGCTAAAATTGTGTTGCCATTTTTGAGGTCTACAAGAGCAGGATTCGATCAAAGCTATTAATATTACAAATAAATTCTACCCACACGAAACAGCGAGGAGCCCAATTTCATGTAACATTTCAAGCTGCCATCACCCATTCAGGGTGGACGTTGGAGTATATTAGATCTAGTTTGTGTAGCCGCCGTATTTGAGGGAAATAAGAGTTAGAGTGGCGGCTGGGATGACGAGGAACAGGGATAATATTGCTATGATGATGTGTTTCATAAGGGTTGCCTTTCTTTAAAGCTTCAGATCCCAGCCCATAGGAGTAGAGGAGTAGAGGAGTAGAGGAGTAGAGGACGTTCATACGATTATAGGTTTCCATTCCCCGGGCGTCAGAGTCACATCTCAACAACCGGACGGCGGGCAGAGTCACATCTCAACTATCAACTATTTGTGGTGTGACCTTTCTTTTTCGCTTACTGAAAAGCAAAACTAAACACAGAAAAACCCGGAATGTTTACGCAACTGACAGCTTGCAGCCCAAAGCTTTTGTCACTTTACTTATCGTAGCGAAGTTTGGATTTCCTCCCTCGGAGAGGGATTTGTACAGGCTGGCGCGGGTCACTCCGGCGGCTTTGGCCACCTTGGTCATCCCCTTGGCCCGGGCAGCCGTATTCAATGCATGAATAAAATCGGAATCGTCACCGGTTTCTACAACCGCTTGAAGAAAGGCGCGAATGTCTTCCGGGGTTTTCAGATGCTCAGCAATGTCAAAGGATTTTGTTTCGAGGCTCATAATTATTCCTCTGTATTTTTCAAAAGATCGATTGCTTTCTCGATATCCCTGGATTGCGTGGACTTGTCGCCACCCATGAGCAAGAGAACAATCTGTCTGCCCTGAATTGTGTAATAAATCCTCAGCCCACTGCCAAAGAAAAAACGTAGTTCAAACAGGTTGGGTTTGATCTGCTTATGATCTCCGAAATTGCCATTTTCAATCCGGTTTAGTCGAGCCAGGACTCTGGACTTTACCGAGACATCTTTCAGTTTTATGAGCCATTTGTCGAAAAGCTCTGTGCTTCGAAGTTCAAAACCCACCACTTTATTGTATCTTTCGGGAGACGCATCGTCAAGATGCAGATGTGATGTATTTTATCGGGTGCATCAGACTGCACTGCAACTCGCAGGCTGCACCTCGGCGAAGACTTCGGCGAGGATTTCAGCCTGGTCCTCTTTGAGCAGGCGCGGACCGAAACTTTGCACCACTTTCGCCGATGCCAGGCTGGCTAGACGTCCGGCTGTGGCAAAGTTGTCGCCACGACTGATTGAGAAGAGGAGGGCGCCGGCGAACATATCACCAGCACCGTTGCTGTCGACGGCGGTAATTACGTGCGGGGCAACTTTGTGGATCGATTCGCCATCAAACAGGATGGCTCCTTTGGAACCGAGGGTGATGGCGAAGCTTTTGGCGATCTTCTGCAGCGCCTGGAACGCGTCATCCAGATTGTCGCAACCGGCCCAGGCCAGGGCTTCGGCTTGGTTGCAAAAGAGCAGATCGACCCCATCGCCAACCATCTCGGTCAGCCCATCCTTGAAAAACTGCACCATCGCCGGATCGGAGAAGGTCAGGGCGGTTTTCACTCCGGCCGCTTCGGCGAGCCGTTTGGCTTCAATCGCTGCGGCTCGGCCGCTCTTTGATGTGACCAGATAGCCTTCGATGTAGAGGTACTCAGAGGCGGCAATCGCGGCGGCATCGAGCTCGGCGACGGAAAAACCCTCTGAAATACCGAGGTAGGTGTTCATGGTCCGCTCGGCATCCGGAGTGACCATCACCAGACATTTACCGGTTTTTCCTGCCGCGCGCCCGTGGTCGGCGTTGCTGGCGACTCCGGCGGCATGCAGGTCGCGCAGGTAGAAATCGCCGGTTTCGTCGGCAGCCAGCTTGCAGGAGTAAAAGCAATCGGCACCGAACTGGGCAGCGGCGATCACCGTGTTGGCCGCCGAACCGCCGCAGGCCCATTTGCCGGGATGACCTTCGAGGGCGGCGACCAGTTCATCCTGCCGCTGCTCCTCAACCAGGGTCATCACCCCCTTGTCGATGTTGCAGGCTTCGAGAAAGCTGTCTTCGACCTTGAATTCCATGTCGACCAGGGCGTTGCCGATGGCGCAGAGCTGATATTTTTTCATGCGGTATTTGTCCTTATTGCCGATATTCACAGGTTGATTTGAAGTGTCGTACTCTACCGAAAAGGCCTGTTGGAGCCAACCAGTTTTCTGCGGAGCCCGCTGGTTCTGCTTTCTGCGTTGAGAAAAGAGTGTAACCATGTTATTTAACACGAAGTTTCTATCCCTCCCCGGCTCCGAAAACCAAGAGGTTCATCGATGAAACTCGACATATCTCCATTTGAAAAAGCAATCTCGCAACTGGAAAAAAGTCTCGGCTATTATCACTCAGATTTAGCTCGAAATGATAGTGGGCTTATGGAGCAATTCAGGGCGGCGACCATTCAGGCATTTGAGTACAGCTATGAACTCGGCACCAAAATGCTGCGGCGGCAACTGGAGCAGATTTCGGCAAATCCGTCCGAAATTCGCGAGCTGGTCTTTATGGATATGATCCGCTCCGGCGCTGAAGCCGGACTGGTGCTTCAGGTGCCCCCCTATCGTGTCTACCGGGAGAAACGAAATATCACCAGTCACACCTATGATGAAGCCAAAGCGGAAGAGGTGTTGGCGATCCTGCCGGGGTTTCTTACTGAAATGCGTTTTCTGCGGGATGAACTTAAGCGACGGAATCGATGATTTTGCAGATTGAAGCGCAGGAGCTGGCGACGGTCCAAACCATCCTCAGGGCTTATGTTCCCGGCTTTGAAGTCCGGGCTTTCGGCTCGCGGGTTCACGGCAAAAATCTAAAAAAATATTCGGATCTGGATCTGGTTGTTATGACCGAGCGGCCGCTGGATGCCTTGCAGTTGGCGGAACTGAAAGATGCGTTCAGCGATTCCGCGCTCTCTTTCAAGGTCGACCTGCTCGACTGGTCGACCACCAGCGAGTCTTTCCGGCAGCTGATCAGCAGGGGATATCTTGTTATTTGTGAGTGATCCCGACCAGCACTTGTTATTTGTTATTCTGGCATTTAAGGTAAGCGTATGTCGAACGCTCAAGCCATGATCGCTATGATCCTCGCGCAATATCCACGGTCTCAGGCAGTTTATCTGTTCGGTTCTTACGGGACCGCCGATGAACGACCGCAGAGTGATGTCGACATTGCGGTTTTGCTCCCGGTGGAGGAGGCAAAGCAGGTCGACAGCTGGCAATGGCTTGAACTGGCTCAGTCTGTGGCTTCAGCCGTCGGTCGGGATGTCGCTGACTTGATTAATCTGAGAGAGGTGGATCTCGTGCTGCGCAAAGAGATTATTTTCACCGGGCGGCGGATCTGTACTGTTGATGAAAATATGGCCGATCAGTTTGAGATGTTGACCACCTCGCTTTACCAGCAGTTGCAACAGGAACGCAAAGAGATTATCGAAGAAGCTATCACCAGCGGAAGGTTCCGTCATGCTTGATCCGGTTTTGAACAAAAAAGACAGTATCGAACGCTGTGTCGCCCAGATTCGCAAATACTATGCATTGCCTGCCGAGATCCCTTTTGAGGAGGATTTTCTGCGCCAGGACGCGATCAGCGCCAACTTGCAACGGGCGTGTCAGTTCGCTATCGATCTCGCCAACCTGTGTATTCGTAAAAAGAAGCTGGGACTGCCGAAGGATAGTGCCGACAGCTTCATGTTGCTGGTCGAGGCGGGAATACTTGATCTGAAACTGGCTATTAAACTCAAGGGGATGGTTGGTTTTCGTAACGTTCTGGTGCACGAATACCGAAAACTCGATTTGGTTTTGATGATCGAGGTCATCGAAACGCATCTGGACGATCCGATCGAATTTGCGCAGTGTATTGTGCAGGAATTTGCCGCGGAATAACTTTTCGGACAAGGATCGGATAGGGCAAGACGTTTGCGGTCACCGCCAAAAAATCGGTTGGGGCTGAATCCGGCAGTTCTCCAGGAACTTATCCTGACGCTGCCAATAGGGCAATAAGCACCCCCAAGTTTGCAAGCCTGAACCCATGGGGTCAAAGGAGCATTTGTGAGTATGAGCAAAGATCAGATTCTGGCCTACTTGCGTGAGCACAAACAGGAGTTTTTCGAGCAGTATGGCATTGAGAGTATCGGCCTGTTCGGAAGTGCCCTGCGCGACGAGTTGAGTGATGACAGTGATATTGATCTGGCGATTGAAATGGCTGCTTCGCACAAAAATCTGCACAATTTTCTTGCCTTCAAGCGCCAACTGGAAGCGAGCTTCGACCGTCCGGTTGACCTGGGCATTGAAAGTGCCCTAAAACCTGCGGTCAAAAACGCAATTGCTCAGGACATGTTGTATGTCTAGATCGCCGGAACTTTACCTCGCGGACATTCTCGAAGCCGGGCAGGCAATTCTGGACTACCTGGAAGGGGTGTCTTTTGCACAGTTTTGTACGGATCGAATGCGGCAGTCGGCAGTGATACGCGAGTTTGAGATCATCGGTGAGGCGGTTGGGAAGCTCCCCGCTGAGTTAAAACAAGGGACACCATCGGTTGCTTGGCAGGATATTAAGGATTTTCGCAATCTGCTTGCTCATGAATATTTCGGTATCGACCTGGAGATTGTCTGGAGCGTGATTCAGGATGATCTGCCCGAGTTGGTAAGGCAGGTTGCGGTGTTGCGCTAAGCTGATGATGTCATGTGTCTGACGGACAGGGATCGAGTGGGGCCGTGCCTCGTGGATATTTTTGCGAAAGCTATGAACTTAATGAGTATCCCTTGTGGCGGCGGGATGGGGGAATTTGGAATAGTTGATAGTTGAGATGTGACCCTGATGGCCCTGCTCGACATAAAAAAGACCCCGCCTTACGCGGGGTCTTTTCTGTTGTGTGCTATATGGATACTGATCAGGCCGAGGCGATCGCTTGCATGCCGTTCATTGCGGCGCGCAGTTCCTGGCCGACTTCTTCGATCAGATGCTCGCGGATTTCAGCGTTGACTTCCACCAGGGTCTGGTTGTCGATGCCGTTGTCTTTGAGTTGCAGCCCTTTGCCGATCACGTCGGTGTCGATTGCCGCCATGAAATCCTTCAGCAGCGGCACGCAGGCGTGGGCGAACAGGTAGCAGCCGTATTCGGCGGTGTCGGAGATGACCCGGTTCATTTCGTAGAGCTTCTTACGGGCGATGGTGTTGGCGATCAGCGGGGTCTCGTGCAGTGACTCATAGTAGGCTGATTCCGGCTCGATTCCGGCCATCACCATGGTTTCGAAGGCCAGCTCAACCCCAGCTTTGACCATTGCGACCATCAGGATCGCTTTGTCGAAGTACTCCTGCTCGCTGATTTTACCTGCCGCTACGGTCTTTTCGAACGCGGTCTGGCCGGTCTGCTCGCGCCAGGTGAGCAGGTTGACATCGTCGTTGGCCCAGTCTGCCATCATGGTTCTGGAAAACTCACCGGAGAGGATGTCGTCCATGTGCTTTTCGAACAGTGGGCACATGATCTCTTTCAGCTCGTCGGCCAGCTCGAATGCTTCCAGTTTGGCCGGATTGGAAAGTCGATCCATCATGTTGGTGATGCCGCCGTGCTTCAGCGCTTCGGTGATCGTTTCCCAGCCGTACTGGATCAGTTTGACGGCGTAGGGGGCGTCGATGCCGTTTTCGGTCATCTTGTCGAAGCAGAGCAGGGCACCGGCTTGCAGCATGCCGCAGAGGATGGTCTGCTCGCCCATCAGGTCTGATTTGACTTCGGCGACGAAGGAGGATTCGAGCACGCCGGCGCGGTCGCCGCCCTGAGCGGAGCAGAGCGCCTTGGCAATCTCCAGGCCGTCACCGTTGGGATCGTTTTCGCCGTGGACGGCGATCAGGGTCGGCACGCCGAAACCGCGCACGTATTCGGCACGCACTTCGGAACCGGGGCACTTGGGAGCGACCATAATCACGGTCAGGTCACTGCGGATCTGCACACCCTCTTCGACGATGTTGAAGCCGTGGGCGTAGGTGAAGGTTGCGCCCTGCTTCATCAGCGGCACGACCGTCTCAACCACGTTGCTGTGCTGCTTGTCGGGAGCGAGATTCATGACAATGTCAGCGCTCGGCAGCAGCTCTTCGTAGCTGCCGACGGTGAAGCCGTTTTCGCTGGCGTTGAGATATGACTGGCGCTTTTCGGCGATCGCTTCAGAGCGCAGGGTGTAGGAAACATCGAGGCCGCTGTCACGCATATTCAGACCCTGATTCAGACCTTGGGCGCCGCAGCCGACGATGACAATCTTCTTGCCTTTGGCGTATTCGCAACCGGCAGTGAATTCATCGGCGCCCATGAACCGGCAGGTGCCGAGTTCCTGCAATTGACGGGCAAACGGCAGGGAGTTGAAATAGTTTTCAGCCATGCTTTTCTCCTGTTTTTTATGAAAGTGAATGACGAAATCGGCCATTGTGGATTTTTCAGCATGGCTACCTTACGTGATTTCCTTTGTTGCGTAAATTGATTTGTTGTGCATATTGTGTTGTGCATATCGCAACAAGGCGTTAACTATCTGCTGAGGCTTGAAAATGGATATCCGTGAACTGGAAATATTTTTGACACTGGCCGATCTGCTCCATTTCGGTCGGGCCAGCCAGGTCTGCAATTTGAGCCCATCGGCGCTGACCCGGACCATTCAGCGCCTGGAAGATCAGGTCGAGCAGCCGTTGTTTCTGCGCGATAACCGCAGCGTGACCCTGTCTGTGGCTGGTGAGCAGTTTCGTGGCTACGCCCGGCAGGCGGTGCAGCAGTGGCAAGGGTTTCGCGCAGCGCTCAAGGATGAGCAGGCGGTCGCCGGAACTCTGTCGATCTATGCTTCGATTACCGCCGTTTACAGTTTGCTGCCGTTACTGCTCGAAGCTTACCGGTGTGCTTATCCGCAGGTGCAGCTGGAATTGCATACCGGCGCTGCCGAGCAGGCCGTCGCGCAGGTGCAGGCCGGAGAGATCGACCTGGCAGTGGCGGCATTGCCGGATCGTAACCGCTCACAGATAGAGTTTTTACCGATCACCACAACCGAACTGCTGTTTATCGCCCCCCAGCTGTCGGAGGACCTGATCGCTGTAACCAGCAACGATTCGCTCGATCTGTCGACGACTCCGCTGGTGTTGCCGCAGGCTGGGCTGTCGCGGCGGCGGCTGGATAAGTGGCTGAAGAAATATCGTATTACGCCGAATATCAGTTCAGAGGTGTCCGGTAACGAAGCGATCATCCCGATGGTGCGGCTTGGTTGCGGGGTCGGTGTCGTTCCGCAGCTGGTGCTTGAGAGGAGTCCGTTTCGCGATGAAGTCACCATCCTGCAGAATGCCCCTCGCCTGGAACCCTATGTGGTCGGACTCTGCTCGAGTAAACGCAATCTGCAGCGGCCCAGCGTGCAGGCCTTCTGGCGGTTGGCGGAGGAGTCGTCTTTGCACTGTAATACAAACGGCGAGCTGCATAAATGCAGCCCGCCGAGGTTCTTGAAAAAGTCGTCATCCCCGTGAAAACGGGGATCCAGTTTTTTAGGCCGACCCAGAGAACTTCTGGATTCCCGCCTTCGCGGGAATGACGGACGCTTGATTTTTCAGTCTTTTGCCAGAGGCTCCGCCGTTTGTTTGTAAGCTTTATCGACGCAGAGCTAGAGAATCTCAACCAGCTCGAATTCGTAGCTCAACTCTTCCCCGGCCAACGGGTGGTTGGTATCGAGACTGACGTCCTCGTCGGTGACCTCGACCACCGTGACCATGTAGACTTCATCATCATCGCCGGTGACCTCCAGCCCCTGGCCGACCACCGGGTCGATCTCGTCCGGGAGTTCACTGCGCTGGACACTGAAGACGTTTTCCGGATCGTAATCACCGAAGGCATCATCCGGCGTGACGGTAATGGTTTTTTTTCCACCGACAGCCATGCCGATCAGCGCTTCTTCGATGGGGGTATAGAAATCCCCTTCGCCGATGGTTATTTCAAACGGACCATGCTCGTGGCCGCACTCGTCATCATCGCAGCTATCATGCTCCGGGTCGGGATAGGTGCTGTCGATAATGGTTCCGTCGGCTATTTTGCCGATAAAATTGATAGTAACTTTGTCTGCGTGTTTGGCTTGGACCATCGGTTTACCTTCCTTTGTGGGTGAGAATTGCCCGTTTTTAGCACAGCCGCAAAAAGAAAGGAAGGGGGCGATAAATCTGTAAATCCACAGTGTATGAGCTGCGGTTGTAGAGCGCGCTTTTTTTTCTGCCCAGCTGGGCCTATACTGTGGCGAAGGTTGGATGTGGCAGGCAAGAAAGGGAGGCTGATTTGGCTGATGACCGGGTAACACTGCAGAACTTGAAAGAGCGGATGGCGACCTTTGTTCGTGAACGCGACTGGGAGCAGTTCCATAACCCGAAGAACCTGTCGATGTCGATTGCTATCGAGGCGGGCGAACTGATGGAGCATTTTCAGTGGCAGACGGTTGAACAGTCGAAACGGCTAAAAAAAGACGCCCTGCAGGAGATCGGCGAAGAGCTGGCGGATATTGTCATCTATTCGTTGTCGATGGCCAATTATCTGCAGATCGATCTTTCCGACACGGTGCTGGCCAAGATGGAAAAAAACCGCAATAAATATCCCAAAGATCGGGTACGCGGCAAAGCGCATAAGTATACCTGGTACCAGCAGCAGGATGATTCGGCATGAGTGAGCCGCGTAAGCTCGGTCGCCGGCCGAAAAAATACAGCCAGGCAGCGCGGCTG
This sequence comes from Deltaproteobacteria bacterium, assembly GCA_024280335.1. Taxonomy (GTDB): domain Bacteria; phylum Desulfobacterota; class Desulfuromonadia; order Desulfuromonadales; family Geopsychrobacteraceae; genus Malonomonas. The sequence goes on from JAJRQI010000036.1 coordinate 8,837, forward strand.
CATGATCTGATCCGCATTCTGGAGGCGCGCTACGGAGCGACGGTCGAAGAGCTGGTCGAGGAGTGTCAGGTGACGCGGCGCACCATCTACCGTGATCTGCAGGCGCTTGACGAAGCCGGTTACCCGCTGATCAGTGAGCGTCAGGCGGATAACCGTGTGCTCTACCGTTTTATCAGCGGTTTCAGCAAGCTGCCGCCGATCACTTTTTCGCACGAAGAGTTGATGACCCTCTATCTCTGTCGCGGCCAGCTGGCGTTCCTTAAGGGGACGCCGTTTCAGGATGATCTGGAGGCGATTTTTGCTCGGATCCGCTCCAATCTGCCGCCGCGCTCGGTTGCCAATCTGGAGCGGATCGCTGAGGCTTCGGCACCACGCTTTCTCGGTTTTAAAGACTATTCAACCCAGCACCAGCTGCTCGCGGATCTTCGTCAAGCACTGCTGCGTCAGCAATCCTGTCAACTGCAGTATCGTCCCGCCCGGCGCCAGAGTAACAGCTACCGGGTCGATCCTTACACCTTGCTGTTTTTTAAGAACGCACTCTATCTTGGCGGCTATGCCCACAACCGAGACGCTTTGCGCCTGTTCGCCATCGAGCGGATTGAAAAATTGCAGTTGCTGGAGGAACGGTTTGAGGTGCCGGAGGACTACCGGGCAGAGTCTTTGACCGGGTCGGCGTTCGGTTTGATCGATGACGGCGAAAGCAGAATGATTGAATTGTTGTTCGACCAGCAGGTTGCCCATCTGATTCGCGAGCGGGTCTGGCACCCGGAGCAACAGCTGGAGAAGGACGCGGACGGTTCGTTGCGGTTGCGTTTTCAGGCGACAGGTGATAAGGAAATCCTCTCCTGGATCTACTCGTTCGTCCCGCACGTTCGGGTTCTGCAGCCGGAGTCGCTGCGGAGCCAGTTTGTCGCCGGTCTGACCCGAGGGATGGAGTTTCAGCAGAATTAAATGATGGGTGTGACGTATTTTGACACAGTGCTGACTAGAATAGAAGATAACCGAATCCCGATATGGAGGAACTGATGATCTGGTTATCGACATTGGCAGGCACGCAGGAACGTTCCATCTATTTTGACATCCGTGACATCGATCTGCGCCGGACCGGCAACGCAACCGAGGGAGTGATTCGTGGCCTGCTGGGTGACGGCCACCGGGAGTTGTGGGGCGAGGTGTTTCTGGGAACTGTGCCGCGGGTGCAGATTTTGTCAGAATGGAGTGCTGACGGAGAGGTTGAAGGATTTGATGCTGAAATTGACGAATCCTTACTGAAGCAGCAATTGCTGGCCGCAGTACAGTCGGTTTTCAGTCGGATCGGGACCTTGACCTCCTTCGACTTGTTGCCCGCGGAGAATCTTAATCATCCTCAAACTCAAAAAGAGCGTGGTTATCTGGCTGCCTGAAGCTAATCTTCGGCGCCGGGTCGTTGCCGACGAACAGGAGATTCATGCGACAGATCGTTCTGGCTTCAACCAGCCCCTATCGCCGTCAACTGCTGGAACAGTTGCAGCTGCCCTTTATTGTCACCGCCCCTGAATTTGAGGAGCGGCTCGATCCGGGGGTTGCTCCGGCATTACTGGTTCGTCATCTGGCTTTGGGCAAGGCGCAGAGCCTTGCTGAGCATTATCCCGATGCCTTGATTGTCGGCTCGGATCAGGTTTTTGCCGATCATCGCGGCCGCTCCATCGGCAAGCCGGGAACGATGACTGCGGCAGTTGCGCAGTTGCAACAGATGGGCGGCAGAACCCATACGTTTTTTACTGGTTTGGCGCTGGTTGATAGTCGCAGCGGTGAGGTTTGGTCTGACTGCGCGGAGTTTTCGGTGACCTTTCGGCCGTTAACCGATCTGCAGATCAACAACTACCTGCGGCGGGAAAAACCGTTCGACTGTGCCGGTTCGTTCAAAATCGAAGGGTTGGGGATTGCCCTGATGGAAAGGATGGCGGGGGATGACTACAATGCTTTGATCGGTCTGCCGTTGATCAAGCTTGTCGCGATGCTTGAACAGGCCGGAGTCGATATCTTGAGCGGTTTCTGATCTCTATAGAGATGAGCTGCTGTTCATTTTTGGCTTGACTTTTTCTCTTGTGTGAATGTAACGTACAGGACAGTAAGAAAAACGGGACAAAGGTCTCCGAAAGGGCAAAACCAGAGAAATCTGGTGACGCAAAACCACGGGTCCTCGCCACTTTGATTCAAGTGTCAGGACAGCCGGGTTGCCGAAGAGGATGCAGCGCAAATCTTCCAACCTGTCTGTCAGCAAGGTTTTTAGAGCGCTCACTTCGGCAGCGAGGTGAGCGCTTTTTTTATGCTGTGGTAAACTTCAGAAATTCTGTCCCGAGGGTGTTTGAGGTCGGTTGTCGTATGGAAACCGGCGGGAAACTACAGAAAATCTCCGAAAGGGCAAAACCAGAGAAATCTGGTGACGCAAAACCACGGGTCCTCGATACCTTTTCGTTCAGGTGTCAGGATAGCCGGGCTGCCGAAGAGAATGCAGCGCATTCCTTTTAGCTACCTGGATACATATGCGCTCATCTTCGGCAACGGTGATGGGCGCATTTTTTATCCGGTCATGAACCACAAGGTCGCTGGGAGCAGGCAATGAAAAAAAATCGGTTATTACAGATCGTCGTGTCGGTCACTTTGTTGCTGTTGACCGCCAATTTGGCTATGGCAAAAACAGTGACCCTTTCTTGGGATGCGAGCCCCAGCCAGATAGCGGGCTACAAACTCTATTACAAGGCCGGCTCCAGTGTTGCCCCTCTGGATGGGGTTGGTGCCGCCGAGGGCGGTTCGCCGATTGATGTCGGCAATGTCCTCACCTACACCCTGACTGGTCTGCCCGATAGTGAAGAGCATTTTTTTACCCTGACGGCTTATGATGCAGCCGGTTATGAGAGCAGCTATTCGAATATCGTCACCAGCCCTGTCGTGGTTGCTGGCGGCGGCGGTGGTACGAATAATCCACCAGTGCTGACCCCCATCGGCAGCAAAGGAGTCGCTGAAGGGGACACTCAGTACATTCCTGTAACCGCTACGGACCCTGAGAACGATAGTCTGACCTACAGCGCCACCAATTTGCCGACCGGCGCAACCTTCAACGCAACGACCCGTACCTTCAGCTGGTCTCCGGATTACCAGCAGGCGGGTAATTATAGCGTAACCTTCAGTGTCAGCGACGGCAGCTTGTCTGATAGTGAAACGGTGACGATTAATGTGGCGAATACCAACCGCGCACCGGTGCTGAGCGCCATCGGCACCAAAACGGTCGCGGAGGGTTCACTGCTCAGTTTTACCATCAGCGGCTCCGATCCGGAAAATGACGGTTTGACCTACAGCGCTGCGAATTTGCCGCTCGGCGCCAGTTTTAATCCGGCAACCCGTCAGTTTGTTTGGACCCCCGACATCGAGTTGACCACCAATACCCGTGTCTACCCGGTGACTTTCAGCGTCAGTGATGGTGTCCTGGCTGATTCTGAGACGGTGACGATCAATGTGACCAACGTCAATCGAGCTCCGCTGCTTGATGCGATCGGCCCGCAGAGTTTGACCGAGGGGGACAGCATTAACCTGGTGCTCACTGCTAGCGATCCGGATGGCGATGCTCTGACTTACAGCGCGACCAATCTGCCGACCGGTGCGGTTTTTATCCCCTCAACCCGGTCTTTCAGCTGGATCCCTGATAATACCCAGGCCGGGGCTTATGATGTCACCTTCCGGGTCAGCGATGCGTCCTTAAGTAATTCTGAAATCGTAACGATCAGCGTCGCCAACGGCAATGAAGCGCCCGTTCTGGACGCTGTCGGTGCTCAGACGATCAGTGAAAACAGCCCGCTGAGTTTTGTCATTACCGCCAGCGATCCGAACAATGATGATTTGACCTTCTTCGCCTCCGGTTTGCCGACCGGGGCCACTTTTGATGCGGCGCAGCAGCGCTTCAGCTGGACTCCTGATTATACTCAGGCAGGCAGTTTCAGCGTGAGCTTCCTGGTCAGCGATGCTGTGCTGACCGATTCGGAAACTGTCAATATCACCGTAGTCAATACCAACCTGCCGCCGACGATCAGCGGTTCTCCGGGAACTTCGGTGATGGCGCGGATCGCGTATTCCTTTACCCCGACAGCGAACGATCCGGACGGTGATGACCTGAGTTTCAGTATTGCCAATAAACCGGTCTGGGCCAGTTTTGATCAGGCCACCGGAACCCTGAGCGGCACCGCCGCCGATCAATATGTCGGCAGTCACGCCGCCATTCAGATCAGTGCCAGTGACGGTAGTGAAACGGTTGTGCTGAGTTCCTTTACCATCAACGTCAGTGCCTATGTAGCAATCGATTCGGATAATGACGGAGTGTTGGACAACCTTGACGCTTTCCCCAATGACCCCAACGAATGGCTGGATACCGATGGTGACCAGATCGGCAACAACGCTGACGCTGATGATGACAACGACGGGGTTGCCGATGAGCGCGACGGTGCGCCCCTCGATGCCAGCAAGGCCGGCTGGATCCTCACCGCCACTGCCGGAACCGGCGGATATATTACTCCCGACGGAAACAGCTCGGTTCTCTACGGAGGCTCGCAACAATACACGTTGATACCGATGGCGGGTTACTACGTCAATGCTCTGCTGGTCGATAATGTTTCGGTCGGCACGGTTGCCAGCTATCAATTTGTCAATGTGACCGCACACCATGCTATCGAGGCCGTCTTTGCCGCGATTCCCAATGGGCTGAGCGTTTCCCCGACGGCAGCAGGACTGGCCGGAGTCGAGCGGGTCGATGCTGGAGATGACAGCGGCAACCTGGTAAACGATCTGCCGAAACTCAATCTCGATTACCGCTTTGCGGTTGTTTTGCGCGATCCGGTAACTGCTGACCAGCGCCAGGTTTATCTGCTCCTCGATGGCTATCGCTATCCGCTGCAGCTGGCGTCCGGATCCCTGGCCAATGGTGCACTCTATACCTTCGTGACCCGGCTGGGACCGGCTTATGCGCACAGCTTCCACTTTATTGCTGAAGATACTTCCGGCAACCAGCTGTGGCGCTATCCGGCCTCGGCTGAACTGGCCGGCCCGCGTGTCGAGTTGCTGGACGGTAAGAATGTGGTCGGTATCCCGGGCAATATTGACAACGCAGCACTCGACAGCAGCAGCGCGTTCAATGTTACTCAAGCCTATCGTTGGCTCCCCGCCGACAAATTGAGCGGCAGCTACCAAAGCGTAGATGCCAGTGGCCCGGTGATTGCGGGTGAAGGCTATGTTCTTAAGCGTATGGTCGACAGCACTCTGCCGTCCCTGGACGTTTACGGTGAACTCGCCGTAGCGACGCATGAAATTCAGGTGAAACCGGGCTGGAACCTGATTGCCAACCCCTATCGGGGCAATGTGACCCTTGCTGATGTTCAGCTGAAATATGGCAGTGACTCGCCGGTTTCCTGGTTGGCTGCGGTTGCGGATACTCGGGTTGTCGATGGGGTTTATTACTATCTCGGCAAAGATTGGGGCGACAATAATGCTTTTGCCAGTGCGGCAGGTCCTGATCCGGCCATTTTGACCCCCTGGATCGGCTACTGGATCTATCTGAACCCGACCGATCAGCCGGTATCCTTACTGATCCCCAAGCCGCAGCAGTAACAGGAGAATCGCCATGAAACGACAATTTCAACTGGGTAAATATCTCTTCATCGGCTTGTTTGTCTCGCTGCTTTCGGCCTGCGGCGGTGGTGGTGGCGGTGACTCCTCAAGTGGTACCAAGGCGACCGATACCGTCACTTCTCCAGCAGCAGGGGCCACCATTCTCAGCGGAACCGTTGCTGACGGCTACCTGCGCGGCGCCAAGGTTTTCCTCGATCGGAACCGGAACCGTCTTTACGACAACGGTGAACCGACGACCCTGACCACGACCGGCGGTGCCTACAGTCTGGAAGTGAACGCCGGGGAGGGGGAGCTGTACCCGATTGTTGTTCAGGTTCTGGCCGGACAGACGATCGATGAGGATGATGGGCTGCCGGTTGCCAAGGGTTATCTGCTTGAGGCACCGGCTGGGCGCTGGGCCTTTATCTCACCCTTGACTTCTCTGTGCAAAGCCGAACAGGAGAAGAATCCCTCATTTACCGAACTTCAGGCGGTCTTAAGTGTTCGTTCCCAGCTTGGTATCGATGACACAGTGTCCCTGTTTACTGATTATCTGGCGCATGGCACGGACGGTGCCCTTGTGGAGAATGCTCTGCTGGCCGCAGAATACAGCCGAACCCACAAAGCTGCACGGGTGGTTGCCGCCCTGTCGGCGACATTACGTGGAGAGGTTATTCAGAACCTCGGCGGACAGCTGAATGACTCTGAGCAGGATGCGGTTGCTTATCTACTCAGTGATAAAATTCTGCAACAGGCGGCAATCATCAAGCAGGCACTGGATGACGAACGTAACAATATTCAACCGGTCGATATTGCGGCACTTGTCAGCAGTGTCGAAGCCGCAGTCGCCCCTGCCACTCTAGATGCCGATTTGCTGGTTCTTTATGAACAGCGGATCGGTCAGCAAATGCCGACCTGGGATATGCAAGCGCCGGAATTGCAGCGGCAGATACCGCTTGATGGTGATAGCGCCTCGATCGATGTCACCGTTGAGATGTACTTTGATGAACTGCTCGATGAAACCCTGATCTCTTCCGACTTGATCATTTTTCGCGGCCCGAACGGTCAGGTTCCCGGAACGGTTACTTATGATGCTGCACAAAAGCGGCTGAACTTTGTACCCGATCAGCTGTTGCTGCCGTTTACGACCTACCAGGTCACCTTGAACAAAGCTCTGTCCGACACCCTCGGCAACCCGTTGAGCGAGGATATTAATTGGAGCTTTGCGACCATCTTCGACAAGACCCCTCCACCGCTGCCAAACTTTTGAGGATAGGAAACAAGGGGAGATTTTTATTGCTCCATCACGTTAGTAAAAACTATGGACTTTAGTCCAAGCCTTTCAGGTGCTCCTCATTTGTCGTCATTCCCGCGAATGCGGGAATCCAGGGATTGTCGTTGGGCTGGATCCCCGCATTCGCGAGGATGACGATTGCAGCGGGTTTTGACTTTGCTTGTAAAGGGAACTTCAGTCCCGACAAAACCACTATGCACTTTATGCAGTTCACCATGGTTCAGTTTCATCCCGCAGTCCGTTTCGCCAGTGTCCGCGTGTACAGACCGGTCAGCAGACCGCCAAGCAGGATGAGAGAGACGATCTGCACCGTCCAGAACGAGCCGAGCTTCAGCCAGGCGAAGGGCGCAGCGACGTAACGGATCAGCCAGGATGAGCCGATATCGACCAGCAGACTCAGCCCCAGTAGCCAGATCATGCCAGTCTTGATGCCCTCCTTCAGTGGACTGAACATCAGCAGATGGGTGAAGACGACAAAGAACAAGCCCATGGCAAACAGATGGAAATGGGTCACTTCCAGCAACCCGGCAAAGCTGCGCGGATTCATGAATTGCTCGGGATCACCCAGGAAATAGCGCACCACCCCCTGATAGCTGAAACCGAGTTTATCGCGGAACATCAGAATCCCGGTGACCCAGTGCAGCAAAAAATAGAGATAAAAAAAGGTCAGAATGATCTTTGCCTGAGGACGTGCCGCCGGGCCGGTCATCATCATATGCATCCTTAATCCCTCGCCAGCAGAATTTCACAGAGGGCGGCACTCTTTCTGACCTGGCGGGTGATCGCCTGGGCCGAAAGGGTCGCTCCCGAAATGACCTGAATCTCTCCCCCCACCCGCAGATCGGGCGAAAGTCTGATCTGCCGGAACTGACCCAGCCAGCGCTTGGACGGCATGTACTCGGACGGTTCGAAAAACGCCAGAATTTCGGTGAAGCGGACGCTTCCGCCGGGATCGAGAACCACCATCAGTGTTGCCGGCAGGGTTCTCACCGTGGCCGCCTCGATAGCGGCATAGCCGACGGTTTCCTGCCCCCTTTTTCCGACGTAAAAGGTATAGATGGCGGAGTCGGGGCTGACGCCGGAACGCTGCTTAACCTGTGCCAGCTGTACTTCGGTGAGAAATAGATTGATTGTCTCGATCCGGTCGGCAGTAGGAAAGGCCAGCTTGAGGGCATCATCCTTTGACATCAGCGCGCCTCCCCAGGAAAAAACCGGCAAGGCAAGGAAGAATAAAAGCAGCAGCGGAGAAAGATATTTCATCGGGTAATTCCAGGAAATGCGGTCGGGGAGGGAAGGTCCTCTCTCCCCGACCTGATGGAAAACAGTGATCAGAAAATGTAGCCGAAACCGACGTTGAACTCATCCGCTCTGCTGCCGTTTTGCATGTCGAAGTTGCTGTAGTCAGCCTTGAGCACCACGTTGGGGATCGGTTTGTAGCTGATTCCGGCCACCAGCAGGTTGACGTCTTGGTTGTTGCCGTCGTAGTCGAGGTTTTCATAACGGACGAAGGGGGCCAGATACTGATCGGTGCCGGTGAAAATATGTGGCAGGACGTCGTAGGCGACTTCAGCATAATAGGCGAAGATCTCATCCGGAACATTCTCCTTGCCGGCATCAACCGGGATAAACTCGGCATCATCGATCTTGACCTGCGAGACCAGTGCCTTCAATTCCAGTCCGCGGTATTTGTATTGCGAGTGAACTTCATAAATCTGGGTAAAAACATCAACCTCGCTGCCGCCGATATTCTTGACCTGTCCCTGTCCTGAATCCCCCAGGTAGAAACTGCCGCCGAGGTTGAGGCCGAGAAGCGGCTCATAATCGAGCCGTCCGACCAGCGCCCAATCTTCCGCCTTGGCTTTGGAACCTTTCTGGCGTCCGCCACGCAGCCCTTGCTCGGTAAAATCAGCACCGTCGAAACCGTTCATCACGTAGAGTTTGTAATCGAGTTTGTCGGTCAACTTGCCGAAGGCTCCGACCCCCATCTCCCGCCAGGTGGAGGGGATCACCTGCCGTTCGACCAGCGGTCGGTCGACACCGTGGAACAGGGTCGGTTCGTGCTTTTCGTTGGTCAGCCCCACGGGGGCCAGCAGCATGCCGGTGCGCAGGTTGAGTTTTTCGTTCAACAGAAAATCGATGGTGGCCATTTCCACGAACACTTCATCTGCGTGCTCAAGTTCGATTTCACTGTTGAAAATGATGCTGTCGTTGAACTTGTAGCCGACATAGAGGATGGCGCGGAGCATATCGGCCTGGTCGATTTTACTCCCCTTGTCGCTGGTGTAGTTCTTGAATTGACCTTCACCGTAGCCGCCGATCGAAAGCCCTTTGTTCTGTTGATAGACCTTTGATGCGGCCGGGCCCATGCCGTACTTTGAGGTATATTCCACATCTTCTACGGCCGATTCATTCTTAAGCTTCTGTAACTCTTCGGTGACCAGATCGAGCCGTCGTTCCAGTTCTTCGACGCTGGTGGCAAATACATTGAGCGGCAGGGCCGCAAACAGCAGGCAAAATAGAAGGGTCATGGTTCCAAGGCGTTTCATGGTCGTTGCTACTCCTCTTTTCGGGTGTCTGATGAAGGTCAGGAAACCAGCAGCCGGGTACAAAACTGGTAGCTGATTCGCCGGTATTGAAAATCGATTTCAGAAACTAGAGGGATCTGTCGTCGATGTCAAGAAGAAATTGAGAAGCAATATCATTATCGGCGAATTTTTCCTGGCTGTGCCAAGCTGTTTCCTGCGTCATCTGACCGGTACTTTGTTGATGATCAGGGCCGTCCCGGCCTGTTCAACCTCTTGCCATTTGATTTTTTGTGAGCCCGGAAAAATGTGCGCCATCAGTTATAATTGGAGAACCAGCGATTTATTACCCGTGTCGAAAGGGGACAGTTTATGGCGAACAAGGATTTCTGGACTCCGCAACTAGAAGCGAAACTGCAGGCTTGGCATCAGATTCAGCAGATTGCCGATTTGAAGAAACCGGCACCCTGTTTTACCATTGCCCGGGAATTCGGTTGTCAGGCGTACCCCTTGGCCGAGGCACTGATCGCGCGTCTGAACTCCCGGGTTGCCGGGGAACCCTGGGTGATTATCGGCCAGCAGGTCCTGGATGAGGTTGCCAAGCTCTCGGGCTATTCGGTCAGCCAGATTGAAAAATCTCAGGATACGCCCTCTTCGTTGAAGGCAATATTTTCCATGTTTCTCGATAGCAGCCACGCTGAAGAGACTGAAGTTTTTACCCATATGCGCAATGTTATCTATAGTTTCGCCAAGCGTGGTAATTGTGTTCTGGTCGGTCGTGGTGCGGTGTTCGGCGCCCAGGGGTTGCCCAACTGCATTCATCTGCGGCTGGTCGCTCCGTATGAATTTCGCGTGCAGAAAATCATGCGGGCGCACAACCTGAGTCAATCAGCGGCAGAAGAGTATATTTCTCTGCATCAGCAGCAGCGGGATGATTTTATTAAACGGTTTGCCGCCGGCCGGCTCGACGATCCATTGCTTTATCATCTGGTGATTAACAATGACCGTTTGGGAGTTGAAGAGATTGCTGATCTGGTAGAAGGGTATATGGCCAAGCTCTGTTTCTGATTTCCGCCGCAATCGCCACCACCTTTTCCTTAAACTGAAGCCTCACTTGCAAGGAGCGGTTCTGGTTCATTCTGCGCCGATTTTGTGCTATAACCGGCGCCATGTTGCAACTACGAAAAATTGTCAAATTCTTTGCCGACCGGGAGATTTTTGCCGGGATCGACTGGCATATCCGACCGAGTGACCGGATCGGTCTCTGTGGTGAAAATGGCGCGGGGAAATCGACCCTGTTGAAAATGCTCGCCGGACGGGTTGAGTACGATGGCGGCACGCTGCAAGCTGCCAAGGGGACGACCTTCGGCTATCTGCCGCAGGATGGTCTGGAACACCGCGGTCGGACGCTGTTCGCTGAAGTGCACAGTGCGCTGGAAGAGCTGCAGGCGATGGAGCGGGAGCTGCGCCTGCTCGAAAATATACTAGCCACTGAAGACAGTGCCGCCGAGCTGGAACGTTACGCTGAACTGCAGGGGCTGTTTGAACAGCGTGGCGGCTATCGAATGGAATCGGAAGTCGGCCGGGTGCTGAACGGACTCGGTTTTTCCTGCGCCGATTTCAGCAAGCCGTGTGACACCTTTTCCGGTGGCTGGCAGATGCGGATCGCTCTGGCCAAGCTGTTGTTGCAGAAACCGACCCTGCTGCTGCTCGATGAACCGACCAACCATCTTGATCTTCCAGCTCGAGACTGGTTGGAAGATTATCTGCTTGCCTATCCCTATGCCGTTGTGCTGGTTTCTCACGATCGTTTCTTTCTCGACAAGGTCGTCACCCGGATCGTTGAGATCTGGAACGGCGACCTGACCGAATATCCAGGTAATTACAGTAAATATATCCGCGCGCGCGATGAGCGGGTTGCCGCGCTGAAAGCGGCCAAACAGCAGCAGGATGATGAAATTTCCCGGATCGAGGGTTTCATCAACCGTTTCCGCTATCAGGCCAATAAGGCCTCGCAGGTGCAGAGCCGGGTCAAACAGCTGGGAAAGATCGTGCGGATTTCACTGCCGCCGCAACGGAAAAAGATTGCGTTCTCGTTTCCCGCTCCCCCCAAAGGGGGACGGATGGCGCTGGAGTTGTGTCAGGCGTCGCAATCCTACGGTGAATTGAAAGTGCTGCAGGGAATCGACGTGCAGATCGAGCAGGGGGAGCGGGTTGCTTTGGTCGGCCCGAACGGGGCGGGTAAGTCGACCCTGATGCGCTTGTTGGCCGGGAGCGAAAGCCCGGTGGCCGGAGAGCGGAAAGAGGGGCATAACCTGCATCTGGCGTACTTTGCCCAGGATCAGGCCACCGAACTGAATCCGACCCGCGATGTCTATGCCGAGCTGTCGGCCGATGCGCCGATAGCAATGGTGCCGAAGCTGCGCAATATCCTCGGTGCGTTTCTTTTCTCCGGTGACGATGTCGAAAAGTCGGTCAAGGTGCTTTCCGGTGGGGAGCGCAACCGGCTGGCGCTGGCAAAGTTACTGCTGCGTCCGGCCAATCTATTGTTGCTCGACGAACCGACCAACCATCTCGATCTGCAATCGAAACAGGTGCTGCTCGATTCCCTCAAGGGCTATCAGGGCACCATCGTGTTTGTCTCGCACGATCGTTATTTTGTCGATGAACTGGCAACCAGAGTGATCGAGGTCGGCGGCGGGGCGGTTGAATCTTATCCCGGTAACTATGAGGATTTCCTGCTGGCCAAGCAGCGGCTCGGCGATTCGAGTCACAGCAGTCGGCGGGTGGAACAGCATTCGCAAACTGTCAGCGATCTGCCGCTGGATAAAGAGGCACGCCGTCAGGCTCACGCCGAACGCAAAGAGCAGCAGCGCAGCGAACAGAAGCAGCAGCGGAAACTGGCCGATATCGAAGAGCGGATCGAGACCCTTGAAGAGCAGTTGACGGCGCTGGAGTTGCAGATGGCCGAACCTGAACTTTATCAGGACCCGGACCTTTGGCGGCAAGTCAGCGCTGAACATGTCGAATTGAAGGCTAGGCTCGATAGTGCCTATCAGTGCTGGGAAGGCTTGCAGGAGTCGGCATGACCGAAGCGTCGCCCTACGTTGTTCTGGTGACCGGGCCCTCCGCCGGGGTCGGTAAAAGTACTCTGGCGACCAATCTGGCGGTCTACCTGAAGGCACTTGACGAAGAGTTGCCGGTTGCCTACGCATCACTGGAGCCCGATGCCGATGTTGATGCGATGTTTCGTCTCGGCAAGCAGCCGGAATATTCTTTGTTTGACCTGCAAAGGAACATTCCCTTCGTCGAACTGTTTACGCTTGGGCAGTTCGGTGTTGAATACTGTGCTGCGGTGAATGTCGGGCAACAGTCGGAAACTTCACAGTCTCTGCGCAAAGGGCTGGCACAGGCAGATTTTCCTGGAGTGCTGATTCTGGATGCCGCCGGCGACAGCCCTTTTCTTCCTGCGGCTCTGGCTGCCGTCGATCTGCTGCTGGTGCCGGTTAAAGATCCGGCTGCTCTGCCGGAGATTGTTCGGCTGCAGAAAGGCTTGCTTGCCGCCGCCGGAGAGCGGCAACAGCTCTGGTTGCTGCCCAGTCAGTTGGGCGCAGCGAGTCGTTATCAGCCATCGGCTGCACTCACGGAGTTCCTTCGCTTTGCCGCGCAGGAGCGCGGTTTTCAGGTGCTGGAAGGACAGTTCTCTGCAGATTCACGGGTTGCTGAGCTGGCAGTGAAGTTCGCCAAGCCGGTATTGACTCGGGTGCCTCAGAGTGCTCTGCATCAGCAACTGAAGCAGCTCGCAGAGCTGCTGCTGGATCAGCGGCAGCGACAGACCAGCTTTTCGGTGCGAGTGCGCAGGATGTTGCTCGATGGTCTGCTGCCGCCACGGGCCAGGCGGATCGCCCTGTCCTGTCCGCTCTGTAAATGTCCGGCCTTGTCCGGTGAGGTTCACTATCTGGAGGCTTTTCCGGCGCGGCGGCGCATGCTGCTGCACCGGGACTGCGTGACCGCATTGCTTGTCGGGACCGCTGCCGCTGCCTTTCACGGCGAACCCGGGTTGACGCTGGTTCAATCCGGCACCCTTTTCGGTGGCGGAACCGGACAGTTACGCCTGCAGGTTCTGGCCGAAGATCTTGAGCTGCTGAATACTGAAATGGTCGAGGTCACAGAAACCTCTGTCTGGCATGGATTGATCCAAACTGCAACCGGCCGCTGCCTGGCAGAAATCTATCGGGAGTTGGTTGTCTATTCCGAACCGGTCGCGGTTTCCGAACTGCTGTCTGATGCCTGGTACCGAGATTTTGTTGCCCGTCGAGGCGCTTTGCGACAAGCCTGTCGTGAGGAGAAGATTTAGTCTTTTCAGCACTTTTATTGACAATCTTGCTGACTTGTTTATAGATAGATCGATAATTGAATTTGCTTTTCAGGTGAGTGCACAATGATTTTTCTGCCGCGCGGCATACCCGTTCGAGAAAAGGTCAATCCGGCCAGGATCAATCTTCCTGAAGCGATGGGCAAACTGCGGTCGGGAAGTTTTACCGGTTATCTGCGCTTCGATTCCTCTGCAGGGACCGGGGTGGTAATTTTTGAGCGGGGGAAGCTGGTCAGCGCGCTCTATATATCTGCCGATGAAAGTGAGCGTCTGATCGCCTACGATGCCATCGCCAGAACCTTTGAGGTATCGATCCTTGGTAACGCTACCTTGAACATCTTCCGTTTGGCTCCGGAGTTGGCCATGGGGATCCACACCCTGCTGCACGGCCATTACCTCTATCGGGGGCAGGATCTGCAACTTGTCAACATTGAGGGGTTGCTGCGGCGGATCAAGGATGAACAGATCAATGGTTGCCTGCGGGTCTATGCCGAAGAAAAGGTCGTCCTGATTTTTTATGATCAGGGAAATGCCCTCGGTTTTTTTCATGACGGAACCGATGATATTGTCAACACGGCTGATCTCTCCAAGTCGGTGGCACGTCTGTCGGGTGCCAAGTTCGATCTCCTGGAAACGGCCTATGCCAGAGATCTGGTTCTGGCCGATCTGATGGCCTCTGCCGATCTTGGTCCGATCTGGCAGAGAGCCCGGAAATTACTGCTGGAAGATCGACGCAAACGGGAAGAACAGGCGATCCGCTCGCTGGAGGAAGGGCAGGAGTTGCGTTATCAGCACACCCGGATGCTGCTGAAAACCATTGCCGGGAACCATATCGGCAAGTTCGGCGTTTCACAGGTCGATAAGGCCTTCAGCCTGGTCGGGCCGGAGCTCAGGGCAGAGGAACTGGCCAATTTTTATCTGGAACTGCATCGGCTGGCCAAATTGGTTGCCGGGCCGAAAAAAATTAATGCCATGCTTGACGAGATGAAACATCAGCTCAGTTTGACGGATTGATTCTTTCGAGCTCTTGAGAGGTTTCGTGTTGTGGATTTGAGTATCGTTCATATCGTCTTCTGGTTGATTGCCGGTCTGGCGTCATTCTCCTTCAGTATCGGCAATGCCCGGGTCTGGACCAGTATCTGTGTCGGCTTTGTTCTTATTCTGCTGGCTGAGGTGATCCCGGCCGCTGTTCCGCTGTTACCCGGTCTGCAGCTTCCGCAGGTGCAGGCGCTCGGTTATATCTCCGGGACCGTCGCCATTATGGTGATTACCCACGGTTTTCAGGAATATTATATGTTCAGTCGAACCCTGGAGGTTGAAGGAGAAAAGCTGCATGTCTATCTGGGGGTGCTCGCGGTTTTAGTCGCCTCGATGATCTTTATTCTGATCAATCCAACGCCCACCAGCGAGACGTTGCGGACCATTAACATCGTCGAGAACAGTTGCTGGGTGTTTCTTTCAGTCATTAATATTGATACGATCCGGAAAATTTATCAGGCAGTGAAAGATACCCCGATCAGTAAGGGATTTGTTGCTTTCATGTTTGTCTTCGGCTTTATCTTTCTCTGGAAGGGGGCAGCACTGTATATCCAGGTCTATGACCTGGATATGATTGCCGAATTTTTCCCGGTTCGCTATGCTGTCTCTGTGTATGTTCATGAATTCGGCAACCTTTTGACCAGCATTTCGATCGGTGGAACCTTTCTGTTATTGGCCCGCTTGCTGCGCTGATTTCGGCTGGCCGACATCCGCCGCTATCGGCCGCCAATAGCCTATAACGTTGTTATGGAATTTGCTGATCATAAAAAGTCAGCTTTATTCTTGACCGCCCAAAGGGTTTGCATTATATGTAGTCACTCTTACGAAACATTGTTTTTTTCGGACTTAATATCCAGAGGAGGTTACCCCATGAGAAAAATCACTATTCTGCTGTCGACGGCAGCCCTTGTTCTGAGCCTGGTTGGTAGCGGTTTCGCCGCAGATACCATCAAGCTTGGTGTTGCTGGACCCCACAGCGGCGATTTGGCCCCTTACGGCATCCCGGCGATGAAAGCTGCCCAGCTGGTGGTGAAAAAAATTAATGCTGCCGGCGGCGTTCTCGGCAAGCAGGTAGAATTGTTGATTCAGGATGACCAGTGCAAGCCGGAAATCGCGACCAATACTGCCACCAAGTTGGTCACCGAAGGTGTCAATGTGGTGCTTGGTCACATCTGCTCCGGGGCAACCAAAGCGGCTCTCGGTATCTATAACGATGCCAAAATTCCGGTCATGTCCCCCTCGGCAACCAACCCGCCGTTGACCCAAAGCGGCAACTATCCGAACTTCTTCCGTACTATCGCTTCCGATGACATGCAGGCCAGGATGGCAGTTGATTTCGCCATTAACACCCTGGGGGTGAAAAAGGTTGCTGTGCTGCATGACAAAGGTGACTACGGCAAAGGTTTTGCCGAGTTCGCCAAGAAATACCTTGAAGAGTCCGACAAGGTAGAGATGGTTTTGTTTGAGGGGATCACCCCGGGTGCGATGGATTACTCCTCCATCGTGCAAAAAGTCCGTCGCGAAAAGGCTGATGCTCTGATCTTCGGTGGGTACCACCCGGAAGCCTCCAAATTGATCGCACAGATGAAGCGTAAGCGCCTCAAAACCGTCTTCATCTCCGATGACGGTGTTAAAGATGATAGCTTCATCAAGGTTGCCGGCGCTGCCGCCAACGGCGCCTATGTGACCGGTCCTCGTGACCTTTCCAGTATTCCGCTGAACGCTGCGGCAACCAGCGAGTTCAAGGCTGAGTACGGTGCTGAGCCGGGCGCTTTCTTCCAGGAGGCTTACTCCGCAACGATGGCGCTTCTGAACGCCATCGAAAAGGCCGGCAGCACCGATTACGATGCCGTAACCAAGGTTCTGCGCAGCCAGTATGTTGAGACCCCGGTCGGCAAGATCAAGTTCGATAGCAAGGGTGATGCTGAAGGTGTCGGTTTCTCGATTTATAAAGTTGAGAATGGTGTCTTTAACGAGCTCAAATAGCTGAGAATACAGACAGTAGCGAAAAATATGAATTTTGACGCTGCAGTTTGAAACCCTTTCAGGGGGCTGGTTTTTCGCCAGCCCCCTGAAGTCTTGTTTAGGCTGGAACAGTTCCGCAGTGATTTTACGGTTTATTTCGCGGCAGTAAATAGAAGGTTGGCGCCGCTAACTCTTATCGTGTGGTTTTTCTCTATGGATTATTTTATCGAGCTCTTTCTCGGCGGTTTAACCAGGGGGAGCATTTATGCTCTGATTGCTCTCGGTTACACCATGGTTTACGGTATTATCCAGCTGATAAATTTTGCCCATGGCGAGATTTACATGATCGGCGCCTTTGTTGCTCTGATTGTTGCCGGGGTTTGTACAATCTACGGCTTTACTGGTGTCTCAGTGCTGATCATTGCCGCAGTTGCGGCAGTGATTTACGCCAGTGCCTACGGTTATACACTGGAAAAAATAGCCTATCGGCCGTTGCGCGGAGCGCCGCGATTATCACCGCTGATCAGTGCTATCGGGATGTCTATCTTTTTGCAGAACTATGTTCTGCTGGCGCAGACCCCCGATTTTTTACCCTTTCCCAGCTTGATCCCTGATTTCGAATTCATGGAACCGGTGGCGCACATTATCGGTTCACCGGAGTTGGTGATTCTGATTACCACCTTTGTCACCATGATTCTGCTGACCCTGTTGATAAAAAAGACCAAGGTCGGCAAGGCGATGCGGGCCACCCAGCAGGATATGAACATGGCGCGGCTGGTCGGT
Organism: Deltaproteobacteria bacterium; assembly: GCA_024280335.1. Classification (GTDB taxonomy): domain Bacteria; phylum Desulfobacterota; class Desulfuromonadia; order Desulfuromonadales; family Geopsychrobacteraceae; genus Malonomonas. Next base: position 26,448 of record JAJRQI010000036.1, read on the forward strand.
GTCAATGTCGATCGAGTTATCTCACTGACATTTGTGATCGGTTCGGCGCTGGCGGCCATCGGTGGGGTGTTGGTGGCTTCCTATATCGGCCAGGTCAATTTCTATATCGGCTTTCTCGCCGGGGTCAAGGCTTTTACCGCTGCCGTGTTGGGCGGGATCGGCTCGATTCCGGGCGCGGTTCTGGGTGGGTTGGTGCTAGGCTGGACCGAGAGTTTTGCTGCCGGTTATATTTCTAGTGATTACGAAGATGTCTTTGCTTTCGGGTTGCTGGTGCTGATTCTGATCCTGCGGCCCGCTGGTCTCCTCGGAAAATCACGCAAGCAGAAGGTTTAATGGGTGACCGATATGCTGAAAGAATTTAAACAATCGATCCTGATTTCTCTCTGGTTTGTTTTCCTCACTTTTCCGCTGATGGTGGTCCGTGTCAACACGACTGAAAGTCTGGTCGAATGGCGCTGGATGAACATGGTCTGGGTGGCGCTTGGCAGTTTTATCCTCTCTTATCTCTGGCGCTACATGCTGGCCCGTCAACAGGCACGAAAAAAGGTCGCTGATAGTGGTCTCGAGAAACAGAGTAAAGTAACCCTGCTGCTTGAAGATGCGACCTTCCGCTACCGGGCGATGGCTGTACTGTTGGTCCTTGCGCTGATCTTCCCGCTGGCATTTGACACCTATCAGAGCACGATTATGATTTCGGCTCTGATCTACGTGGTCCTTGGCTTGGGCTTGAACATCACTGTCGGCCTGGCCGGTTTGCTTGATCTCGGTTATGTCGCCTTCTTTGCCGTCGGTGCTTACTCCTACGCTTTGCTCAATCATCACTTTGATCTCGGTTTCTGGACAGTTCTGCCACTTGGTGGGATCCTCGGATGTCTTTTCGGGATCATCCTCGGTTTCCCGATTTTGCGGTTGCGCGGTGATTATCTGGCGATTGTTACCCTCGGTTTCGGTATGATCGTCAAAATCGTGCTGGAAAACTGGAGTGATTTCTCCTTCGGTCCGAGCGGCATCGCCCAGATCGATCGTCCGGGGTTGTTCGGCATCGACATGGACCTTGCCGGTTCTACGATCTATATCTACTACATCATGATAGCGATGGTCGTCTTTACTATTCTTGTCACCATGCGTCTGCGCAACAGCCGGATCGGCCGTGCCTGGATTGCGCTGCGTGAGGATGAGATTGCCTGTGTGGCGATGGGGATCGACATGGCGCGTACCAAGCTGTCGGCCTATGCGCTCGGCGCCTTCTGGGCTGGAATGGTCGGCGTGTTGTTTGCCGCCAAAACCACCTTTATCAATCCCGCCAGCTTCACTTTTATGGAATCGGCAATTATCCTCTCGATCGTCGTGCTCGGCGGGATGGGATCAATTCTCGGGGTCATCCTCGGTGCATTCATCCTGATCCTACTGCCGGAATATATGCGCGCTTTCTCCGAATATCGGATGTTGGCTTTCGGTGCGGCGATGGTCCTGATGATGATCTTCCGACCACAGGGGATCATCAGCAATATTCGCCAGAAATACGAATATAAAGGTTTGCAGAAAGAGACCGACAATGGCTGAAAAACATAAATTTCTCGAAGTTAAAGGGTTGACCATGGACTTCGGCGGGCTGCGGGCCGTCGACAGTGTTTCCCTGGAGGTCTGTGAAGGGGAGATTGCGGCCCTGATCGGCCCGAATGGCGCGGGTAAAACCACTTTTTTTAACTGTGTCACCGGCATCTACACGCCGACCCAGGGGGAAATCCTGCTGCACCCCAAGGAGTTGCCGACCCGTCGGTTGAACGGCTTGAAGCCGAACAAGGTGACTGAGATGGGTCTGGCGCGGACCTTCCAGAATATCCGCCTGTTTTCTGATATGACCGTGCTGGAAAACGTGATGATTGGCCGCCACTGTCGGACCCATTCCGGGATTTTCCGTTCGATTCTTCGCGGCAAGGGGGTGCGCGAAGAAGAGCAGCAGATCGTGGAAACCAGCTATCAGTTGCTGGAGAAGGTGGGTCTGGCCGACTTTGCCACCGAATTTTCAAAAAACCTGCCCTACGGGGCTCAGCGACGTCTGGAAATTGCCCGGGCGATGGCCACCGAACCGTTCCTGTTGCTGCTGGATGAGCCTGCGGCCGGCATGAATCCGCAGGAGACAGCAGAGCTGGATCAGTTGATCTGTAAGATCAGTGCAGAGGATCGGATTGCCATTCTGCTGATCGAGCATGACATGAAACTGGTCATGAATATCTCCAATCACATTTATGTGATGGAGTACGGGAAGAAGATTGCCGAAGGCAGCCCGCAGCAGATCAAGGACAACCCGAAGGTGATTGAGGCCTATCTGGGAGAAGAAACAGATGCTTAAAATTAAAAATATACAGACTTTTTACGGCAATATTCAAGCTCTGAAGGATGTTACCATCGATATTCACGAAGGGGAGATTGTCACCCTGATCGGTGCCAACGGTGCCGGCAAGAGCACAACCCTGATGTCGATTTGCGGGATTACTCCACCGCGCGCGGGTGAGATTCTGCTGGATGGTGATCCGATCCAGAATTTGAGTCCGGAAAAGATTGTTCAAAGAGGGATCGTTCAAGTTCCGGAAGGACGGCGGATCTTTCCCGATATGACGGTTGTCGAAAATCTGGAGATGGGCGCTTTTCTGCGCAACAACAAGCCGCAGGTGCAGCAGGACCTGAACTATGTCATGACCCTGTTTCCGATTCTAGAGAAGCGTCGCAACCAACTCGGAGGAACCTTGTCCGGTGGCGAACAGCAGATGCTGGCAATTTCCCGGGCACTGATGGCCCGTCCGCGGGTGTTGTTGCTGGATGAGCCCTCTTTGGGGTTGGCGCCATTGATCATCAAGCAGATCTTTGAAATCATCAAGCAGATCAACAAGGAGAGCAATACCACCATTTTTCTGGTTGAGCAGAATGCTAACCAGGCTCTGAAACTGGCCGATCGAGGTTACGTGATGGAGAACGGTCGAATTACCCTGGTCGATTCCGCTGACAGTCTGCTGGCCAATGACGATGTGCGAAAAGCCTACCTCGGAATATGATTTCTACTGCCGAGTTTAAAAAGCGTCCGTTGCCGGGCGCTTTTTTTGTTTGCCCAGCGTAGCTGGCAAACCCGGCCTGTTGCAAGATACAGGCGTCACCCCGATCAGGGGGAAGACAATCCGAATCGCAAGGGCGTTGCTGGTAACGGCAGGGTCTGAAGGAAGCGATAGGAAGTGAACGGCACATAGCGTAAGCGAACCTGATTCGGCGTTACGGGAGGGTAAGCGTGCAAAATAGCGCGAAGCCCGATACCTGATCAGACCCGTGGCGTGCTTGAGGATGCGGTTGTTCACAGGGAGTCAGAGGTAACTGGGGAAGCCTCGTATCGTTTCAACCTCCGAGCGGTCGGCGGTTGAATAAGGAGCGGCACAAGGGGCAACCCGAGGCCGAACCGATGCGGTGCGAGGTGGCAGATGAATCCGTAGTAGTGATGAAGTCCCGGCCTGTGAAAGCTGGTAACAGTCTGGAGGATAAAACCGGGACGATCTGTCGCTTTGTCGGCGGGGGCCGCTGTGAGCCAAAAGCCATGGCGGAGTGCGAAGGGAGGAAGCTTATTCGAAGGTCTCTTCGAAGCTGCTTTGATCGTCAAGCCGGACACAAGCCGCCCGACGGGGCGGGACAGGCTCTCAGCGGTAAGGTTGTGAAAAACCCTCTGCGATAGCGGTCGTCCACTGAAGTAACCGGGATAGGTCATCGTATATTGCCCGAACGGGATAGAAGGCGATGGACACTCCGGCCAAGAACGGAAGGCGTGATGATAAGGCAGGGGAGAGAGACGCGGCGAAGGTTTACTACAGTCTCTACGACCGCATGTTAAATGAAAAGGGGCTGCTTCAGGCGTTCATCAAGGTCAAGTCCAACAAAGGAAAGCCCGGCATCGACGGGCAGACCGTCGAGGATTTCGCCGAAAATAGCGCCGAAGAGATCGCCCTGCTTGCAAGCGAACTGCAGAACAAGAGCTACCGTCCACAGCCGGTCAAACGGGTCGAAATCCCCAAAGACGGCGGTGGAAAACGGCTGCTCGGCATTCCAGCAGTTCGCGACCGGGTTGTCCAGCAAGCCCTGCTGAACATCCTGCAGCCGATATTCGATCCAGATTTTCATCCATCCAGCTACGGCTACCGGCCCGGCAGAAGTCCGCAACAAGCGATTGCCAAGGCCAGCCTGTTCATCCGGCGTTACCAGCTCAAGTGGGTTGCGGACATGGACCTTTCACGGTGTTTCGACACCCTGAATCA
>JAJRQI010000002.1 GCA_024280335.1 Deltaproteobacteria bacterium
GTGTCAGTGCCTCAAGATCCTTACGCTCCTGCTCAGTCAGTATAATTCGATATCTCGGTGGCATGGCAACCTCCTTGGGTTGCCGTAAGTATATATTATGCGCTAACGATTGCGAAGATTTAAATGTTACATGGTACTAGTACCCTGCAACCCATAATCTTTCGCATCTTGCTGGTTATTTCCCGCGTCAGCTGCGTTGCGCTTCACCGCTACGGCTATGCAGCGTAAAGCACGCCTTGCTGACACGGAAAATCCCGACGAAATCATACGAAATCCTATGAGTTACGGGGTACTAGAGGCTCTTGCAAAAGTCGTCATCCTCGTGAAAACGGGGATCCAGTCTTTGGGCTACCCCAGAGAACTTCTGGATTCCCGCCTACGCGGGAATGACGGGGTTTTATCCTTCGTTCTATGCGCATTCTCTAGGGCTTCTGGATTCCCGCCTACGCGGGAATGACGGGCACTTGATTTTTCAGTCTGTTGCAAGAAGTTCACTAAAAAGCCAAAACTATTGACTCAAAATCAGATTTAAAGTAGAAATTTAGCCAATTAGCATGTAACACTCGTATCCAGCTACATTTTCAAATCACAACAATCTGACAAATCAACTCAGAAAAAGCAATCAACTTCATGCCTAAACAAAAGAATCCCGTCTGGCGCTTTTTTGCCTCCGTCAAGCTGGCATTGGCAATCCTGATTACCTTGGCCACAACCTCGATTATCGGTACCATAATCAAACAGGGACAGTCCCCGGACTACTACCTAACCGAGTATGGACAGTCTGCGGCACAACTGTTTGACGCCCTTCAACTCACCCGCATGTACAGCTCCTGGTGGTACATTTTTTTCCTCGCCCTGTTTGCCATCAATCTGCTGGTCTGCAGCATCGAAAGGTTGCCCTCCGTCTGGCGCATAATGACCCAGGACAACCTGCTTTGCCCACCACAAAACCTGGAGAAGATGAGCTGCAGCTACCGACAAGTCAGCAAAGCGTCCCTGACCGATGCGACCGAACAGGTCTGCGAAGCCCTGGCGGAGTGCAACTGGAGGAACATTCGCAAACTGGCCGATGGCGATTCAATACTGCTGTTTGTGCAAAAAGGCGCCTGGAGCAGACTCGGTGTTTACCTTGTCCATCTCAGCATCCTCATTATTCTGGTTGGTGCCATAATCGGCGGCCTGTACGGTTTTCAAGCCTACGTCTACCTGCCGGAGGGAAGAACCACCGAACATATCTACATGCGTTATACTAAAGAGCCCTACCCGTTGGGCTTCGGTCTGCGCTGCGATCGATTCGAAAAGACCTATTATGCCAGCGGCATGGTCAAGCAATACCGCTCTGATCTGACCGTTCTTGATCCGAAAGAAAAGGCCCCCTATCAGAAATCGATCATCGTCAACGACCCGCTCTCCTACCAGGGATTAACCTTTTATCAGGGTGATTCCTATCCGACACAGGAATTTTTTGTCGAAATCATCAACCGCAGCAACGGCATGCGGCAAGCGTTTCGCGTCGCGCCCGAGCAGGAAATCGACTGGCCGGAAGCGCAGATCACGGTTCAGATTGAAAAACTCAACCTCGATCAGGATGGAAACGCAAGTCAGGGCAGAATCACGCTGCGCGACAGTTCCAGCGCAGCAGCTGAAGCCGTCTGGATCGCTGATAAAAACAGTCGGAAGGTCTCTCTGGCCGGGCAAAACCTCGATATTTATTTCCGCCAGTTACACTCGACCCTGCTCCTGATCAGCAAAGATCCGGGGGTCACCACTGTTTACACCGGCGGCATCATAATGATTATCGGCCTGGCCGTCAGCCTCTTCTTCGCCCACCGCCGAATCTGGGTGAAGATCACCCCACAGGGCAAGGGACAATCACTTATCCTGGTCGGCGGTGGCAGCAACAAAAACAAGTTAGGTTTTGAACAGGCCTTTCGCAAGTTGGGTAAGAAAATCGATCCAGAATCCGCCTCGTAGCGGGAGTCCGCCGTCATGTATCGGTTCATAAGAACCGGCGGCAATATAAGTGTTAGGCATTTTTGCGGATTATTAAATCAACCCAGTGGTCTCTGATGTTGTTAATTTCAATTGAGTAATTATTGTTTTCAACGTTTATTTTAATTTTTTCTCCTATGCTGATATTTCTATGATTTCTATCTTTTTGATTTTCTAAAGTTATGTATATGTTGGCATGCTTTAATTCGCTGTCTGCTCCTGATATATAGACCTTGAAACCAAACTTGCTGGTAAATGAAGTCCCTTCCTTCAGACTTTTTTTCTCATTGTCTGGTTTGTTTTCAGTTTCGACGATGCTGGTAGGCTGAGAATGAAGTTTTTCAGTTTCTCTCGCCAGTTCCGTATTTTCATTGCTTGATTTTTCTATGTCTAAATTACGCGGTTCTACCATCAGGTTGACATACAACATCCATGTCACACCGCAAACGGCTCCGCCTAATATGATGATAGAGATCAATCGATGCTCTTTTATCTTTTTGCAATAATCCATTTGTTCCTCTTTTGTTTTACCTGATTAGTACCAATCTTCAGCTACGCGCTGAAATCGTCCCCTCTCCCTGAGGGAGAGGGCTAGGGTGAGGGGGGAGATTCGTTCTAATCAGATTGGTTTATGCCTAACTAGGTTTTAAGCTGCTCCAATGTTTCTCCTTGACGGCGGGAGACCTTTTGCAGCGCGTCATTTTCCAGGGACTCCGACAGCTGTTCCAGTTCTTTTTGCAGAGCCTTGAGAGCCTGCATTCTGGTTCGAAAATCCGCCGTCGTATCGTTCACTGAATCGGCCAGATCAGTCAGAATATCGTTCTGGCGCAAGCTGATTTTTTCCGTCAGATCTCCGGCTTGAATCAGAGACAGACCTTTCTGAATCCGAAAAATAGGTCCGGCAATCTTCTGCGGCAAAAACAGGGCCAGAGCAAGCCCGCTGAGCAGACTGACCACACCGCCGGCAGCCAGTACCGGGAACAGCAGATCACTGACCCGACGCAGTTGGATATGGGCCGAGTAAAAAGTCGTCGCTATCTCCTGGCGCGAATAGAGATAGAGAATCAACACGGAAACCAGCGTGCTGACAACCACCACTCCCAGAATGCGCAGCAGCAGCCACATCTGCAGTTCCCGCTTGACCGCCATGTTCAATTTTTTTCTTTTGTAGTGTTTTTTCGGTTTCATGGAATGTTCCTCAACTTAAGTTAGGTGCTAGCAGCCCGTACAGCCCGACAGGCTGCTAGAGCATATCCTTGTGACAGCCGACACAAAGCTCGCGCTTGCCTCGTCGAATCGACAGATACTTATAGTCGGAGCTGTGGGTCAAATGGCAGGAGGCGCAGGTGATACGTCCGTCCGGCAGGGTCGGATATTCGGGCGGGATGGTCATCCCCGGCTTTGGCGGCACATTCACCGGATGGGTTGTCTGCTCTTGGTGCCGATGACAGTTCAAGCAAGCAGCAATGCCCAGATCAACTCCCGCGCTGAGACCGTCATGCGCCGTAGCGGCAACTGTTGCCGGTTGCTTCGGACCATCCTTCTGGATTCTGAACTTGCCGATGCTGCCGACAAACACCGCCGTGGGCTTATCTGTCTTCAATTGCACGAGATAAGCGTTCCCCAGTCGCTGAATGTTGCTCTGCAGGGCGATCGTCGCCCCGGAAGCCGCGGCAGTTTTTTTCATCTCGAACGGTTTTTCGGTCGTAAAATCGCGTACCTTTGAGCTCTGGCTGCGGCCGAATAGGTCGGTGCTTACCACCTGGAATTGATATCGCTCATCCGGCCTCAGGTTATACAATCGAACCTGGTGCGAACGTCCGTAACGCTTGCTTCGATCGCTGCGCTGAGACAAATCCTGCACACCGTAATGCACCTGTGCGTCAGTCAGCGCAGCAGTCTTCCAGCCGATCAGCACCGACAGAAAAACACCCCGTTTGACCTCCAGCACCTTGATGGCAGAAATTTCCGGCGCGGCTGCAGTTTCTTTGAATTCTTCGACATCTCTGAGCAGAGGCAGGCTGATCTCCTGGCGCGGGAAACGTTCTCGCTCCCCCCGCAGGTCGACAACCAGTTTGTCTCCCAGTTTAGCCCCCGGCAGAACGAAGCTGTGTTCACTGCCCGTCTGCGAACTTTCGGCCAACCAAGTCACCTTCGGCACGGCCCTGCGTGTTTTACTGGCGGACAGCGAAACTGTACCGGTTTGCAGGCCCGACGCGGATGCCTCTGTTGCGTGGCAGGCCGCGCATTTTTTCTGCATAAAAGGGAGATGCTGGTTCAAGCGGATTTCAGCCTGATCAAGTTCGGCCTGATGACAGCGGCGACAGCCCTGATAATCGGCCGACCAGCCGACTGCCGGCAAACCGGTCAGCAGCAGGATCAATAAAACGACTCCCTGGCATGTCATCCTGAGCGTGGATAATCTGGCGGTGATAAAAACTCGCATTGCAACTTTACTCCAGGAAGTTCTCTATCGGTGCACTCCGCGCGGATGGCACCAAAACAGGAAAAGATCGACTAAAACGTTATTCGGCCTGACTGGTTAGCACCGAGGACACTGTCATTGAGGCCGTGTCCGTGGCAGTGCCCGCAGCCGATCGGCTCCCCACCGACGCCACCTCCGATGCCACCACCCGTACCGTGGCAGTTTCCGCAGGCTGCCTGCGGGTAAGGCGCCCCAGTGGCAAGATGATGAACATACTCCCAGCCATTTGCCGCTCCGGTCCCGGCGGCAGCGATCAGGTCATCGCTGTGACAGCGCTTGCAGAGAAATCCCAGCGTATCGGTCGAGGTCAGAACCGCCTCCAGGTTTTCTCCGTTGGCCCGACTGCGCAGCAGCATAATGTTTATCGCTCCATGCGGCTCGTGACAATCCAAACATGAAAGGACAAAGTTGGTTTTTATCGCCGCAGCCGTAGCGTAGGGCTCACGGAAACTGTTGTTCCCCTCACGCGTCAAATCGCCATGTTTACTCGTCCCCAGCCCGGTGTTCCCCCAGTTAATCTTTTTCACCTCCCGGTTGAGCGTGGTGCTCCAGATGACGTTGTTCTGATCGTGACAGCTGGTGCAAAAACTGACGTAGTCGGGGGTTTTCACCCCAGCAACGTCGCCAATCCCTGCCGGTTCTCGACTGGTCGCGAACGCATAGGGAGCTTCGTATCCCAGGAACGACGACATCAGCTCTGTCTCTCCCCATAGGCTGCCGATCAAATCCGGTCTGGAGATACTGCTCAGCAGGGGGAATCCCGCCTGAGTGGCGTCCCAGTTACGTTTTGCCAAATGCGGGTCATGACAGGCACCGCACGGATTGCTGTCCGAGTTGAATCCGGGGTAAAAGAGGTTATTCTGCAGAAAACTCCAGATGTCGAAAAGGTTGTGATAGGAGTTCTGATTAAAGGCTGTCATGATCGCTTGAGGGCCGGTGCCGGCAGTGCCGCCGCCGAACGTCGTACTGTAATCCTGATTTACAACCTGTTGCCCCGATGTTTCACTGTGACAGACAAAACAGAAATTATCCGTTTCCAGGTAGGGCTGCAAGGTTCGGGCTGAATTAAAATTGCCGGCAAAAAGTGTATGCGCAGAAGGCCCCCCGGCCGGGAGAGGATCGGCCCCCGCAATGCTGGCATGGGTTTCGTGGCAATGAGCGCAATTGCCGGTTGCGAAATTGGCATATTGGGAATCAAGCACCATCCGGTTGACGCCGTAGAAAGAATTCCCGTGTGCTGAATCAAGATAAGGTCCTGCTTCCACGGGCAGGAGGAACAGACAACTAACCAGTAACCCGGCCAGAAACAGCACACCACTGGCGCGAACTCTCGCAACGCTCTTAATGGACATCGGTCTACCTTTCCGTCTCACCTGAATCCTCACGGATCCAGGTCTCAGCCTGAACTACTTGGAGATAGCGGGAATTTCCAGATCCTGCAGGATTTCAATTTCTATCTGCTCAGCGGAATCAGTCTCTTCTGATGGGTCCCCGCCGTCAGCAGTCGACGGCATCTCCTCGCCCACGTCTTCATAGTCGATATCCGGTGCCCCCGGGGTAAGATCGAACCTTTCGGCCTCAACTTCTGCGGCCTCATCCCCAGGGAGCGGCACCTGCCCATTTTCGTCAACCTTGGGGTCCGATTTGAGAATCGCTTCAAGATCAAAGAAGCGCGCCTCATAGTCGACGTTAAGAACCTGAACCCGACGATTGAACAGGTCGGCGACAATGATCTCCCCGCGTGCAGTGAGTGCGATATCGTTGGGGAAATTGAACCAGCCGGGCGTTTCGCCGCGGCCACCTGTTTCGAACAGATATTCCCCCTCCATATTGTAGGCGAGGATCGAATGACGCATGTAGTCGGCAACGTAAATCAAACCATGCTCTTCGTCAATTGCCAGCGCCCTTGGATTACTCAGCTGCCCCGGACTGCCGCCCTTGGTCCCGAAGGCGAACAGGAAGCGTTCTTCAGAATCGTGCACGAAGACCTTCCCGGTTTCCGGGCTGACCATGTAGATCCGACCCTGGCTGTCAATGGTGACATAGTTGATCTTGACCGGACCGACACTCGTTGCTTCCGAGCTGCCGATCCTGTTCCCCCGGCTCTTGCGGGGACGGAACTCTTCAGGGATGTTGGCAAACTCGTCACCGGTGGAAGTCTCATCAGCGGCGTCTGTTGCTCCTTCCTCTGTCGCCGTTTCTTCCGGCTCAAAATCCAGGCTCAGGGCAGAGAGCTGGTCCGTCGGCTGCAACTTGCGCAGAAAATAACCTTCATCGTCGAGAACCAGGATCCCACGATACAAGTCCCCGGCAACGTACATCAGCCCACCGGCGCTGATCGCGACGTTACGAGGGATAAAACCCTCCGTCCCGGGGATGCTGTCGAGGGGGATATCCAGCTCAGGAAAAAACGCTCCGTTGAGCACCGTAATCCTCGGGGTCGGGTTCACACGATTTTTAATCTGCACGACAAACACCCGGCCATCGGACAGAACAGTCCCCCCGCGGGGGGTTAACACGTCGCGCCCGGAACCGATTGACCAGCGCGGAAAATAATCCGGGCCATAGACGATAATCCGTCCGTTGCCGCCATTGACAACATACAGCTCTTCCCGCTTCGGGTCGAAAAAAACCGAAGCCGGAAAATCGAGCGCTGCCCCTTCGTCATCAAAGGTAATCTGGGCGACGGACTGGGTCTCCACAGACTTGAACGCCTGTACGGACATGGGGAAAAGCAGGCAGGTGAGGGGCAACAGCCAAAACTGCCGCCTGAACATTCTAAACATTTCAGCGCCTGTGACAGCCACGACAGAGCTTGCCTCCCTGTTTGGTTTCGATCAGAAAATAGCGGTGTGCTGTCCCGTGCGGATCATGACAGCTGGTACAGCTGTGCCTGCGTCCCGGGCGTAAGTAATCCTTCGGTCCGGAGACCGGGTGCCGACCGACCGGATGTCCACCGCCACGTAACAGGGTCGGATGACAGCTCAGACAAAGCTCGTTGATCGGTCGTTTGAGAACAAACTCCTGATCTGTTGCATGCGCATCGTGACAGGCCAGGCAGCCGCTGCCGAAGATGATACCGTGGACATAAGGCACCGGGGCCTCCGGGCGGACCAGTTTCCCCATATTACTGTGGCAGGCAATGCATAACCCGAGGCGGCCATCGGCCCACAGCTGCCCTTTGTAGTTTTCTCCGTGCGGATCGTGGCAAAGGGTGCAGCCCCCCAGAACAAGCGGACCATGGGACACCTTCTTGACCAGCCACTTTTTCTCCTGCTGATGACAGGTCAGACATAACGCCTGCGTCCCGATGACAGGGAAGCCGATGCGCAGCGGCTCAGTCGATTGCCGGTGGCAACGCAGGCATTCCAGATTGATGGTGGGACCATGCTTGAACGTCCCTTTTTCGATAATACTCTGATGGCAAACAGCGCAACCGAGTTGCTTTATGATCCCGACCGGCTGAACCGTCTCCGTTGCCAGCAGATCGTGACAAGCGACGCAATCCGGGGGCAATGACTCACCCTGGTGAAACAGGTAAACATCCTTGTCGAGTGCTTTGAGGGCCAGGTCAGCCAGGATTTTCTTGTACTCCAAGGTAAAACGCCGGTTGCCCGGAAGGAAACTATAACTGTTTACCCCCGGCTGCAGGGGTAAACGAAAATGCAGATAAACCCCATCGTCCCCTTCGATCTGGACCAGGGGGACAATCGTTTCCCCATCCCTATCAACCTTGACTTTCAACAACCCGTCGTTCTCAAGCCTGACAATAAGATGAGTCATCGGGTTCCGCGCCATGATTTTGGCCCCGGGTCGCGGGGAGAGGATCTCAGGTCCGGCCGCGAAAACATTACCCGTCGCCGGGCCAACCACCGACAACAGGCCGAGCAGGAACAGGGTCAGCGCGAACAATCGGCCGCTCAGCTGATGCAGAGCAGCCCTTTTCATTGGATTACCGCCAGTCCAAAGGGCATTGCACCCAGCTCAATCCTGCTGATAATTCGATTCGAATTCGCATCGACAACCGACAAGGCGTCATTCTCTTCATCGGCAACATAGATCCTGCGATAAAATCTGTTCAGAGCCATCTCCCCCGGTCGGCCGATCCCGGAGATTTTCTGGACCACTCCAAATCCGCCTATTTCCAGCACAGACAGTGACCCATCGAGGGTGTTGCCGACATAAATCTGCTGACCGGTTGAAATCAGCCGTCGCGGCCCGAACCCGACCGCCAGACGGTTCTGTTCGTTTCGGCTGGCCAAATCGATAACCCTGACGTTGTTATCCCCCCGTTCAGCGATATAGAGCTGGTTATCCACGTCGAGCATCCCTGCCGGAGAACTACCCGTCGGAAAATCCTTAGCTACTTTCAGATCCAAAGGGTCGAGCAGCAGGACCTTTTGAGAGAAAGTCAGGGAGACCGCCAGCAGGTTCTGCTCCGGCAGATAATGAAGGTAACCCGGCCGGAAATCGAGGAATGAGCGCGCAAGAATCTGGCCGGTATCCGTATCCATACGGGTCAGGTAGCCGCTCTGTTCATCGAGTAGATAGAGAGAACGACCATCCGGCGAAAGCGTCATGTCTCTCGGCTCATCGCTCAACGGCACGGCGAAAAACTCAACAACCCGATAAGTTTCAAGATCGATAATCTTGATCATCCTGTCCCTGGAGCAGAGGACAAAAAGCCGGCGACTAGCGGTGTCGGGATCGATGGCCATGTAGGTTGGAGCACCCTTCAAACCGAAGGAAGCGACAACTCGGTTATTATCGGCACGGATGATAAAAACCGTATCGATTTCCGGACAACTGACAAGAACCAGGTCGCTATAGATCTTTTGCATTGCTAATCGGGCTGTCAGGGCCGGTTGAAAACGATTCCTGGCATCAAGGGAACCGCCGACATCCCATAAGAGCAGCAGGGTTTTGCTGTCATCGGCGACAAGGGTCTGGGTTCCGGTAAGATCAATTTCGAACCACCGCGGTTCCGTCAGGACCTCGACATAGGACCCATCGGCATCCAGTACTTCCGCCTTCGCGACCTCAAACCGCAAGCGCCGATAGTCGCCCGGAGGCACATTCTGCGCTCCCACAAACAATTGTCCGGAGCCAAGTTCGATCGAATCGAAAACCTGCGGTTCACTCAGCAGCGGCAACCAGGTGTCCCCAGTCAGCAGCTCAAGTCGGGAAACCTCCATCCGCATAGCCGTAGCGTCAGGCGTTTCCAGGACGAGAAAACTGCTGATCCGCGCGATCTGCATCGGATCGCGCTTAAAACTCCCCAGCGGGCGGTCGGTGGTCCGCACTGGCGACAGACAACCGGCGGTAACCGACAACAGGATCCCCAGCAAGAAAAATCGGAGCACTATTCTGTGACAATCAGGCATGGTCACCCCCTACCAACGCATCAGCTCTTGTTTGTGTGACAGACAGCACAACCGTTAAACGCCGGTTGCAGTGTATGCGAATCGATCCCCGGCCAGTCCCGGTAGGCCCAGCGCAGCATGGCCGGATAAGGCGAACCGTGTGCCCGGTGGCAGGAGATACAGGAAACCAGATCGGAGCCCCGCGTAATAGTGGTAAAATTAGCGTCGGCTGGGCTGACATTGCGCCGGGCAACCGGCACCAGGGGATTGTAGGTCGTCATCCCGACAAACTCGCCGGCATTCGGGATGGCGACATCGACCGGGTGCCTGATCCAGGTCGATGTCGACAGGGTCTCAGCATGGAATCGTCCATGACAGCCGGCGCACTTCTGATTGATCGATCCGCTCTCAAGATAACTCGAATACGGACCGATACTCCCCTGATAGGTGTTGTGCTGCGTCGACGAGGGATTCTGTTCCCAATCAGGGGACTCGATCCCGGTGACACCCTCGGGCGACGTATCAAAATTTGCCGGTTTCAGCATCACCGAACCGAGGAACCGGTACCAGCCCTGCTCCCGATCGGCGAAAGCATTACCGCCGATGTGATGCTCGGCGACATGGCAGCCTTCACAGCCGCTTTGCGAGGTGGCCAGACTGCCGTGACAATGCACGCATCCGCCGGTACGATCGACACCGCCCGGCGCGGAAGCCGGTGGAGTGGTAACCGTTGCGGCAATTCCGTAAACATCATGGCCGTAAGCCCCCCCCTTACTCAACAGCCAGTGAAAATTGCCGCCGGCCAAGGTCGAGGTTGTACTGCCGTCCGGAGGATAGGTCGGCTCAGTGGTATTGAAAACGATCGGCACCTGCTGCCCACCCAAGTCGCCGATGGTCTCGGCACCGGCACTGCTGTGGCAGCCGAGGCAATCGGTTTTCAGCAGGTTCCTGATCGGTGTCGGACTGAAATCGACGCCACCGGTGATCTTAAATGTGTGGGCAACCGGTGCGCCGCCTTCACTATTGTGCATGGTGTGACAGCTTGAGCAATCCCCGGTGACGGCCGCGCGACAAAAGACGGGCGGAAGCAGTCCGACCACCAGAAAAACGAACACGACCCATCTTTTGTCCATCATCGACATCTCCTACTGTCCGTAAACCTCGATCCGCCCATTCCCTTCATCGACGACGCATAACTGTCCCCAGGGGTCGAAACGCAGCTGGCTGGCAAAGTAGACCTTGCCCGGCGACTGCCCGGTCGTCAGGAAACGGTACCTGAAGCGGCCGCTATCATCATAGGCCAGAACGCTGTTGTCATGCCGGTCGAGAACATAGTAAAACCCGGACGGGCCGATATCCAGTGAAACCGGGAAGCCGGCCTCTCCGGCAAGATGAACCTCGCCAAGCATTTGACCCTTTTTGCTGAATCGGTAGATTTTCTTGTCGCGCGGCTCGATCGCCAGAATCTCACCCTTGTGGATGACAAAGTCGACAAAACCGGCCGAGCAATCCTGACAGCCATAGCGCTGTTCAACCGAAAGATCCTGCCCCAGACGCAGAATATCGCCGCTGGCACGATCGAGTACATAAAGTTTTCCGCCATCAGCGGCGATCCGATCGGGGAACACCAGTCGGCTCCCGTCACGCAGAATGTTCTGCTCGATTTTTTTCGCCGCGACATCGATCAGGGTAAGGCTGTTCCGTCCCTTGTCTACAACCCAGAGCTGGCCCTTGTCCAGTCGCACCATATCGAACGGCGACTTCAACTGGTCGTTGGCGGTAAACGCCTTCAGCAAATCCCCGTCGCGGCTGAACGAGACCAACCGGTTACGACCGGTGTCGATAGCGTAGTAACGCTCACCCCGGGTGTCA
>JAJRQI010000037.1 GCA_024280335.1 Deltaproteobacteria bacterium
CAGCAGTGCGGCCAATTTATCGAAGGTGTGGTTCTGCTCGCCGGTCAAGACCCGTTCTCCGCCTTTAAGAATTGCTAGGCCTTCGTCGGCATTCAGACCACCAGAGTGGAACTTGGGCACGAACATGCCGCCTTCGTGAAACTTGGTGGTTCCCAGGTTAAAATTGCCGATATCACCTCCCCAGCTACCACCCGTTGCGCCTGCCGCCACCGAACCTCCAGAGAAGAGAGCCCCCATAAAATTCAAACCAGAACTCAGCAGCGGCTCGACGATCTGTTTCTGGATCACCATCTGGGTCAGCATGCGACCAAAGGATTCAAGAATGCGGCTAAAGCTGAAATCAGCCGACCAGAAGGCATCGTTAAGTTCAGCGCTGAATCCGCTGGCCCAGCCCTGTACGGCATTACTCATCTCCTCAAAAACCGCGCCGCTCTTAGCGCCCAGATCTTCAATCGTTTCATCGTAAAGGGTCAGTCCGGCGGTGATTTCAGCCATGGCATCGTCGGTCAGGTTCAGCCCCTCGGCGAAGGTCCGGAAGATCTCCAGCGCACCATCGGTTGTGCCCTCCAGGTCTTTGATCTCGGTCTTGAGAATTGCCAGTTCTTTGGAGGTTTCGACCGCTCCGATTTTGGCGTTTTGCCAAACCTCAATCTCAGCCAGGTCACCGAATTTCTCACGTAGCTCAGCGGCCTTGGCGTTGATATCTGCAATCTTCGCGTCAAAGGCGTTCAACCCCATTTTTTCAACATCGAGGGAAAGTCCGGAGAGGGTGTTTTGCAGTTTGGTCGCTTCGGTACTGCTTTCTGTTTTTTTGTTCGGAACGTAGGTATTTGTGCTGCGGCTTGGAATTGAGAATCTCTTGCCAGCCTGATCGCTATCCTCCGCCAGCAGTGAAGCCATAGCATCGTTAATAAGACCGCCACCGGCACCAAAGATACTGTTGCCCATGGTTTCACCAAAGCGGTCAAAGATCTTGTCAAGGCCTTCGATACTCTCGAGCTTTTCAACAATTTTTGCGGTGAGGGATAAAGCGTTCAGCCATTTATCCCCGGCCTCACTCCCGAAGGATGCTGCGACATTGGCGCTGGCCTTCATCAAAACATAGAGTGCGGCCACGCCTTCTTTGGCGGTTTCAATCCCCTCCAGAAAATCTTGATTCCACTCGATTTCACCGGTGACATCATTGACACTAACGATATTGTCGGTGACCTCTTTCAAATCAGCCTTGACACCTTCAAAGATCGGCTCACTGATCTTGGCGCTGAGCTGCTTGAAAATATCGACAGAGTTTGACCAGACACCCGCCCAGGTCTTTTGTGATTCGACACCGGCTTCGGTATAGGCGCTGAGCTTATCCATCAAAAAAGCGAAGAGCTGATCGGCATTACCTTTATATTGGGCGATATCAGCGTTGGTCAGGCCGAGTACGGTGGCGATACGGCTGGTACGCGGATTAATCGCACCGGTCAGGATCGAGCGGGTCTCTTCACCGAGCATATCGAGCTGCAGACCGATGGCTCCGCCCGCCTGAACCATGGCAACAGTGAACTCTTCAACCTGGGCGCGATTGAAGCCCTTGTTCATGGCAACGGGCAGTGTCTCCTGATAAGCACGGATCAGCTGATCGAGGGTGGCGATGGTTTTAAAATTACTCGCCTGTAGCTTCAACACCATACGGTCGGCATCGGCCATGGCGGCGTGCAGGGCATTCCCTCCTTCGAGAACCTTGCCAGTGATGTCATCAACATACTGGCCGCCGGTCATGAAGGCGCTGCCGATACCGAGACCGGCGGTTTCGAGCTTGGCATTAAAATCAAAGACAAGCGTGTCGAGCATTTTGGCGACCTTGTTGATCGCCATCTCCAGAATCAGAAATTTACCGGCCATAACCGAGACGCTACGCCCGAAACCTTTACTGGTGCTTTTGGCCTTGCGTTCTAATTTGTCGAGACTGGCGGTGCCTTTTTTGCCCATGGTTTCGATACCATCAGCGGTGCGTTTCACATCACGCAATAGCTGAGAAAACGCCTTGTCGGTTTGATTATTGGCCGTAAATATGGTTTCGACTGTATTTGCCATGGTGCCTCAATAATCCCTTAATCCGGGCAAGTGCTACATACTTTGACCAGTGCCTCACCGAACATGGCGCGACACTCTTCAAGATCTTTCCCTTTACAATATTCACCAATCTTCTGATCGATCTTTACCGGGTTGCTGTCGGTGCTCGACTTAACGCCGAAGCCCTGGCAGAGAGCTATGACTGAATTTCTGAACTGGACGTCTCTGTTTTGATATTCAATCCAGGGTCCGACGTCTGGGTATCCGTAATTCCAGAGGATGTCGTCTCTTCTGGTGATGTCTCCGCCTGCAAGGTGGCAGACAAGCTCTTCAATGCTGTTGTCACTGTCTCCCCGATTGCTGTCGCCAGTTGGCCCAGCGCGGTCAAATCCAAGGCAATCGGGGTGAGAGCCAAAAAATCCTGTACCACGGCGGCCGCAGTCGGCGCGTCGATGTTCTCTTCCAGGAATTCGGTCAGCTGGTCGAGATCCTTATCGATCAGCTTCTGCCCCTTTTCACGCAAAACAATCGCGATAAAACGGGGGGTCCGCTCCGCTAGTACAGTGGTCAGGGACCCTGCGTTTTCAACCTGACGGATCTCGTTAAAGATCTCGCCAAAGATCCCTTTGATCTGCAGGGTTTGGCCAAAGACCAGGCGGGTCTGTTCAAAGCTGCGACCGCCGATTTCGTATTTCTTAATGGTGCTCAAAACTGCCTCCCTAGGAAAATTCAAGAACGAATTCGTCATCACCGGCATTCATCGCCAGCTGAAAATCGATATTGAGGATCATCTTGCTTTCGCGATCACCCTCCTGAACGTTGGTCATGACCAGTTTCGGTGCGGTGAAGCCAAGCTGGTTGTACTGGGTCGGGCCAAATGGGCCAACGACCAGTGCAGCTTCGGTACCGCCGGTCCAGTCGCCGTAAAAGTCTTTGTCGGCGACCTTGACCATTTCGGGATCGATGCGTCCACGGCTGTCGCCATCGGTGATTTCGAAGCCGCGATAACCGCTGACCGCCGAGCAATCGGGAATCCCGGCCAGCTTGTTGCCCATGTCCAGATCGAAGCTGGAAAAGGTCGATTGAAAACCGCCGATGGTACCGGGTGCGTTGAGCAGTTGCGGCGGGCGGATATCGTCGTAACTTGCAACCAGCTGCGCGCCGTCGACCGGATCTGCATAGGCCCCGATAAAGCTGAATTCGGCATAGAGCTGACCACCAACGCCCGCAGAAAATTTGACGTTTCCACGTGCGCCGCTGAGCTGTTTGATCACCGCGCCACCGGCACCGGCATCATCGAGAAAAGCCATTGTCAACGAGGGGATGTTCTGGCTCGAGCGCTGATAGCTGACCTTTTCAGCACTGACGGTCACATCGACAGTTTCTTGCAACCCGCAGGCTCGCAAGTAGGGCGAAAGGCGCGGCAGGGTGGCAGGTGCATAAGCCACACCTCGGCCAATCACTTCAGCCTTGAATGCGATCCGCGCCAGCCGGACACCGACCAGATCCGGTAGTTTGCTAAAGCTGGCCAGCAGCACGTCACGCGGCAGCATCTTAATGTCTGGTGTATAGCTGGGGTTGGTGACCAGGATGCCGGTTTCGGCAGCGGTGAGGATCTCCGGCGTGCCTTCGACAGCTTCAATTTTAGCGGCGATAATGCGGCGTTTGGTCTGCATCACTTGGCCCCTTTCTGCTCTGGCAACTGACCGACAACCTTCTGTTGCTTGCCGTCGTTACTGGTTATTTTTATGGTTTCAGGCTTCTTTACCGGCGGTTTAACCGGTTCTTTTTCAATCGGCTGATCGGTGCCGGCCTTTTTTGTGGTCATAGCAGTACTCCTCTATTTATTTAAGGAACGATCCGTTCGGTAACACTGATATGGATTTCGGCGTGGTGGCAGAGCACGCTGCCGAATATCCGAATG
>JAJRQI010000038.1 GCA_024280335.1 Deltaproteobacteria bacterium
GCCGGTTTCGGTTATTGCCGGCGATCATGGTACCGAGCCGGGCCCTACCGAGGGCGAACAGGGCGAGGAGCATGATGAAGGTGTCGTTCGCCTGACCGATGCGGAGATGCAGGAATTCGGGATCCTCGTGGAAAAAGCCAGTCCCGGCCGCCTGGATGTTTTTGTCGATCTGCCGGGAGAAATTGTCATTAACGCTGACCGTCAGGTGCATGTTGTGCCGCGGGTTCCGGGGATTGTTCGCGAGGTCCGCAACAAACTTGGCGATCAGGTCAAGGGCGGTGATGTGATGGCGGTTCTGGAGAGTCGGCAACTGGCCGATGCCAAGGCTGAATATCTGGCTGCGCGTGAGCGTCTCGGTCTTGCCGAATCCAATTTCAAGCGTGAGGAACGGTTATGGAAGAAACAGGTTTCTGCGGAACAGGAATATCTTGACGCCAGACAGGGCTTTGCCGAGGCGCGGATCAACCTGCGCTCGGCCGAGCAGAAACTGCATGCGCTTGGTTTCAGTGAAGCTGATCTTGCGCAGATCCCGGAACATGCGGGGCAAAGCTACACCCGTTATGAGATGCGGGCACCTTTTGCCGGTTCCGTGATCCAGAAACATATCTCCCTGGGTGAGGCTTTAAGTGACTCCTCCGAGGCTTTCATTGTGGCTGACCTGAGTGTCGTCTGGGTGGATATTAATGTCTATCAGAAGGATCTGGTCTCGGTTCGTCAGGGGCAAAAGGTGCTGATTGAGATCGGCCACGGCTTCGCCCCGGTCAGTGGCGTTTTGTCTTACGTCGGTCCGCTGGTCGGTGAAGAGACCCGTACCGCGTTGGCGCGGGCCGTGCTGCCGAACCCGGATGGCGATTTGCGCCCTGGAATGTTTATCACGGCCCGGGTGGCGATCGGTAGTACCGAAGAGCCTTTGCTGGTGCCGAAGACCGCGTTGCAGACCCTGGAAGGGAACACCGTGGTTTTTGTGCTGGACGAGGATGGCTTTGAGCCGCGGACAGTGACTGTCGGTAAGGAAAACGGTCTGCAGGTGGTGATCAAAGAGGGGTTGCAGGTCGGCGAACGCTATGCCAGCACGGGAGCTTTCACCCTCAAGGCGCAGCTTTCCAAAGGTGCTTTCGGCGGCGGACACGGTCATTAGGGCAGCATACGGTTTTCTCTGTGCATTTCACGTAAAGGCCAGTTGACGACCGCTGTCAGGGGAGCTTTAGGACCGATTTACTGTCGGTCAAGGGCCGTTCTCCCTGCTGTCGCTGTGTGCCTGATTGGAATGTTGCGGGTGAATACTTAGGAGATAAATTATGGAAAAATTAATACGTCTGGTTTTACAGAGCCGCTTGCTGATGTGTGTGCTCGGCGTGGTGGTGCTCGGTGCCGGTTGGTACAGCTACAACCGCTTGCCGGTCGACGCCTTCCCCGATGTCACCCCGGCACTGGTTCAGGTTTTCACCGAAACGGAAGGCCTGGCCCCGGAAGAGGTTGAGAAATACGTTACCTACCCGGTTGAAGTGGCGATGAACGGTTTACCGAACCTCAAAAAAATTCGTTCGGTTTCCAACTTCGGCCTGTCGGTCATCAATATCTATTTTGAGGATGGAACCGATATCTTTTTTGCCCGACAGCTGGTCGGGGAGCGTCTGCAACAAGCACGCGAGGAGATTCCGCCCGGTTTCGGTGAGCCGGCGATGGGCCCGATCTCGACCGGCCTGGGACAGATCCTCTTCTATGTGGTCGAGGATGAAATCGGCAACCGCAGTCCGGAAGAGATGCGCGAAATTCAGGATTGGTTGATCAAGTTCAATATTCAGACGGTGCCGGGAGTCACCGAAGTGCTGTCGATCGGCGGGGAGGTCAAGCAGTTTCAGGTGCAGATTCGTCCGGTCGATCTGCTGCGCTATGATTTGACTCTTAACGATATTGTCGAAACCGTGCAGGCCAACAACTCCAATGTCGGCGCCCAGTTTCTGGTTAAAAATGCCGAGGAGTATATCGTCCGTTCCGTCGGTCTTGCGGCGAAGATTTCCGATCTGGAGAAAATTGTCCTCAAGGTTAAGGACGGCACGCCGATTTACCTTGAGCAGGTGGCCGATGTCGTTATCGGCGGCGAGATCCGTCGCGGTCTGGTCACCATGGATGGTCAGGGCGAGGCGATGGTCGGCATGATCCTCAAGCTGATCGGGACCAACACCTCGCAGGTCATCAAAGAGGTCAAAGGCAAAATCGAAAAAATCAACAAGGTTCTCCCCGAGGGGATTAAAATCGTTCCCTACTACGACCAGGCGACCCTGGTAAAAAAATGTGTGGATACTGTCACCAAGGCACTGCTTGAAGCGGGGGTGCTGATCGTTATCATCCAGTTGTTGATGCTCGGCGGTCTCCGGCCAAGTGCCGTGGTGCTGGCATCGATCCCCTTCTCACTGGCGTTCGCCTTTTTTCTGATGAACTATTTCGGCGTTTCAGCCAACCTGATGTCGCTGGGAGGGCTGGCTATCGCTCTCGGTCTGTTGGTTGATGGTTCGGTGGTCATGATTGAGAATATCGATCGCCATATTCACACTGCCGATCCGGATGAAACGATGCGTTCGATAGTGCTGCGGGCCAGCGCCGAGGTGGCGCGGCCGATTGTCTTTTCGCTGTTGATTATCGTCATCGTTTTTATCCCGTTGTTCACGCTGCAGGGGGTTGAAGGGAAAACCTTCCGGCCGCTGGCCCAGACCATGTCGTTCGCTATCTTCGGTTCGCTGGTCTTTACCGTTCTGCTGGCACCGGTTCTCAGCAGTCTGCTGATGAAACGACCAAAGAAGGACGGCGAGCATAAGGAGCTGCTGGTGGTCCGCTGGATGCTGGCGGTTTACCGCCCGGCTGTCACCCTGTTTGTTCGGCGGCCGGTGATTCCCATTGCCTTATCGGCCGGTTTGCTGGTCGTCGGGATCTTTCTGTTCACCCAGCTTGGATCAGAGTTTGTCCCTCGTCTCAACGAAGGTGATCTGTTGATTCGGGCGACCATGGCCCCGTCGATCTCACTCGATGAAGCAAGTATCAATATGGGGCGGTTTGAACGCCGCTTGATGGGGAAGTTCCCTGAAGTGACCCGAATTGTGACCCGGGTCGGGCGGGGTGAAGTCGGTGCTCATGCCGATCCGATCAACAATGCCGAGGCTTTCGTCGCTTTGAAGCCGCAGGAGGAGTGGACCTCGGCGGAGACACCGGACGAGCTCTACGCTGCAATCGGTGAATTTCTTGAGGATTTTCCGGGTGCGCAGTTTAATGTGACCCAGCCGATTGCCGCGGCAGTCGATGAGCTGCTGACCGGGACCAAGGCGGAGCTGGCGATCAAGATTTTCGGCGATGATATGGCTGTCCTCAAGCAGAAGGCGGCTGAGATTGAAGCGGTCATTCGCGAGGTACCGGGTGCGGCCGATGTCCAGAAAGATCAGGTCACCGGCACACCGCAGCTGTTGATCCGTATCGACCGGAAGGCGATCGCCCGTTACGGGATCAACGTTGCGGATGTGCAGGGAGTTATCCGCACCGCTGTCGGCGGCGAACAAGCCGGGCAGATTTTTGAGGGGATTCGTCGTTTTGATATTTACGTCCGTTATACACCGCAAAGTCGGGCTACAGCTGAGAACATTCGCCACATCCTGATTTCCGCCCCGGGAGGGGTCAAGGTGCCGCTTGACCAGTTGACGCATATCGAAGAGATCGTCGGGCCGCGACAGATTACCCGTGAAAACAACCAGCGCTTTATCACCGTGCAGTGCAATGTGCGCGGCCGTGATATCGGCTCATTCGTTGCCGACGGTCAGCGGGCGATCGCCGAGAAGGTGGAACTTCCACCTGGCTATCTGGTCAACTGGGGTGGTCAGTTTGAGCTGCAACAGGAGGCGAACAAGCGTCTGGCGCTGGTCGTGCCGATGACTCTGCTGATCGTTTTTCTGTTGCTCTATTCAACCTTTAATTCGTTGCGCAATTCACTGCTTATCTTTCTCAATATCCCGCTGGCGCTGGTCGGTGGGGTGATCGGTCTCTGGTTGACCGGTCAGAACCTCTCGGTTCCTTCGTCGGTCGGCTTTATTGCCCTGTTCGGAATCGCCTTGGCGAACGGTATGGTTCTGGTAACCTATATTAACCAACTGTTGCAGGATGGTGTCCCGGCGGTTCAGGCGGCGATCGAAGGCGCCTGTCTGCGCTTACGTCCGGTGATCATGACCGCTGCTGCAGCCGGACTCGGTTTGGTCCCGATGGCCCTCGCCTCAGGTACCGGCAGTGAAGTTCAGCGTCCGTTGGCGACCGTTGTAATCGGCGGTCTGGTAACCTCGACCTTGCTGACCCTGCTGGTTGTGCCCGCCCTGTATAAGTGGTTTGCAGTTAAAGTTGAAAAGGAGGATTAGGTTATGAAAGAGATTAAAGCCTACATTAAGAAGCACAAGTTGACTGACGCGACCCGCGCTCTGCGCAAGATAGAAGGGCTTACCGGGATGAGTGTCGTTGAGTGCTGCGGCTACGGCATCGGTTGGGGGGGCGCAAAATTCGAGGAACATATCAGCTGTCGCCCAGGTGTCAAAATAGAGATCTTTTGTGAGGAAGGGCTGGTCGACGAGGTGGTTGACTGTATCGAAAAATCCGCTCACACCGGCCTGAAGGGGGACGGCAAAATCTACGTAAGCAACATCGAACAGGCGGTACGCATCAGCTCCGGGGAACGAGGCTGCGGGGCCGTCTGAAAACAATAACGACTTCCTGATGTATTTGCCCACACCCCCCCTGAGGTGTGGGCATTTTTTTTGCGCCCGGCAGGGCGGTCCGTCCATATTGCTGCTGCCTCCAGCGTTCATAAATCCGCCCCCTTGTAATAAATAGAAAGTCTGCTAGTATCAAGCGTAACTGAGGGGCAGGCTTGCAATCTATTATCTTTGGAGGTAGGGCAATGGCACGTAAATCCCGTTTGCATTTCCCCGGTGCTGTCTATCACGTCAGCTTGCATGGCAACGGCAAGCAGCAGATTTTTCTGGATGATACCGACCGCACCCGGTTTCTGCTGTTGATGCAGGAAGGGATCGAAAAGTTCGGCCATCGGATTTACGCCTATTGTTTGCTGCCGACCCGCTTGCATCTGGTGATCACGGTCGATGAAGTGCCACTGTCACGGATCATGCAGCAGCTGGGTTTTCGCTACACTCGCTGGTTCAACGACTGGCACCGGCATGCCGGACACCTGTTTCAGGGGCGCTATAAAGCGATCCTGCTCGATCCTGAACCCTACCTGCTCGACCTGGTTCGGCAGCTGCATCTGCTGCCGGTCCGTGAAGGGTTGGAGAGCGATCCGATGCAGTATCCCTGGAGCAGCCACCGTGCCTACTGCGGTCGAGAAATGGTCATCTGGCTGGAGACTGAACGGACCTTTATTCAGATTGAGGAGACCGGGATTCGGGCATTGATGAAGTTTCACGGCTTCGTCAACTAAGGACTTCATCAGCCGCCGAGCGCTGATTATTCTCGTGGCGGGGAGGATGATCCACGGATTCTCGGCAGCCAGGAGTATGTTCGCGGGGTGTTGAAGCTTTCGCGGCAGAAGTATCGGCCGAAAGTGAATCCGGAGAAGGTTTTTAAGCTGGTTCTGGAACGCTACAAGCTGACTGCGGAGGAGATCGCCGCCGCGGGTAAAAATCGCGTTTGCTCTGAAGCTCGTGCCTACTTGGCCTGGTTGTATCTGGAGACCGGCTGCGCTACCCTGACGGCGCTCGGTGAGCAGCTTGAGCGCGATGTCTCATCGCTCAGTTCGGCGGTGCGGCGGTTGCAGTTGAAGGCAAAAGAAGATGAAAAGGTGGCCGACAAATTTCACAAACTGCTGAATCGAATCCGCCGCTGATCAGTTATTGCGCAGCAGGTTTTTTTCTAGCAAGGGTCGCTTGTGCCACAAGCGGCTCTTGCTTTTTGGTTTGGGCACGAAAATCGACCAGCACCATGCCGCTGAAACGTTTCTGGTGGTAAACCTCGACGCGGAAGATTTTGCCGCTTTTGTCGATGGAATAGCGGTCGACGATCTGCTGCTCTTCGATTTTCAGGCCGCTTTCATTACGTTGGCCGCGTTTGCTGAAGCCGATGACGTTGACCCGGTAGCCTTTTTTTCTTTGCACCAGAAAATCATGCTCGACCGCAATGGTTGCGCCGAACTCCACTTGCTGCGGAACCCCGTCGATCAGCATTTCAATGCCGTCGAGGCTCTGGTCGTATTCAAAATATTGCGGCTTCAAGAAGGTCAGTCGGTTGTTGCCGTAATGGATCCGGTAGCGGTTGCGATTGGCGACGACAGCGATCAGAGGATTGTTGGCGATGAATTCAACTGCGGCGTTTTTCTGCAGCGGAAAGTAGTTCAGAGTCGGGCGCAGGTTGTTCAACTGCAGTTTGATCCGGCCGTCGGCGAACGAAACCGACAGATCCTTTTTCAGCGCTTGCTTGACCCCCTGCGGGGTCAGCTCGAAGTCGCGGGAGAAGCGCATGCCGACCTGATCCATGAAAGCTTCCATCGCCAGCAGGTGGTAGTAGGTGCGGATGTGGGTGGGGAAACTTTTACTCGCTTCAATGCCGAAGGCCGGTTTGTTCTGCTCGACCGCATAGTAGGTCAGGGTCTGGCGCATCTCGGTTTCGGTCCAGCGGGTGCGGGTGTTCTTCAGTTGGAACGGGTGATTTTTCGCCGCAGTCTGGGCGTTGATCTGCGCAATGGTCGTGCGGGTCAACTGTTCCAGATTGCCGAAGCGCACCCCGGGTAGATTGCTCTGGTCGATGATGCAGCACTGCCCCCAGCGCTGCGGGTTGCGCTGTTTATTGATAAATTCAGGCGAATAAAAGCCACTGCCATCGTGCAGATTGAACACCAGATCGACCTGTGGATCGCTGATGATCTTTTTCATCCGCACCACCTGATGGTATTCCGGATCATTTTCCGGCAGGTTGGAGAATTTACGATTCAGATCGCCGTACAGGCCGCGGCTGCGTTTGATGATGCTGGGGAAATTCAGGTTCGGCACCACCCAGAGATTGCCTCGTTCGACCCGGTAGCGGGTGGTCAACAGCGCCGCCGCATTGAACCCGCCCGGCTCGTCCCCCTGGATACCGCCGACCACCAGCAGCGTCGGCCCCGGTTGGCGGCCCTGCTGTCGGTGCAGGGTGAAGTCGAGGGCGAACAGCTGCACGGGGGAAAATAGCAGCGTAATGAGCAGGATCGATCGAATCATCATTTGATTTCAATGGGGTTTGTGGCTATTTACGCCAGCTGAATTCTTTTTTTCGGGAACCTCAACGGTTGCAAATATAGCTCAGTTGAGAGTTTTTCTGAATACAAAACTATGTGCGGACAGCCTCTAGAAGGAAGGCGGAGAGCAGGCGCTGATGATTTCGCAAACCTCTTTTCCGATATTGCGGAAACGGTGCGGAAGACGGCTGTCGAAATAGTAAGCGTCTCCCTCGTTGAGGATATCGACCTGCCCGCCGACCGTCAGCTCCAGTTGGCCTTTGATGATAATTCCACCCTCTTCAGCTTCATGGCGCAGCATTTCATTTCCCGTATCCGCTCCCGGTTCGATCCGTTCATGGATCAGTTGCATCGACCTCCCCTTGAGGTTGGAGCCGACTTGTCGGTAGGAGACCTTTTTGCCGCCGATCTCGACAAGCTCATCGGCCCGATAGATGATTTTGTCCTGGGACGGTGCCCCGAAGGAGAAAAAATCGGTCAGCGAAATAGGGAAGCCGTCAAGGATTTTTTTCAGGGTGGCGATCGAAGGGCTGCTGCTGTTTTGTTCGATCATAGAGATGATGCCGTTGGTGACATCGGCCCGCTTTGCCAGGGCACGTTGCGAAAAACCGTACATTTCACGAATGGTGCGTAAGCGTTCGCCGATATTAATGTCCACCTGTTGAATCTCTCTTTCCACGTAAGGATAACGTAACTATTCAGCCCATCCCGCCTTCGGCACCCTGGCGGCGTTGCTGTGCTGCTCAAATGCTCACATAACCATTGTATGCTCCGCTTCTGCGCTGCTCGCGCCTTGCCAGAGCACCAAATTCGGGCGTGCTGAATAGTTACAGGATAACTTCAGTTCTTTGCCGACTCAAACGGTAATATATCAGTCGATCAGGGGGAAGTATAGCCATTGTGTAAAATATTTGACAGCGGTTGGATCTTCCCTGGATTGTTGCGCAAACTGCTGTGGTTTCGCCGGTCAGCTGTCCTATATTGTAGACGACTACCCCTCCTGGCGTTGCGCCCCGGTCCCTTTGAGAATCACCTGGGAGACAAGCCTGGCGGCATCTTCAAAGTCGTCATCGGTGAGTTTGGTCTTGCCGAGAATAATTTCGATCTGTGCAGAGAAGTCCGCATAGGTCTGGGTGGTCGACCAGATCATGAAAAAGAGGTGTTTCGGATCGATCGGATCGATCTTTCCTTCACGGATCCAGCTTTCCACCAATTTGATATCTGCTTCAAGACGAGGGAGCAGCCGAGTCTTGATGTCGTCTGAAAGATGGGGTGCACCGTTGATGATTTCGGCGGCAAAGACCTTTGAGCCGTTCGGTCGGGTTCGTGAAAGATCGATTTTTTTCCGGATGTAGCTTTCGAGTTTTGCTGCCGGCTCTTTTCCCGGCTGTTCGAGCAGCGCCATGCTGTCCATCCAGATATCAAGGACGTTTTTCAATACCTGTTGGTACAACTGTTGTTTCGAAGCAAAGTAGTACAGCATGTTCTGCTTCGACAGCCCGGCCCGCTCGGCGATCGTATCGAGAGTTGCGCCATTGTAGCCGAACTGCGCAAAGACCCCTTCTGCCGCCTGCAAAATCCGGGTTTCATGTTTTTCGCGACTGCTGGAGTATCGCGTTCGCTTTGGTTGCTCCGTCTGGTTGTTGCTCATTCTATTCTGTCCCGTTACATATCGTTCAGTTTTTTAACCGATCGTCAGTTCGGATATCTCTGTTGCAGGACGTTTTCATCTCTTTCAGGAGGCCCCAGTTCCTCTGTTGTGGATTTTTTCGAATCATAGCACTTCCCCCCCTAGCCCTTAAACTTTAATGTGCCCTTAGTTCTCCCGGCAGGTTACGAAATTTCCATTCTGGTCATTTCGTAGGCTGTCGACAATAATGATTGCTCAGAAAATAGGCAGGCCCGGGCGGGGGCGGCGCTTTTATTGTTCCATCCCGCTCGCAAAAAAACTATGGGCTTTAGTCCAAGTCTTTCAGATGCTACTCACATTTCGTCATTCCGCGAAGGCGGGAATCCAGAGGTTTTATGAGGCATGGATCCCCGCATTCGCGAGGATGACGATCTTTGCCTTTGATTTTGAGGGACTTTCAGTCCCGATTCAAACCTATGCACTTTCAGTGCATAGTGTGTTTATGCGCTTTCGAGGGGGGCTTCCTATTGGCACGACCTGTGCTGAAATGAGTTGGTGCTTGTTTGACCAGTTGGTAAAAACTGACAGGTCTGAGTCCCCGGTGGAAATCATGCCGGTGATTGTCGCTCTTCAGCAAAGGTGCAGCCATGTTGTTCGTCACCTGTTTTGCGAAGGTTACCTCTGCTGAATGTGCAATAAATTAAACGAAGCCTGAAAATAAGCTTGACACTATGATCAGCGTGACATACTTTTTACCAAATGGTCAAACAAACAGCGTTTGTTTTTTTGGGTGAGGCGTAAAAGATATTTTTATCCGGTATTTTTAAACATTTTTTTTGCCATGGTGGCCGAAAGAATTGTGTGGTCAAGAGGTTGTCTGTTGGGGGCTTGCAACCTCGCGGCACAGGCGTTTGTAAGGGCGGAGCGTTCCCGGTTTTCAGGGAACAACCGGTTTTTGCAAAATTTAGTTTAGAGGAGGAGCAAAATGTCAGACCTTAAGTTGAGTCAGGTCAAGTCGCGTACCATCCAAGTGGGGGAGTTTGTCGAGCTGGAAGCGGGGCAGGATGTCATTGACAGCCCACTCTACAATGAGGACATTGCGCCGGCCAAAATTGAAGAACGAACCTGGAATACCTGGAACGTAGCGGCCCTCTGGGTCGGTATGGCGATCTGTGTACCGACCTATACCCTGGGCGGCGTGCTGACCGCCTATTTTGGTTTGAGCGTAGTTGAGGCGTTGCTGGCTATCTTTCTGGCCAATGTGATCGTATTGATTCCCCTCACCCTCAATGCCTTCCCCGGCACTAAATACGGAATTCCGTTTCCGGTGTTGTTGCGCTCCTCCTTCGGTCTGATCGGTTCCAATGTCCCGGCATTGATTCGGGCGCTGATCTCCTGCGGCTGGTTCGGAATTCAGACCATGTTCGGCGGCATGGCGATTCACCTGCTCTTCTCGGCCCTCTCCAGCAGCTGGGCAAGTCTTGGTGACAGCGGCATCGTCATCGGATTCTTTATTTTCTGGTCACTGAATATCTATGTGGTCATCAAGGGCTCGAACTCCATCAAGCTGCTGGAAACCTTAGCCGCTCCGATGCTTCTGGCGGTCGGAATCGGCCTGATTTTCTGGGCCGCGCCACAGACCGACCTGAGTGTGGTCCTGAGCACCCCCGCAAATCGTCCTGAAGGAGCTTCAGTCTGGAGCTATTTCTTTGGTGGGCTGACGGCGATGGTCGGTTTCTGGGCTACGCTCTCTCTTAATATCCCCGATTTCAGTCGTTATGTTAAATCGCAGAAAGATCAGATTGTCGGTCAGATTATCGGTTTGCCTCTGACCATGCTGCTGTTTGCGTCTCTGGGGGTCATTTTAACCGCAGCTTCGGAGTCCCTGGTCGGGGAAACGGTGGCCGATCCGATCAGCCTGATCGGCAAGATCGACAGCCCTTTCTGGGTGGTTATTTCTATGATTATCATCATTATCGCCACCATCTCGACCAACACCGCAGCCAATATCGTCTCGCCCACCAACGACTTTCAGAATGTCTTTCCCAAATTGATTAATTCCAAGCGCGGCACCCTGCTGACCGGACTGGTCGGGATTCTGCTGATGGGCTGGGAGCTGTTGATCAAGCTCGGCTGGGTCGTTTCTGACGTCAGTGTCGAGAGTATGTATTCCAATTGGTTGCTCGCTTACTCAAGTTTTCTCGGCCCGATAGCCGGAATCATGATTGTCGATTATTTCCTGATCCGGAAACAGGAGCTGGACCTGGTCAGCCTGTATAAGAAGGACGGAATCTATCCGGCCTTTAATGCCGCCGGCCTGATCGCATTTTTTGTTCCGGCAGCGTTGACGGTTCTGGCCATGACGACCGACAGCATGGGCTGGTTCTACAGCTACGGCTGGTTCACCGGTTCTGCGTTGGGCGGTACCATCTACTACTTTGCGGCCCCGCATATAGGTGCCGGGAAAGCTTCGGTCACCGAGCCTCAAAAAAGCTGATCTGCGGTTCTGTCTGATCGTCGACCCGACAACAGGAATTGTCCTGTTGTCGGACATCCTAATGAATTTAATGCACAGGAGGAAAAAAGATGTATCAATCTCTGGTTAAAAACCTCACCCGCCTGACACTGGCGCTTATTGTCCTGGGCTGCTTTGCTGCTCCGGTTCTGGCCGGTTCCGCCACTTGGAGCAGCACCAATATCCAGTACCTGTACGGAAGCAATTTTGAACTGGGGGATAATTCCCGTTCGACCATTACCGTGGAACATGCGAACAACTGGAATTATGGCGACAACTTCTTTTTTGTCGATATCACCAACCCGGCCCGTACCGGAGACCAGACCCAGACAGAAGCTTACGTGGAATTCAACCCTCGCTTCAGCCTGAACAAGATTCTCAATCGGGATCTCTCTTTCGGCCCGGTCAGTGAGGTGTTGATTGCCACCGGTCTGGAGATGGGCAACGGTTTTCACAACTATCTTTACGGTTTAGGTGTCAGCCTGAAGATTCCAAAGTTTGCTTTCGCCCATCTTAACGTCTATGTCCGCGACAATCCGAATGAGGATGGCGTCACCTATCAGTTCACCCCGGCCTGGCGGGTTCCTTTCTCCATCGGTTCGGTCGACTTCGTGTTCAAGGGATTTGCCGATATCGCCGGATCTGAAGGGAACAAGGAGTTCAATATCGACTTCCAGCCTGTTCTGCAGATGGACCTCGGTAAGTTCGTCGGTGCGCCGAAGCAGCTCTACGGCGGCATTGAATACATCTACTGGTACAACAAGTTCGGTGTCGACGGTGTCCACGAAAGTGCACCTCAGGCGATGATCGAATGGTTGTTTTAGGCTGACGGGTCAGATCCCTCCCGCGGTCTTGCCGGGGAGGGGTCTGACCGTGCCAAAAACGACCACAGGTAGCGGATCACAAGTTTCAGGAAACGCACGGCTGGGGGCCAGCCAGGGAGAAATGTTCGTGAATACATCCGAAAATTTTACAGGTATGACCCAAGGTTTCGGCCTGGACCAGGCGGTAGCCGAGGCGGAGCGTTGTCTGCTTTGTCACGATGCGCCCTGTTCCAAGGCTTGCCCGGCCGATACCGATCCGGGAACCTTCATCCGCAAGCTTCGGCTGAAGAATGTGACCGGCGCCATCCGGACCATCAAGGAGAACAACATTCTCGGCGGGGCCTGTGGGGTGCTCTGTCCGGCGGCAAGGCTCTGCGAAAAGGAGTGCTGTGCGACTGGAATCGGTCGTCCGGTTGAGATCGCCAAGATCCAGAGATTTCTGGTGGAGCATTCCTGGGAGCGTAATTTCAAGGTTTTCGAACCCGCCGCGCCGAACGGAAAAAGCGTGGCCGTGGTCGGGTCGGGTCCGGCCGGCCTAAGTTGTGCCGCCGAACTGGCCAAACAGGGCTGCCAGGTTACGATCTTCGAAGCGCGGCCCGAGGCCGGCGGGGTGATCCGTTACGGGGTTCCGTCGTACCGTTACGATGTCAATTTTCTCGATCATGAACTGCGGGAGATCAAAGAACTGGGGGTCGAGATCCGCTGCAATGCCCCGATCCGGGGGGCAGGTGAAGCTGAAAATCTGCTGCAAAAAGGCTACGCTGCTGTCTTTGTTGCTACCGGACTCTGGGACGCGGCGCGATTGAACCCTGAGGTCAGTAATGTTGACGGTCTCATGACTTCGGTGGAGTACCTGGCCTCGTTACGCGACGAGCAGTTCGAGATTCTTCGCAACAAGCTCAAGGGGAGTACCGTTGCCGTGATCGGCGGCGGTTCCGTCGCTATTGATTGTGCCGAGTCGGCGGCAAAGCTCGGTGCCGAAGACGTTTATCTGGTCTATCGCCGCTCATTTGTGCAGATGCCGGCCGAAGAGGTCGAACGGATCGAAGCACTTGCGGCTGGAGTGCACTTCCTGTTGTTGAATCAGCCGGTCGATTTCGTGATCAATCACCATCGAAAAATCATGGGACTGCGGCTGGTTCGGACCCGTTTGGACGCAGCGGTGGGGTCCGGTCGCCGGATGCCGAAGGAGATTCCCGGTTCCGAGTGGGTGTTGAATGCCGATATCGTCATTGAGGCGATCGGCAATCAGGCGGAGAGCGGCTCACAGAATTGGTACCCGAATGTCGCTGTGGATCGAAACCGGTTGATTCAGGCGGACGCCGAAACCCGGCAGACTTCGGTCGCAGGGATCTTTGCCGGCGGCGACATCGTCCGCGGCCCCGCCCTGGTGGTGGATGCGGTCAACGACGGGAAGGTGGCAGCCAAAGCCATCCTCGAACAGCTGTCGCAGCAGGAGGCGTAATCATGGCCGGGAAAAAAGTTGATCTGTCCGTCGATTTTTGTGTAATCAAATTTGAAAATCCTTTCCTGCTTTCATCTTCGCCGGTTTCCAACAGTGCCGAGATGGTCGCCAAGGCTTTCGAGGCGGGTTGGAGCGGGGTTGCCTACAAGACCCTCAACTCCGATCGGGTGCGCATTGTGCATCCTTCGCCGCGGATGAACCCCTATCACTACGGCAGCAAGCGACTGGTCGGCTTGCAGAACGTCGAGCAGATATCCGACCGTTCGCTGAAGGATAATCTGCTCGATTTTCTCTATCTGAAGAAGAACTACCCGGACAAAATCATCATCTCGAGCATCATGGGCTTCTCGAACGAGGAGTGGGCCTACCTGGCGAAAGCCTCGGAGGATAACGGCGCCGATATGCTTGAGCTTAACTTCTCCTGCCCGCACATGACGATTGAAGGTTCCGGCCACAAAGTGGGTCAGGCCAACCACTTGATTGAAAAATTTACCGAGACGGTCAAAAAAGCGGTTTCAATCCCGGTGCTGGCAAAAATGACACCGAATATCACCGACATGACCGAGCCCGCTCTGTTCGCTAAGCAGGGCGGAGCGGATGCCATCGCTGCCATCAACACGGTCCGCGGGATCTCCCAGATCGGGCTTGATGACTGGACGGCGCGGCCGAAGGTTGCCGGTATCGGCGCGATCAGCGGAACTTCGGGTCCGGCAGTCAAGCCGATCGGTCTGCGCTTTATTGCCGACCTGGCTAAATGCGAACAGCTTGGGCTGCCTCTCTCCGGGCAGGGCGGCATCGAAACCTGGATCGATGCCCTCGAGTACCTGCTGCTCGGCTCCACCACTGTCCAGGTGACCACCGGAATCATCCACTACGGCTATCGTATCGTCGAAGAGATGATCGAAGGGCTTTCCGACTACATGGTCGAGCGTGACATCGAGCGGGTCGCTGACCTGATCGGCAAGGCTCTGCCCACCCTGCAGGATACCGACAAATTTGATCTCGAAAGCCAGGGGGTTGCCAGCTATGATCTTGATCGTTGCGTCGGTTGCGGGCAATGCCTGATCGTCTGCAATGATTCCGCCGGGCAGGCGCTTGAGTGGGATTCACAGCTGCGACGTCCCCGCCTGATAGAGGATAAGTGCCTGAGTTGCATGGTCTGCAGTTTCGTCTGTCCGGTCTCCGGGCTGATCAGCTATAAGCCGCAGCCCAGTGACTGGCAGCGGCGTGAGACCGCCGTTATGGGAGAGCAACTGGAAGCTGAGCTTAAACTGGCAGCATTCAAATAAGACCCAAGGGAGTTGAGACTATGAGCGTATTGATCAAAGGGGGGCTGATCGTCACCTCCACCGGCAGTTATTCGGCGGATGTTCTGGCGGAAAACGGTAAAATCGTCACGATCGGAACCGACCTGCGTTGCACGGCAGACGAGGTCGTTGATGCCGGCGGCAAGTATGTTCTGCCTGGTGCGATCGATCCTCACACCCATCTTTGTATGCCGTTTATGGGAACCTATGCTCAGGATGACTATCAGAGCGGGACGATCGCCGCTGCGTGCGGCGGCGTGACGGCGCTGATCGATTTCCAGATCCAGCAGCAGGGAGAGTCGATCCGTCAGGGACTCGACCGGAAGATGGCGCTCGCCGAAGGGAAGGTCGCCATCGACTATTCTCTCCATCCTGCGATCACCGACCCGCGCCCCGAGGTGATCGCCGAGGTTGAAAAAGCGATCCTGGAATACGGGACCCCGAGCTTTAAAATTTTTATGGTCTACGACTTTCGCGTCGACGACGCCACCATGATCAAGCTGCTCGAGCAGACCCGCAGACATGGCGGTCTGGTTCAGGTGCACGCCGAGAACCCGCACATCATCCAGCATATGAATGAGAAGCTGGCGCGAGAAGGGAAGCTGGCGCCCTATTATCATGCGGTCAGCCGACCGAATATCGCCGAGGAGGAAGCTGTGGCGCGAGCCGCGCGACTGGCAGAATTTACCGGCTCGCAGCTCTATATCGTCCATCTTTCTTCACGCGAAGGGCTGGCGAAGGTCAAGGAGTTTCGTAGCCGGGGGGTCGGAATTCATGCCGAGACCTGTCCGCAGTACCTGCTGCTCGACGAAGAACGCTACAAAGAACCCGGTTTCGGCGGGGCGAAATATGTCATGTCGCCGCCGCTGCGCAGCAAAGAGAGTAACGAGGCGCTATGGGCCGGGTTGAACTCCGGGGATATTCAGGTTTTGGCAACCGATCATTGCCCGTTTGATTTTCATGGCAAGAAGGACATGTTCGGTACGGATGACTACAAGAAGATCCCCAACGGCGCTCCGGGAATCGAAACCCTGCTGCCGCTGCTCCACTCCGAGGGGGTCGTCAAGCAGCGGATCAGTCTTGAAAAGATGGTCGATCTGCTGGCGACCGGCACCGCCAAGATGTTTGGTCTGCAGGATAAGGGCGCGATCGAGGTCGGCAAGGATGCCGATATGGTTGTCTTCGACCCGACGCGTAAATTCACCATCACTCAGAGCAAGCTGCATATGAATGTCGATTACAATCCTTATGAAGGCCTGGAGGTCACCGGGATGCCGGAGTTGGTCTTCTCTCGGGGGATGAAGGTTGCCGAATGGCGAAACGACCGGGTCGAATTTATCGGTCAGCCGGGCCACGGCCGGTTCATAAAGAGAGTCCCGCTGCGCGGTTGATCCGCTGAGTCCGCCCGGTTTGTCGGGCTGGAGCAGGAATGTTTTTTCCTGATTAGTATCAATCTTTAGCTATGCGCTGAAAGTGCCCCCTCTCCCTGAGGGAGAGGGCTAGGGTGAGGGGGAACGGCCGAAAATCCCCCCCCCCCTCATCCGGCCTTCGGCCACCTTCTCCCTCATGGAGAAGGGTAGGTTGAAGATCCGTTCTAATCAGGTATTCTTTTGCCACGATTCAGCCCTTCGCGGCCATCCGGCTGCATGGCTATGTTCTTTTAAATTATTAAACAGCGTCTTTCCGGATCGACTTGATTGTAATCACCCTCTTGCGCCGTATTCTGTTCGTTGGGGCAGCGGAGCGACCGTTTCCGGGGAGGATGTCCTGCTCGGGGGATGAGCTGGCGTAAGGTAACATCGTTTAAAAAAATGATCATTTTTGCTTGTCTAATTTTTTAAACATGCTAGTGTTTGGTCTTGGATGTCTGTTCAGACTTTCATTTCGACAGGATCGACCATAACAGCTGAACTATAGGGAGGAACAGCAGATGAGCAAAGTAGCAGAATTCGGGGCGGGCTCGCCGGAAGCCAAAACGATTGATCATTACGTCAATGGCGAGTTGGTCGCCGGTGTCAGCGGACGTTATGCGGATCTCTATAATCCGGCCACCGGCAAGGTGTCAGGCAGGGTTGCTATGGCGAATATTCAGGAGGTCGAAGCGGCTATCGCCGGTGCCGAGGCTGCCTATCCCGCCTGGCGGGATACCCCGCCGGCCAAGCGGGCGCAGGTGATGTATCGTCTCAAAATGCTGATGGAGCAGCATGCCGAGAAAATCTGCGCGTTGATTACCGATGAGCATGGCAAGGTGCTTAACGACGCCATGGGCGAACTGCAGCGCGGCATCGAAAACGTCGAATATGCCTGCGGTGCGCCTGAACTGCTCAAGGGTGAGCACAGCAAAAACGTCGGACCGGCCATCGATTCCTGGAGTGAATTCCAGCCGCTCGGGGTTGTTACCGGCATCACCCCGTTCAATTTCCCGGCCATGGTCCCGCTCTGGATGTGGCCGATGGCAATCGTCTGCGGCAACACCTTTGTCCTGAAGCCTTCCGAGCGCGATCCTTCCTGCGTCATGTATATCGCCGAGTTGGCCTGTGAAGCCGGACTGCCGCCGGGGGTGCTGAACGTTGTTAACGGCGACAAGGAGGCCGTCGATGTGCTGTTGAGCGACGAGCGCGTCAAGGCAGTCAGCTTTGTCGGTTCGACCCCGATCGCCGAATACATCTACCAGACCGGCAATGCCAACGGCAAGCGCGTGCAAGCCCTCGGCGGGGCAAAGAATCATGCTATCGTCATGCCGGATGCCGATCTTGACAACGCTGTCAGCGCTCTGATGGGCGCGGCTTACGGCTCCTGCGGTGAGCGTTGCATGGCGATCCCGGTGGTCGTTGCGGTCGGAAATGAGGTCGGCGATGCGCTCGTCGCCAAGTTGACGGCAGAGCTGGCGACCATGAAGGTCGGCCCCGGCACCGATGTCAGCAACGATATGGGGCCGCTGATCACCAAAGAGCATTTCAAAAAGGTCAAGGGCTATGTCGACCTGGGGGTGGAAGAGGGCGCTGAACTGGTTGTTGATGGACGCAGCCTGGTCGTCTCCGGCCACGAAGAGGGCTACTTTCTCGGCGGCTGTCTGTTCGACAGGGTGACCGCCGAGATGAAAATCTACCGCGACGAGATCTTCGGCCCGGTCCTCTGCGTGGTGCGTGCCGAAAGCCTGCAACAGGCGATGGATTTGATCGACGCACACGAGTACGGAAACGGCACCTGTATCTTTACCCGCGACGGTGAAGCCGCTCGCTACTTCACCGACAATATCAAGGTCGGCATGGTCGGCGTCAATGTGCCGCTGCCGGTACCGGTCTCCTATCACAGTTTCGGTAGTTGGAAGCGTTCGCTGTTCGGTGATCTGCACGCTTACGGACCCGATTCGGTGCGCTTCTACACCAAGCGCAAGACCATTACCCAGCGTTGGCCTTCCGGGGTCCGTGAAACTGCAGTCTTTACCTTCCCGATCAACAGCTGATGGTGAACAGGTCTGGCTGGCTGCTGCCGGTCAGACCTGTCGCTGAGGGTCAGAGTCAGTCATGTCGGGGTACTCACCGCATGCTGCCTGGGCCGAGTCAATTACCTCCTCTCGGCTCGGCTCAGGGTTTCTGTCTGACCGCAACCGACCATGCTGATACAGGAGCAGAGCGAGCATGAAAAATATAACCATAAACGGGGATCGACTCTGGCAGTCATTGATGACAATGGCAAAGATCGGTGCGACCGAAAAAGGCGGCTGCTGCCGTCTGACCCTGACCGATCTCGACAAGGAGGCTCGCGACCTGTTCGTACGCTGGTGCGAAGAGGCTGGTTGTACGGTTACGGTCGATCAGGTCGGTAACATCTTTGCCCGCCGTCCGGGGCGCAACAACGACCTGCCGCCGATCATGACCGGCAGTCATCTCGACACGCAGCCGACCGGCGGCAAGTTCGACGGGGTTTTCGGTGTGCTGGCCGGTCTTGAGGTGCTGCGGACCCTGCAGGACCATAATATCGAAACCAAGGCACCGATCGAGGTTTCGGTCTGGAGCAACGAAGAGGGCTCCCGTTTTGCTCCGGCGATGATGGGCTCAGGGGTCGTCGCCGGCCGCTTCAGCCTCGAAGAAATTCTGGCCAAGACCGATATTGACGGCAAAATTTTCGGCGAGGAACTCAAGCGGATCGGCTACGCCGGTGAGCTTCCCGCCCGGCAAAGACCGATCGGCGCTTTTTTCGAGACCCATATCGAGCAGGGCCCCTACCTGGAAGCCGAAAAGAAGACCATCGGTGTCGTCAACAAAGGGCAGGGGCAGCGCTGGTACGATGTAACCATTACCGGTCGTGAGTCCCATGCCGGAACCACACCGATGCCGCTGCGTCATGATGCCCTGGCGGCAGCGGCCAAACTGATCAACGAGGTGGAGCGGATCGCCAACGATAATCAGCCTCACGCTTGCGGTACGGTCGGGTTTCTGCAGGTGCACCCCAATTCGCGCAACACCATCCCCGGCCAGATTACGCTGTCGGTCGATCTGCGCCATCCCGACGATGCGCTCCTAAGCAAGCTGGATGAGGAGCTTAAAGTCTACTGCAAGCATTTGCCCGCCGAGGCCGCTGTCGAGGTGAAACTGGAGCCGATCTGGTACTACGCCCCGGTGATCTTTTCCGAGCAGTGCATCAACGCAGTGCGCGAAGGGGCCAAAGCCCACGGCTACAGCCAGATGGATATCTTCGCCGGTGCCGGTCATGATGCCTGCTATATTGCTGACTTTGCCCCCGCCAGCATGATCTTCATCCCCTGTGAAGACGGGATCAGTCATAACGAAATCGAAAATGCCGAGGCTGCCGATATTATCGCCGGAGGCAATGTCCTTCTCAGTGCGATGCTCGAGCGGGCCGACGCCTGAGAGTTTTTCTCCAACCCTTTTTCAAGGAGACGGTGTCATGAATACCGAGACAAAACAGCTGATGACGGCCGACCAAATGGTCGAGCAATGTAAAAAATATACTTTCTGGTCCTGGTCTGCCCAGGATGCCGTCAATCCGATTCCGATGGTTCGTGCCGAGGGGATCTACTTCTGGGATGCCGACGGCAAGCGTTATACCGATCTGAACTCGCAGCTGATGTGTAGTAACATCGGTAATGGCGATCAACGAGTTATCGATGCCATCAAGGCGCAGGCCGAGGAGCTCGCCTACGCCGGTCCCGGCATGGCAACGCAGATTCGTGCGGAAATCGGACCGATGCTGGCAAAATATACTCCCGGCGACCTGAACAAATTTTTCTTTACTCTCGGCGGTGCCGAAGCGAATGAGAATGCCATCAAGCTGGCTCGTCAGTTCACCGGCCGGCAGAAAATCATCGCCCGCTACCGCTCCTATCATGGCGCCAGCGCCGGTGCCATGACCCTGACCGGCGACCCGCGGCGCTGGGCCAACGAGCCGAGCATCCCC
Organism: Deltaproteobacteria bacterium; assembly: GCA_024280335.1. Classification (GTDB taxonomy): domain Bacteria; phylum Desulfobacterota; class Desulfuromonadia; order Desulfuromonadales; family Geopsychrobacteraceae; genus Malonomonas. The sequence goes on from JAJRQI010000038.1 coordinate 20,415, forward strand.
GGGGTGATCCGTGCCTTTGATCCCTACGAGTACCGTTGCAGCTTCGGTCGTGACAGCTGCAGTGACTGCGATCTGCTCTGCCTGAAAAACATGGAAGAGATCATGATGTACGAGGGGCCGCAGAATATCGCCGCGGTCTTTATCGAGCCGGTCACCGGCACCAACGGTTTGATCGTGCCTCCCGACGGCTACCTGCAGGGGCTGCGTGAGCTGTGTGACAAGCACGGTATCTTGCTGATCTGCGATGAGGTGATGTCCGGACTCGGACGCACCGGCGAATGGTTTGCGGTCGATAACTGGAAGGTGACCCCCGACATCATCACCATGGCCAAGGGCCTCACCTCAGCCTATATGCCGCTGGGCTGCGTGGCGATGAGCGAGCGGGTTGCCGAGTATTTCGGCAAAAATGTTTTCTTCGGCGGTCTGACCTATAATGCCCACCCGATGAGTCTCGCCGCTGCTGCCGCCACCCTGCGGGTACTGGAAGAGGATGATCTGGTCGGCAATTCCAAGCGCATGGGCCAGGTGATGGCGGGCCTGCTCCAGGATCTGAAGGAGAAGCATCCCAGCATCGGCGATGTCCGTTCGATCGGGCTGTTCGGCATTATCGAGCTGGTCAAGAACCGCGAGACCCGCGAGCCGCTGGCGCCGTTCAACGGGACCAGCCCGGAGATGACGCAACTTGGGGCATTCCTTAAGGAGAACGGGATTGTTACCTTCCTCCACTGGAACAACCTTTTCACCAACCCGCCGCTCTGCATTACCGAAGAGCAGCTGAAGGAATGTTTCGCGATTATCGATCGCGGCCTGGAGATTACCGACAAGGCGGTGGTCGGCTGATACGGCAGGCAACGAGAATATTGTGAATCCTGCGGGGCAGGCAGAGCCGATCGGCTTTGCCTGCCCCGTTTTGTCGTCGATTAACCGGCTAGATTTTGGTTGTTCAGTAGATCTCCGGAACGAACGTCTGGTCCGACAACGGCGGGCGAACGTAGCCGATCTCTTCTTGACGCGGCGGTAGCTCAATCGGCTCCGGAGTCAGATCCTGATAGGGGGTCAGGCTCAGCAGGTGGCTGATGACGTTGAGCCGGGCGCGCTTTTTGTTGTCGCCGTCGACCACATACCAAGGCGCCTGTTTGATGTCGGTGTGGGCGAACATCTCATCCTTGGCGATTGAATATTCGACCCAGCGCGAGCGCGATTGCAGGTCCATCGGGCTGAGTTTCCAGCGCTTGGTCGGGTGATGAATCCGTTTCTGAAAGCGGCGTTCCTGTTCTTCGTTGCAGACCGAGAACCAGTATTTGATCAAAATGATGCCGCTGCGCACCAGCATCCGCTCGAATTCCGGGCAGGAGCGCAGAAACTCAGCATGCTCTTCGTCGCTGCAGAAGCCCATCACCTTTTCTACCCCGGCGCGGTTGTACCAGCTGCGATCGAACAGCACCATCTCACCGGCCGCAGGCAGATGCTGGACGTAGCGCTGAAAATACCACTGACTCGCTTCCCGTTCGGTCGGCGCCGGTAGTGCGACCACCCGTGCCACCCGTGGACTGAGACATTCGGTGATCCGCTTGATCGAACCGCCTTTACCGGCCGCATCGCGCCCTTCGAAAATCACCACCACCTTCAGCTGTTTGTGTTTGATCCACTCCTGCAGTTTCACCAGCTCAACCTGCAGTCTGGACAGTGCCTGTTCGTAATCTTTATTGCTGATGGTTTTTTTCGGCGGGTTCTGGTCGGCGGCGCGGCGCTTTGCTCCGTCTTTCGGATTGCCTCGGTGCTGCTTTTTTTTACTGTTTGCCATCGATTTCCTCCCATGCGAAAGGTGAACGTTCACGACTGCTGCCGTGCATACAGATGCTGCTGAAAGCCGACAAACGTCTCTTTGATGAGTTGTGCACCGCCAAGTTGCTCAGCGGCGTCGTAGGCATTGCCGTATTGCAGCTCAAGCAGGCCCGGCAACTTTGCGAGTTCAAGTTCGCCGATCCCCTCCTTGATATACTCGCCCAGCACAAACTCAAGAAACAGCCGTTGCTTATCTTCGTAGCGGGTCAGAATCTCACTTTTGCGCGCGTCGACCCGCTCTGCCCGACTGAGCGGCGGCAGGGTAAAGGCAACGTAAGCCAACAGATCAAACACATCGCTCTGCTCGGCCTGAATCATGCTTCGGATTTCGTCAAACTGTTCATCGCCGATCCCCTTTTCCGCCAGCGCATCCAGCAGTTTTTTGCGGATTTCAGGTTGCCCCCAGATCGCCCGCAACTCATCTTCATCTTTGAACAGTGCCGGCAGCTCACCATACAGATGTTCAATGAATTGCGCCGCCGACATCTGCGTTCCATCCGGGTTCCAGAAGGTTGTCGCCAGCATGTGCTGGATGACCCGCTCTTTGCCGTCGGCCAACTTAACGATGATCTTCTTCGGCTTCTCCTGACAGGCGCAGGGTTTCTCGCCGCACTCCGGGCAGGGACAGACACAGGGACGTTCGCCGCAATTTGCACAGGGACATGAGCAGGGGAGGTTGCCGCAGACCGCGCAAGGCTCTTTCAGGCAGCTGCAGGGGTGATTTCCGCACTCCGGGCAGGGGTCCGGCTCAAGCGGCTCGCCGTCCCATTCCGGGTCGTTGAAATGTTTGTAAGCCTGTACGAAGTCATAGATGGTGAAATAGTCCTTGCCGTCGAACAGGCGGGTACCCCGGCCGATGATCTGCTTGAACTCGATCATCGAGTTGACCGGCCGCATCAGCACGATATTGCGGATGTTACGAGCATCGACCCCGGTCGAGAGTTTCTGCGAAGTGGTCAGAATTGTTGGAATGGTCTTTTCGTTGTCCTGAAAGGTGCGCAGGAACTGTTCTCCCAGCGCCCCGTCATCGGCCGTCACCCGCACACAGTAGTTCGGCTCGCTGCTGGTCTTCAGTTGATTAATCAGGTCGCGCACCGCGAGCGCGTGGCTTTGGGTGGCACAAAAGACCAGCGTCTTCTGCTGCTGGTCGATCAGCTTCATAAACAGCTGCACCCGGTAGGCTTCTCGCTCTTTGATTTCAATAATCTTGTTGAAGTCGGCCTCTTCGTAACGCTTGTCCTGTTCAACTTCTCCAGCAAGCACCCGATCATCCGGGGTGTAAACGTAATCATCCAGCGTGGTGGCGATCTGGTTGATTTTAAATGGGGTCAGAAAGCCGTCGTTGATCCCTTCTTTGAGCGAGTAAATATAGACCGGCTCACCAAAGTAGCTGTAGGTGTCGGCGTTCCCCTTGCGCTTGGGGGTTGCGGTCAGCCCCAACTGCACCGCCGGCGAGAAATACTCCATGATGCCGCGCCAGCTGCTCTCGTCATTCGCCCCGCCGCGATGGCATTCGTCGATGATGATGAAGTCAAAGAAGTCGGGTGGATAAGCGCCGAAATTCGCAGCCGGATTGCCCTCGCCATCCTGCCCCGACATGAAGGTCTGGAAGATGGTGAAGAAGATGCTGCCGTTTTTCGGCACCCGCCCCTTTTTGCGGATTTCGTCCGGTGCGATCCGCACCAGCGCGTCTTCAGGAAAGGCGGAAAAAGAATTATAGGCTTGATCGGCCAGAATGTTGAGGTCGGCCAAAAACAGAATGCGCGGCCGCCGCTGCCCGTCCCGCCCTAACGTCCAGCGGCTGTGAAACAGCTTCCACGCCAGCTGAAAGGCGATAAAAGTTTTACCGGTGCCGGTCGCCAATGTCAGCAGGATGCGCTCTTGCCCAGCCGCAATCGCCTCCAGCGCCTTGTTGATGGCGTTATGCTGATAGTAGCGCGCCTGCCACTGGCCGCCTTTGTCCTCAAACGGCACCTCGGCGAAACGGTTGCGCCATTGGTTCTCTTCGGCATAGGTCGCCGCCCACAACTCATCCGGGCTGGGATAGCGTTCAATATCCCCCTCAGCGCCGGTCTGCATGTCGATCTGGTAGATACCGTCGCCGTTGGTCGAATAAGTGAAACGGGTCTGCAGCTTTGCGGCGTAACTCTTCGCCTGCGCCACCCCTGCGGTGTCGGGCAGGTCACGCCGCTTGGCTTCGATCACCGCCAGTTTCTGGCTGCGATAGACCAGCACGTAATCGGCAATCTCCTGCTTCGAACGTTTGCCTGCGCCCTGCAGTCGCCCGAGGGTGATCACTTCACGACGAACACGGCTGCCTTCGACAACACCCCAACCAGCAGCCTTTAAAGCGGGGTCGATCAGTTCGGCACGGGTTTCGGCTTCGTTCACTCGGTGACCTCCCAATGACCGCCCTTGGCAGGTCCGATCCGTTTAATTTTATTTTCATCTTTCAGTTTGACTATTTGCATTTCAACTGCCCGGAGGCTTAATCCCAGCTTTTCGGCAATGGCGACCGCACTGATTTGTTCATCGCCCTTCATCATGGCAACGATTTTCACCGAAGTTTTCACCGAAGTTTTCACCGAAGTTTTCACCGAAGTTTTCACCGAAGTTTTCACCACCTCAACAGGGAGCGCTATCTGCACATTGAAAATGTCATTTTCAACCAGCTCAGGATCATGTCCACCGTACGCCTTGCAGTATTTGAAGAGTTTACGAACCCCGGAGCCAAGTTCGTCAGCGAGGCCGATCTCTTTAAAAACCCGCGCGATAACCGGATTTTTGGGATAAGGTGAAAATCGTGCCGGGTCGATTCGTCCATGTCCATGCGGACGATTGCCGTTTTCGGTGAACAATGCTTCTCGTTCAATCACAAATTTGGCCGGGAACGGATTCGTGTATTCGCGATGGATCAGCAGATTGCCGATAACTTCACGTAAGATATGACTGCGCAAGCTGATCCGCTGAACACCCTCAAGATAAAACGGATCATTCAGGTGTTTTTCACCGAAGGCAAGCAAGCGATCATAGCTGTCAAGCAGGTTAGTGCGGATATCGTCACGATCATCATAACGGTCAACATTGTCGCGCCGCAGAATCGCATCGGTTTTATGATGCGGCAGCGCTGACAAGATCGTGTTGTCTTTACCGAAGAGCAGAATCGCCGCTAGGGTCGGCCCCTCGACGTTGCGTTGATAATCGTGCTGAACCAGTCGGGCGCTGGTCAGCAATTCGGCATCATCCAGACTCAGCCAGGGGTGCCCTGGTTGACGGTTGCCAGCCATCTTTCTCGCTCGGGCAATAAGGTCGGGCTGCAGATCGGTTAGACTGAAATAAGGATAAACGGAATTTTCGGTATAACTGTTCTGCTTGCGCAGATAGAGCTGCGTTACCAGGGACTGATTGTCAGTGATGTCGAAGTCGCCGTCCTCGTTGCGATCAAAGATCCGGTTATTACAGCGATGGACCTGTGAACTGGGCGGAACTGCTATGTGCAGCAGTGTTGCCCCTTCGATTTCGACCTCTTCGATGGCCAGGTAGCAGGGAGGAGTGAGTTTCTGTGGATTATTGATGGCAGTGGCGAAGTCTTTTTTTAGCTGATTCAGGCAAGTCGGATCGACGCCTGACAGACCGCCGTTATCTTTAACCCCAAGCAGGATGTGACCGCCATCACGGTTCAAAAAGGCGCAGATGGTTTCGTAGAGATCACGATTTAACTGCTTACGCGCAGCTTTGAACTCAACCTGCAAACCTTCACCTTGCTGCAGTATATTTCTGATACCTGCTTCGTTCATGATTTGTCGTCCATTTGCAAGTTTGTAAAAGATATTACTACACTCGTCATCCTCGCGAATGCGGGGATCTAGCGACCTCAAACCTTCTGGATTCCCGCCTACGCGGGAATGACGAGCCGTGAGTGTATTTTCAGCAGGCTATCGACAACGCCAGCATGTCGTCATCCTCGCGTATGCGGGGATCCAGTGACCTTAAATCTTCTAGGTTTCCGCATTCGCGGGAATAAATCTATTCAATTATTTCATACCACAAGTCCATCCAACCCGAATTGCTCTTCTCGATGGCCGAAAGTTTCCACTGTCGCGGCCATTTTTTCATGGCCTTTTCCTTGCTAATGGCACTTTCCATTGTTGCATGCTGTTCGTACCAGACCAGCATCTTCACTAGGTGCTGCTTTGTGAAACCGTCGACCAATCCTTCTCTATGCTGCCAGACTCGCGTTATCAAGTCGGAGGTCACTCCTATATAGAGTGTGCCGTTGCGTTGACTAGCCAGGATATAAACTGTCGGATTTCTCATTTCGGTCCCCCTCCGAATTGAACCTGTAAGTATTCATTACAACTCAACTTTCGCAGACGGAATAAATCCTTAACACACTTAAATAATTAAACAAAAGCATCATCAGCTGTAGTAAAATAGGTTGTCGCCAAACAACCTGATACTAACAAGGAGATGATGCTTTGGACCAGATTGTAGCAGA
>JAJRQI010000039.1 GCA_024280335.1 Deltaproteobacteria bacterium
ATGGGTCTTAAAAGCTTAAAAACAAGAGGATAAGCCTCGACAGCTATTACTGATGGCCGAGAATCTACAAAAAAATGCTTTTAAAAGCATCAGGGGTTAATACTAGCTGGTCCTGATAGGGTACTTTTCAACACCCTTAAGAAACAGCCTGTTAAGATATTTATTTTCTCTTTAGTTTCCGGGAAGTTACCCTTAATCGAAATTAAGATATAACGTCCATAAGATTATAAGTTATCATTCCTCGTGTCTGCTGCTATCCTTCTCCCATGCCTCGCCAAGCTCGTATCGGCGCCCCCGGCGCTCTGCACCACATCGTCTGTCGTGGTATCGAGCGTAAACCGATCTTCAGCACCGATGCCGACCGTGACGATTTTGTCACTCGGCTCGAAACCATCCTTGCGGCCACCGAGACGCGCTGCTACGCCTGGGCGTTGACATCCCCAATCATTTTCACCTACTTTTGAGACTGGAAAATGTTACTCGACTGGCGGCGACTCAGCACAAAACCGTACGGACAATGTACGGAACCACTTGACACTCTATTGAGACCTCCCTATACTAACAAGTACGGAACGTTTCCGTACAGAAAGACAGAAATAAAAGGAGATAGGTATGGCTACTGCACGTCTTGATATGAAGCTTGACCAGGTGGTCAAGGACAAAGCGACTAAGGCCTCGGCGCTGTTAAACAAGCGCAGTCTCACCGAATATATCGTGCAGCTCGTGGATGAGGATGCAACAAGGGTCATCGCTCAGCACGAAAGCACCACAGTGAATGACAATGTTTTTGATCGTTTCATGCTCGCCTGTGAAAATGCTCCCAAGCCGCACAAGGCTTTGCTTAATGCTGTTGAATTCACCCGGGAAAAGGGCATCGAGTGAGCTACTCTAACGCTTTTGAGGAACTAGACAAAGCGCAGCATGACCGAGGTTCGTTCGATTGCGGAGAGGACGAACTAAACGATTTCATTCAAACTAAGGCATCCAGGCATATGTTGGCTGGGATCAGCAGAACTTTTGTTTTGCCGGCCGATTCGCCCCTCCCTAACGGCAAGCGACCTATCTGCGCATTTTACAGCGTTACTCCCAGCTCGATCGCCAGGGAAAACCTACCCAGGGCCTTAGCAAAAAAACTCCCTCATTACCCGATCCCGGTATTTCTCATCGCTCAATTGGCTGTCCATCTGGATCAGAAAGGGCAAGGCTTAGGAAAGATAACACTAGTCAAGGCCTTAGAATTCCTGTGGAGCATAAATGCGCAAATGCCGGCGTATGCTGTAGTTGTTGATTGCCTCAACCAAGAGGCACATGATTTTTACGAACATTTCGGTTTCGAGATCTTATGCACCCATAATGGGCGAACTCGTATGTTTCTCCCGATGAAGACGATCGGCCAAATCTTTTAAGGACCCTCCACAAATAAAGAGTTACTGTTTGAGGTCGGCGTGGCCAGCAACCGCCGATCTTCAGCTAAAAAGTCGGCGGGTTTGATATCAGAACACCTGATGGATTTCATCAGAATATGCAATTGGGGGAAGAGAAGCGTATTTTTTTTGCAGGCCTTCGGCCACCTTCTCCCTCATAGGAAGAAGGGCGCGGGGGAATTCACTCCCCCGCGCCCCGGCTTGTGCTGGGACTTCTTTGTGTCCGGCCTCCCCGTGCTCCCCAATGTCAGCTTTTCCGTGTTATATAAAGATCTGGCAACACGCAGGAAGCTTGTAAATGGCCCTGCAGGGAGAGTTTGCAACCAGCCCTCAGAGCCCCGCCTGCGAGCCACAGGGTAGAAAGGCAACCGATGAAGTCGAACCTCAAGCTGCAGATCATCTTTACCGACCGGGTCGGGATTGCCGCGGATGTCGCAACCCTGCTCTCTGAACAGGGGGTTAATCTCGCCTTTTTCGAGATGGATGTGCGTGGCGGCCAGACGACCATCTATCTGGAGGCAGAGTCCGCCGCTGCGATCGACGGCGATTTTTTCCTCGACAAGCTGAGAACCATTCCCGATCTCAGGGAGGTCTTCACCATTAAGGCCCTGCCCCAGGAAGAACGGGAAAAACGGCTGCAGGTGGCACTTGACAGCATCAGCGACGGGATTCTGGGCATCGATAACCGGGGCAGGGTGGCGATCATCAACCGGGTTGCCCGCAATATCCTCGGCTGCGATGATCGCGAAGTGACCGGCACCAATATCCGCGCCCTGAATCGGGCCGACCAGCGGCTGGAGGAGTGCCTCTCCGGTAAGGCTTTTACCAACGTCAAAAAGAACCTGATCACCCCCGGCGGTCGTTTTCAGTTTCTTGCCACCGGAAAACCGATCAAGGACTCCTCCGGGCAGATCGTCGGTGCCGTTGAAATTATGAAGGACATGCGGGAGATCAAGGAACTCTCCAGCGCGGTGACCCCGTCGAACCTGTTCAGCTTCAGCGATATGATCGGCCGCAGCCCGGCGATCATGGAGGCGATCACCTTCGCCCAGAAAATGGCGCGCGCTGATGCGGTGGTCTCCATCTATGGCGAAAGCGGCACCGGCAAGGAACTCTTCGCCAGTGCCATTCACAGCGAAAGCGGCCGCAGCGGCCCCTTTGTGCCGATCAACTGCGCCGCTCTGCCGGAGTCGCTGTTAGAAAGCGAGCTGTTCGGCTATGTCGGCGGAGCCTTTTCAGGAGCCCGAAAGGACGGCAAGGCCGGGCTGTTCGAAGTCGCCAGGGACGGGACCATTTTTCTCGATGAGATCGCCGAGATGCCCTTGAGCCTGCAGGCCAAGATGCTGCGTGTGACCCAGGAAAAAAAGATCAGACGGATCGGTGCAAATCATGAGATACCGGTCAATGTCCGGATCATTACCGCCACCAACAAAAATCTTGCGGAGATGGTGGAGAAACAACTGTTTCGCGAAGACCTTTATTACCGGATCAGCGTCTTTCCGATCTATGCTCCACCGCTGCGCGAGCGGCGCGAGGATATTCCGCTGCTGGTCGAGCACTTTCTGTTTCATCTTAATTCGCGGCTCGAAAAGAACTGGCAATCGTTGTCGACGGAAGCACTGGAGAAGTTGCACCGGCACCATTGGCCCGGCAATATCCGCGAGCTGAAGAATGTCATCGAGCGCGCCGCTATCCTCGGCGGCTCACCCAAGATCGAAGCCGAGTACATCCTGTTCGGCAAGGAAGTCGGCAGGGCGATCCAGGGAAGCGCAGGCTCAGAGACCGGGGAGTTGGGCGCAACCTCGCTGCCGGCCCTGGTCGCACGCGTCGAAAAACGCTATATCGCTGCCGCGCTGAAACAGACCCGGAGCAAGCGTCAGGCGGCCCGGTTGCTGGGTGTCACCCACACCGCGTTACTCAACCGGATAAAAAAATACGGCACAAGTCTGGAATAAAATCAATCCATTGGATCGATTTCGTTTCAATGCCTGCTTTTCTTCTGAGATATCGAAGACATAAGCGCCAAAGCAAACCACGAACGGAACGATATCATTCCAGTAAATCCCCGCTCAAGCCCCGATCCGATCCCCCCCAAGTTTTCATCGCCTAAAAAATATTTCACTTCTCGACAGTCGCAAACCCGTTTCTTTTTCAGGCTTTAACGTTGTTTTATTTATCCGGTTATCCCGCTCACACCCTTTGTCTCGCTGGATTGCTGTCGGTTGGCAAAGGCCTTGCTCAACAAGAGGTCCAGCACACCAGGGACACTCGTCTGGAATTCTTCAACAGGAGCAGCAATTGTGAATGATCAAGCGTTCGATCTGGTGGTTATCGGCGCCGGTGCTATCGGCCTTGAGTTCGCCAGTTTCTACAACGATCTGGGCTCCAAGGTCACCCTGCTCAAAGCCATGCAGCGGCAGGAAGGCGCTGTCACTGTCACCATTGAAATTGAAGGCCGGAGCGAACAGCTCAGCGTCGACCGCGTGCTGCTGGCCATGGGCGTGGTCGGAAACGTCGAGAACCTGGGGCTGGAGAAGACCGAGGTGCAGGTCGAAAAAGGGACAATCAAAGTCGACCGCTGGTTGCAGACCGACCAGCCGGGGATCTACGCCATCGGCGATGTCACCGGAGCCCCCTGCCTGGCCCACAAGGCCAGCCACGAGGCGGTGATCTGCGTCGAAAAGATCGCCGGGATCGAAAAGGTTCAGCCCCTGGAGCGGGAGCGGATCCCCTACTGCACCTACAGCCACCCCCAGGTCGCCAATGTCGGCCTCACCGAGGCCCAGGCCCGGGCGCGCGTGGCAACAACTGACCCTCCAGCCCAACCAGTAAATTTGATGTCCCCAGGCCCGGGCGCGCGTGGCAACAACATCAAAATTGGCAAGTTCCCCTTCACCGCCAACGGCAAGGCGATCGCCCATTTTGTAGGATGTGGTGAGGCACGAACCGCATCGGTATGAGAAGTGATGCGGTTCACAACTGTCCACCGCATCCTACAGGCTGCGTCTACACTTTTCAGGAGAAAAAACCATGCTGAAAACTACCCCCTTGAACAGAATCCACAGAGAACTGGGCGCCCGGATGGTCGATTTCGGCGGCTGGGACATGCCGGTTCAGTACAGCGGCGTTATCGATGAACATCTCGCGGTACGCAAGACCGCCGGACTCTTCGATGTCTCCCACATGGGCGAGATCGAGGTCTGCGGCGCAGGAGCGCTTGACTATATCCAGCAGCTGACCACCAACGATGCCTCCAAACTGATCGACGGCCAGGTGCAGTACTCGGCCATGTGCTACGAAAACGGCGGCGTGGTCGATGATCTGACCCTCTACCGCTTTGCCGCCGATCGCTATCTGTTCTGCGTCAACGCCTCCAATATCGAAAAGGATTTCGCCTGGATGAAAGGGGTGCTGGAAAAGGGCGATTTTGCTGCGGTCAGTTTAGCCAATCGCAGCGATTGCTACGCCCAGCTGGCCCTGCAGGGACCCTGCGCTGACGCCATCCTTGCGCGCCTGACCGACAGCGACCTCGCGGCGCTCGTCTTTTACAACTTTATTGAAGGTGAGGTCGCCGGGGTTAAAACCATCATCTCGCGGACCGGCTATACTGGCGAGTCCGGTTTCGAGCTTTACTTTGCCCCCGAGCATGCCGAGACCATCTGGAATGCATTGATGGCAGCGGGTGAACCCGAAGGCCTTCAGCCGATCGGCCTCGGCGCCCGCGATACCCTGCGGCTGGAGAAGAAGTACGCCCTTTACGGCCACGAACTCTCCTCGCAGATCACCCCGCTGGAAGGCGGCATCGCCTGGATCACCAAGCTCGACAAGCCCTCCTTCATCGGCAAGGAGCCGCTTAGCCGGATGAAGGAGGCGGGAGTGCCCCGCCGTTTGGTCGGCCTGCGGATGACCCAGCCCGGCGTACCGCGTGAAAACTACCCGGTTTTCATCGGCGACGAAGAGATCGGTATCGTCACCAGCGGCACCATGTCCCCTTCCCTCAAGGTCGGTATCGCCCTGGCCCTGATCGCCACCGGGCACCACAGTGTCGGTACCGAGGTCAGTATCGGCATCCGCAAGCGCCGGGTCGCGGCCGAAATCGTCAAGACCCCCTTCGTTTGAGCAGCATCAAGCACCCAAATACTGCATTGCAGGACTAAAAAAGGAGCAAAACCATGGAAGTTCGTAACAATCTGAGATATTCCGAGGATCATGAGTGGGTTCTGGTTGAGAACGATATTGCCACAGTCGGCATCAGCGACTTTGCCCAGGACGCCATGGGCGACGTGGTCTTCGTCGAACTGCCCGAGGTCGGCAGCAATCTGGACGCCGGCCAGCCGTTCGGGGTGGTGGAATCGGTCAAGGCGGTCTCCGATCTTTTAGCGCCCCTTTCCGGCGAAGTGGTGGAGATCAACGAGGAGCTGCTCGACACCCCGGACAGCGTCAACAGCTCCCCCTATGAAGATGCCTGGATGATAAAAATCAAGCTGGCCGACGACGCTCAGGTAGAAGCCCTGATGGACGCCGAGGCCTATCGTTCCTGTATTGCCGAACAGTAAAAGGGAGACGACAATGCGTTACATCCCCCATACCGAAGAAGATGTCCGGCAGATGCTGGCAACCATCGAGGTCGACAGCATCGAGGATCTGTTTGTCGAGATCCCCGCTGAAGTCCGCCTGGACCGCCCCCTCGATCTGCCCGCGCCCAAGGCCGAAGCCGAGGTGCTGCGCGAGCTGAAGCGTCTGGCCGCGCAGAACGCCACCGAGGAGAGCCATAGCTGTTTTCTGGGCGGCGGTGCCTATAACCATTTCATCCCGTCGGTGGTCGACCACCTGCTGTCGCGCAGCGAGTTCTATACCGCCTACACCCCCTACCAGCCCGAGATCAGCCAGGGCACTTTGCAGGCGATCTTCGAGTACCAGAGTCTGATCTGTCAGCTCACCGGTATGGATGTCAGCAATGCCTCGATGTACGACGGCGCCTCGGCCTGCGCCGAAGCGGTGATGATGGCGTCCCGCGCCACCCGGCGCAAGAAGATCCTGCTGGCCTCGGGTCTGCACCCGGAATACCGGGAAACGGTTGCCACCTACTGCCGCTATCTGGAGATGGAACTGGTCGAGATCCCCGCCGGCGCGGACGGCCGGGTCGATGCGGCAGCCCTGGAGGCGGCGCTGGACAAGAGCACCGCTGCGGTGGTTGCCGGTTATCCGAACTTCTTCGGCGTCATCGAAGATCTGGCGTCGCTGGCCGGCGCGGCCCACGCGGTCGGAGCCCTGCTGGTGACGGCGGTCGCCGAACCGGTTTCTCTCGGGATGCTCAAGTCCCCCGGTGAGCTCGGCGCCGACATCGTCGTCGGTGAAGGGCAGAGTTTCGGCATGCCGGTCTCCTTCGGCGGTCCCGGGGTCGGCTTCTTCGCCGCCCGGCAGAAGACCCTGCGTTCCATGCCGGGTCGACTGGTCGGTGCCACTACCGACAAAGAGGGCCGCACCGGCTATGTGCTGACCTTGGCCACCCGTGAGCAGCATATCCGCCGCGAGAAGGCGACCTCCAACATCTGCTCCAATCAGGGGATGTGCGCCCTGATGGCGACCATCTATCTTTCGCAGCTCGGCAAAAAGGGCATCCGCGAGCTGGCCGAGCAGAACCTGGCCAAGGCCGAATACGCCAAGCAGGCGATTGCCGTCCTGCCCGGCTTCAGCATCCCCTTTGCCGCACCGACCTTCAACGAGTTCGTCGTCGAGGTCGAAGGCGATGTCGAGGCGTTGCTGCTGCGCCTGGAGGAGCAGGAGATCCTGGCCGGAATCCCGCTGAAAAAATATTACGCCGGCATGGAGCGGTGCCTGCTGATCTGTGTCACCGAACAGAACAGCAGGGAACAGATCGATGCGCTGGTTGCAGCGCTGAAAGGAGGCCTGGCATGAGCCGAACCGGAACCCTGACCCAGCTCAAGGTCTGCCCCCGGGCCGCCAAGGCGGAAATGAAAAGCGGCACTGCGACCAGCGGCCTGATTCTCAAGGATAAATTGATTTTTGAACATAGCGATGCCGGGCGCACCGGCTACAGCCTGCCGGCTCTCGATGTGCCCGCGGCTGCCCTGGCCGCAGAGCTGACCCGGGCGGAGGTCAAGGGTTTCCCCGAGGTCTCCGAGGTCGATGTGGTACGCCACTTCACCCGCCTGTCGACCTGGAACTACGGGGTCGACAGCGGCTTCTACCCCTTGGGCAGCTGCACCATGAAGTACAACCCCAAGATCAACGAGGTCGCGGCGCGCCTGCCCGGCCTGGCCGGGTGCCATCCCCATACCCCCGAGCGCTTCAGCCAGGGAACACTGGCCCTGATGCACGACCTGCAGGGCGCGCTGGCCGAGATTTCGGGATTCGATGCGGTCACCCTGCAGCCGGCGGCCGGGGCCCACGGTGAGTTGGCCGGAGTGTTGATGATCCGTGCCTGGCACGAATCCCATGGCCGATCACGCAAGAAGGTGCTGATCCCCGATACCGCTCACGGCACCAACCCGGCGACGGCGGCCCTGTGCGGCTACGAGGTGGTGCCGATCGCCTCGGGCGACGCGGGCGTCCTGACGGCGGAGACGGTGGCCGAGTATATGGACGAGGATGTAGCCGCGCTGATGGTGACCAGTCCCAACACTCTCGGCTTGTTCGAATCAGATATCCGCAAGATCTGCGACATCGTCCATGCAGGGGGCGGGCTGGTCTATTGCGACGGCGCCAACCTCAATGCGCTGATGGGGATCGCCCGTCCCGGCGACATGGGGGTCGACGTCATGCATTTCAACCTGCACAAGACCTTCTCCACCCCCCACGGCGGCGGCGGTCCGGGGGCCGGTCCGGTCGGGGTGACCGAGAAGCTGATCCCTTTTCTGCCGAAGCCGGTGGTGGTCAAGGAGGCAGGTAACTACCGCCTCGATTTCGACCGGCCGCAGTCGATCGGTCGGATGCGCTCCTTCTACGGCAATTTCGGCGTCATGGTCCGGGCCTGGGCCTATATCCTGACCATGGGCGGCGAAGGGCTCAAGCAGGCCAGTCAGATGGCGGTGCTCAACGCCAACTACATCCGCGCCCGGCTGGAGGGAGCCTACCACCTGCCGCATCAAAACCGTTCCCTGCACGAGGTGGTCTTTTCGGATCAGGACCTAGGCGGCAACTGCCACACCCTCGATCTGGCCAAGCGCCTGATCGACTACGGGTACCATCCGCCGACCGTCTACTTTCCGTTGGTGGTCGCGGGGGCGATCATGATTGAGCCGACCGAAACCGAGAGCAAGGAGGTCCTCGACGAATTCTGCGACGCCATGCTGGAGATCGCCCGCGAGGCCGAGGAGAGCCCCGAGCTGCTGCTTGAGGCGCCGACCCTGACCGCACTGCGCCGGCTCGACGAAACAGCGGCGGCCCGCAAGCCGCAGCTTCGCTATTGCCCACCGCAGGAAGCCACAGAGAAGAAGGAGAATAAATCATGTTACTGAAGCAGCTCAGCGATTCTGATCCGGCAATCGCCGCCACGATAGTACAGGAGACCGAACGCCAGGAATTCGGTCTGGAGTTTATCGCCTCGGAGAACTTCGTCAGCGAGGCGGTGATGGAGGCCCAGGGCTCGGTGATGACCAACAAGTATGCCGAAGGCTATCCGGGCAAGCGTTACTACGGCGGCTGCGAGGTGGTCGATGTCGCCGAGCAGTTGGCCATCGACCGGGCCAAGGAACTCTTCGGCGCCGAGCATGTCAATGTTCAGCCCCACTCCGGGTCCCAGGCCAACATGGCCGTCTACCTGACCGTCTGTCAGCCGGGTGACAGGGTGCTGGGGATGAACCTCTCCCACGGCGGGCACCTGACTCACGGTTCCCCGGTCAACTTCTCCGGCAAGCTGTTCAATATCGTCCCCTACGGTATCAGCGAGAAGACCGGCACCATCGATTATGACGAAGTGCTGGCGCTGGCCAAAGAACATCGGCCCAAGCTGATCGTCGCCGGCTACAGCGCCTATCCACGCAGCCTCGACTTTGCCGCCTTTAGGCGGATCGCCGATGAGGTCGGTGCGCTGCTGATGGTCGACATGGCCCATTTTGCCGGTCTGGTGGCAGGCGGGCAGCACGCCAACCCGGTTCCCCATGCCCAGTTTGTCACCACCACCACCCACAAGACCCTGCGTGGCCCGCGCGGCGGGATGATCCTCTGCAACGAGGAGTGGGGGAAAAAGATCAACAGCACGATCTTCCCCGGTATCCAGGGCGGCCCGCTGATGCATGTCATCGCCGCCAAGGCGGTCGCCTTCAAGGAGGCCCTGGCACCGGAATTCAAGGAGTATGCCGCCCAGGTGGTGAAAAACGCCAAGACCCTGGCCGCGGAGCTGGTTCGGCACGGCCTCAAGCTGGTCACAGGCGGCACCGACAACCATCTGATCCTGGTCGATTTCTGCGGCAGCGAGATCACCGGCAAGGTGGCCGAGAGGGTCCTGGAAGATGCCGGGATTACGGTCAACAAAAACTCGGTCCCCTACGATACCCGCTCCCCCTTCGTCACCAGCGGCATCCGCATCGGCACCCCGGCGGCGACCAGTCGCGGCCTCAAGGAAGCGCAGATGATCAAGGTGGCGGCCTGGATCAAGCGGGCCATCGACAATATCGGCAATCCGGAGGAGCTGGCCAAGATTCGTGGCGAGGTCAAGGACTTGTGTCTGGAATTCCCCCTTTATGCCCAGCGTTTGAAATAGGGGAAAGGTTTTTCCATGGAATCGATCAGAGAACTGTTCCGCATCGGCACCGGCCCTTCCAGTAGCCATACCATGGGCCCGCGCAAGGCAGCAGAAAGGTTTCTGGAGCAGATCCCCGATGCTGCTTGCTACCGGGTCAGCCTGTTCGGCAGCCTGGCCGCAACCGGCAAGGGCCACCTGACCGACAGGGCGCTGGAAGAGACCTTCGGCGACCGGGAATTGACCCTGATCTGGAAGCCGGAGGTCGAACTGCCCCTGCACCCCAACGGGCTGCTTTTCGAAGCGCTGAGCGATGCGGGGGTGGTAGTCAAAAGCTGGGAGGTCTACAGCGTCGGCGGCGGGGCCCTGCAGGAGCAGGACAGCTTGTTAGTCCCCCGCTCCGTCGACTGCCTGAGCAGCATGGATCTGATTCTCGCGCGCGGCGCAGAGAGCGGCGAATCGTTCTGGGAATACGTCGAAGCCTGCGAGGGGAAGGAGATCTGGAACTTCCTCGAAGAGATCTGGCAGGCCATGAGTGCCTCCCTTAAGCGCGGATTGAACGCCGAGGGGGTGCTCCCCGGCGGGCTGGGGCTGGCCCGCAAATCCCACGCTTTTTTTCGCAAGGCCTCGCTCTACGGCTCCGAATTCAAGCAGGACGGCCTGCTGTTCGCCTATGCCCATGCGGTGTCCGAGGAGAACGCCGCCGGCGGCGTCATCGTCACCGCACCGACCTGCGGCGCCTGCGGGGTGCTGCCGGCGGTGCTGCGGCATCTCGATGAAGCCCTGAACTGCGGGCCGAAGAATATCCTGCGCGCCCTGGCTACCGCCGGACTGGTCGGCAACCTGGTCAAGCATAACGCCTCGATCTCCGGCGCCGAGGTCGGCTGTCAGGGCGAGGTCGGCACCGCCTGCGCCATGGCGGCCGCCGCTGCGACCCAGCTCTACGGCGGCAGCATCCGCCAGATCGAGTACGCCGCCGAAATGGGCCTCGAGCACCACCTCGGCCTGACCTGTGATCCGGTCAAAGGGCTGGTGCAGATCCCCTGCATCGAGCGCAACGCCCACGCCGCCGCCCGCGCCATGAGCTGCTGCCACCTGGCGCTGCTCTCCGACGGGGTGCACAAGATCAGCTTCACCGAGATCGTCGCAGTGATGAAAGAGACCGGGCAGGCGCTGCCGTCCCTCTACCGGGAGACCTCCGGCGGCGGGATCGCCCAAGCCTACCGGCAAAGGAAACAGTCGGAGTCGAAGTAATCGGCCGAGCAACGGTTCTGAGCAAGGAGACCGGAAGTGCAACTCTGTCACCAAAAGAAACCGGATTGGCTGCGGGTGCAACGCCCATCCGGCAAGCAGTTCCGCAGCGTCCGAAAGGCTCTGTCGAACAAATCCCTGCACACCGTTTGCGAGGCCGCAGGTTGTCCCAATAAAGCCGAGTGCTGGAATGCGGGAACCGCGACCTTCATGATCCTGGGTGACCGCTGTACCCGGGGCTGTGCCTTCTGTGCCGTGACCCGTGGCAATCCCGCCGGCGCAGTCGACCGGACAGAGGCGCAACGGGTTGCAGATGCGGCAGGGGAGATGGGGCTTGAATACATGGTAATAACCTCGGTGAGCCGCGATGACCTCCCCGACGGCGGTGCGTCTCTCTTCACCGAAACCATCCGCTGCCTCAAGCGCCTGGATCCTGCCCCGAAGGTGGAAGTCCTGATCCCCGACTACCGGGATCGCGCCCTCGACAGCCTGTTGAGGGCAAACCCGGACGTGCTGGCCCACAACATTGAAACGGTTGAACGGCTCAGCCCGACCTATCGACATCAGAACTTCAGTTTCCGGCGTTCCCTGCAGGTTCTTGAAATGGCGGGCAGAAAGGATCAGGGGGTTGTCACAAAATCCTCGATCATGCTCGGCCTGGGTGAGACCGATCAGGAGGTCGAACAGGCAATGCGGGAGCTGGTCGCTGTCGGTGTGCGGATTCTCGCTCTCGGCCAGTACCTGAGCCCGACCCGGCAACATCCCCCAGTACAGGAGTACATCTCTCCAGAGACGTTCGATTCTTGGGCCGAACGGGGCCGGGAGCTCGGATTCGACTTCGTCGCCGCCGGTCCTCTGGTGCGGACCTCCTATCGTGCCGCCGAGGCTTTCGTGCAGCGCAAGCTTATTAAAACGAACGAAATACGGATTTGATTTCAGCGGCTAAAGGTAGCGCCGATGGTTTGGCTCCGTGACCGCTGATAGGCCAGTCCGGCCAGGGCAAGATCCCCCAGACCCAGGCCACGAAAGACAAATGCCGTGCGTTCTTCCGGGGTATTTCGACTGAGCGGTTCGCCGTTGACCAGACCGCCGAGGTCAGTTGAAACCAGTTGCGGAGCGACCAGCGGTCTGTCCATCTGCGCTTCCTGCTGCAGATCATCAATAATGATTCGATCAAAACCGGCCATGGTTTCGGGGAGCCAGGGAACCGCCGCATCGGTGATCGTCGCAAACACGCCGGGCTTTAACCAGCCGACATCCAGAAAGGGTTTGATCCGGCTCGACAGGGGCACCGAGCTGATCACCAGGTCGGCGTCACTGACCGCCATGAACGGTGGATCATCGGCGGCGCAGAGGGTTGCCATCATATAGCGGGCATCGGGCGGGGTGAGAACCGACTTGGGAGCGTTCCAGACCCTGGACGCGGCTTGCCCCTTAAGAAGCTGTTCGATGCTCGAAATCACCTCATCAGCAGTAATCCCCAATGCTTCCAGATGTTTTTCAGACAAATAGACAAGATTATCGACAGCGGTCATGCTGGGCCTCTCCATTTCAGGGGTCGCTCCGGTGCTTTCTCCTGCTGCTCGGGGAAGGATTCAAGCGACTTCAGACCCGCTCGAGAACCAGCGCAATCCCCTGGCCGACGCCGACACACATGCTGCAGAGCGCCCGTTTGCCGCCGCTGCGTTGCAGCTGATGAACAGCCGTTGTTGCCAGCCGGGCACCGCTCATCCCCAGCGGATGCCCCAAAGCAATCGCGCCGCCTTGTGGGTTGATGCGTGGATCATCATCCGCCAAAGCGAGCTGCCGAGTGCAGGCCAGCGCCTGCACGGCAAAGGCCTCGTTGAACTCGAGAATATCCAAATCATCCAAGGTCAAGTTCAGACGGCCGAGCAATTTCTTCGTCGCCGGGACCGGACCCACCCCCATAATCCGTGGTGCGACTCCGGCGCTCGCCATCCCCAGCACTCGGGCTTTGGGAGTCAGCCCATAGCGTGCCGCGACCTGCCCGGTTGCCAGCAGCAAGGCCGCCGCCCCATCGTTGACCCCCGAGGCATTGCCCGCAGTGACCGTCCCCTGGGGGAACATGGATTTCAACTGAGCCAATTTTTCCAGACTGGTTGAACGCGGATGCTAATCGGTCGCGGTAATCAGCGGCTCCCCTTTGCGCTGGGGGATGCTGACCGGAACGATCTCTTCGGCCAGCCGTCCATCCTGTTGGGCGGCTGCGGTCTTTTGTTGGCTCCAGAGCGCAAAGCGGTCCTGATCCTCACGGCTGATCTTGAAGTCGCGCGCCAGGTTCTCGGCCGTTTCCGGCATCGATTCCGTCCCGTAGGCAGCCTGCAACTGCGGGTTGACAAAGCGCCAGCCGATCGTCGTATCAAAGATTTCCGCCGTCCGGGAGAAGGCAGCGGTCGCCTTGCCCATCACGAAAGGAGCGCGGGACATACTCTCCACGCCGCCGACGATCATCAGTTCGGCATCGCCGGATCTGATCGCCTGGGCAGCACTGCCGACTGCGTTCAACCCCGAGCCGCACAGCCGGTTGATGGTGCTGCCCGACACTTCCTTGGGCAAGCCGGCCAGCAACAGAGCCATACGGGCCACGTTGCGATTATCTTCACCGGCCTGATTGGCGCAACCGAGAATGACATCGTCCACCGCTGCCCAGTCGACCCCGGGGTTACGCTCCAGCAACGCCTTCAGCGGAACAACCGCCAGATCGTCGGTGCGGACCGCAGCCAGAGAACCAGCGTAACGCCCGATCGGCGTGCGGATCGCATCGCAGATAAAGACTTCATTCATCGATCGTACCTCCTTGGTATTTTAAAAATATTGTAACGATTCAGCACAATTCGAACGATTGACAATAACGTCTGTCATCCGCATGGCGCGAGTGCAGAGGGAAGATGTCAGCAAAACCGGGGCTGTCCCAGGATTTTGCGGCGCTAAGCACCAGAGTTTCATGGCCCGTAAACATCCGGGACAGCCCCCGATGACCCTGGGGACAGTCCCGAGTTTACTGCGTTACTTCGGCAAAAAGGGCTTGAACTGGCGTCATTCGTCTATGCTATATTTCGGCGAAGCCATCGAGCGCCTTGGCCATCTGACCGATTTCATCATGCTGATCAAGGTTGAGGCGTAAATCCAGATTGCCCCTTTCCAACTCCTCGATCATTTTTACCGTCGCCAGCAACGGCTTGGTGACACTGCGAGAAACAAAGTAGACCAACAGCAGGGAACCGGCAATGACTGCGGCCATAATCGCCAGGGTCAAGGTGAAAACCTTGGATAATTCAGCTTTCACGTCATCCTGATAAACCCCTGCGCCGATAATCCAGTTCCACTCGGGGACCAGCTTTACAAAGGAGACCTTGGAGACCGGCTCGGTGAATCCCGGCTTGGACCACTTTGGTAGAATAGTTACGGTTATTTGAGCTGCAGGCAGATTTTCTCGTTGCCGAATTCTATGACATCGCCGGAAATAATTTTTTTCCGTTTTTGGGTTTCCAGCTTGCCGTTGACGAAAACCTGACCTGCTGCGATTACCGCCTTCGCTTCGCCGCCACTGGCGACCAGGCCTTCAAACTTGAGTATTTTGTAGAGCTCAACAGGCTCTTTGACAACTTCCACTATTTTCATTCCTCAAAATCCTTCCATCGACAGTCGTTTTTGCTCGTTTCTGGTTCTGCTCAGTTTCTACGCCGGGTCGCCACTTTTCCAGCAACCTTTTTTTCCGCAACCCAGACCGCATGGCGATAGCCCCCTTTGCCGGGTCTTTCGCAGCGCACGGCAAACCCGGCGGCGGCGAGACGCTGTTCAAAACCGCTCTCAGGGGTTTCCCCCCAGACAGCAAACACCCCGCCGGGCTTGAGAGCGATGCGGGTGCGCTCAATCGCCCGACTGCCATAGATCGGATCGTCGCGGCGGTCGGTCCGGGGATGTGGACCGCGGTAAAGATCGAGGATGATCGCGTCGAAAGGCTGGTCAGCCGCTTGACGAATCAGTTCGGCAACGTCGGCGATCTCGACGGTTACGCGCGGATCACCGGCAGCCCCGCCGGTCAGTTCGGCCAGCGGGCCGAGACACCACTGGTAGATTTTAGGGTTGAGCTCGGCGACAACCACCCGGGCGGTTTCCGGCAGGGCGTCGAGCACCGCCCGCAGGGTGATCGCCATGCCTAGTCCGCCGACCAGAACGCGCGGTGCCGAACGGTTCTTCAATTTACAACAGCCGAGTTCGCCAAGGGCGATCTCGGAGCGCTGGGCCTTACTGTTCATCAGCACCTGGGAGCCGAGCGCGATGATAAAATCCCCGGCGCCGCGCTGGCGAAGTTCGAGGGTTCCTTCGTCCGGGCTGATAAATCGATCGAGCGTTTTCCAGGGCAGGGCCATACTGATATCCTCGTAAAAGGTCTTCTGTTGACGGGCTCTAAAAAACCAGATGGCTAAGCAAAAATTTCGTCCTACAAGGCGCAGTGCTTTTTCAGGGACGAAGGCAGACATGGTATGTCGAGATCCTGAAAAAACGCTGCAACGCAGTAGGTCGGACTTTTTGCAACGCCATCAGAGGTAAGTCCGGCCACCCACGTAGGTCCGCTGGAAAAAGCGGTTCGACAGGCTGGCGACCCGTACGGTTTTGCCGGTACGCGGGGCGTGAATAAAGTTGCCCCGGCCGATGTACATGCCGACGTGGGTAACCCGCTTGCCCCCCTTGGTGGCAAAAAAGACCAGATCCCCTTTTTGCAACCGCTGCTTCGCCACGTAGCGCCCGGCCTTGAACTGCATGCGTGAGTTACGCGGCAGATTGAGGCCGTTGAGCCGGTAGCTGACCATGGTCAGGCCGCTGCAATCGAAGCCGTTGTTGCGATCCTCGCCACCCCATCGATAGGGAACACCGAGAAACCGCCGGACGGTGGTCACCAGCTCGCCGCGCAGATCCCCCTGGCCGCTCCGGGCGATTCTGGCGGCGGCATAGGCTTGTGGGACTACAATGAAAAAGCTGTCGATCAAGCCCTGATCCTGCAGCCGCTCCGCTGTATTGCGGGCGGCGGCATACTGCGCATGATTGCCGAAACGCACCTTGTAGAGTCCCGATTCGTGCAGAAAATGATAGGCATCGATACCGCGCGCGGTCAGCAACTGCTCCAGCCGGACGGCATTGCTCAAGCGGGAAAAAGCTCCGACCTGGACCGCATAGCCCATTTTTGACAACGGCGGCGCTTCTTCCAGCAGAATAGCAATCGGGTCGAGCTCGCGGCTCGGTTGAGAAGGGGGTCGTTCAGGACCGGCACAACTGCAGAGCAGTAACAGTAGCCCGCTGATGAGTAGAGAGGGGTAACGCATGAGCGGCAGCATAACAGAAAAGACCGGATGCGGAGAAGATTGTCGCCAGACGTCAATTACCCTGCGGTCAGATTCTGCGACACAGCACGCAACCTTCAGCTGGCTATCAGCCGCAGCCCGTTCGGCTTGTTTCTGGCAGCGAACATGGCGTTGAGCACCTTGTCGATCTCGCCCGGCGTCATCCAGCCGTGATCGAAGCAGATCGCTCCGACCACTCGGTGCGGCCGGCCGCTCAGATCATCGTCCACCTGCTCGTCAAGCGCCTGCATCAACTGCTGACGGTTGAGGTAACCGAGCTCTATGGCAATCGTACCGAAACGCGAACAGTAGGGGCCGAAGTTTTTTCGCTGCAAATTTTCCATGCCACCTCGCTTTTTTACACACTCTGCTGTGGAGTGAAGATCATCTGCGCCAGGTGACAGCGGTGCAATGGCGTCACCTGGCGTGAAAAGACTCGTTCTGCTGACCGATCAGCCGTTCCGGATAATCGCTGAAAACCCCGTCGATCCCGCGAGCCTTTAACTGCTTGGCTGCTGCCGAATCGTTGACCGTATAGACCAGCAGCTTGCGTTTCTTCTGCCGTGCTGTTGCGATCAATCGCTCTGTTACTGCGGCTTTTGCCACATGTACCGACCAGGCATTCAACCGTTCGGCCCATTCCCAGGTATGCTTTCCGGGCTGACCGGCAACCGGGGCGACGCGCACTTGCGGCAGCTGCCCGGCAAACCGAATTAGCTCTTTCTCATTCAACGATGATGCCAAGAAAGCCTCGGCCGGTTGACGACCGCTGTTGATCCTTTCACGCAACAGTTCGGCAACCGCTGTCGCCACCCCCTTGCCCTTCAGCTCAATATTGACTGTCGCCTTGCCGGTCGCCAGATCGAGAACCTCGGCCAGCAGCGGAATCGGTTCACCCATACCGATATCCAGCCGCCGCAGCTCTGCCAAACTCTGTTCCCCGACCAGGCCGCAGCCGTTACTGGTGCGGGTCAAACTCTCATCATGCAGCACGACCAGCTGCCGGTCGGCAGACAGGTGGACATCCAGCTCCAGCCAGTCCGCACCGGCTTCAATGGCTTTGCGAAACGCCAGCAGGCTGTTCTCCGGCCAACGGCCGCTGGCGCCGCGATGGGCGATAACGATGAAATCGGTCACTTGATATTCCTCCGTATGACGCACGACAACCATTCAGCTCACTGGCCTCGGGGTGCCCACAAAGAAGGGTGTCTGGCGCCAGGGATGGCGTCAGTCAAGCCCCAGGGATGGGTTCATGCGGCCCTTCTTTGTGGACAGCGCGAGGCCACTCTCCGAGGTTCTGAAGTTACGACGTACGCAGGGCAGTATATCATCACCGCTTAGCGGCAGTTCTGAATACCGCCGTGACGAATGATTTCACCATCGACCTGATAGACCACATCTTCGGCGATATTGGTGGCCAGATCGCCCATCCGCTCCAGATAGCGGGAGATCGACAGATAGTAGATCAGCCCATCCAAGTGGTCCTGATCGCTGCGGATCGCTGTTTTGACCTTGCTGAAATTCTCCCGGTGCATAGCATCGACTTCATCATCCAGCTGGATGGTCTGACGCGCCAGCTCGGTATCCTGCTCGACCAGCGAATCGAGACACATCTTCAACATTCTTTCGACCAGCTCGGCCATTCTGGCGACATCGTAGGGGCAATCGATGCGGATCGTGCCGCAGATATCGATGGCCCGCTCGGCGATATTGACGGCAAAATCGGCGACCCGCTCCAGATCATTGTTGATCTTCAGGATCGAGACGATAAAACGCAGGTCGGTCGCCACCGGCTGGTGCAGGGCCAGTACCTTCAGGCATTCCTCTTCCAGCTCGATCTCCAGATTGTCGATCTGCGGATCGCCCGCCTTGACCTTTTCAGCCAGTTTCCGGTCGCCAGTGAGCAGCGCCTGCACCGACTGGTGGACACGCCCTTCAACTTCGGCGCTGAGCGCCAGCAGCTGCCGCTTGAGATGATCGAGTTCCTTTTGCATCAATATAGTCATCATTTCAAATCCTTTTCGCTATCCGGATCAGCCGAAGCGGCCGGTAATATAATCTTCGGTCTGCTTGTGCTGCGGTTTGACGAACAGCTGATCGGTCAGGCCGAACTCAATCAGCTTCCCCTCGAACAAAAAAGCCGTGTAGTCGGAGACCCGCGCCGCCTGCTGCATATTGTGGGTGACGATGATAATGGTGAATTCCTTGCGCAGCTCGCCGATCAGTTCTTCGACCCGGGCGGTCGATTTGGGATCGAGGGCGCTGCAGGGTTCATCCATCAGGATTACCTTGGGGTTGACGGCGATCGCCCGGGCGATACAGAGCCGCTGCATCTGCCCACCGGAGAGTCCCAGCGCGCTGTCGTGCAGGCGATCCTTGACTTCATCCCAGAGTGCCGCACCCTTCAAACTGCTTTCAACCCGTTCATCGAGCAGCTGCTTGTTCTTCTCTCCGGCGATCCGCAAGCCGTAAATGACGTTCTCGTAGATCGACTTGGGAAAGGGGTTCGACTTCTGGAAGACCATCCCCACCTGGCGGCGCAGCTCGATGATGTCGGTATTTTTTGCATAAATATCGCAGCCGTCGAGCAGCACCTTGCCTTCGACCCGGCTGCTGTCGATCAGGTCGTTCATCCGGTTGAAGCAGCGCAGCAGGGTGCTCTTGCCGCAACCGGACGGGCCGATCAGCGCTGTGACCTGTTTTTCCGGAAAGCTGATATCAACCCCATGAATCGCCCGCGAGTCTCCATAGTAAAAACGCAGATCCTCCACCTCGATGACCGGATTATCTATTTTATTCTCTGTCATGATTGAATCTATTCTCCTTTAGGCCGGGGAGCCTGCAGCGGTCTAGAAGGTACCGAATGTATAGCGTTTTTTCATTTTATTACGCAGGTGAATCGCCACGCTGCTCATCAGCAGGACAATCAGCACCAGCAGCAGGGTGGTGACAAAAACCATCGGCTTGGCCGCTTCAACGTTGGGCGACTGAAAGCCGATATCGTAGATATGAAAACCGAGATGCATAAACTTGCGATCGAGGTGAAAGAAGGGGAAATTACCGTCGATCGGCAGTGCCGGGGCCAGTTTTACCACGCCGGTGATCATCAACGGCGCCACCTCTCCGGCCGCGCGCGCCATCGCCAGAATCAGCCCGGTCATGATCCCCGGCGAAGCCATCGGCAGCTGCACCCGGTAGAGGGTCTGAAACTTGGTCGCCCCCAGCGCGTAGGAGCCTTCTCGCATCTCGCGAGGAATGGCGCCGAGCGCCTCTTCGGTGGCGACAATCACCACCGGCACGGTCAGCAGCGCCAGGGTCAGACTGGCCCAGAGCAAGCCGCCGGTGCCGAAGGTCGGGGTCGGGGAGCGTTCCGGGAAGAACAGCATGTCGAGGCTGTGGCCGATGCCGTAGACAAAGAAAGCCAGACCGAAGATACCGTAGACAATCGAGGGAATTCCGGCCAGATTGTTGACGGCGATCC
Source organism: Deltaproteobacteria bacterium (assembly GCA_024280335.1). Classification (GTDB taxonomy): domain Bacteria; phylum Desulfobacterota; class Desulfuromonadia; order Desulfuromonadales; family Geopsychrobacteraceae; genus Malonomonas. The sequence continues at coordinate 20,224 of JAJRQI010000039.1, forward strand.
GCACGATCCGCACCACTGGCCCTTCTTTGGCATACTCGCGCAGATAGATCGCCGCGATCACCCCCAGCGGGAAAGAGAACAGACTCATGACGAAAATCAGCATCACGGTGCCGAAGATCGCCGGGAACAGACCGCCTTCGGTATTTGATTCGCGCGGTTCACCGATCAACAGTTCCAGCAGCTTGTCGGCATAATAGATCAGTTTGTCGCCGGTCGTCATCAGGTTCGGCGTGATGACCTGGACGATATCGGCCAGTACGATCTGTTTCTGCTGACCGTCGGCATCGGCAAACAGTGCCTGCGCCTCGCGGACGGCTGCCAGCCGTTTCGTTTGCAGCTTGATCAACGCACCGAATTCCTGTTCGAGGAGCGCTTTTTCGGCCAACAGTTGCCGATACTGCGGATCTTCCGCCGGCACCTCCTGATAATCCAGCTTGAGCTGCTTCAGTCGCAGTTGCTCGGTCCGGTAGCTGGCCGTATTGAGCTTCTCATCCAGCTCGGCCAGATCGGCCAGCTCGCCGGTCGTCCGGTCCAGCTCCTGTTGCAAGGCCTGCAAGGTGGCCGGAAGCTGCTCGCTTCGGCCGGTTTCGATCTGCTGCAGGGTGCCGTAAAAATCACCATGCTCAAGCCGTTCCAACCGCAGGACCTCATCCGGCCGGGTTTCTGCGACGATCTGCGCTTCGTCGATCCAACGGAAATCGAGGCCGTACAGATCGCGGTTGGCAATTTTGTACTGGCGCCGCATACCCGACCTGTCAGCGGTCTCCTCAACCTGCAGCTGCTGCCCGTAAATCCGGCTGCCGTCGGTCAGCTGCAGCTCCTGAATCGATGCCGGCCAGAACACCCCGAGACCGTTGATCATGATGACGATCAGCAGGGTCAGGGCGCTGAGCAGGGTCAGGGCCAGGGCTGCGGCAGAAAGCCAGACCATCGGCTCACCGACCCGCCAGAACTTGTTCATCTCTTTCACTGGACGATTTTTCATCAGAACCTTCCATATTTGGCCCGCAACCGCTGGCGGACGATCTCGGCAATCGTGTTGACGATAAAGGTCATGACAAACAGGATGACCGCCGAGAGGAACAGGGTTCGGTAGAGGGAGCCATCGACCGGCGCCTCCGGGATTTCAACGGCAATATTGGCCGACAGCGGGCGCATACCGTTGAAGATACTCAGATCCATGATCGCGGTGTTGCCGGTCGCCATCAGTACGATCATTGTCTCGCCGACCGCCCGGCCGAAGCCGATCATGCTGCCGGCGAAAATACCCGGAGAAGCCGAAGGCAGAATCACCCGCCAGACGGTCTGCCAACGGCTGGCACCGAGCGCCAGCGAGGCCGCTTTGAGGCTCGGCGGCACGTTGGAGAGGGCATCCTCGGCGATCGTGAAGACGATCGGAATCACCGCAAAACCCATGGCAAAAGCGATGATAATGCAGTTTCTCGGATCGTAGCGGGTACCCATTTCCGTAAACATCCACTGCTTGAGGTCACCGGCAAAGAACAGTTTTTCCAGCCCCGGACCCAGTGCGACAGCAATACCGATCGCCATGATAATTACCGGGATGATTGCCAGAAATTCGAAACCACGCTCGACCCGTTTCAGCGGCTCGATTTTTCGCGCCGCCTGCCAGAGCAGAATGCTGACCATCAGCGCTGCCGGAACCAGAATCAGGCTGAGGAACAGTGAACCCAGGGAACGTTCGATCAGCGGCGCCAACCAGAGCGCAGCGAGAAAACCGATGATCACCGTCGGGATTGCCGCCATCACCTCAACCGCCGGTTTGATAATCTCGCGCAGCCGCGGTCGGGCGAACTGACTGGTATAGATGGCGGCGAAGATCGCCAGCGGCACGGCAAACAGCATGGCGTAAAATGTCCCCTTCAGGGTGCCGAAGATCAACGGTGCCAGACTCAGCTTCGGCTCGTAATCGTCACTGGCGGAAGAGGATTGCCAGGCGTAGACCGGCTCGTCGTAGCCTTCGTACCAGACTTTGCCGAACAGGGTGCCGAAACTCACCTCCGGGTGGGGGATTGCCAGCTTCCAGCTGATCAGGCTGCCCGCGTCGGTTAAAGCGATCAGCGCATCACCGCGCGTCGTCAGCGCGAAGCGGGTCAAGGGTTCCGGAGGATTCAGGCCGAGCAGAAACCGTTCGCTGGTCATATGGTTCAGGCGCAAGCCGTCGGCCGCCAGACTGATGACGGTTTTATCCTGCGGCGACGGCGCAAGCGCCTGCACCGCTCCGCTATGTCGGGAAAGCTCGTGAATTCGGGTCAGGGTACGACTGCCGCCGGGGTTACGCACCGGGAACCAGGTGCTGATTTCACCCCGGGCGTCACCGACCGCCAGCGAAACGTCGCCGAACACCAGATTCAGGGCGGTGATCGCCCGCCGGTCAGCAAACGCCTGCAACCGGTCGGTCAGCTGCGGTTCTTCACTGTCGGCCAGATCCCAGCGCAGCAACTCCCCGCGGTCGGTTCCGGCGTACAGCTGCAAGCCGTCGCTGCTGAGGATCAGCGCACTGATTTGACCATCGATCTGCAACTCCAGCTCATGACGGTTTTCGACGACCTCTTCTTCACCGAGAAAATTCTCTGTCAGCTCAAACTGCTGCAGCTGCAGACGACCCGCTTCGAACAGATCGAGCCGGGTCTGACGACCCTCGTCATTGACTCGTGCCAGGGATCTGACCAGGCGACCGGCGACCGGGGCGACAAAGGCAGCCCGCTGTTCCACCTGATGAGTAATGCTGCGCCGGTTGTTGTCATCGGCAGCGAAGACCGGACTGAACTTGATCTGCTCGATGGTCAGCGAACCATCCTCCCAGAGCAAGGCATGGTTCAACCGGCCGTAACTCTCCACCGCCAGCAGCCGCGTCGCCGAACGGCCGCTGGTCAGCTGCAGTCGATCAAGCTTACGACCATCCTTGACGTTGAAGAAAAACAGTTCGCCGCGGTCATCCAGCGTGTAGCCGCTCTCCAGATACTCATCCATGCCGACCGCCAGAATCTTCTGCGGCTCGGCCGACCGAAACGCAACCTTGCTGTAAAGCTCGGCGGAAGGGGAGAGGAACAGTGGCAGGGAAACCTTGGCGATCAACACCAGAATGAAGATAACGCTGAAAATGATCGCCATGCCGCCGACGGTAATTACCCAACGGGCCAGCCGATCATTGCGTTTAATCTTTTTTAGAAACGCAGGGTTCATAAATCCTCGGACTCTTTGCGCTAAACAGACGAACAGGCTCTGCCCCGCAAGAGGACAGAGCCAGACCTTTTACTGCAGCTGTGACTGATCCGAAACCTCAGTCGAGCAGCGCCAGCTGCTTTTGCGCAACCTTGGCGGTCAGCGGCAGATAGCCGTCCTTGACGACAATCTGTTGCCCTTCTTTGGACAGCGCATATTTCAGAAATTCCTTCACCAGTGTCGGCAGCGGTTGATTCGGTCGCTTGGCAACATAGATGTACAGCAGTCGGCCGAGCGGGTACTTGCCGGCAAGCACGTTCTGGTAATTCGGCTGGTACTGGGGGTCGCCGGTCTTTTTACCCAAAGCGATCGCCTTGACTCCGGAGGTCCGATAACCGATACCGGAGTAACCGATCCCGGCCTTGTCTTCGGTCACACCGAGAACCACCGAGGCACTGCCCGGCTGCTCTTTGACGCTATCTTTGTAATCACCTTTGAAGAGAGCTTTCTTTTTGAAATAGCCGTAGGTGCCGGAGGCGGAGTTGCGGCCGTAGAGGCTGATCGGCTTGTTGGCCCAGCGACCCTTCAGCCCGAGCTGACCCCAGGTGGTGATATCGGCCAAACCGCCCTTTTGGGTTTTGGAGAAGATCGCATCGACCTGCGGTAGCGAAAGACCGGTCAACGGATTGTCCTTATTGATAAAAACCGCCAGAGAATCAAGCGCCACACCGATGGCGGTCGGCTTGTAACCGAACTTGTCTTCGAATTTCTGCGCTTCTTTTCTCTTCATCTTGCGCGACATCGGCCCGAGCTGGCTGGTCCCTTCGATCAGTGCCGGAGGCGCGGTGCTGGAACCCTTGCCTTCGATCTGGACATTGACGTTCGGGTACTTTTTGCGAAATCCTTCGGCCCAGAAGGTCATCATATTATTCAGGGTGTCGGAGCCGACGCTGTTCAGGTTCCCGGCCACCCCTTGAACCTTGACGTAGTCGCTCAGGTTGACATCGACCTGCAACGGGCCGGCGAAAGACAGGCTGGCCGAAACCGCCAGCAGCAGGGCAACCGTCAGCCCCTTGAGCATGGTGCGCATCTTCATCATTGGTGAGCTCCTTTTTGTAACTCGGTAAATGGCCTCGCGCTGCCCACTCCAAGGGCCGCATGAACCCATCCCTGGGACTTGCTGACGCCATCCTGGCGTCAGACACCCTTGCATTGGGCACCCCGAGGCCATCCGGCTGAATAGTTACTTCTTTTTTAGTCGTCAGTTGATGGTCAGGAAGATGCGCCCGAATTGTTAGGATTGCGTTAGCGGCAGGTGAGGAGTCTGCTAAAGGTAGAAAAAGCGCGAAAAAAAGGGCACTCCGAAAGAATCCGGAATGCCCTGGGAGGGAAACTGCCGATGCGGGATGGTCACCCCGGCGGGATGACATAGAAGAGAATAGCGAAGAAATGGCAGAGGCTGCCGGTCAGCACAAACAAGTGCCAGATGGCATGGTTGTAGGGGAGTTTCTTCCAGGCGTAAAAAATCACTCCGGCGCTGTAGGCCAGCCCGCCGAACAACAACAGCACCAGACCACCGACCTCGACTGCGCCGAGTAGCGGCTTGAATGCCACCACAATAATCCAGCCCATCGCCAGATAGATGGCAGTGGAGATCCCGGCAATTTTGCCGCTTATGGTGACCTTCAGCACCACGCCAAGGATTGCCAGCCCCCAGATGGTGCCGAACAGCGACCAGCCCCAGGGTCCGCGCAGGTTGATCAGGGTGAAGGGGGTGTAGGTTCCGGCAATCAGCAGATAGATCGCTGCGTGGTCGATCACCTTCAGCACCCGTTTCGCCGCTGGTTGCGAAATACTGTGATAAAGGGTTGAGGATGCGTATGAAAGAATCAGGGTCACACCGAAGATGCTGCAGGCGGTGATATGCCAGGCATTACCATGCACGCTGGCAAAGCCGACCAGTACCGCCAGCCCGCCGATCGACAACAACATGCCGATCCCGTGGGTGATGCTGTTGGCGACCTCTTCGGCATAACTGTACTCGGACTTCTGTAATGATATGCTCATCGGAATCCTCCGTAGTAAAAGCACCTGTTACAAAACGGTAGCACGGAGCGGGGCAGAGATGTCAGAGTGATGGGGAGCTTTTACCAATCTTTTACCTCCGAAGGTTGTCCGACTGCCTGCCGGGCAATTTTTTCTGGTTTGAAAAACCGAAGCGGCTTATCTTAGCCGCACGTTCAGCACCATCATAATTCGTAACTGTTCAGCACCGCGAGGCCATCCGGATGAATCGTTGCCCTAATTCCAGCCTGGAGATATTGTGACCGAAAACACCCGCCGCCTGCTGCCGGTATTCAGCCTGATTCTGGCCATGCTGCTCTGGGCCAGCTCCTTTGTCGCGCTCAAACTGGCGTTTCGCGGCTATGATCCGATGCAGGTAATCTTCGGCCGGATGTTCATCGCCAGCCTCTGCTTTGTGGTTTTTATCCCGACCTTCCGCAAACTCAACTGGCGGCGGCGTGACATCAAATACCTGCTGATCATGGCGATCTGCGAACCCTGCCTCTACTTTCTATTCGAAGCCAAGGCGCTGGAGCTGACCAGCGCTTCACAGGCGGGAATGATCACCGCCATGCTGCCACTGCTGGTGGCGATCCTGGCCTGGAGCTGGCTGAAGGAAACCGTCAGCCGGCAGACCCTGAGCGGTTTTGTGCTGGCGATTATCGGTGCCGTCTGGCTGAGTCTGGCCAGCGAAATCAGCGCCAATGCGCCCAACCCACTGCTCGGCAACTCTTATGAATTTCTGGCGATGGTCTGTGCTGCCGGTTATACGGTGTCGCTGAAACATCTGACCAGCAACTATCCGCCGCTGTTTCTGACCGCTTTTCAAGCGTTTGTCGGCAGTCTGTTCTTTTTCCCGTTTCTGCTGCTGCCGGGCATCGGCTTTCCCGGCCACTGGCAAGCCACCCCGGCGCTGGCGGTGATCTATCTGGGAACCTTCATCACCCTCGGTGCCTACGGCTGCTACAATTACAGCGTCAGCCGGATTCCGGCCAGCCAGGCAGCCGGTTATGTCAATCTGATTCCGGTGTTCGGGGTGATTCTCGGCATGCTGATCCTCGGCGACAGTCTCAACCAGCAACAATGGTTTGCCTGCGGCCTGGTCTTCTGCGGGGTCGGATTGAGCAGTTATGGCCACCGGACCCCGGTGGTTCAACCTATCAACTGAGAACTGAACCTGATGAACTACAACGTCGAACCGATTGCCAGTATCCGCACCCCGTTCAAGGAAAAGTTTGCCACCCCGCGCCAGCCGGGACTGGCGCCGAGGGTGCGTGCCCAGATTGAGCTGCACCCAGAGTTTGCCAGCCCGGAAGCGGTGCGCGAGCTGGAAGGGTTCAGTCACATCTGGCTGATCTTCCTGTTTCATAAAACCTGCGGGCAGGGCTGGAAACCGACCGTGCGCCCGCCGCGTCTGGGCGGCAACCGGCGGGTCGGGGTGTTCGCCTGCCGCTCACCGTTTCGCCCCAACCCGATCGGCCTGTCAGCGGTCAAATTGCTGTCGATCGATTGTCGCGAGGGACGGGTGCTGCTCGAAGTAGAGGGCGCCGACCTGATCGACGGCACGCCGATCCTCGATATCAAACCCTACCTGCCCTATACCGATGGCATCGCCAATGCCAGCAGCGGCTTCGCCGACCGGCCACCGGCAGCAGCACTTCAGGTGCAGTTCACAGGCGCAGCGCAACGCCAGCTGACAGAGTTCACCGCCCAGAGCCCGGAACTGGAAAGCCTGATCCGCGAAACCCTGGCGCTCGATCCACGCCCGGCCTATCAGCGTGACAATGACAACGGTCGGGAGTACGGGGTGCTGCTGGATCGCTACAATGTGCGCTGGAAGGTTGCGGAGGAGAGGCTGGTGGTGCTGGGGATTGAGGAAACAGGGGCACCCAACTGAAAAACGACGCTTTCAGCGCGCCGCTGTAGATTGGTACTAATCAGGAAAACGTTTCGTTGCTCTCAATACCCTGTGGACCATGAAATGATAAGTATGCAGCAGGCACCCTTTCGGTACGCCTGATTATGATAAATTATCCAGACCATCCTTGTTCTGCAAAATGGGCTGTTGTCCAGTTAGGGACATGGAATGTCAGGGGAATTATCGTTGTCAAAGATTTTGTGAGTGGGTAAGATGGCCGGAATTGGATAATAATTTGTTAGAGCTTGGAACTCTGAATGACAGAACAAAATAGTGTGAAGTAGCAGTTTCTGCATCGCAAATACTTGGCCATTCACTCAACAAAACGGAGTCTGTATCCTTATACAATCCGCTTGATCACGGCATCTCTGTCATCTCCCTCAAGCAGATCGATCGGTGCAATCTCGATCATCAGATAATTGCCAGGTTTCTGCTTCAGCGCGGCCCTGGCGGAGCAGACCATGATCTGAGCGGTAACTGCCGGATTGGTCACTGTCGCCATAAAGGTGAAACGCTGGTTGGAGGCCTGACTGGCGGAGCCCTTCCTTTCAAGCACTACGCTGTGGCCGTTATCGGCCAATGCGTCGATGTCATTGGACGGAATGACATGGGTCTCATCGTGAGAGAAATACTGGTTTGTTTTGATTGTTTTGGCAATCTCCTTGAAGTCATAACCGGGCTCCTGCTCAATATAGACGCAGCGCTTGTGGAAGCCGAACCCGGCCGGAACAGTGATCGACAGCGCCTTTTTTACTCCAGGAACCGCCTTGGCCGCCACGGTATGCCCCATGCTCATTCCCGGCCCAAAATTGGTGTAGGTAATCCCTTGGGGAGCCACGACCTCAAGAATCGCCCTGATAACCGAATCAGTACCCGGGTCCCAGCCAGCGGCCGAGATGGAGATCACGTTGTTCGTCTGCGCATGCTCATGCAGTCTCTTTTTAAGTTCGACTAATTCAGAACCGTGAATATCGTAGCAATCGACCGTGCTTATTCCCGCCTGCAGGATGCTTGAAGCCATTTCCGGCACCATCAGCGAGGGCAGGCACAAAACAGCAATATCTACGTTATCCAGTTTGCGAATGTCATCCTCAAACGGCACCTCTGGAAGCAGCTTGCGCCCCTCTTCCAAGCGCGCGGTCATCTCAACGACACCCCTCAGTTCCATATCCTTTGCAACTTCAATAGCTTTTGCCGCATACTGACCGATATTTCCAAAACCGATAATAGCTACGCCGATTTTTTTCACGCTGCCCACCCTCTCTATGCTTTTTTGTTTTCTTCGACAATTTTAAGCCATTTATAAACCGGGGGTATCTGATCGACCTCCGACTCAGAAATAACATCGAGAAAAAATGGTTCATTACTGGCAAAGGCCTCATCAAGTCCCGCCTCAAGCTCTTCTGCGGTTGTCACCTGTCGCGATTTAATCCCAAAACCCTCTGCAACCTTGGCAGGACTGCCCGGAGTAAAGTCAACCGAGTAAAACTTGCTCTTGGCATGCAACAGCTGTAGCACCTTGATCCAGCCAAAGCAGGAATTATTAAAATGGATCATCACTGCAGGAATTTTCAGACGTGCAAGCGTTTCCAGTTCTCCTGCCGACATCCCTAAACTGCCATCACCAAACAGACCAACCAGGCGGGCGTCGGGGCGAGCTTCATGGGCGCCGACCAGTGCTGGGATCGCATAGCCGAGACCACCGTAGGCGCGCGGAATGATGAATCTGGAGCCATTGCCACCCAATTTCAGATATCTGGTGATATGAGGGGTCGGGGTCCCGGCATCAGAGATGACAATGGCAGGAGAAGGAAGACGTTTGTTTAATGCCGCGATAACCCGTTGTGGTTTCAGCGGGGTGTCATCAGACCGCAACATCGCTTCAGCCTCAATCCAGAACCTGGCACGGTCAGCATTCAGATCATTAAGCCAGTCTGACGGGGTGCGAGCGGCTACCTGTCCTTTGAGTAAGGTAACCAAATCGGCAAAAACAAGTTTGGCATCACCGGCAACACTCAGAGTGTTGTTAAAGTTATTTGCCAGCAATTCAGGATCCAGATCGATCTGGAGAATTTTGCGCCCCTCTTTCGGCGAAGGTAACGTCCACTTGATGGTGGAAACTGAACCCATTTTACAGCCAACATAGAGCAGAACATCGGCTTCCTCAACTGCACGGATTGCGTGCGGGTGAAAACCGTTATCACCAATAACACCAAGTGCCAGCGGGTGATCATCGGCAATAATTCCCTGTCCGGAAATAGTGGTCACAACCGGAGCAGACACCCGGCTTGTGCGTCAAACGCGCATAAATATCGGCCATAAAGCTTGCTGAGCGTTCATCCCTGGCCAAGACATGCTTGATTTCAGACGAGGCGTCATACAACGCCTCATAAAGGGCAATACTGGTATCACCAGGAACCCCGAAAATAACCTTGACGCCCTGCTCCTGGAGCATTTTCACTAAGACTTCTGCACCCTTCATCCGGCTCTTCCTTTTCTATCTAGTGCTTGGGCGAAAACATGATTACCCAATAAAAACAAATAGATATAGGTTTTCTGCTGAATAAAGATTATAATATGTCGGTGCAGCAGCAAGTCGAACCAATGCCGTAAGTGCCTGATTTTGCATTGAACCATTTGCCA
>JAJRQI010000040.1 GCA_024280335.1 Deltaproteobacteria bacterium
GCGCACGGGCATGGATAAATCTTTTGGCACCGGTTTTCCCACATCGTGTCAGTGCCTCAAGATCCTTACGCTCCTGCTCAGTCAGTATAATTCGATATCTCGGTGGCATGGCAACCTCCTTGGGTTGCCGTAAGTATATATCATGCGCCAACGATCACGAAGATTTAAGTGTTACAAGGTACTAGTTAGTGAGGGATGGGATTTTATTATCGGCCCTTCGGTAAAAACGGAAACGGACCCAATAACAAATTCCATCAGCATCACCTCACGAACCGGTTCCATCTCTAATATTCTGCGGCACCACTGGGAGGCGAATCTGCAGGGGAAAAATGAATGGGAAATTTACTCAGAAGAAGACGAAGAGGGTGTTAAATTTCAAGAATCACCAAATCTTTTCACCTTCAGCAAATCACTCAACGATATCATGGCTTCGACCGTTTCGTTGCTAGGGCAGCGAACCTTGGGCAGGCTCGATGAAGTCCTTGACTATTACCGCAGCGACACCACTATCGTTACTTCTGACCATGCCGCCCCCATCCCGATCAAAACCTACTACCTGTCCGAAGCTGAGCTACAAGGCTTGGTGGATGACCGGCAAGCTTTTTATGCTATGCAGCAGCTGCGTCCTTTTATTCTTGTCGGCATAGACAACTACGCGTCTGTCGATCCCGCCCAATTTTCGGATCAATACAAGGAAGACCGTGCCAGATTTTTCTATAACAGCATCCATGAAAATACGACATCCATCCGATTCAAAGATCTGGAACTAGGTGTTTATGCGCAGCAACATAGCGGAACAGAGTTCACCTCTAAATATACCTTCGGCAGAAAGGTTGCTGATGGATTGACCGGATCTGCTAATGAGGATCATCTTTATGGTATGGGAGGAACCGATATCCTCCGTGGCCTTAAAGGCGACGACTACCTGGAGGGCGGCGATGGAAATGATGAAATTTATGGTGGGGAGGATCACGATACCCTTGTCGGCGGCAAAGGCCAGGACACCCTCAACGGTGGAACCGGCAACGACCACCTCAACGGCGGTGAAGGCAACGACACCCTGATCGGTGGCAAAGGTGACGACATCCTCGAAGGCGGAGCAGGCATCGACACCTACATCATCAACAGCGGCGATGGTCACGATACCATCATCGACACCGGCCGGAATATCCTCATTATTGACGGCAAAGTCATCAACGGCGTCTTCGAGCAAAACCCAGGTACCTCAGACTATCAATTTATCACCGACAGCAATTTTATCCTCACTTTTGACGGGTCCGGAAAACTGAAGATAGATGCTGAAACCAGCCTGACCTTGCAGAATCAGGCCCGCACCCAGGACTTCTCTGACGGTGACTTCGGCATCATTCTCACCGACACTCCGACCGCCCCACCCGAACAGCTCACCGGTACCGATGGCGCCGATTACCTCGTAGCGGAGGTGCCCTCAAGTACCATCGACGGTCAGGACGGCAGGGACATGCTGATCGGTGGTGGCGGTGCAGACCAGCTCAACGGTGGTGACGGCGACGACTGGATTTATGGCCGTGGCGGCGCGGACCGGATTGATGGTGGTTTGGGAAATGATTACATCACCGGTTTCGGCGGTGACAGCGTGGTCAAGGCAGGTGACGGCGACGATATTGTTTTGGCACCTATTCGTAGTTTCGTCGGATTTAATATCCTCAGCTCAACGGTAACCGCAGAAGTGATTTGGGCTGATATCAGCAATCACCGGCAGCAGGGTTTTGAAACTGGGGGCATCAGAGTCGGTTCTGATGGTTATATCTATCGAAATGCTTGGCCAGGGCTTGGCCCAGGTGTAGGCGATGGTGGAGAAGTTACTTACCGTGGCGATTCGGTGCTTGGTGAAAACTGGACTTATGAAATAACCATGACCTGGACAGATTTTGACATCAAATATTATCATCCATCAAATAGTGGCATAGCCCCTGTTGGTGTTTGGTCTCTTGAAATGGGTTCCAACCCGTTATCGGATCAAGTTGTTCTTTACGGCGAAGCCGGAAACGATTTTCTCGCTGGTTCTGGCGGGTCCGATTATCTCTCCGGTGGTACGGACGCCGATTTTTTGTCTGGCAATGTCGGGAATGACACATTGGACGGCGGCGATGGCGAGGACATCCTGGTCGGAGGGGCGGGAGACGACATGCTGCTCGGCGGCCTCGGTGACGACGAACTCCACGGAGAAACAGGTTCGGATATCATCCTGGGCGGCGAGGGGAACGATCGTATCTGGGCCGATTCCCAGTCCGACCTTTTGGCCGGTCTTGACGGCGACGACTACGTTGACGGCGGTGCAGGAAACGACCAGATTTCAGGCCAGGGCGGCAACGATACCCTGCTGGGCGGAGAAGGCAACGACCTTCTGCTGGGCGGCGAAGGTGACGACATTTTGCTGGGTGGCTCTGGTAGCGACGTCCTTGCCGCCGGTCCGGGCTATGACATCGTCGATGGCGGGGAAGGACGGGATATCTATGTTTACGAGCGTGGAGACGGACGGCTTATTATTCGTGACCTGGGTAGCAATACCCTACGTTTCGGCAACGACATCAGCAGTGACGGTCTTAGCCTGGTCCTCGGTTCCCTGGGACTCCGCACCGGGGCCGAAGGCGACGAGATCCATATCGAAAACTTCAATCCCGATGACGTCTTCGGTCAGGTTGCCATCGACCGCTTCGAATTCGCCGACGGTACGGTCCTCAGCTACGATGAACTGCTCGCCCGCGGTTTTGACCTGATCGGTACCGACGGTAACGATATTATCGAAGGAACCAATGCCAAGGACAACCTGCAGGGATTCGCTGGTGACGACACTCTCATCGGCAAGGCAGGTGACGATGTGCTCGCTGGCGGCAGCGGGGTGGATAGTCTGTACGGCGGCCAGGGCGACGATACCTACCTGATTGATGATAACGACGACCTAATCGAGGAACTGGGCGCTGAAGGGATCGACGAGGTGCGCTCCAGTCTTGATTACGCCCTGGGCGCGAATCTTGAAAACCTCACCCTGACCGGAACCGCAACGCGAGGGGTCGGCAACGAACTTGCCAATCGGATTGAGGGCAACGCCGGCGACAATCGACTTGAAGGGCTAGCCGGCGACGACCTCCTCGACGGTGGCATCGGAGCGGATCAGCTACAGGGTGGTGCAGGCAACGATACCTACCTGGTTGACGATGCGGGCGACCAAGTCGAGGAAGTCATCGCCGAAGGAACCGATGAAGTGCGTTCCCGCCTCGATTATACACTTGGCGACAACGTTGAAAATCTCTCCCTGACAGGCATTGCGACTCAGGGAACCGGCAATGAACTCGATAATCGGATTGTCGGCAACGCCGGGGACAATCGCCTGGAAGGCTTGACCGGAGAGGATGTTTTGGATGGTCGAGACGGTAACGATCAGCTTTTAGGCGGAGCAGGCAAGGATACTCTTTTGGGTGGAGCTGGTAGTGATCTACTGGACGGTGGCGTTGGTGCGGATGTTCTGCGTGGCGGACCAGGTGATGACAATTATCGGGTCGATGCAGCCGCTGATCAGGTGATCGAAAATTTCAACCAAGGCTACGACAGGGTCGAAAGCTCTGCATCTTTCCAGCTTGGCGGCAACATCGAAGAACTGCAGCTGACCGGAACCGACAACCTGAAGGGCACGGGTAACGACTCCGATAACCGGATTGTCGGCAACACCGGCGACAACCAGCTATTCGGCCTTGCCGGAGATGACCATCTTGAGGGCGGTGCCGGAGATGATCTGCTTGACGGCGGCAGCGGCAGTGATGTTCTGGCAGGCGGAAAAGGCAATGACCGCTACCGCCTCGACAATGAAAATGATGTTGTACTGGAGCAGGCCGATCAGGGCATTGATACCGTGGAATCCGGGGTCAACAGCATCCTTGCGGCAAATGTTGAAAACCTCATCCTGACCGGCAGCGCAGTAAATGGCATCGGAAACGATTTGGCCAACCACCTGAAAGGCAACAATTACGCTAATTTGCTCGATGGTGCAGGTGGGGCCGATCAGCTCGAAGGTGGGGCCGGCAACGATCGTTACTATGTCGATAATGAAGCAGACCAAGTTGTTGAACTTGTTGCAGAGGGAACCGATCAGGTTTATAGCTCGGTTAACCATGTGCTGTCCGCCAATGTAGAGAATCTGACCTTGACCGGAAGTGACAATATTGCAGGAACCGGCAACGATCTGAACGATTGGATTCTCGGCAACTCGGGGAACAATAGCTTAAGTGGCGGGGTCGGGGACGATCAGCTCGATGGTGGCAGCGGCAACGACGTGATGATCGGCGGCACGGGCAACGATCGCTTTATCGTCGATCATGCCGATGATCAGATCACCGAGTCGGCCGACGAAGGTTATGACCGGGTGGACAGCGACGTCAGCTACACCCTCTCCGAGCATGTTGAAGAACTGAACCTGGTGGGAGAGTCCGCCGTCGATGGAACCGGCAATGCCCAGGACAACCGGATCACCGGCAACGATGCCGCCAACTTGCTCGACGGCCTTGGCGGCAATGATGATCTGGACGGTGCTGCGGGGGATGATACCCTGCGCGGCGGTGACGGCGACGATTATCTCTACGGCGGTGCTGATGCGCTGGGCGGAGGAGATGGAGATTATGGTGGAGACGAAGAGTACAGTGCCGATTTAGAGACCGGCGGAACCTTCGAGGCCGGTGGCTCGAAGGTAACCAATAATGATTATTTGGATGGCGGCTCGGGTAACGACCATTTGGACGGTGCCTCGGGAGACGATACTCTTTTTGGCAGAGACGGGGATGATTACCTATATGGCGGTGATGATGGCAACGGTGGAGGATCTTTAGAATACGGCGGAGGGATCGGGAATATTTCTTACGAAGAATACTTACTGAACCTATTCAATGAAGGGATTATTACACCCACCGAATACAGTTGGTACCAAGAAACCCTCGATTATCCGGGGTACGAAGCTGGCGGAGACTATGCTGGCCCGGTTACCAATAATGATTATCTGAATGGCGGCTTTGGTAATGACATTCTGGATGGCGGCACGGGTGATGATGTTCTTATCGGCGGAGACGGGGATGACTATCTCTACGGTGGAGGTGATGAGAGCGGCGGCATTGAAAAAAGCGGTGGTGGCGAAGGAGGCGGAGAAAACGGTAATCTGCTCACTAATAACGACATTCTCGAGGGTGGCGCCGGAAACGATATTCTGAGGGGCGGCTCCGGAGATGACAGCCTCAAGGGCGGCGAGGGGATCGATAACCTGGACGGCGGGACCGGCAACGATATTTTGGACGGTGGAACCGGAATCGATGTGATGATGGGGGGGAGCGGCGATGACATTTATTATGTCGACGGCTATGCCGAGGTTACCGTTATCCCCGGTGACGGTAGCGGAGGGAACGACCCCAGTCACGAGTGTGTGCCCCTCGACGGGCCGACCATCGATATTGGCAAGGGGAATAACAAACCCAAGGGGAATGAAGGTGTCGGTAACGGTGAAGACCCACCACCTCCCGGCCATGATCAGAATTATAATGACGGGCCCGGGACATCACCTGGCAACCCCGGCAATAAAGGTGGCAACAATGGAGGCAAAAAGAAGGGACAGGACGCCGTTACCACAGAGACCCAAGCAGCAACGACCACAAATGAAGAACAAACCACAGCATCGAGCTCAACAGGGACCGTAGCACCGGAGTCCCAGAACGTACCTCCGGTTGGTAGCACAGAGGATCAGGTGATTACCACCTATTTTACCGATACGGTCAGTGAAAGCGTTTTCGGTGGCTACGATGTGGTTTACAGTTCCATTACCTATGAAATGACTGACCATCTTGAGGAATTGCGCCTGACCGGCAGTGACAACCTTGATGCTGTCGGCAATGACCAGGACAACCTAATCATTGGTAACAGTGGCGACAACCGCCTGGATGGTAGAGGCGGAAATGACCAGTTGATCGGTGGCACGGGCAACGATACTTATATCGTGGACAGTTTTGAAGACAGTATCCGTGAAAACACCGATGAAGGGGTTGACCGTGTCGAGGCATTTATCAATTATACTTTGGGTGAAAATTTTGAATCCTTGAGTTTGTTGGGTGGGGATAATATCGGCGGCACCGGTAACGAATATGATAACGATTTGCTCGGCAATGCCGCGGATAATCTGCTGCAAGGGATGGCTGGCAACGATACTTTGGCTGGTGGAGCCGGCAATGACACCCTGGAAGGTGGCGCGGGAAATGACAGCTACCGGTTCTCCCGCAGTGACGGGTTGGACCTGATTCGGGATATACAGGGGGATAACCTTATCCGTTTCGGTCGAAATATCTCCCAAGATCAGGTCGTTGTTCGCTTGACGGAACAGGATGGCGTGGCTATCGCGCAGCTTCGTCTGCTGGATAGCCATGGTTCCGAGTCGAATGAAGGTTTCGACGTTGAAATGCCGAATGGTGTTTATGCGCTCAACCTGGAGTTTGCCGATGGTAGTACTGCCACCACCGAGGAACTCTTGGCAACGACCGCGGTTTTTGAGGGGACCAAGAAACAGGACCTGATCACTTCAGAGGAAGCGGACGATTCCATTTATGCGGGGGCCGGTAACGACAAAATATCCGCTGGTCTCGGCAATGATCTGCTCTACGGTGAAGCGGGCGATGATGAGCTCCACGGAGACGCAGGACATGACCGACTCTTCGGTGGGGATGGGCAGGATATTCTCTATGGTGAAAGTGGCAATGACCGGTTGACTGGTGGCGCAGGCAACGATTGGCTGGGCGGTGCCCAGGGTGATGACAGCTATTTCTTCAATGCCGGTGACGGGTTGGATACCATCAACAACTATGATCCAGCCGGTTTTGACCGAATTTTGTTCGGTGCTGCCGTTGACTCGGCAGGGATAGTTTTGTTCCGTAATGATACTCATCTGGAAATCGGTTATGGCAGCAATGATCAGATAACGGTCAGTGAATTCTTTGCCAACCCCGAAAACCGGATAGATGAAATTCAACTGACGGACGGTCAGTATCTGCATGCCGCTGACATCAACCAGATCATTCAGGATATGTCCGCCTATGCTGCAACCGAAGGAATCGCCCTGAACAGCTTTGATGACGTCAGGCAGAATGAAGAGCTGATGGTAATGGTCGCCAATTCCTGGAACTAGGTTTAACTTTTTCAAAGGCCGGAACAGAAAAACCGTTCCAACCAGCTTGCAATGCAATGATGTTTCAGGGGGGGGTAAACGTTGAGTTTTCTGTTTCATCCAAGGGCCTTTCCGGCTCTATCGCTGGTTCTGTGTTTTTTTTGCGTTCAGCCCTTATTTGCTGAAAACCTCAGCTTTGAGATGGTGCTGTCCGAGGCACTGCAAAACTCCTTCGACAGCAAAATCTTCCGGGAAGATATTCAGGCCGGTCACGCCTATGTTCGTGAAACGCAGGCCGATTACTACCCGCAGCTGTCGGTGCGCTTCGGCAATGATTTTATCTATTCGTTCACCGAAGGGGACGACGTTGTTGCTGGCGGCGACGTGGTTATCGCCGATGAGTCGAGCTATCGCCACTCACTGATCACCAGTCTCAGTTATAACCTGTTCGATTTCGGTGTTCGTAAGCTGAATGTCGAAAATGCCCGCCGCCAGGTCAGCATCGCCAGACTGCAGGAACGGCAAGCCTTTCGGGAGGCCCGCAAAGAGGTGTTGCTGCGCTACTCCAGCGGTCTGAAATTACAAAAACAGATTGAGACGGCACAAACTATCTTTGCGCGGCAAAACACCATCTTCCGCTTGGCCAAGCAGTTACACCAGGCCGGAACCCTCGGTCGCGAGCAGATCGGTACGGCCGCTTTGAATCTGGCCGAAACCCTCAATCAACTCGATGAACTGAAGATTAATTTTCAGGATGTTCTGACCCGTCTGACCTTCTATACTCAGATGTCTTATTCCGCCGCCGAAGTGAAGTTTTCTGATTTTTCCACTCTGCCGCAACTCGAGTCCTCTGTCGATCTGAATCGTTCCCCCGAAGTGCAGATATATCAGCAACAGATCGAAAACAAAAAAGCCGAACTCTCGATGGTCAAACGCGCCGGGCTGCCGAAGCTGCTGCTGTACGGTTCGCACCGGATGTACGGCAGTGACACCGATGACTTCGGCCGTTCTCTGTCCGACTTGAGCGCCCGGGATGCCACCGCCTCGCTGATTTTGGACTGGCCGCTGTTTTCCGGTTTTGCCGACAGCGCCAAGCAGGCACGTCTCAACCACGAAATCAACAGTCTGCGCTATCAGAAAGAAAAGAAGCTTGCTGAACTGCAGCAGGAGATCTCCAGTATCACCAGCACCTATAAGGCCTATGGCTCGGGGGCAAAGAATCATCTGGAACAACTGACGCAGATCGCCGCAGAACAGAACGATGCCGTGCGCCTGGCCGCGCAGCAGCTCACCGACCAGATCAACTTTCAGCGCAAACTGATCGAACTGAGCAGACAACAGCTGGACGTTGAATTGTGGCGGGTCGATTATGCGACCGTCGCGTTGTCGCTCGATTTTATCCATAAGGCTTGGCAATGAACTCTGCACTGATGGCATTTGATGTGGTGGCCCGGATCAACCGGATCGATGTTGATATTAGGGCGATTGCCAGAGAATTCGGCCTTCAGGAGATCGTTTCTCCGCAAGAGTTGCTGCGGATTGCCGCCGCGTTTGATTTCAAAGCCAAGCTGAAAAAACTTTCGGTCGAGAAACTGGCCGATGCCTATCCGCTGCCCGCTATCGCCGTCGGTGCCGATGGTCAGTATGCCGTATTGCTGAAGAACAACCAGACAGCCGGCAAGTGCCTGCTGTTCGACCCGGCAGAAAAAAAGACCGTCGAAAAAACTATCGCCGAGGTCGAGGTGGAGTTCAGGCAGTTTATCATCCTGCGGCACAAGAAGATCAACTCGCAGGTGGTGTTCGGCTTTCGCTGGTTTTTACAGGAAATCATCAAGTTCAAGCGGATTATCGGCGAGGTGCTGCTCGGCTCCTTCGTGGTCCAGCTGTTCGGTCTGGTGACCCCGCTCTTCACCCAGGTGATTCTCGATAAGGTTATCGTCCATCGCAGCATGACCACCCTGGATGTGCTGGCGGTCGCCTTTCTGGCGATTGCCGGGTTTGAGCTGTTGCTGAATATCGCTCGCAACTACATCTTTATCCATACTGCCCACAAGCTGGATGCCAAACTCGGCGCCAAACTGTTCAAGCACCTGCTGGCGCTGCCGTTTCGCTATTTCGAGTCGCGCAAGGTCGGCAACATCGCTGCCCGGGTCCGGGAGTTGGACACCATCCGCGAGTTCATCACCAATAAAGCGGTCAGCGTGATTATCGACCTGTTTTTCTCGCTGGTCTTTGTCGCGGTGATGCTGCTCTACAGCGTCAAACTGACCCTGGTCGTGCTCGGATTCGTTTCGGTGATCGCGCTGCTCTACCTGATCATCACCCCTGAACTGCGCCGGCGGTTGGAGAGTAAATTTCAGATGGCCGCCTCCTCCAACTCTTACCTGGTCGAATCGGTGACCGGTGTGCAGACGGTTAAGTCGCTGGCGGTCGAGGGGACCATGCAGAACCGTTGGGAAGATCATCTGGGGCGCTATGTCAGCTCCAGTTTCAATCTGGCGAATATGTCGAATATCTCCGGGGCGATCTCCGGCACCCTGCGTCGGCTGATGACCATCTCGGTTCTTTACCTGGGTGTCAAGGCCGTTTTGCAGGGGGATTTGACCATCGGTCAGTTGATCGCCTTCCAGATGTTCTCCGCTCAGTTCAGCGGTCCGGTTCTGCGTCTGGTTAACCTGTGGAACGAATTTCAGCAGGCATTGCTCTCGGTCGATCGACTAGGGGATATCCTCAATCATCCAACCGAAGCGACCACGGAAAAGGCGATTACCCTGCCGCAGCTCAAAGGCGCGCTGAAGCTCGATAATGTCTCTTTCAAATACGCACCGGATGGGCCCAAGGCCCTGGATGGGGTTTCCGTGCTGATCCAGTCGGGGATGAGCATCGGCATCGTCGGCCGCAGCGGCAGCGGCAAAAGTACTTTGGCGAAACTGCTGCAACGGCTCTATATCCCCAGCGAAGGGGCGATCTATATCGATGAGATCGATGCCCGCCACCTGAACCCGTCCTGGTTGCGCTACAATATCGGCGTGGTTCTGCAGGAGAACTACCTGTTCAGTGGCACTATTCGCGACAACATTGCCCTGCCGAAACCGGATGCGCCGATGGAACTGATTCTGCACGTTGCCCGGATTGCCGGTGCCCATGAATTTATCGCCCAGCTGCCGGAAGGTTACGACACTGAAGTCAGCGAACGTGGTTCTTCACTGTCGGGTGGCCAGCGGCAACGGATTGCCATTGCCAGAGCACTGATCACCAACCCGCGCCTGCTGATCTTTGACGAAGCCACCTCGGCGCTCGATTACGAGTCGGAGCGGATCATCCAGCAGAATATGCAGTCGATCAAACAGGGCCGAACCACGGTGCTCATTGCCCATCGTTTGGCAACGATTAGGGCTGTGATCTGATTCTGGTTCTCGAAAAGGGCAAGCTGGTCGAATCGGGCAACCATGAGCAGCTGCTGCAACAGCGCGGCTATTACCATAATCTTTCGACCCAGCAAGATTGATGGCGTTGAAATCCCCCCTCACCCCCCTTTATAAAAGGGGGATTGAGGGGGATTTATGGCTTTCATCGTACAGTGCAAATCCACTTTGATCCGTGTCCAGAATGATTTTTCAATGTGAGGCAATATGTTTAAACCATCAGACGATCGTCATGAATTCAAGCCGCTGCTGGTCGAGATCGAAGAGCGGCCGCTCAATCCATTGGGCCGGGCCATTTTCTGGATTGTGATTGCCGCGATCCTCTTCACCTGCCTGTGGATGTTTTTCGGTGAGGTGGATGTCGTAGTCACCGCCCGCGGCAAGGTGATCCCCTCTGGTGAAGTCAAAACCATCCAGCCGCTCAATGCCGGGGTGGTGCGCAGTATCCTGATTCAGCCGGGGGACTATGTGACCCAGGGGCAGCTGCTGATGGAGATCGATCCATCGGATGTCGATCCGGAACTGGCCTCGATGCATGCCGATCATAAACAGGCGGAACTGGAAATTGAACGGATCAAGGCATTAGTTGAAGGCCGGGAATTTGCCGTGAATAGCGAGCGATATGATGCCGAAGTTCTGCGCGTGCAGCAGGAAATCTATGCCTCGGAAAAAGAGCGCCTGAAGAAGCAGGTCCAGGTCAAGCAGGAGGGGCTGGCGCAGCTTGAAGAACGGCTGGCGGCCGAGCACAGGGTTGTCGAACAGGCCGGCTACATGTATGGCATGTCGACAGAGAGGTTTTCGCGACTGCATGAGGTCAAGGATATTAT
The DNA here is from genome assembly GCA_024280335.1 of Deltaproteobacteria bacterium. Lineage (GTDB taxonomy): Bacteria > Desulfobacterota > Desulfuromonadia > Desulfuromonadales > Geopsychrobacteraceae > Malonomonas. The sequence goes on from JAJRQI010000040.1 coordinate 11,421, forward strand.
CAGCCGGGATGACTACGAGGGCAGCGAAAGCGAGGCGCAACGATACCGAACCGAACTGAACTCAGCGCAGCATCGGGTCGCTGAACTGATCGCTCTGAAAAAGCAGACCGATCAGGAGATCGCCTATATCGAAGTCGAATACCGCAACCGTCTGCTCGCCGAACTGGCGGAGAATAAACAGCGCTATCTTTATCTGCAGGCCAGGATCGAAAAGGCTGAGTTCATCAGCACCCGCCAACAGATTACCGCCCCGGTTGACGGCTATATCTCTCAGCTGCTGTTCCACACCATCGGTGGAGTGGTAACGCCAGCCGAAAAGTTGGCCCACATCGTCCCGAGCAACTCGCCGCTATTGATCAAGTCCTTTTTGCTCAACAAGGATGCCGGTTTCGTCGCCAAGAATATGGTTGCTTCGATCAAGATCGATACCTTCAACTTCCAGAAGTATGGCACGATCGAAGGAAAAGTCATTCAGGTCTCCAGGGACAGTATCGAAGACGAACAGCTCGGACTGGTCTATGAAATCTATATCGTTCCCGACAATAATACGCTGCTGATCAACGGCGTCGAAATGCCGATTTCGGCGGGCATGAGTGTGACCTCAGAAGTGAAGGTCGGCAAGCGGCGGATTATTGAATTTTTCCTCTATCCGCTGATCAAATATCTGGATGAGGGGATCAGTGTGATGTGAGGCTGGATCAAAATCAGCGCAGCAGATATTCATCGATCTCTCCGAATCTGCCAGTATCGTTCGCAGGTACCCCGAATGCTGAGAATTCTTCTCTCCATCCCGATGCCGCCGAAAAGACCTCTTCAACGATCGATTTGGCGTGCGTAACCCCCCAGCTCTTCCCCAGTCGCTCAAGGGTCTTGCGACCGGGATAGCTTGGGTCGCAGTCGAAAAACAGGACATGTTCGGAGTTTTCACCGATATTAGGGATAAGATCGAACGCCGGTGAAAGGCGCCATCCGGACCTGCTGTCGCAAATCATCCAAAAATTTTTAAGGTGGTCGTCGGTATTGTTTACCACCGCATTAAAGACCATCTGACGAAACAGTCCCTGGGAATCTTCTCCAGGGTCGGCGCTGATTTTCCGGATGACTTTGAGCAGCTCCTGATAGCGGCAGACATAATATCCTTTTGCCTTAAGCAGGGTCTGGAAGCTGATCATATGTCTGCGGCCGGACTTTTTTATATCGAATCGGCGAACCAGAAGAACCGGCCGACCGGCGCAGCTCACCAGCCGCGTTTGCGGCACGGCGAGGCCCGCCTTGGCGGCAAGACTCAGCGTAGCGGCTTCAATTCGTACCACATCAACCCGGTCTTTAATGCTGGGGAATTTGGCGATGAATTGTTCATCCGTCTGTTCATCTATGACCAGTGCCTTGGGCCGCGCACCACCGGGAGAGCTTCCGGCGCCGAGCAGTACGGAAATCTCGGAATTGTGAACGCCGCCCCGCTCGACCAGTTCGGCCTCACGCAACAACTCTCCCAGTCGGAGGTTGGAAACCTCGGGATGAGACACCTGGGGGCTTCCTTTTTCAGTGTAGGAAAGAGCACCAAGTCCCGAGCTCCCTAGGCAGAGCAGCAGTGTAGCCGGGTTGACCTGGTGACGGGGGAGTTGATGTTTGCGCACTAACAGGCGGCGACCCCAGTCATCGGGCAGACTGTCTTCAAAAACCCCCCAAACACCGGGGGGGCCAATGGAGAATGTCTTTTCACTCAGGGGCAGGGAGATCGGGTCCAACGCCAAGGCGTCAGGCTGCTGCAGGTATGCGGTATCATAACGGAAATTTCCCCTGCCTTCTTCTCCGTCGGCAATTTCGCAAATCATTTCCCCGACCCGTTGCGGACCGGCGGGATGGGCCATCCAGACCTCGATACGGGAGATCATTGGTCCCCGCTGCGCCGCGAAGCTCGCTGTCGTTGCGGCTTTTGCGCTTGTTCGTAACGCTCAAACAGATCGGTTGTCAACAATATCTGATCCAGCTCTGCGGCCCGATCAAGAATATCGAGTGCGGCCACCCAGAAGCCGAATTTGACTTTGGGGTCTCCATTCTCCATTCTCAATAAGGTGGGGACGCTTGTTCCTATTCTGGCAGCGAAAACCTGTTGCGTTTCGTTGCGCAACAGTCGTTCACCGCGCAGCCGCTCTCCCAGCTGCTGCAAAATGCCACCGGCCTTATCTGATATCAGCATCGCTTCTCCATATAAAGAAAAGTGCAGGTTGTATTATACGCGTAAAATCATTTAAAGCAATATGTGCTTTTGCTAAGCATGGGAACTCTCTAGGGAACCCTGTGTGGGAGAGCCGCAGGTACGGTTTGCTGAGGGGGGGGGCGACCCGGGGGGAAATAGACATTTTTTCAGCGATCAGGCAGAAAGTCGGTTGTCACGGCAATCGATAAATTTTATGATAACCCGTTTGTGGGTTGAGCGTGTCACAGGTAGCGGGTCAGGTGCTGTGACACTTTCACTTTGGGCGGTCCATCGTTGGCGGCCTGATTTCAAATCAAGAGTAATCCTGTCCGAAAGCTGAGAAGTCTGAATGCCAGCGCTATTTAAGAAACCGCATCTTTTTTCACGTCGCTTGCGCCGTCTCAATCTGAGATTGCTGAACCATTTCAAAATCAGCGAAAATACCTTTATGGCGGTGCTGGCCGTGGCGATCGGGCTGCTGGCCGGACTGGGCAACTATGCGTTGCGGCAGCTGATCGAACTGATCCACTGGGGGATCGTCGAACAGGGCAGTGCGGCCATGTCGATCTCTTTTGATGAGTGGAGCTGGTCGCGGCTGCTGACCCCGCTGTTTCCGCTCTGCGGCGGTATTCTGCTGCTTCCCTTCGGTTATTTCTTTGCCAAAGATATGAAGGCTGGATTTCCCAGTTTTCTCGAAAAAGTCAACCTGCGTGGCGCCAAGATACCGGGTCGCACCATCATTACCCGTGGTTTTGCCAGCGCCATCACCCTGGGGACCGGCGGCAGTGCCGGGCAGGAGGGACCGATCGCCCAGCTGGGCGGCGCGATCGGCAGCCAGTTCGGTCAGCTGTTCAAAATGAGCGGCGACCGGCTCAAGGTGCTGGTCGCTTGCGGCGTGGCCGGTGGTGTTGCGGCAACCTTCAACGCACCGTTAGCCGGGGTTTTTTTCGCCCAGGAGATCGTGCTGCTCGCCTCCTTCGAGATGACCAGCTTCACCTCTATCGTTATTTCCAGCGGCATGGCAACGGTGGTATCGCGGGCGCTGCTTGGCGATCATGGCGAGATCTCCGTCCCCACCTTTACCCTCGGCAGTCCCTGGGAGCTGCTGCTCTACGTGTTGTTGGGACTGGTGATCGGTGCCCTCGCCGCCGGTTTTATCGACAGCCATTACCGGATCAAGGATTGCTTCGACAAACTCAAACTTTCGCCGCTGCTCAAGCCGATCCTCGGCGGGTTTCTGGTCGGGGTGATCGCCATCGTTTTTCCGCAGATTCTCGGTAACGGCTACAGTTTCATGGTCGATGTCATCAACGGTGAAGGGATGTGGTGGCTGCTCGGTGCGCTGGTGGTGGTCAAAGCGATCGCCACCTCGATTACTTTGGGTTCTGGGATGCCCGGCGGCCTGTTTGCGCCCTCGCTCTATCTGGGTGCCGTGGCCGGCGGCGCCTTCGGCAAACTGGCACAGATGCTGCTGCCCGGTTTGTCGATCGCCCCCGGCGCTTATGCGCTGGTCGGCATGGGCGCATTTCTCTCCGCCGCGACCCATGCACCGATGACCGCCATTTTCATGTTGATGGAACTGACCGATTCCTACGAGGTCATCATCCCGATCATGCTCAGTTGCGTGGTCGGTACCGCCGTCGCCCGCCGGCTGAAAAAAGACAGCCTGGACACGGTCGAGCTGAGCCGGGCCGGGATCGACCTGGAGGCGGGGAAGGAGCGCAACATCATGAAGTCGCTCACCGTCGGTGCCGTGATGAGCCGCGATCCGGAATCGATTCCGGCGGGCATGACCCTGCGCCAGTTCGCCGATTTTATCGCCTCGACCAAACACACCAATTTTCCGCTGGTCAATGCCGCCGGGGAGCTCTGCGGGATTATCTCGGTGCAGGATTTTCTTGGCGTGGTGTTTGAGCAGGATCTGATGGATCTGGTGGTGGTACAGGAGTTGGCGACGGTCGATGTGATTACCGTCTGCGCCGCAGATGATCTGGATACGGCGATGCAGCGGATCGGTTATCGCAATATCGAGCAGTTGCCGGTGGTCGATCCGTTGCAGAATAATCGGCTGGTCGGGATCATCTCCCGGCGGGACATGGTTTCAGCCTACAATAGGGCGCTGATGAGTAAAACATTGGGTGATCATGAGAATTGAACTTTTAGAAAAACTGAACGAACCGCAGCGACAAGCTGTGCTTCATGACCAGGGACCGCTGTTGTTGCTGGCCGGGGCCGGATCGGGGAAAACCCGCGCCCTGACCCATCGGGTCGCCTGGCTGATTCGTGAGCGGGGGGTGCCGCCCTGGCGGATTATGGCGGTTACCTTTACCAATAAAGCCGCCGCCGAGATGCGCGAACGGCTGGAGCGGTTGGTCGACGGCGAGCCGCCCTGGGTGGCAACCTTTCACGCCAGTTGTGTCAAAATTCTGCGCCGCGAGATTGCCCATCTCGGCTTCAAAAGTGACTTCACCATTTACGATGATCTGGATCAGCAGCGGATTCTGCGCGATCTTCTCAAGGAGATGGGGATTGCCGAGAAAAGCCTCAAGCCGCGGGCGGTTGCCTCTTTTATCGACAGTGCCAAAAATCGCGGTCAACTACCGGAGATGCTTAACGACTGCCGAACCGAAGGGCGCCAACTGGTCGAACTCTATCGTCTTTATCAACGCCGCCTGAAGGCCGCCAACGCACTCGATTTCGGTGACCTGTTACTGCTGACGGTGCGTTTGTTCGAGGAGTTTCCTGACGTTCGGCGCCGCTGGCAGGAGCGCTTTGAATATCTGTTGATCGACGAATTTCAGGACACCAACCGGGTCCAGTACCAGCTGATCAAGCAGTTGGTCGGTCCGACAGCGAACCTCTGCGTGGTCGGTGACGATGATCAATCAATCTATCGCTGGCGGGGTGCCGAGGTCGGCAATATTCTCGGTTTTGAAAACGATTTCCCCGGTGCGGCAGTGATCCGGCTGGAGCAGAATTATCGCAGCAGCCAGTCGATCCTCAAGGCGGCCGGAGCGGTTGTCGGCCGTAATCCTGATCGCTGTGAAAAGGAGCTCTGGACCGATAACCCGCTTGGCGAACCCTTGACCATCGAGGCGGCCCCTGATGATCGGGATGAAGCCGGTTTTGTTGCGACCGAGATCGGCCGGTTGCAAAAGGAAGGTTTTACCCTGCGCGAGATTGCCGTTTTCTACCGGACCAATGCTCAGTCTCGGGTGCTGGAGGAAGCGCTGGTCGATCGAAAACTCCCCTATGTGATGTTCGGCGGCGTCAAGTTTTATGCGCGGCTGGAGGTTAAGGATGTTCTCTCTTACCTGCGCTTGTTGGTTAATCCGGCTGATTCACTGGCGGCACGGAGGATTATCAATGTTCCGGCGCGCGGTATCGGTGCGGCCACGGTCGATAAGATTGCCGTCTTTGAGCCGGATGCCGGTGGTTTTCTGGCTGCCTGCCGACAGGCATTGGACACTGCCGCCCTGAAAGGGGTGGCGGCGAAACGGGTCGCTGGTTTTGTTGCCCTGATCGATGTTTTTACCGCCCAGCTGGAGCGTCTGCCCTATCCGCAACTGATGGCCGAGCTGATTGAGCGAAGCGGCTACGGACCCAACCTGCAGGAAGAGGCACAGCAGGGCTTGACCCGGGAGGTTCGCGAAGAGGCGAGCGGTCGGCTGGAGAATCTGGAGCAGTTGCTGGCCGGTATGCAGGAAAACGCGAGCAAGGGGGGCACGCTGCAGGATTATCTGGAACAGGTGGCACTGATTACCGATCTGGATCGTCACGATAGCGAGCAGCAGCGGGTCACCCTGATGACCTTGCATTCGGCCAAGGGGCTGGAGTTTCCGGTGGTCTTTATGACCGGTATGGAAGAGGGGATCTTTCCCCACTCCCGCTCCGGCGATGGCGGTGAAGAACTGGCCGAAGAACGGCGGCTCTGTTACGTCGGCATGACCCGAGCGATGCAGAAACTCTATCTGTCGCACGCGCGGCGCCGGCGGATCTACGGCACTTATCAGTATAATCCGCCAAGCCGTTTTCTGGCGGAAATCCCGGCCGAACTGACCGACGCCGAAGCTCTTGCTGCAGCACCGATAGCACCGCCGGCAGCGCAACACAATCTGGCCTCGTTGTCCGATCTGACCGCTTCGGCGGCAGAGGATGATAATCACCAGCCGGACATCCCGCAGTCGCTCGCGACCTTTTCCGCTGAGCCGGAAGCGGTTGTCGAGAGCGGCACTGGTTTGCGGCTGGGGATGAAGGTCCGGCACATCAAGTTCGGCATCGGCACCGTGCGACGGCTGGAAGGTTCGGGGGATAAGCAGAAGGTGACCATCTATTTCAACTCAGTAGGGGCGAAAAAACTGCTGCAGAAATTTGCCGGGCTGATGCCGGTGTAAGCTGCAAACCGATTGGGAGCGTGCATGGCTGAAACAGACCGACAGTTCAACCTGCTGCTGGTGGACGATAATCCGACCAACCTTTTGTTGCTGGCGAAGATTGTCGAGTTCGACCTGCCGCAGGTGCGGGTGCTGACCGCCGGAAATGCCGTGGAAGGATTGGCGCTGGCTCGGCAGCAGCGCATCGACGGCGCTTTTATCGATGTGCAGATGCCGCAGGTCAGCGGCCTCGATATGTGTCGGCAGCTGAAGAGCGATCCACGCACCGTCGGAATCCCGCTGGTGTTGATCACCGCGCATCTGGCCTCACCGAAAATGCGCGCCGAGGGGTTGGAGGTGGGAGCTTACGATTTTATCTCGCAGCCGATCAGCAATGTCGAAATGCTTGCCCGGATCAAGGTGATGCTGCGACTGGCCGACAGCGCTCGATTGTTGCGGCGTGACAATCAACAACTGCAGCAGCAGGTCGAACAGCATTCGACGCAGCTGCGTTGGGTCAGCGGGTTGCTGTTGTCGGGAGATGGCGAGTTGACGCCGCCGGACCTGCAGTTGTTGCAGCGGTTGGCGGCGGAACTGCCGGAACCGGGTGAAATCAATGAACGGCAGTTCAGTGAAAAGCTGACCAGCGAATTTCCACTCCCCTGGCGGCGGACCCTGATGAAGTTGGCGCTGCTCGATGCGATCCCGTTGCCGCTGGCGCGAAAATTGAGCGAAATTGCCGATATCGAGGCGGTTTTTGAGTACCTGCAACGTCACGATCTGTCGCTGCTGCCGTCGCGGGCCGGACAGGAGCGCCTCTATTTTAAACCGCCGGTTCGTGACCTGTTGCGCGAGCGCGCCAAGCAGAAGCTTGATTCAGCCGAACAGCAGCAGGTCTATCTGCTGGCGGCCGACTGGTATCAGCAGCAGACCGATTTCCCCGCCGCTTTGAATTGTCTGCAGCAGGCGGAAAATTATCCGGCGGTTTCACAACTGCTCAATCAGGTCGGCCTGGCACTGTTGGCGGAGCGTTACCAGCCGCAGCTGTTTCAGGTGTTGGGTCGGGTTCCGGAAGAGGTTGCTGCCAGCTGCGGTTGGCTGGCACTGTTTACCGGCAGCGCCTGTATGCAAACCAATCCAGTCGATGTTGATGCCTGGCTGGAATTGGCGCGGACCCGTTTTGTCCGTGAAGGGGATCGGCGCGGCGAACTGCTGGCCCTCTCCCAGCAGATGATCCAGTACCTGCTGGCCGACGGTTGCCTGGCGACCGGGTTGCAGAAGTTGCCCCGCTTGCGCGAGTTATGCTGCGAGCAGTTGGAGCTGATCGATCCCGCCAACCGGATCCGGGTGCTTTTTTCACTGGGGATGGCGGAGCTGCTCTTTGCCGGGTCTTTTGCTCGGGTAGAAGAGATTCTGGATCGGGCGTTGCCTGAAGCCCGGCAGCAGAAATTACTCGAATCACAGTTGGATCTGCTGATTTTGCACAGTTTGCTGGCAATTTTTCAGGGGCGTCTGCGGGTCGGACGGGCAACCCTGGAACAGGCCGAACTCTGTGCCGCAGAGCTCTCAGATCGCTGTTTGTCGGTACAGGCGCTGGCGATTGTCGGCTGTGAACTGCTGTTTTCCTGTGGCGATCTGGATGGATTTGATCAGCAGCGCAGGCGTACAGAACAGATCTGGGGTGCCGGGATTCTGCAGAAATCTGCGCTTGGCGCGCTGTTGAACTACTTTGAAGCGCTGGCCCGGCAGGCACAGGGAGAACTGCCCGCGGCAGCCGAGTTGCTGGAAACGGCACTGCTGGAAGGACCGGCGATGTTTCAGCCCCACCTGCAGAGTTCGTTGCTGCAGCTGCGTGGCCTGATTGCTGCCCAGACCGGTCAGCTGGACGCAGCCCGCAGCGATTGTTCCCGGGCGCTGGAGTTACGTGCCCAGACCGGCGGTTCGCTGGCTGAGTTGCCGAACCTGTTGCTGGCCGGAGCCACCTGTCTGTTGTTGCAGGATCGACAGCAGGCCACTGAACTGTTGGAGCGGGGACTGGCGAAATCGGTTGAACTGGCGGAGGAGCGCTACCGGGGTGGCTTTTACGCCTGGCTGGCGTTACTCAGTCAGCGTTCCGGCCAGCCGGAACAGGCTCTAGAACAGTTTCAGCAACTGCTTGAGCTGCTGCGTCGCCAGCAGCGGAATTTCTTTTTTGCGCTGACTCCCGAGCTGTTGCAGGAACTGCTGCCGGTCGTCTGTCGCCAATCCGGAAACTCCGAACAGTTACGTGAACTGGCGGCTGAATGGCTGAATTCAGGGTTAACCGATGATGGCCGGTTGATTCCCCTGCTGAAACTGCAGACCCTCGGTGGCTTTCATCTTTGCGGTGCCGGACAGCGGTTCGACAGCAGCGAAGTCGGTCAGACTTCGCGAACCATTCTGGCGCTGCTGACGGTTGCGCCGAACCGGGCCTTAAGTACCGAAGTGCTGATGGGAACCCTGTGGCCGGACAGTCCGACCGAGAAGGCGCGCAACAGTTTTGATACCGCTCACTCGCGGCTGCGCAGAGTGTTGAATACCCGTTTCGGCAAGCAGGTGCGCCACGATTACCTGGTGCTGGAAAAGGGTGTTCTGGCGTTGCGCAATATCTGCATCGACAGTGTCAGCTTCTGCGCCGCGATGGATAAGGCACGTTACCAGCTGCAACGGCAGAACTTCTGGCAGGCGGAGTTGGCACTCTGGCGAGCACAACGGTTGTGGGCCGGGGAGTACCTGGCGGGGCTCGATCTGGATTCCGAGCTGCCTTATCGACGCGAACAGTTGACCCAGCTTCGTCTGGAACAGTTGGGGGAACTGGCGCGTTTGCTGCGCAGACGCGGGGCTGGTAAAGCAGCGATCCAACTGCTGCAGGAGGGGCTGGTCCTGGAACCGACCGAGGATGCTCTGGTGCGTCAGCTTTTGTCGCTGGCGCAGCAGCAAGGGGAAAAAAGACTGGCCCGACAGGTGCTGGAGAATTACCGTCTGGCGCTGCAACAGGCCGACTACGATGCAGAAGAGATAGCAGAACTGACCGAAGCCCTGAGTCCACAGCGGCTCAATCTGGAAACCTGATAAATCAAAAAGGATCAGACCGACGATGAGTGATTGTGACAGCTGCAATGATAGTTCCTGCTCGGTAAAACAGCCAGGCAGTGTAAATGATGAACAGGCACAGATTCAGCAGAATCTGGCCATCCGCATGTGTGGTATCAAGTACAAGGTGATGGTGATGTCAGGTAAAGGCGGGGTCGGCAAAAGCACCACCGCCGTTAATCTGGCTTTCGCGCTGGTCAAGCAGGGCTATAAGGTCGGCTTGCTCGACATCGACCTGCACGGCCCGAGTTTGCCGAAGATGGTCGGCCTGGAAGGCCGGCATCCGCAAGCGAGCGAAGAGGGGATTCTGCCCCTTGAGGTTGACGGGCTCAAGTTGATGTCGCTCGGTTTTCTGCTCCCCTCGACCAGTGAAGCGACCATTATGCGTGGACCGATGAAGCATGGGGCGATCCAGCAGTTGTTGGCCGATGTTGTCTGGGGGGAGCTGGATGTGCTGCTGATCGATTGTCCGCCGGGAACCGGCGACGAGCCGTTAAGTGCGGTGCAGCTGCTCGGCGAGAACAGTTCTGCGGTGGTGGTGACGACCCCGCAGGATGTCGCCCTGATCGACGTGGAAAAATCGCTCAGCTTTTGCCGCGAGCTGAAACTGCCGGTTATCGGTCTGGTCGAAAATATGAGCGGTTTTATCTGTCCGCACTGCCATGAAAAGTCGGATATTTTCAAGAGCGGCGGCGCGAGTCGCTTGGCTGAGAAGACCGGCGTTGCCCTGCTGGCTCAGGTACCGCTCGACCCGGAAGTTGTCCTGGCCGGGGATGCCGGCAAGCCGCATGTGCTAAACAGTCCCGATTCCCGGTGCAGTGAAGCCCTGTTTCGGGTTGCCAAAGCGGTTGCCTCTTTCTGGAACGATTGAGTCCAGCCCCGCGAAAAAACAAGCTTTTTTCTTGTCATAAGACAAGCTGAATGCTAACTGTAAACGTTTACAAATAGTTACCGGAGGAACGACGATGAAAATAAGTCGTGAAGAAGTGGAGCATGTCGCTCGTCTGGCCCGACTGGCGCTGCAACCGGCCGAGCTTGAAGCTCTGACTGAGCAGATGGATGCTATTCTCGGCTATGTCGAGAAACTGAACGAACTGGATACCGAGGGGATCATCCCGACTGCCCATGCGGTGCCGATGGAGAACGCCTTTCGCGAAGATCTGGTCAAGCCGTCGATCGGTATCGAGCGCGCGCAGCAGAATGCGCCGTCGAAGGATGGTAGTTGTTTTAAGGTCCCCAAAGTTATTGAATAAAAATCGCTGCTGGCGATTCTGGAGATAGATATGCAACTGAATAAACTGACGATTTCGCAACTGCGGGCCAAGTTGATCGCCGGGGAAGTCTCCTCGCTGGAGCTGACCCGCGCCTGTCTGGAGCGGATCGCGGCAACCGATGATAAGCTCAATGCCTTCATCACCATCTGCGAGACCGAAGCATTGGCGGCCGCCGAAGCGGCCGATAAAAGACTGGCGGCCGGCGATGCCGCACCTTTGACCGGGATTCCGTTGGCGGTCAAGGATATCTTCAATGTTCTTGATGTCCGCACCACCTGCGGTTCGAAAATTCTCGACAACTACATCTCCCCCTACGATGCTACCGTTGTCGCCAAACTGCGCGCGCAGGGCGCGGTGATTATCGGCAAGTTGAACATGGATGAGTTTGCCATGGGCTCATCCAACGAAAACAGCGCGGCCGGCAGCGTCAAGAATCCCTGGGATCTGCAACGGGTGCCGGGTGGCTCCTCCGGGGGCAGTGCCGCGGCGGTGGCGGCCGGGCAGGTCTTGGCAACCCTGGGCACCGATACCGGCGGTTCGATCCGTCAGCCGGCGTCCCACTGCGGGGTAGTCGGGCTCAAGCCGACCTACGGTCGGATCTCCCGTTATGGGGTGGTCGCTTACGCCTCATCGCTCGATCAGGTCGGACCGCTGGCGAGCAATGTCGAGGATTGCGCGCTGCTGCTCGGCGCCGTGGCTGGTTACGATCCGGCCGATTCAACCTCGGTTGATACCCCGGTACCCGATTATCTGGCCAGCCTCAAGGATGGCGTCAAGGGGAAGAAAATCGGCCTGCCGAAGGAGTACTTCATCGAAGGGTTGGCTGCTGAGGTCAAGCAGGCGGTTACTGCGGCGATTGAAACCTACCGGCAGTTGGGGGCCGAGATTGTCGAGGTCAGCCTGCCGCACACCGATTACGCCGTCGCCTGCTACTACCTGATCGCCACCGCGGAGGCTTCGAGCAATCTGGCCCGTTACGATGGCGTCCGTTTCGGCGTGCGTAAAGATAATGGCGATGGCTTGGTCGGCATGTATCAGCATACCCGTGCTGCCGGTTTCGGCGACGAGGTCAAACGACGGATCATGCTCGGCACCTACGCCCTCTCCTCCGGCTACTACGATGCCTACTACCTCAAGGCACAGAAGGTCCGCACCTTGATCCGGCAGGATTTTCTTACCGCCTTCGAACAGGTCGACCTGCTGCTGACCCCGGTGGCACCGACCCCGGCGTTCAAGCTTGGGGAGAAAACCGGTGACCCGCTGCAGATGTACCTGTCGGACATCTTCACCATTCCGGTCAACCTGGCCGGTACCTGCGGCATGAGCCTGCCCTGCGGCAGCAGCAGTGATGGTCTGCCAATCGGTGTGCAGCTGATCGGCAAGCCGTTTGCCGAAGCGGAAATGCTGCAGGCGGCTTACGCCTTTGAACAGGCAACCGACTTCGGCGGCAAGTTCCCGCCGTTGTAAAATGAATATCAGGGGCGACCCGCCGGGTCGCCCGCGTGCAATCCTGGCGACCCGGCGGGTCGCCCCGACGAAGGTTACTACAAATGGATTCCAAATACGAAGTTGTGATCGGGCTGGAAGTGCATGTCCAGCTGACCACCAAAACCAAGATTTTCTGCGGTTGCTCCAAAGATTTTGGACAACAGCCGAACAGCCAGACCTGCCCGGTCTGCCTGGGGCTGCCGGGCGCGCTGCCGGTGCTGAACCGGCAGGTGGTGGAAGATGCCATCAAAACCGGTCTGGCGACCAACTGTCAGATTGCGCCGCGCTCGATCTTCGCGCGGAAAAACTATTTTTATCCCGACCTGCCGAAGGGCTACCAGATCTCCCAGTTCGAACTGCCGATCTGTGAGCACGGCTGGTTGAATATTGAAACAGAGGAGCTCGGCAAGAAGAGAATCGGCATCACCCGTATCCACATGGAAGAGGATGCCGGAAAATTGCTGCATGCCGCCGGCGACAGTTCCTCGGTCGACCTTAACCGTGCTTGCACACCGCTGCTTGAAGCAGTCTCCGAGCCGGATATGCGTAGTGCCGACGAGGCGATCGCCTACCTGAAACAGCTGCATCAGATTGTGACCTATCTGGGGGTCTGTGACGGCAACCTGGAGGAGGGCTCGTTCCGCTGCGATGCCAACGTCTCGATCCGTCCCTGGGGGCAGAAAGAGCTCGGTACCCGCGCTGAACTGAAAAATCTCAACTCCTTCCGTTTTATCAAACAGGCGATCGAGTACGAGGTTGAGCGGCAGATCGAGGTGCTTGAAGAGGGTGGCTCCGTGGTGCAGGAAACCCGTCTGTTCGATGCGGAGCAAGGTGTTTCCCGTTCGATGCGTGGCAAGGAAGAGGCGCACGACTATCGTTATTTCCCCGATCCTGATCTGGTGCCGGTGGTGGTTGCCGATGAATGGGTCGAGCGGGTGCGCAGCGAGCTGCCGGAGCTGCCAGCCGCCAAACTGCAGCGCTATCGGGACGATCTCGGTCTGCCGGACTACGATGCCGGGGTGCTCTGTGCCGAGCGGCCGATTGCCGAGTATTTCGAGGTGCTGGTCGCCCGACACGCTAACGCCAAACTCTGCTCCAACTGGGTGATGGGCGAGGTGCTGCGCTCTTTGAAAGAGAAGCAGATCGCGATCGCCGATTGCCCCGTGTCGCCGGAACTGTTGGCCGGGATACTGCAGCGGATCGCTGACAACAGCATCTCCGGCAAGATCGCCAAAACGGTTTTCGAGGAGATCTGGCAGACCGGTAAAACCGCCGATCAGATCATCGAGGAGCAGGGATTGAAGCAGGTGACCGACAGCGGTGCCATCGAAGCGATTGTCGATGCGGTGATCGCCGCCAACCAGGGGCAGTTCGAAGAGCTCAAGGCCGGGAAGGAGAAACTGATCGGTTTCTTCGTCGGCCAGGTAATGAAACTGAGCAAGGGGAAAGCGAACCCCGGCATGGCCAATCAGTTGATCAAGAAGAAAATTTCAGAATAAATAATGTAGGGGCGACCCGCCGGGTCGCCCGCATGCAATCCTGTCGACCCGCCGGGTCGCCCTGTTTGGGTAACAACGAGAACGGGCGACCCGCCGGGTCGCCCCTACGAAGGAAATATCTAATGTCCGGTTGTCAAGTCGATCCCAACACCATCCGCCCGATCCGTTTTTTTAACGGTAACTGCCAGATGCTCGACCAGCGGCTGTTGCCGGCCGAAGAGGTCTGGCTCGATTACAGCGATCATCAGGGCGTCGCCGAGGCGATCCGCAGCATGGTCGTGCGTGGTGCTCCGGCGATCGGGGTGGCGGCGGCGATCGGTGCCTGGTTCGGCGCCCGTGATATCGACTGCGCATCGAGCGAGGAGTTCTTCGCCGAGTTCGAAAAGGTCTGTGCGCTGTTGGCGGCAACCCGGCCGACGGCAGTCAATCTGTTCTGGGCTCTGGAACGGATGAAATCGTTCGCCCGCGCCAATCTGGATCGCTCAGTGCTGGAGTTGAAGATCGGCCTTGAATTTGAGGCGCTGGCGATCATTCAGGAAGATGAGCAGCTCTGCAAAAAACTCGGCCGCAAAGGCGAGCCGCTGCTCCCCGACGGTGCCCGGGTGCTGACCCATTGCAATGCCGGAGCCTTGGCGACCGGCGGCTATGGAACCGCCCTCGGCGTAATCCGCGCCGCGGTGGCGGCAGGAAAGAAAATCTCGGTGATTGCCGACGAAACCCGGCCGTTTTTACAGGGTTCACGTCTGACCGCCTGGGAGCTGCAGAAGGACAATATCCCGGTGACCCTGATCTGCGACAATATGGCCGGCTACCTGATGGCCAAAGGGGAGATCGACTGCGTGATTGTCGGTGCCGACCGGATTGCCGCCAACGGCGATGTCGCCAACAAGATCGGCACCTACACGGTGGCGATTCTGGCCAAGGAGCACAATCTCCCCTTCTATGTGGCGGCACCGCTCTCGACCATCGATCTGAGCTTGAGCGACGGCAGTCTGATTCCGATCGAGGAGCGGGATGCCCGCGAAATTACCCACCTCAAGGGAATCCAGCTGGCCCCGGAGGGGATCGCGGTGCGCAATCCGGCCTTTGATGTCACCCCGAACCGGTTGGTCACGGCGATTATCACCGAGCGTGGTGTGGTCCAGGGGAATTATCTGCAGCAACTGGCGGAGCTGGCGGCGGACTGACGAAGGCGGCAAATGACCGGAAAACAGCAAGACATAGCTGAGCAGCTGGCTCTACTCGGGGACTCCGACGAAGCAGCGTTGCTCGATTGGCTGGCGAGCTTTCCGTTGCTCGACGGTCAGCGGGCCCGGACCAATCTGCAGCTGCTCAATGAACAACTGCAGGATCAGCAGTTGTTGGCCGGGATCTTTGCTGCCGCCCTGGACGTAGCCGACCCCGATGCCGCGCTCAACCTGCTGGAACGACTTTTCGATACCCTTGATAGCGAGCTGTTACGCCCGGTACTGGCCGCTGCTGAATCCTGTCGGCAGCTGCTGACCGTGCTTGGTGGTTCGACATTTTTGACCGGAATTCTTTGCCGTAACCGCAGCTATTTTGAACGGCTATTTGTGCAGCGGGAGATTGAGCAGACCCGTAGCGAAGCAGCGATGCTTGCCGACCTGCGGCGGTCGATTGCCGATCGGGCCGACTTTGCCGAGCTGAAAACGGGTCTGCGTCGCTATAAGGCTGAGCAGATCCTGCGTATCGGCAGTCGTGACCTCTGTGGTTTGGCAACCCTGGAGGAGGTGACCGGCGAACTTTCCAGTTTGGCCGCTGCCTGCCTGCAGCGCGCCGTCGAGGTCTGTTCCTTTTTGCTGCAGCAGGAGTACGGTGAACCGCTCGAAGAGACTGATGCCGGACTCTGGCCGGCAGAGTTCAGCATCCTCGGTATGGGTAAGTTCGGCGGCAATGAGTTGAACTTTTCCTCCGACATCGACCTGATCTACTGCTACTCCTCGACCAAGGGAGAAACCACCGGCGGCAGTCGCGGTGAAACCATCAGTCTGCATCGTTATTTTGTCAAGCTGGCGGAGCTGGTCACCCGAGCATTACATCAGGTCACCGAGGATGGTTTTGTCTTTCGCGTCGATACCCGCCTGCGGCCCGATGGCAACAATGGCGACCTGGCGATTTCGGTCAGTGCTGCTGAAACTTACTACGAATCCTGGGGGCAGAGCTGGGAACGGGCGGCGATGATCAAGGCGCGACCGGTGGCTGGCTCGCTGCGCCTGGGTGAAGAGTTATTGCGGCGGCTGGAACCCTTTATCTACCGACGCTACCTCGATTTCGGCATGCTCGAAGACATCAAGTTGATGAAGAAGAAGATAAACGCCAGTTTGACGCGCAAGCAGGAGGGTGAGCGCAACCTCAAGCTCGGCCGCGGCGGTATCCGCGAGATCGAATTTTTTATTCAGGCGCTGCAGCTGATCAATGCCGGTAAGCAGCCGCAGTTGCGGCAGCGAAATTCCCTGCAGATGTTGCAACTGCTCAAGCAGGAAGGGCTGATCCGCGCAGAGGAGAGTGACTTGCTCAGCGCCGCTTATCGTTTTTTACGCACCGTCGAGCACCGGATCCAGATTGTTCGCGAGCAGCAGACCCACTGCCTGCCACCCCGTCCGGAAGAACTGCTGGCGCTGGCGCGGCGTAGCGGTTTTGCCGATGAAACGGCCTTCAGTGCCGAGCTGGAAAAGCACCGCCAGGGGGTGCACACGATTTTCAAGGATCTCTTTCACTCGGCCGAGGAGGAAGAATTCACAGTCGGCCCGGAGGTCAATTTCATCTTCGATCCGGCTTCCGATCCCGATCTGGTCAAGGATCTGCTCGAAGAGAAGGGCTTCAACAATCCGGAGGGGGCTTACGAAAGCCTGAACATGCTCCGCGGCGGTGATCCGCACAAGCGTTTGACCGAGCGCGGGCGGCGCACTCTGGAGCACCTGGCACCACTGTTACTCGGCGAACTGCTTGATTCCCCCAATCCGGACCAGGCGTTGAGTAATCTGGAAAAGTTCATCCGCAGCATCCGGGCGCGCTCTTCATTCTTTGCCCTGCTTGCGGAAAACTCTGGAATTGTTAAACTTTTAATTGCCCTGTTCAGCTCCAGTCAATTGCTGTCACGGTTTTTTATTCAGCGTCCGGAGCTGCTCGATACCATGGTTTCGCGCTCTTATGCCGTTGCCAGCAAGGAGCGGTCACAGCTGGCGCAGGAGTTGGCTGAGCAGATGGCGCTGGTGGATGGTTACGAGTTGCAACTCGATACCCTGCGCCGGTTCCGTAACGAAGAGTTTCTGCGCGTTGCGCTCAACGATCTGCATGGGCAGATGCTGCAGGGTCAAGGCGCTCAGCAGCTCTCCTGGTTGGCTGAAGTCTGCCTGGAACAGGCGGTACGGATGGCGCGTCAGGAGCTGGCGGTGCGCTTCGGGGCGCCCTTTGCCGAAGGCTCCAGCGGCTGCGGGGCGGAGACTGCCTTTGCCATCCTCGGCATGGGCAAGCTGGGTGGTTTGGAGCTGAACTATCATTCTGACCTGGATATCATTTTTATCTACGATAGCGAAGGTCAGACCCGGCCGGTTGCCGAAACCGATGAGCAACGCTTTCGCCAGATCAGCAATCGCGAATATTTTGCCAAGTTCGGCCAGCGGTTGATCACGGTCTTGACGCTGATGACTCGGGAAGGCTTTGTCTACAAGATCGATACGCGCTTGCGGCCGTCGGGCAATCAGGGGCCGCTGGTCACCAGTTTGCGGGCTTTCGAGCAGTATCATCAGGAATCAGCGCAATCCTGGGAGCGCCAGGCGATGACCAAGGCGCGGGTGGTTTGCGGGCCGGCGGAGTTTGCCGAGCGGATTCAACGGTTGATTTTGACATTGACCTTTGAACGGCCGATGCCGGATGATTTACAGGGAGAGATCTACCGTCTGCGCGGCCGGATGGAAAAGGAGCTGGGCAAAGAGAGCCGTCAGCATCTCAATATCAAAACCGGCCGGGGCGGGATGGTCGATGTTGAATTTATCACCCAGTATCTGCAGCTCAAACATGCCGTCCGATTTCCGCAGCTGCGTCAGGCGAACACGCTGGAGCTGCTCAGGGTGATGGCTGAGCAGCAGTTGTTACCGCAGGCAGAGGCAGAGCAATTGATCAACGGTTACAAGTTTTTGCGCCGACTGGAAAATAAGCTGCGGTTGCTGCATGATCAGTCGATGAATGAACTTTCGGCGGAACCGAAAAGTATGCGAAAACTTGCTCGCAGTCTCGGTTATGGGCAGAAGGGCAGAGCCCCGGAAAAAGAACTGTTAGCTGAGTATAAATCGCATACTGAAGAAATTAGGAAATTATTTGAACGTTACCTCAATCCGCAAGCAACGGCATCAGCCGTGGAGGGTCCCTGATATGGGCAACAAGATCATGATCATTGATGATGATCAGGGTTTGCGCTCTTTCCTGCAGAAGGGCCTGACGACCGCCGGTTACCAGGTGGTGACCGTGGATCGCGGTGCTATCGGTCTGCAGAAACTGCTGACTGACGATTTTCAGTTGGTCTTGATCGATATCAATATGCCGGAAATTTCCGGTCCGGCGGTCTGCAGCGCCCTGCGAAAGCACGAGAAAACCCGTGAACTGCCGGTGGTGATGATGACCGCGATGTTTCACAGCCCGGAGCAGATCGCCCAGGCCAAGGCGGAATATGGCGCTGACGAGTTTCTGCTCAAGCCGTTTACCATTGACGACCTGATCCGTCAGATGAAGCCGCTGTTGTCGAACACCGGAAAGCCGGTCGAAGCCACCCGGGAAGCAGAGGCAATTGATGCCGGCAGTATTCCGCAGCTGCTGCATGAGCTCTACGGCCTGAAGCATACCGGGCTGCTGCATCTGCAACGCGGGGACGCCAAGAAAATTATTTACATCAAGGATGGTTACCCGATCTTTGCCCGTTCGAACGTCCTCAGTGAATGCCTTGGCCGGATGCTGGTGCGCGAGGGGGTGATTACCCAGGTCGATTGCGACGCCTCGGTTGAGCGCAGTCGCGAATCGGGACGCTTGCAGGGGACGGTGCTGATCGAGATGGGCCTGCTGACGCCGCAGGAATTACACGCAGCGCTGGCGCGACAGGTGACGGAAAAGCTGCTGTCGACCTTTGCTTGGCAAGATGGCAGCAGTCAGTTTGTGCCCGGCAAGGATTTCAAGAAGAGCGTCACCTCGATCCAGCTGACTCCGGCCTCGCTGATTCTCAACGGCATCAGCCGCTTCTGGGCGCCGCAACAGCTGGATGCGTTTCTGAATCCGTTCCGCAATGACTATCTCAAACAGGCGTCAGATCCCAAGTATCGGTTTCAGGATATTGAGTTGACTAAGCGAGGAACGGCAATCTTTGCTCAGTGCCTTGGTAGTTTGACGCTCAGCCAGATGCTTGACCGGCATCCGCTGGCCCGGCGGGAGGTTCAGCAGATTCTGGCCGCTTTGCTGATTTCTGAAATGCTGGAAACCAGTACCAGCGCCGAAGAAATCGATGCGGCGGAGATCCCGGGAGAGCAGAACCGGCAGCCGATTGATGAAAAACTGCGGCGTAAAATCCTTGAGGATTATAAGCGGATCATGCAGGCCGATTATTTTCAGGCGCTGGGGCTGAATCGCCAATGCAGCACCTCTGAAGCGCGGCGGGCGTACTATCGATTGGCCAAGGAATACCATCCCGATCGTTTTCTCGGCAGCGGCCTGTCACAGGAGATGAGCGCTAAAATCAATGAAATGTTCCAGTTTATCACCCAGGCCTATACGGTTCTCAGCAATCCGAAAAACCACTCCGAGTACCTGGAAGAACTGGTTAACGGACCGAAGAAAGCGATCAATATCAACCAGGTGATCGAGGCGGAAACTGCTTATCAGGAGGGGCGAACCTTCCTTAATATGCGGCGTTACAATACTGCGGTCAAACCGTTGCAACGGGCGATAGAACTGAGTCCCGAGGAACCGGAATATCTTACTCACTACGCCTGGGCGCTGTTCAAGGCCTCTCCGGAAAAACCCGCGGCGCAAAATCAGTCAATGGAGGTGCTGCTGGCGTCGCGTGAGTTGAATCCGGGCCTCGATCTGACCCATCTCTACCTGGGGCACATTTATCAGGTACAGGGGAAGGAGCGACAATCGGAGAAGTCATTCGAACTGGCGGTACAGGCCAATCCCGATTGTACCGAAGCCCTGCGGGAATTGCGCTTGATCAACCTGCGCCGTGATCATGCCTCACAATCGAAAGGACTGTTCAAAAAGTTTATCAACAAGGAGTAGATGCTGCGTCGGTTGCTGCCTGGAGATCTCCTGTCTACCCATGGTTTGTTGCTCCATCACGCTGTAAAAACTATGAACTTTAGTCTAAGACTTTCAGTTGCTACTCATTTTTGTCATTCCCGCGCAGGCGGGAATCCAGTGGTTTTATGAGGCATGGATCCCCGCATTCGCGAGGATGACGATCTTTGCCTTTTATTTTAAGGGACCTTCAGTTCCCCCCGAACTTTCAGTGCAGAGTTGTTCAGTAAAGCGCGGATCTCCGATTTTAGCTCAGCATCGCTGAGCTGACGGTTGTCAGTTGCAGTTGGCCGAAACCTTCGGTCAGCAGTTCCGCCTCCGCTTGCTGGAGGCGTTGCAGGTAGCAGCCGATAATCCAGTTGCGGATATATTCGCGGGTCGAAGCTGCCAGCGGCCGGAAAATTGCCCCGATATCGATCCGCTCCTCCCCCCAGCCCAGTTCCTTGCCGAGCAGCACATAACTGACCTCGCCATTTAAACTGTATTGCCGATTTCCCAGTTGGATCTGAACTTCCAACTGTTCCCCGCGAGCAAGTTCCAGCGGCAGTTGGAAGCGCAGACTGCGCTCCGACAGCAGGGACGCTACGGTTTGATAGGTCTCGTCCCTGACCTTGATCTGCACCGGCAGGTCGACCCGGATCCGCAGCTGCCGGCTTGAGGATTCGCGACGCAGCTGCCGGGCCAATTCCTGATAGAGTTTTGCCGGATCAAGCGGCAACGGGAGCAGTGCAAGGTTCTCTCCCCCGCAGGCGCGTAACGCTAACTGTTCGCTGGCGGCCATTCGATCGGTGAGGATCAGGTCCCGGTCTGGCGCTTGATGCGCTGAAATAGAAGTTCGATCTCTGTTGCCACGTCTGATTCTCCCGGCTTGAAGTAGAGTGGCTTTTGTAGTGGAATCGCCGGGAAAATGCAAGTGTTTGAACTCTGGTGATTTGTTGTTCCATCACGCTGTAAAAACTATGGACTTTAGTCCAAGACTTTCAGTAGCTACTCATTTTTGTCATTCCCGCGCAGGCGGGAATCCAGTGGTTTTATGAGGCGTGGATCCCCGCATTCGCGAGGATGACGATCTTCGACTTTGATTTTGCTCTTGGTTCGCTTTTTGCTTTATTAGTGAGTTCGACTCGTTCTGCCCTGTTTTGACGCCCAACAGCAAAGTTGAAGTCAGAGGAAAACCTATGAGTATCGATCCACTGAAAACATTCTCCGGCATTTCCAACGGCAGCTCCAGGGTGGCAACCGCCAGCGCCTCCAGGCAGCCGGAGCGATCTTTCGACCAGCTCCTCAAGGCCGCAGAGACAGTATCTTTGTCAAGTCAGGAGCTGGCCCGAGAGGCCGCCGAAATGGTGCAGACGGCGCGCCTGCAGATGCTGCAAGGGCTGTTTGTTTTCGATGAGGAGTCGTCTGGCGGTTCGCTCTTCTCACCCCTGGAAAATAGTAATCTTTTCTTCGGACTGTCGACCGGCGCAGGTCAAAAGCTTGACAGTCAGTACGCAAAGCTGGCTGATTATCAATCCGATGCGAGACTGCCGAAGCAGAGCAGTCGTGGCGAGATTGAACAGCTGATCGACCGGGTTGCCGACCAGGTCAGCCTGGCACCCGAACTGATCCGCTCGGTGGTTCATGCCGAAAGTGATTTTACCGCGGACGCTGTCTCCGCGGCCGGTGCTCAGGGTTTGATGCAACTGATGCCGGCTACGGCAGAGGAGTTGGGCGTTAGGGACAGTTTCGATCCTCTGCAGAATCTGCTTGGCGGCAGCCGCTATCTGAAACAGCTTCTCGACAAGTACGACGGCGATCTCGATCATGCTCTGGCCGCTTACAACTGGGGACCGGGCAACGTCGATCGCGAAGGACTGGACAATATGCCGCAGGAAACACGGAATTATCTGCTGCGGGTGAAGGGACAGTTGGCAGGCTGAAGTTACGGCTCTTTTTTGCTATCGGGAAGCGATGAAAAAACTCCTCTACAGAGTTCCCCTGATTCTGCTGCTGGCTATGCTCCTGTTCGCCGGGGCCTGCTGGATCTACGCTGAGCAGATTCTGGATAAAATTGCTCGCCCGCAAATTGAAAAACTAGCCGAGCAATGGCTTGCAGCAAAGGTTCAGATCGGCCGGCTGGCCGCGACAGACACCGGGCTGGAGATCCTTGATTTACAGGTTGATGGCCCGGGGCGAGTGCGGATAGCTGTCCCGCGCGTGGAACTGAACTTCACCCCCGATTCCCTCTGGCAGCGGCAACTTGATGCGCTGCACATCGCCACCCCAAAGGTTGAAATCTTCCTCGCGCAAAACAGAAAGAAAACGCCCGAAATCTCATGGGAATTTCCGGAGCAGCTGCCCTTCAGCATCGAACAGCTGACGATTGCCGACGGTCAGCTGTTGCTCCATACCGCAGAGCGGCAACTGGAATTTCATGCGCTGAATTTTTCCGGAAGTCTGCAGCAGGAGATTGATTTCAATCTCGCCGCATTTTTCGGTCCGGACCGAAAACATCCGCTCGCCATCAGTGGAGTCGCCGAATTATCCCAACCGCCAAGCTTGACCCTGGAGGATATTTCCTGGCAGGGCCGGCAGCTACTCACGGCGCCGCTGCCGATAACGCTTGCGGAAACCGGCATTACCCTTGAGCGCAGTACGATGCAGCTGGAGCAATTCGATCAGCGCAAACTGCAGGGGATCTTGAGCGCCCTGGGTCAGCCTTCTCTCCTCCCTGCAGGTATGGCCTTTTCACTCTCCGATGCGACGATCGGTTTTGCTCTGGATGGCCAAGGCATCGAACTGGAGTTGCAGGTTGCAGAAGGCCTGATCGGCGGGAACGACCTGAGCTGCAGCTTTACTGCGCTCAAGCTGCTGCTCAACCGGGAAGCGCAAGGCTGGCGAATCGCTGGGCAACTGCAGGGCCCGGCAAAATCAACCCTCAACTTCAGCGCCCAGCTTGATGGCAATAATAATCTCTCCGGGCAGGCACTGGTGGAAATCCCCGCTGCCGATCGCCTCAAAATCGCGTTGCTTGGCGGGCCGGCGTTACCGATTGCCGGTGGTCTGCAACTGGCGGCGGAATACTCGCTGCACGGGAATCAATTTGAACTGACAGCTGAGATTCACGGCCAAGCGGCGGCACCATCGGGCACTGAATATCTGCTCAATATCGCTAACCTGAGCGGCCAAGGAAAATTGCTGCTGGCTGGTGAAAGGGAAGAATTCTCTCTCAACCTGCAACTGGCTTCACAGCCATTCCTCGTGGTCGACGGAGATTTTCGGCAGCTGAACTTTTCCCTGACCGTCGCAGGCCTGCAGCAACTCAAAAAGCTGCTGGCACCTGGGCAAGTCCCCGCACAAATCCAATCGGCAAGCGGCCTCAAAGCCTCGGGGCAACTGTCCAGAAAAGCTGTACATTGGGCTGGCAACATCCACTTGACGGCCGATCAGATCACCCTGCCTGAGCTGGTCCTGAGCGAGTTGGTCGGCCGCACCAAGTTACAGTTAGCTGCCGGTCAGCTCAATTTTGCAGAAACTTCTTTCGCCCTCGGGATCAGCCGCGGTGATGAGTTGAGCGCGCAGGTCAAGGTCCGAGGCTCAGGGAACTATTCGGCGCAACGGTTTTCCCTGACTCTGCAGCAGCTGTCTCTGGCACAGTTGAACTACCTCTCCCCGGATGAACAAACCGGGGTTGGCGAAGCCGCGCTCGAACTGCAGGGCGCTATTCGCGGGCCCTGGCCGCAAGGGCCGCTGGCACTCGAGCTGCGTGGCACGGTTGCGGCACAGGAGATTCTCGCCGGTGAATTCTATGCCGATCTTTCCCGCTATCGGAGCGATTTTTCCCTCAGCGGGGAGCTTGCCACCGGAACCGGAAGTTTAACTCTCCGTTCCCTCAAAATCTACTTGCCGCAACTCGGAACCCTGTCGACCACCGGTCTGCTCAGCCCGGAACAGATCAACATACAAGGTCGTCTCGAGCTTGCTGAACTGGCCGGAAGCTACGGGGAACATATCGGGCCGCTGTTGAGCGAAGTTCAACCGGCGGCAGCCGGGCTGACTCTTGAGGGCAACCTGGCCCTTAACTACAACCTGCTCTGGAATTTGGACGGGTGGCAAACCAACGGGAGTTTGGAGTTCCGCGGGCTGGATGCCTACTGGGAACGTCACCAGTTGGAAATGGTCGATGGACGCGGCACCATCCCCTTCGCCATCAGCGCAGGAAAAGTGCCGAGCGAAGAAAATCCTGCCGGAGAATATTTTGGGGAAATATCTTTCGCAGCTTTGTCCGCCGGTTTGGCAAGCCTGGGCAAAGGGCGCCTGCAACTGGCTGCGTCGACCAATCGTCTCAGCTTTCGTTCGCCTCTTTTGCTACAGTTGGCCGGCGGCCGGGTCGCGATTGAGAATCTCAATCTGGGCTGGCCGTCCGGCCGACCGCAAGGCTCAGTCAAAATCAATATAACCGAAGTCGAGCTGGCGGCATTGACCGAAGAACTCGGGCTGCCGGTGATGCAGGGGCGGCTCAGCGCCGATCTGGGAACGATCCGCTACGCCGACCGGGAACTCAGCACCGACGGCCTCGCCACTATCGAGGTCTTCGGCGGCCGTTTCCAATTGCGTAACATGCGTTATCGTGACCCGTTTTCCAGTTATCCGATCTTTCATACCGATATTGATTTCTCCGGGCTGGATCTGCTGCAGGCGACCCGGACCTTCGACTTCGGCGAAATGAACGGTCTGCTCGACGGACATATTCATGGCTTAAAGCTATTCGGCAGCACCCCTGCCGCCTTTGAAGCGGCCGTTGCATCGCGCAATAAAGGCAAGCGCAACATCAGTGTCAAAGCCCTGAATAACCTCAGCATTCTCAGTCAAGGTGGGATTTCGGCGGCGCTCTCCCGGGGTTTCTATCGCTTCATCGATTTTTACCGCTATAAGAAGATCGGTTTCAAATGCTCGCTGGAAAATGATATCTTTACCCTATTGGGGACGGCTTTAGCCGGATCGAACCGGTACCTGGTCAAGGGTGGACTGCTGCCGCCCCGGATCGATATCACAACCACCACGCCGACCATCTCTTTCAAAGAGATGCTGAATCGCCTCGGCCGCATCAATCGGGCTGGAAACTGACGTGAAACGGCAGGAAACAACTGACCTACGGAGGATAAAGATGAAAACAATCGCTCGCAGTTTAAGCCTGTTGCTGGCACTGACGGTTGTCTCTTGTGTGACCATTAATATCTATTTCCCGGCCGAGGAGATCCGCGGTGCCGCGGATAAAATCGTCAACGAGGTCTGGGGTGACCGCCTCCAGAACGGGTCTGACGAACTGGCGCCGCAGCCCAAGGAGAAATCCCCCGGCAGTGGTTTTTACCAGCTGTTGCAACCGGCAAGCGCCTATGCTGCACAGGATATTAATGTCAGCACCCCGACTATCCGTGCCATCAAAACTTCGATTAAAAATCGTGCCGGCGCGCTGATCGGTTTCCTGCAGTCTGGAAATGTCGGCCTCGGTAACAATGGTCTGCTCAAGGTCCGCAGCGGCAAAGGGTTAAGTCTGAAGCTGAAAGGCCAGGTCAACAAACTGGTCAAAGCGGAAAATCAGGACCGCAAGCGCCTCTACCGGGAAATTGCTGTTGCCAATAAATTCCAGGACAAGGTCGGTGAGGTGCAGAATATTTTTGCAGATTCCTGGCGCAAACAGGCCAAAAAGGGCTGGTATCTGGAAAAGCCTGACGGGAGTTGGCAACAGAAATAACCGTTGCGGGGACCGGTTCCGGCAGCTGCCGGTTTCAGCAGCGGGTCATGCACGACGGCAAGAGCCTGTCGCGCAAACAGCTTAATGTTGATCTGCACCTGGAACCGGCGCGGTTGAAAACTACCCTGGACTCACTGCTGCACAGAGGGCTGCTGAAAATTACCATGACCGCTCTGCCGATCGTCCGTTTCCAGTTAACCGAAAAAGGCCGCAGCCACGCGCAGGAACAGGCCCGGTTTTGCTGACATCTCCCCCTTAAACTAGCGCCATTCCGGTCAGTCTGCTGAAATGCGGAACAGTTCCTTGATTTCGGCGACCGACATCGTGGTTTTCGTTGAACTCATCTGCCCGTTTATCACCAGTTGCGGCATGCTCAGGGTGTGCAACTCGGCCAACCGCTCAGGGTCGATCACCGAGTGCACTTCAAATTTCAGATCCAGTTCATCGAGCGCCTGACGGACTTTGGTTTTCAACCGATCGCACTTGCTGCAGCCATCACCCAGAACTTCGATTTTCATAACGACCTCCTGACCTGTCCCCCTGCTGAAAAGACCTCTCTTTTATGATGACATCCTTTGTCTAATTGTCGACTGAGCCAGCCTCTTCCAGTGGCTCCAGCGGATGCACGGCGTGGCTCTCCTGCAGACCGAACAATCGGCGGACATCCTCCAAGATCAGATAGAGCGCCGGGATCAGCAGCAGGATGATGCCGGTGGCGAAGAGGATACCGAACCCCAGGGAGAGCGCCATCGGGATCAGAAATTGCGCCTGCACGCTGGTTTCCAGAATCATCGGGATCAGGCCGAAGAAGGTGGTCAGCGAGGTCAGGATGATCGGCCGGAAACGCCGGGTGCCGGCGGCGACGATCGCCTCGTAGAGTGGCATTCCGTCGCGCCGGTTGCGGTTGCTCTGGTCGATCAACAGCAACGAGTCGTTGACCACCACCCCGGACAGCGCCACCAGCCCGAACATACTCAGCAGGCTGAGGTCGAAGCCCATGATGATGTGGCCGATGACCGCGCCGATCATGCCGAAGGGGATCGCCACCATGATCAGCAGCGGCTGGGTGTAGCTGCGGAAAGGGATCGCCAGCAAAATAAAAATCGCCACCAGTGCCAGCTTGAAACCGCTCAGCATGCTGCCGAGTGAATCGCTCCGCTCCTTCTCTTCCCCCTCCATATCCCAGCTCAGGCCGGGGTAGTCGTTGATCAGTTGCGGAAGCAGGTTCTGTTTCAGGTCATTGATGATTTCCTGGGCGTTGGCGGTGTGTGCATCGACCATCGCCGAGACATTGATGACCCGTTTGCGATCGGTGCGGTTGATCTGGGAAAAGCCGCGACTTTCGATCACCTCTGCGGCTTGAGCTAAGGGGATGCCCTGACCGCCGGGGGTGCGGATACGCATATTTTCAAAATTCCACAGCACGCGTCTTTCCGCTTCCGGGTAGCGGACCATCACCTTGATTTCATTCCGTCCCCGTTGCAGCCGCAGGGCTTCGGCACCGTAGAAGGCGGCGCGGACCTGACGGCCGAGATCGCTTTCGGTGATTCCCAGGGTACGGGCGGCTGGTTTCAGTTTCAGTTTGATCTCCTGCTTGCCGCGGGCGTAGCTGTCCTCGATATCGCTGACGCCTGGATATTCGGCCAGTAAAGCGCGAATCCGGTCGGCGACCAGTTCGAGGACGGCGAAGTCCTGGTGGGCCAGCTGAACATCGACATTGGCACCCATCCGCATCAGGTTGGAGCGGAAGGTCAGGGAATCGACGCCGGGAATCTCGCCGACTTTTTCGCGCCAGCGGGCAGAGATCTCAGTGGTCGGGATGTTGCGTTCTTCACTTTCGACCAGGAACATGGCGATGTTGCTCAGATGGGTGGCCGAAACCGTGCGGCCGCCGACCGGACCGCCGCCGGGGATATTGCCGCCGACCACCATGTAGATGTTGCGCAGAATTCCCTTGTCGGCCGGGCGTTCGGCGTCGAATTCCGCGACCGTCTCCAGGCCTTTTTGCATGACCAGCTCAGTGATCCGGCCGGTCTCTTCGATCGGCACGCCGCGCTCCATCTGGATCGCGGCGGTGATCTTGTCACCATCCACCTCCGGCATGAAGCGAAACTTGACAATCCCCCCCTTGACGACGCCGACGGTCAGCATCAGCATGGCAATGCCGATCGCCAGCGAGACGTAGCGATAGTTCAGATTCATTTTCAGCAGCCGCAGATAGGGACCGTCGATAAAACGCTGCAGAGTGCCGCCGAACCAGAGCCGGACCCGGTCGATCCGTTCGAGCAACCCGCCGTTTTTGCTGCGCCGCTTGCCGCTGCTTAAGTGGGCAGGCAGCACCAGCAACGATTCAATCAGCGACATCAGCAACAGGGTGATGACGATAATCGGGATGACCCGGATGAACTTGCCCATCATCCCCGAGACAAAAATCAGCGGCAGAAAGGCGGCAACTGTGGTCAAGATCGAAAAGGTGACAGGTATCGCCACTTCCAGCGCGCCGTCGATCGCCGCCTTGGCGTAGGCTTTGCCCTTTTGTCGGTGTTCGTAGATGTTTTCACCGACGACGATGGCATCATCGACCAGAATCCCCAGTGCCAGGATAAAGGCGAACAGCGAGATCATGTTGATCGACACGCCGAGCCAGGGCATGACAAACAGGGTGCCGAAGAAGGAGATCGGGATGCCGAGCATCACCCAGGCGGCGAGGCGGATCTCCAGGAACAGCCCGAGGATGATCAGCACCAGGGTCAGACCGATCATGGCGTTTTTCTGCAGCAGACTCATGCGGCTGTTGAAAATTTCAGTGGTGTCGTTCCAGATCGCCAGCTGCAGGCTTTCGGGAAGTTGTCGTTGTTTGGCGGCGACGTAAGCGATGGTCTGTTCGGAAATTTCGGTCGGTTTCTGCTCGCCGATGCGGAATACTTTGATCATCGCCGCCGGTTTGCCGTCAAAACGGCCGTAGGTTTCGCTGTCGGCAAAGCCGTCGACAACGTTGGCCAGCTCGCCCAGGCGAACCCGGGCGCCGTCGGCACTGCTCAGAATCGTGATGTCGGCGTAGCCCGGTCCCCAGTAGCGACGCTCTTTGGTCCGCAGCAGGATTTCACCGCCGCGGGTCTTTACCGTGCCGCCCGGCAGGTCGAGGGATGCGGCACGGATACGGGCCGCGACCTGATCCAGGGTCAGGTTGTAACGGCGCAGGGTCTCTTCCGGAATTTCGATGGTGATTTCAAAATCGCGCACGCCGCTCAGATCGACCTGGGTGATCTCCGGCAGTTCCAGCAGCTCATCACGGATCAGCTCCGCCTGCTCCCGCAGTACCCGCTCGCTGGTGTCGCCGTAGATCACCACCGAAATGACTTCGCGGCGGTTGGACAGTTTACTGATGATCGGTTTTTCGGCGTCCTCAGGGAAGGTTCGAATCCGATCGACTTCACTTTTGATGTCCTGCAGCACCAGATCGACATCGGCATCGGCATACACCTCTGCCGTGACCGTACCGGAGCCTTCGTCGGCGGTCGCCTTGAGCTGCTTGATGCCGTCGACGGCGGTCAGGCTCTCCTCGATCTTCAGCAGAATCCCGTCTTCGACCTCTTCCGGACCGGCACCCGGATAGTCAACGGTCACCGAAACCCGATCGAGTGAGACCTCAGGGAAAATCTCCTGTTTGATGCTCGGCCCCATGATGATGCCGCCGATAATCAACGCCAGCATCAGCAGGTTGGCGGTCACATGGTTTTTGGCCATCCATTTGACGGCGCTGTTCATGGTTGCTGCTCCTGCAGTATCGGCCGCAACAGCAGCCCCTCAGCGGCGCCGGAGAGGGTGGTCAGGATCAGTTTTTCGCCGTTATTTACCCCCTGCTGGAGAATCAGTTGCTGTTTTTCGCGGCGCAGAATTTCCACCGATCGCAACCGCAGGCGGTTTTCCTGATCGGCGATCCAGACCTGGCTGTCGTTGCGCAGTGCGCTGCGCGGGATGCTGAAGCTGCTGTCAAGTTTGTCGCCGAGAAACTGCAGTTCGACAAACAGGCCGTTGCTCAGTTCGGTCGAGCTGGTCTTGCTTTGCAACTGATAGGGATCCTCCACCTCGACCACCACCGTTGCCATGCGGCTGGTCGGGTCGATTTCACCGAGGCTGCGGACGATCTTTCCCTGCCAACTGCTGCTGTTGTCCGGCAGATGGATCGTGGCGAGTGAGCCGGGTCGGCCGCTGGCGGCGGTCGGAACCTGAAGCCAACGCAGATCTTCCAGCGACAGTGGCACATAGATCTCGGCCCGGTCGCTGCCGGCGTAGCTGCCGATGCTGGTTCCGGCGCGTAGATATTGGCCGAGATCAACCTGCTCCTGCCGAATACGGCCGTTAAAGGGGGCTTTCAGTTCGGTCCGCTCAAGGTTTAACCGGGTCTGTTGCAGGGCGGCAAGGGCCGCCGCCAGGTTCGCTTCTTCCTGCTGTTGCTGCAGCTCACGGCTGACCAGCGGCCCCGGTTCGCCTTTGTCAGGCAAGTCGATCAGTTGCCACTCCTGTAGCGAGATCCGTGCCCGTTCCTGCTCGGTGGCCAGCGCAACCTTGGCGCGGGCAACCTCCGCTTGAGCACGCTCAACCGCCAATCGGTAGTCGGCTGGTTCGATCTTCAGCAGCGTCTCGCCCTGGCGGAAGAAACCGCCGTCGACCAGTTGCGGAGCCATCCAGATTACCTTGCCGCTGATTTCCGGAACCAGCGAGATCTGCCGCGCCGGTTGCACGGTACCGGTGGCATAGACGCTGATCTGGTGCGGGGTCGCTTGCAGTTCGAGAACCTCGACCAGCACACCGCGTTGCGCCGGCACCTGTCGTTGCGGAGTCTGCTTCAGCTTGCCGAGCAGAATAAAACCACCCGCACCGAGCAGCAGAACCAGCAGCGGCAGGATGATTTTCAGTGCTTTGCCGGGTTTTTTCGTTTTACTTGTCATGATTTATTCCGCTTGTCGCTGAGGGTTTGTTGTTTGTCCAGTTCTGTCGCCATCCAGTTGCCGCCGAGGGCGCGGGCCAATGAGATCCGTTCCGAGATCAGTTGGCGGCGTGCCGCCAGCAACTGCCGGCGGGCGCTGAGGTCAGCGATTTCGCTGCTCAGGATCGGCAGGTAGTCACTCAGGCCGGAACGATAACGGTGCTTGGCCAGACGGTAGGCGGCGGCGCTGGCGACCGTTGCCGCTTGTCGGTGGTTGACACGTTCTGCGCCGGTCCGGTTGGCAGAGAGGGCTGTTTCCACTTCCTTGAACGCTTCAAGAGCCACCTGCTGGTAACGGGCCACGATCTCCCGCAGCAGGGCACGGTTACGGTCAACTTCGGCGCGTCGTCGGCCGCCGTCGATGACCGGTTGACTGAGCCCGCTGAGCAGCGTCCAGAAGGTGCCGGTTATGGCGCCGATGCCGAAATCGTTTTGCAGAATGCCGTAATCAGCCTGCAGGCGGATCGCCGGGAAACGGTCGGCAATCGCCGCCGCGACCCGTGCATCTGCCGCTGCGATGCGGCGCAAGGCGGCTTGCAGGTCGGGTCGGCGAGCGATCAGTTGTGACGGTAGCCCGGTCGGGAAGGGGGCTGGGGGCTGGGGGAGTGAATTTGCTTCGCTGTCCGGGTTGCGCTGCGGGTAGCGGCCGAGCAGGACCGCAATCGCGTGTTCGGTCGCGATCAGATTCGTCTCTGTCAGTGGTCGTTCGGCCTCGGCCTCGGCCAGATTCCGCTGGGCCTGATAAACCTCCTCGACTGTGTACAGCCCTGAACGGTAGCGGTTTTCAATCATTTTCAGGGTTTCCTGCCGGGCAGTGCTGATGCGGTCGAGCAAAACCAGTTGTTGCCGCTGTTCGGCGGCCAGATAGTAAAGGTCGACCAATTGGGCAGAGAGACTCAGGTAGAGCGTCTGCAATTCTCCCCGCTCGGCCTGCAGCTCCATCGCGGCGGCCTTGCTCCGGGACCGCAGCTTGCCCCAGAGGTCGAGTTCGAAGCCCGCTGCCGCGGCTAAACGGTAGTTGTTGGTGATCGCCGTGCTGACAAAGCCGGGGACCTGATTGCGGCTGTACTGCCCTTCAATATCAAGTGATGGCCGTTGTCCGGCACGGCTGTTGTTTAAACCGGCCCGGGCCTGCTGAAGCCGGGCGAAACCTTGCTGCAGTTGCAGGTTCTGGTC
Organism: Deltaproteobacteria bacterium; assembly: GCA_024280335.1. Taxonomy (GTDB): domain Bacteria; phylum Desulfobacterota; class Desulfuromonadia; order Desulfuromonadales; family Geopsychrobacteraceae; genus Malonomonas. The sequence goes on from JAJRQI010000040.1 coordinate 43,572, forward strand.
GAACAGTTCACTCATCAGGGCGTTTAGCCGGGGATCGTTGAAGCTTTGCCACCAGCGCTCCAGCGGCGGTTCGGTTTCCCCCTGGTCCGTCAGTTCCGTGTATTGCTGCGGCAGCGGTACTGAGAGTTCAACCAGCTGCGGCTGGTGCAGGCTGCAACCGATCAGCCATATCGGCAGACTCCAAAGTATCAGGAAGCGTTTCAGCATGGCGCCTCCAGTCCGGCACAGACAAAGGTGATCAGTTCCTTTGCCAGCTTGTCGTCAGCCACGGGGTTCGGAAAACCGGGGATTTGCAGGGCCGGTTGCGCACTGATGCACATCACATGGCCCATGGTGCCCATCGTGAACTGCAACCGGGCCATCAGGATGTTTTCTGATAAGTCCGGCAGAGCCCGCTGCAGTCCGCTGAAAAGCAACTGGAAGATCGGCAACACCTGCCGAAGGAAACAGTTGCGTATGGTTTCGTCCGGTTCGTTCATCGCACGGCCGATCAGGGCGATAAAGTCCTTGGCTCCGGGGCTGGAGTTGCGAAATTCCAGGGTTGGCTCGATAAAAGCGCAGAGCAGCTGCCGGACCTCCGGGCGGCGACCGGTTGCTTCAGCCCGGTCCAGAGCCGCCTGCAGTTTCTGCCGGCGAAGCTGGTTCAGCGGCAGCAGGCGACGATCGATGACCGCTTGCAGCAGGGCGTCCTTACAGCCGAAGTGGTAGTTGACTGCGGCAAGGTTGACGGTGGCCAGACTGGTAATCCCGCGTAGCGAGGTGTTGTGAAAGCCATCCTCGGCAAAGAGCTTTTCGGCGGCGTCGAGAATACAGGTTTTGGTGTCGGTTTGAGACATGCGTGTTCCTTTTATGATGGTGACATACAAGTGATTAAAACACTCGTTTGAAATGCCTGTCAACCCGCTTTACATTTTTTTACAATGGCTCTTTTTTTGTGCAGAGGGACGGCAGCTTGCCTGTTTTGGTTGCATGAAAAATAGGCAAAAATGCCACGAATTTTATTTATCCTCAATGGAATCAGTTGGTTATGGAGTTGGCATGCTGGCTGCTATAAGTCCTGACCGGAGCCGAGGTCGCAAGATGGATCTGCAACCCTCAGTGACCCGGCACAGATTGAATCGATCTTTCGTACAAAATTGTCCCACTTTTAAATCTGATCTCTCCAGAAAGGAGATTCCACGCATGAGAAAAATTGAGTGCATCATCAAACCGTTCAAGTTGGATGACGTAAAGTCTGCCCTCTGTGAGTTGGGTGTTAACGGCATGACCGTCAGTGAGGTTCGCGGTTTCGGTCGTCAGAAGGGGCACACTGAACTTTATCGCGGCGCCGAGTATCAGATCGATTTTATCCCCAAGGTGAAACTGGAGTTGGTCGTTGCGGCAGCTCAGGTCGATGAGGTTGTTGCTGCCGTACAGCGTGAAGCCTGTACCGGGCGGATCGGTGACGGCAAGATTTTCGTCAAGCCGGTTGATCAATGTATCCGGATTCGGACCGGTGAAACCGGTGTTGATTCTCTCTAGATTTATCCACGATGGTTGAACCGTTGCCAATAAAGGAGCCAAACGTCATGAAGAAATTCACCTCCGTCCTGCTCACCGGCCTGTTGCTCGGCCTGCCGAGCCTGGCGCTGGCCGAAGCTGCGCCGATCTCAGAAATGTCCTACATCCTCAATACCTTCTCCTTCCTGATCATGGGAATTCTGGTGATGTGGATGGCGGCCGGTTTCGCCATGCTTGAGTCCGGTCTGGTGCGCTCGAAGAACGTTGCCACCATCTGCTTGAAGAATATTTCGCTGTTCGGCATTGCCGGAATCCTTTTCTACCTCTGTGGCTACAACCTGATGTACGCCGGGGTCGATGGCGGCTTTGTCGGCAGCTTCGGGTTCTGGGCAGCCGATGATGCGGCGGCGCTGGCGGGCGACTACTCGGCCGGGTACTCTGCCGCATCCGACTGGTTTTTTCAGATGGTCTTCTGCGGCGCAGCCTGTTCGGTGGTCTCCGGTTGTGTCGCCGAACGGATCAAGCTCTGGTCGTTCCTGGCTTTCTGTATCATCCTCACCGGTTTTATCTACCCGATCCAGGGTTCC